>NZ_JAVDUS010000001.1:0-614057 GCF_031456485.1 Bacillus sp. 3255
CACAGCTCGGCTCCGGTGTTCACGGCCGCGCCTGTTCACGGCGTTCGAAGCACCGCGCCCCCGGAATCGGCTAACGGACACAGAAGCCGCTATTCGGCGGTTTTACGCCGATCCCGGACCCTAACGGACACAGCGAACGTTATTTGCCTCGATCAGCGCGATTCTCGCGCGGAAATTGGCAAATAGCGGCTCTCCTGTCCGTTAGAGCGCAAACCGGCCGCGTTCCCCGGCATTAACGGCCGTGGTGTCCGTTAGAGCGGCGTACCTCGGAGCGATCGGCAGTTGTGGGCCGCCGGCACAGCTCGGCTCCGGTGTTCACGGCCGCGCCTGTTCACGGCGTTCGAAGCACCGCGCCCCCGGAATCGGCTAACGGACACAGAAGCCGCTATTCGGCGGTTTTGCGCCGATTCCGGGTCCTAACGGACACAGTGAACGTTATTTGCCTCGATCAGCGCGATTCTCGCGCGGAAACTGGCAAATAGCGGCTCTCCTGTCCGTTAGAGCGCAAACCGGCCGCGTTCCCCGGCATTAACGGCCGTGGTGTCCGTTAGAGCCCGACCGCTCGCCAACTCACCCCGCCTCCGCTTCTTTCACGCGCGGGAAGCACATGACGACCTCCGTCTCGATATACCGCTGGCTCTTGAACTCGATCGTCCCCTTCATGGCCTCTACGATTTGGAAGGTAACCATGAGACCGAGGCCTGTACCCTTCGTTTTGGTCGAGAAATAAGGCTCCCCTAACTTCGCCAACTTCGCCGGTTCAATTCCCTCCCCATTGTCTTTGATATGAATGTAGATGTGCTCCTGCTTCTCATAAGCCCAGATATGAATCTGGCCTTCACCATCCTCTTGGAAAGCTTCTATGCTATTTTTGATAAGATTAATCAGCACTTGCTTGAACTTCGAAACATTGCCGCGAATATAAAGCCCGGAAGGAACATGAACCGTAATTCGTCCGCCATGCAAAGTAGCGAGAGGCACAATAATGCCTTCGATTTGTTTGATTTCATTGGCTACATTGAGGTCCGCCAAGTCTTCCAGCTGCGGTTTCGAGAAGCTCAGGAAATCGGTAATAATCGTCGAAGCCCGGTCCAGCTCCTCGATGGCTACTCGCATGTATTCTTGATTTTTGCCATCCGTACGGGAAGCGACAAGCTGAAGGAAACCTCTTGTGACCTGCAGCGGATTCCTCACCTCATGGGCGACGGATGCAGCCAGCGCGCTAATGATTTCCATTTTCTCAGACAGCTGGAGCTGGTGATTGTAAAATTCGAGTTCCTTGGAATAATTCATCATCAGTGCCTGATTCATGGCGAAGCGTCTGACCAGAATGACCACGAGGGCAATAAATAAGGCGATCACCCCCCATTTCCACAGAAAAAACTGGTAATTCCCGGAAGAGGCGTAATAGTTGGTCAAATCCAATATGCCCATAGACGCCAACATCGCAAAACCGCTGGAAAAAATGACCGCTTCCTTATTCCCTTTGCGAACCAGCTTAATGCATAAACCAATGATCAATATGAATTGGCAAACCATGATTACGGCCAAAACCGTAACGGATGCGAAAAAGTAGACATTGAGCAGTTGATTACGACTCAGCAGATTCACGCACATGAGTAAAATTAACAAGCCGGAGTAAGCCATTTGGAACTTCCGAAACCAGCGTACCCATGTAAACCTGCCGTCATCGAAGATCCGTTCAATAAAATAAGTGAGTGCCGGCAAAAATAAAAAAAGCGCGACATCGAATGAAGCACTATAAATACCGCCATATTGCGTGAAGTTGGCGTACATGAAGGGCGAGTAAGTGATGAAAATAACGCCTACCGATAAACTAAGCACACTGATGATCGCCCAGCTTTGGAATTGACCGCGGTTCAGAAAAACGGAACCGATCAGCATGATCGCAGCGATGAAAAGAAATGAACATCCGAAAATGATATTTTGCAGATCCTTCAGCATGAACGACCGCATTAACGCTGTGTAATGGCCGAGTCTGACATCGGAGTATATGCTTAACCGGTCCATTGAAGTCTCAAGCTTCAAATAGACCGTTTTCTCCCCATCCTCGCTGCTGATCGGAAATAAGCTTCGTTGGGTATCGTAGGGAAAATGATAATTCGCCTCCCAAACGACATGATGGTCTATGTATACTTTCGTTCGTTGTGACCGAATATCTTCTATGTACATCCCATAGTCTTTAGGTATGCTGGACGGAAGCTGAATTTTGATCCAAGCCGATGTAACAAGCGCCGGTTTATGCGGTGCAGGTTGACCGTTTCTCACGGCAATCCACTTATCCGGTGAAATTAATTCCACTTCCTCCAATCCGCCCGGAGGATCGCCCCACATAACGCTCCATTCTGGAATCGTTTTCATTTCAATAGATTGTTCATTTTCATGAGCTCGCGAACCTGTCCATACACTAGATAATATGACAATAATTAAACCTATCCAGCACATCTGAATGACCCGCTTCACGCTTTCACCTTCCCCGACAAAACTTACAGCCTTGAACAATGACATAGGCATTAACATTATTTCGACAATCCGACCACCTTTCCTTCTTTTACCAAGTAAACATTAGAAGAGCAAAAATAACCGCCCCCCTGTTCACATAACGGGGAAAGCGGTTATTAAGCGCCGCCAGACTATCCTGACGGCTTCCCATTATAAGTTCAAACGATACATCGCTTTATTCTCCAACCCGCGGATAACCGGGGTCCAGGCATCCGTTTCCGGCGTTACCTGCAAGCTATCCTCGACCATCTGCAGCTTCGCATCCATCGAGTCGATGTAGTGCAGGGCGACGGCTTCCGGGATTTGCGGCAGCACCGGGCTTCCCCATTCCGGCAAATTATGATGGGACAGCACGATGTGCTGCAGCCCGATCACCACATCGGACTGCAGGTCCAGCCCATGGTGCAGTGCCGCTTCCGTGATCCAGCTCGACGCCATCGAAATATGACCGAGCAGCTTGCCCTGCACGCTGTATTCCGTGACGATGCCCAGCTGGGCGGTCATTTCTTCCGGTTTGGCGATATCGTGCAGAATGATACCCGCTTTAATCAGGTCGGGATTAAGGAATGGGCGCTGCTTGCAAATGAACTCGCCGATTTCCAGCATACGCACAATGTGATAGGCGAGACCTGCGAAATATGCGTGATGATGCGTTTTGGCGGCCGGATAGTGGTTCAGCTTCTCTCCTACTTTGGCCACACAGTACGATACGATGGATTTCACCGCCTCATTCGTGATGCTGGCCATAACGTTATTTATCGTATGAATGAGTTCCATCGGACTTATGGGAGCCGACCGGATGAAGTCCGTCATCTGCACGCCATCTTCGGGCAGCACCTTGCGGATTCTCCCGATTTTCACCTGTAATTTATCCCGGTATGTCTGCACGAGCCCTTGGACCTTCACGAGCGTCATCGGGAAAAAGGTTTCCTTGTCCGCCGCGCTGACATCCCACATCTTGGCGGTGACTTGCCCGCTGGCATCGCACAGCACGATATCCATGAAATCTTTGGCCGGCGTCGTATTCGTTTGTTTAATTTCCAATTCTTTAATTAGATAGAAACCGAGAAATTCATCTGGGGCTTGCATGTGCTTAATTAACGTCATTTTAGTTCCTCCATATGTCATTAGGAACTATTATACTATGAAAATGGAGGAAAGGCGGCATACAAAATGATAGAGTCGTTCTACGGCCCCTGCATCGCCTGCATCGCCTGCATCACCATCTCTCCGAAAGCCTCCGGTTCGTTCGCATAATTATAAATGCCAAGGAATGCCTGCGTCACTGCAGGATTCGCGGCGATAACTTGATTCACGATCGCTTGCTCTGCCGTAACGGGAGTAACTTTCGTCATTTGGCAAGCCATCCCGTAGCGGGACATCAGCTTGGACTCCATCGCCGCTTGATAACGCCTTGCCAACTGTTCCCAATTGCCGGCCCAATCCTCTTCCTCGGACAAGAGCGAGGTCAGCAATCGAGCGCCGTAGATCGCATCGTGCATGCCCTGCCCAACCGCGGGATCCTTGAAAGAAACGGCGTCTCCGACAAGCGCCCAGCCCTGGCCCAGCCCTTGAAACCAGTCGTTATCATAGCCCAGCAGTCCTCGAACCGGCTCTTCCAGCTTCGCTGCGCGCAACCGCTCGGGGAAGCCTGTGTCCGGGAAACCGCAATCGACAAGCTCGCGGAAAGCTGTCTCCGGTCCGGATTTGAATTTGTCCATCCATTCCGTGCTCGCCAGCGGAAACATGACGCCAACAACGACGAGTTCGTCGCTAGTGGGGAATAGGATCGCCAGACGATCTCTCATTTTATAAAACTCCACACAAGGCTCCCCCTCTTGCCGATACCCGGAAAAGTAACCTACATACGAAGCATAGTCCGTCGGCACAGCCATTATCCGCTCGCTCCGCACCAAATCGCGCACCGTCGAATGGCGGCCGTCCGCTCCGACCACCAGCCTGGCTGTGAATTGCTCTCTACGGCCATCGCGTCCCACGCCTGCAATACCAGTGACCGCATCGCCTTGCCGCAATACATCCGTAACCCGAAACCCTTGAATGGCGGTAACGAGCGGTGAAGCTGCCGCATGCTCGAACAGAATGGAATCCAAATATTTGCGTCTGATGCACAAGCAGTACGATTCACCGGACACCTCGGGATACAGGCCGTCAATTACGGCATCGTCCATTCGCACATAAGCCCTCCGGTACAAGGGGGTGCCCGTCTGCAGCAGCTTGTCCAGTACACCCATTTCCCTAAGCATAGCCACCGAATTGTTAAAAAAGTTATGCGTCGACAACATATCGCTTGGAAAAACAGACCGCTCCACGAGCAGCACTTTGAAGCCGGCCTGCGACAATTCATAAGCGAGCGAAGATCCGGCAACGCGCGCCCCGACGACAATCACATCATAATTCATGCTTTCCACTCCTCATCTGTTGAACTGTTTTCAGCTTAACAGATGCGAGGGGGGCGGCCAGCTAACGAAAGATATATGCGATCGTTATATTTTACTTTCATTCGCTTTCTGAACCGCCTGCACTCTCCCGTTCACCTGCAATTTGCTATAGATCCGGTGGAGATGCAGCTTCACCGTGCCTTCCGACAACACCAGCCGCTCGGCAATGGCCTTGTTCGACAAGCCCTCCGCCATAAGCTGCAGCACTTCCCGCTCGCGAGGAGTCAGCGTATGCACGGAGCTTGCGCTCTGACGCTCCTCCGCGTGCCCCTCCTGAGCGATGGATACTATGCTTTGCAGATAAGACAGCGATACCCCGTCCGACTGAATGTCCGGCATATATTTGCTTCGCCGTACCTCGGCATAGCGGGTAAGCAAAGCCGATAACTCCTTTCCGGCAAATATGCGCAAGTAACCCTCCTGCTCTCCCAAGCAAAGCGCCTTATGCAGCTGAAGCAGCGACGTATGAGGCTCATCCAACCAGTGATGAATTTGCGCCAGACACAGCCGAACCTCGATCTCCGTCATGATGCTGCCGGAGGACTGCGCCTTCCGCATGAGCTTCGCGCACCATAGAAGTGCTTCGCGGATATCGCCTCCGGCCATTAAGACACGGATGAACGTCAGCAGCTCGTCGTCCTGGTCGCCGATCATCTCGTTTCTTTTGCCCCATGAGGCAGCCGCCATCCATGGGCCGGTATCCTCCGTAATGCCAACCTCCAGCCGGCAGCGAATGTAATACGCATAGAGCAGGTCGTGCCACCGGGAACCTGGGAGATCCTCTGCGTTCACATACGCCATAGCTTCCCGAAGGATGGCAAGAGCAGATTCCGCCCCTTCTCGATCTCTTGTGATCTTAGAACGAACGATCTCTGCAGGCACATAAGCCCCCATAACCCGGTTCAACCTCGCAAGGCGAACCGCATCGTCGGCCCAACGCAGCGCTTCGTCGAGCCGGTTCTGCTCATAACAAACTTCGCTCAGCGCCGCCCTTTGATAAGCCGTGAACGGGTAATCGTGAAACCCGTGCTTGTCAATGAATGAGCCGTATAACCGGTGATAGCGCTTCGCCTGTTTGATCCGTCCGCGAAACCCGTAATAGCTGCGAATCAGCGGCAAACTTCCGGCGTTCATCTCCACCCCCATGCTGAACAGCATCGGCACATCTTGAAGGTCCGGCAGGCTCTCCTCCTCGCACATCTGCTGCAGCAAGGAATAGCACAGAGGGAAATCGCCCGCCAGCATGGCCTGAAAGCACCGGACCACTTTCAAATCCTCTCTGACTCCGATCAATTGCGGCGTGAGGGCATGAGCAGGCAGCTGCAGCGCACGGTGCAGCGTATGGATGTGGACCTCCGTCTGCTCTTTGCGCCCCAGAAGCAGCTCCGTCCACACTTGAATCATCAGCATTTCCGGACGCTCCCGCACAGCGGACGGCAACTGCAGCAGCCATCTGTGCAGGGTGGCCAGCTCCCTTCGCTTGAGCATCTCCGGCGCACTCTGCAGGATGAGACCCGCTGCCCGGCCGTACGCCGCTGCCGATAGCGCATGCTCGACGGCTTCTGCCGTGAAGCCTTGCTCCGCAAACCATTCGCATGCCGCCCTGTGGAGACCGCTCGCTTCCGCCCCCTCCAACTTGCTGCGCAAGAAGCTGGCGAACAAATGATGATACCGGTACCAATGCCTCTCCGCATCTAAGGGAATAACGAATAAGTTCGCTTTCTCCATGTCCTGAAGCTCGTCCACCTGAACATCGCGCCCGATAAGCGCCGAGCAAAGTCCGGCGTTCATCCGCTCCGCCACCGACGTTTTCACCAGGAACGACCGAACGCGATCGGGCATATGGTCGAAAACCTCTTCCATCAAATAATCCACGACATACCGGTGATTTCCCTTGAAATCGTTCAACGCCTGGGGATGACCCGACAGATGGGTGAGCACAGCCAACTGAACGCCGGCCGCCCACCCCTCCGTGCGCTCCGTTAACAGCTGCATAACCGCTTCACTAGGCGTGTCGCCGGTTTGCTTCAGCCAGAACGCCTTCATCTCATCCGGGGAGAAACGCAAATCCTTCAAACCGATTTCACACAGCTGGCCTCTGGCACGGAGCTTGCCGACGGCAATCGGCGGCTGCTTGCGGCTTAGCAGAATAAGATGGACATGCGGCGGCATACGGTCAAGGAAATAAGCAACCTGGGAATGGATCTCTTGGGAATCGATCACATGGTAATCATCGAGTACAAGCAGCACATCATGACGGATGTCAAATAAATCATGAAGCAGCCAATCAATCATTTCTTCCGCCGAGAACGAAATCGTTCGCAATAAGGAAAGCGATTTGTGGCCGAGCGCTGGATACAGCCGATGAAAGGCTGCTATGACATAAGTCCAGAACCGGAGCATGTCATTCTCCCCTTGATCCAAGGAAACCCATGCGACGGGTACGGACCCGTGCAGCAGCCATTCGCCGACCAGCGTTGTTTTGCCGAAGCCCGGCGGCGACGTGACGAAGGTCACTTTGCAGGATAGCGCCTTGGACATGCCGGCCATCAAATGCTCCCGGGGGATATGATACGATGGCTGCTGCGGCCTATTTAATTTGGTCGGCAGCAGGGGTATATTCTGAAATAGCTTCATCGAATCCTCCCCTTTGACATTCTTCACTCGAAATCCGCTGCAGTTACCAGCCGATGCGCCGGCAGCGCGCCGGCCGGCTTGCCCAGCCTCTTCCCTACCTGTGCGCGGAATGCGGAATCGCTTTCGATTCGGTGAACCAGTTCGGGGGCTGCTAACAGCCGGATATCATTTTGCCCATTTTTCATATAAAACTCAAGGATGTATTTCCTGTGCCCGATCTCTTCCTGCAGCATATCGGAGAAAGGGTGCGTTTGTGGCTGAACCTCCAGACCCGGCGGCATATGTCCATGATAAGAGCGGTACGCAATCTCATCCTTTGTCAAACGGTCAACCTCAAGGCTGCCTTCCAAACCGACTTGAATCAGATAGCGCATTGCGAGCGTCATCGGTCCCTTCCGCTTGTCGATCGGCGTATGGATCACGACCATCGAGTTGTGCTCGATCCACCCGACCTCGTAGCCCATGCTCTCGGCGGCGAGCCGTACAGGAACGAACCGCTCTTTACCGTATGCGATCGTTTCCGCTTGAAGCCGTTCCCTTGCAGATGCAGGAATGCTTCCCAATACTTCGAGTATATACGGAAGAGGAGCATATACCGTATGATTTGAGATGAACGCTTGATCCATCTTTCCTTGGTCCTGCTGCTCCAGCGTAAGGCGGATCTCTCCCTGCCTGAACGCTTCTACCGCCTTATAGCCCGAAGGCTCCTCCGCTCTCGCCTCAAGCCATTGCACAAGCGCCTTCATGTGTTCAGTCCCATCCTCATACGCATCAAACACACTAATATACGGAATATCCCATCCCTGTGCGAAAAATAAATACGTCTTCCCTGCTTCAAGGCTTGCGCCGCATTGATCCGAATCGTCGTTCGTCACTACATAAGAAGAGGCCTTCCCTTTATATACGTCGAGCGGCTGGAGAACGGCCAGCGTCTGCGACGGATAGACGTCCTCCAGGCGCAG
Source organism: Bacillus sp. 3255 (assembly GCF_031456485.1). Classification (NCBI taxonomy): domain Bacteria; kingdom Bacillati; phylum Bacillota; class Bacilli; order Caryophanales; family Bacillaceae; genus Bacillus; species Bacillus sp. 3255. The sequence goes on from NZ_JAVDUS010000001.1 coordinate 8,582, forward strand.
TACGGTGGCTGAGAAAATAGCGTTCGCGGCCAAATAATCCGCTTCCTGCGTTGTCGGCCCGCGTGAGCAGGCCTGCGCCGGCGGCGCTTGAATACCTGCAAGCACGACCAGCACAAGCACTAGGCTGACTAGACGCTGCAGCCAGCTTATCATCCCTGCCCGCCTCCTTGCTTCACGCGCTCGGCAAGCACGCCGAGATCGTGCCCCTTCAAGGCGCCTTCAATGAGCTCAGGCAGCTTATCGGGCGAACAGCCAAAGCATGGAATGCCGTACTGCGACAGCTTCTTGGCCACGGCCTCATCGTAAGACGGCACGCCCTGATCGGTCAATGCCAGCAGACAGATCGTCTTGACGCCGGCTTGGTGCATCTCCGCAAGCTTCCGGATCATCTCCGTCCGGTTGCCGCCTTCGTACAGGTCCGAGACCAGAATAAACAGCGTCTTCTTCGGTTCGGTAATGAACGGCGCGCAGTATGTGATGGACTTGTTAATATCCGTTCCGCCGCCAAGCTGTATGCCGAACAGCATGTCGACCGGATCCTCGGCACATTGCTCGCTCAAATCGACGACCTCCGTATCGAAAGCAACGACGCGCGTATCCAGCGCCGGCATGCTGGCGAATATCGAGCCGACAATCGAGGCGTAGATCACGGAGCCCGCCATCGAACCGCTCTGATCGATGTCGAGAATGACCGTCCACTCCTTGCTCCGCTTGGCACGATCGAAGAAATATACCTTCTCCGGCAGCAGGAGTCCTCGTTCCTTGTCGAAATGCTTGAGATTTTTGCGGATCGTCGTCTTCCAATCGAGCCCTGTCACCGACGGCAGCGGCGAGTGCTGTCTGCGGTTCAGCGCGCCGGTCACCGCCCGGCGCAAATCCTGCGACAGCCGCTTCACGATCTCATCCACAACCGCCTTAACCAGTTGTCTGGCCGTGTCCTTCGTCTTCTCGGGGATTTTCCCTTTGAGCGCCATCAGCGTGGCCACCATCTGAATATCCGGCTTCACCTGAGCCAGCAGCTCCGGCTCGAACAACAGCTGCTTGAGGCCCCTGCGCTCGATGGCATCCCCCTGGATGACAGAAACGACATCCGGCGGGAAGAACGTGCGGATATCGCCCAGCCATTTGGCCAGCTTCGGCATGGATGCGCCTAGCCCCGCTTTGCGGGGACCGCCCGCACCCGTTCCGGCGTCACCTCCGCCGAAGGTGTCGTCATAAATGGCGGCGAGCGCTTCATCCATAAGCCGCGTTTCCTCATCAAGCATAGCTTCGCCTGTGCCATAAGCTTGCAGCTTCTCTTCGACGGCTGCACCAAGTATTAACCGCCAACGGTTTAATTGCTCCTGATCGATTGTCGTCATAGGCTACAAATCTCCAAAGTCAAATTCACCGAGCTCATCCAACTTCTCCTTCTCTTCCTCGCTTAGAGGCTGCTGTAAGACAGAGCCTGCCGCCACGGAGCCGACGCCCCATATGTCGCCCATCATTTCGGCCACTGCCGCTTTCTCCCTGGGCTCGAACGAGCCGAAGGCCCGGCGCAGGAAAACGAGCGAACGATGGAAGGCTTCCTTATCCAGCGAACCGATATAGCTATCCAGCTGCTGCCACAGCGCAACTCTTGAGAGCAGCGCATACCGGTTGCGCATGGACATGCCCTCGAACCAACCCGCTCCCAGATCGGCGGGTATTCCCGGCGAAAGCCGCCGGGAAACTTCCCTGGCAACGCGTTCCTCAGGAATTTCATTACGTTCCAGCAAAAGGGCGAAGGCGAAGCCGGACAGCTTGGCATTGCAATCATCGCGTGAAGCCAGCTCCTGCAATTTGGCCAGCCATAAGCCGTCATCGACGACGTCGTAGTGGTCACCGGCAACGGCATGCAGCGATTGAATCGCCCGAACCATGCCGTGGGCGGCATCGTCGTTGCAGCTTGAAGCGCCCGCAAGCAGCAGCGCTCCGCGCAGGAAGAGCTGCCGGAGCAGCGGCAGGAGCACCTCCGTTTCAATCCGGCGGATCGAGCCGTAACGGATCAGCACCGACAGTTCATAGACGGCCGCCGCCACCTGCTCGAAGCTGCCCGCATCCACCGCTAGCCTGTGCAGTGCGGTTATCGCCCGCTCCATCTCCTTCGTTAGAGCGCAGTCGCAGGCAATGCGAACGATACGGGATGCTTCGGCGATATCTGCGCAGCATTCGAGCCGCTCCTTCAGCACGAACGCCGCCGCCAGCTCAATCGTCTCCCCTTTCAGCGTCGACTCCACGACCTGAATTTCCGCTTCCGGCGTCCACTGCAGCACCCAGTGCTCCGCCCATGTAGCGGAATCCTGGTTCACCCTTTGCGGCTTGGCGAAGCGAATGCCGAGCAGTGTAAGCCGCTGCAGGAGAACGGAGCGATTCAAGTCCAGGTACGCCGCTTCCTCCGATTTCACCCTGCGGTTCTCGCGCAAATCCAGCTCCAGCGTCGCTGCTACGGCCGACTTGTACTTCTCCAGCTTAAGCCGCTTCAGTTGTCTGTTCAGATCGTCCTGAATCGGCGTTTGGCTAACGCCTTCCGGCAGCCTCCCGATCGCCGTGCCGACATCCGTTCTGGCCAGCGCTTCCGCGATGGTCGACAGCTCGCCATAGCCGAGGCATACGACCGCGGCATCACGTAAATCCTTCCAGGTCGGAAGGCTCCCTCCGTGCAGAGCGGCCAGCGCTTCCGCCATCCTCACGCCCTCGATGAGGGAAGCTGTCGATCTGTAGTTGCCATGCTTTCTCAGATAAGCGGCGACTTGGGAGAAGTACAGAGCCGGAAGTCTATGGAGATCCCCCCGCTGCAGGCATTGCCAGAAGAGCTCGAAATAAGCCGGCGCCTGATTACCTGCCCCATAGCCGGAATGCAACGAAAGCTTGTAGTAGGAGTAAGGCATTAACGTCAATTTCGCCTTCGTCTTGGGCAGTCCCTTCCACTGTTCGTCCGTCATCGCCGGGAGGCGATGATCCATAGCCGAGGCATGATGCGCGCCGGTCACGACGACGATTCGCTGCGGGTCATGGCCGGATGCGATGGCTTCCCGGATTCGGCGCCGCATATAAGCTTCCCGAATTTCGTTATATGCCGCCTCCTGCGGGGCATGCTGCATTTCGCCCGGGGAGGTGAGCTCCCGCATCTGCAGGGAAAACCGGTAAATGCCTTGGCGGTAAGCATCTTCGTGCAAATTATGCTCGAAATGCCGTTCCCAATAGGCCTCATAATCCGGCTCTCCGGACAGCTCGGCCAGCTGCCGGTACAGATCGTTCTGTTCGTGAGCATAGGCTAGAAAGCTCTCCGAAGGCACCTGCTGCCTCAGCTCATACAAAGCCAATGCCTGCCCGGCGGGGAGATCGATGAAGGCTGCCTCCGCACCGTGCCGGCTCGCCCAGCGGAAAGCTTGATATTCCGGCGAATATTCGGCGTACGGGTACAGCAAAGTTCTTACCGGCAGCGTATCCGTATAGGCCAAAATGGCCACCGGCGGACTGACGCCGTCCGCCGTGAGCTCGGCGATGAGCGGGCTCGCGTCGCTCGGCCCTTCCACCAGGACGGCCGTAGGCTTGACGGCATCCAGGAAGGCCAGCAGATGATGCGCGCCGCCAGGCGACAGATGCCGAATTCCGAAAACATGAAATCCCGAGCCGTCCGCTAGTTGTTCATCTCCGAGCACGCGAAGTACAGATTTCTCCATGTCGATCCCCGCTTTTTCATCACATTTTCCAAATATTCCTTCCAGACCAGACGATCCTTCTCCTCGTCTTTCACGATAGCCCCTTGCAGCCCGGCGGCAATATCCTCCTCTTCAATCCTGCCGCTGCCGAAGCTGCCCGCCAGCGCCATGCTGCCGGTCAGCAGCGAGATCGCTTCCGCCGTGGAGATGACCCCGCTCGGCCCCTTCACCTTCTCCTTGCCGTCCAGCGACATCCCGCTGCGCAGCTCGCGGAATATCGTCACCACCTTCCGCACGGCCTCTTCGTCGGGCAGCGCTGCCTTCAGCTCATAGCTGACCGCTATTTCGCCGACCCGCTTGCGCACGATCTCCACTTCCGTCTCCATATCCGCAGGCGGCGGAAGCACGATCATATTGAAGCGGCGCTTCAAGGCCGCCGACATGTCATTCACGCCGCGATCGCGCGTGTTCGCCGTTGCAATGATGGAGAAGCCTCTGGCGGCGAACACTTCCCGGTTCAGCTCGGGAATCGCTATCGTCTTCTCCGAGAGGATGGAGATCAGCGCGTCCTGCACCTCGGAGGCGCAGCGGGATATTTCTTCGAACCGGGCGATTCCGCCGGTCTCCATCGCCCGGAAGATCGGGCTCTTGATAATCGCCTGATCGGACGGCCCCTGCGCCAGCAGCATCGCATAATTCCACGAATAGCGGATATGCTCCTCGCTTGTGCCTGCCGTACCTTGGATAACCCGGCCCGAATCCCCGGTTATTGCAGCCGTCAAATTTTCCGAAAGCCATGACTTGGCCGTACCCGGCTCCCCGATCAGCAGGAGCGCCCGATCCGTCAGAAGCGTGGCGATCGCCATCTCGACGAGTCTTTTGTTTCCGATGTATTTCGGCGTAATGTTGACTCCCCTGACTTGGCCTCCCGTCAGAAAGGTCAGAACGGCTTTGGGAGACAGCTGCCATCCGGCCGGTTTCGCGTCCTGGTCCAGTTTCTTCAATGCCTCCAGCTCTTCCGCGTACAGCCGCTCGGAGGGCAATCTTACAACATCCTGCTTGTGAGCCATCCCCATAATCCCTGTCCCTTCTTTTCCTGATTTGAGCTGTCCGCTTGCTCCTGTTCCGCCTCCTGCGCGGAGGCGACGGTTTCCGCAATGTCCAGCAGCTGATTTCTTATTCCTTGGTACGATAAACCTTCTGCGAACCGCTGTAAGCTAGGCGCATAAGACTTGGGCAGCAGCGAAAGCAGAGTAAGCTGAAGGCGGTCCAAATAATAAAACGGCTTGTTTCCACCCTTTTCCAGGATGTCCATGAGCAGCCTCGGCGCCTCCGGATGCTGCTGACGGAACAGCACGAGCAAGAGATGAACCGTCTTCGCCGTGTTGAAATTAGGCCGTTCCTCGCATTTGGCGACGATAAATTTCGTCACCTTCGGATCGGGCTCCCGGGCGAACCGGCAGACCAGCTCCACTTCGTTTAACTTGATGAAGAGATGCACCCATCTCGGATCCCATCTACTCTCTTCGAAGTCTTCCTGACCATACAGCTGTTCATGTATCGAAGGGGTCTCATCGTAGAGTACCCGAACCAGTCCCTTGGCAGCGGGAGATTTGAGGTCCTTGAGCTCGCGGGCGAAGCGGTCGTATACAGCCTCTGGAGGCAAAATGCGCAGAGCCGCCCGAAAGCTGTACGGAGTAAATTTGCGGTCGCATGCTTCATACAGCGTAACGGCCACACGGTACGCCTCCGGCATATCCAGTGCCAGCAGCAGGTCGGCGGCCTCCTCTTGTACGGCATCCGTCTCCGGTAAGAGGAAGCCCGGCGACGATAGCAACTTCTCCAGGAAGTGGACGACTTCCGGCACTCTCTTGCCACGCAGGCTGCGAATGTCAGCCATCAAATGCTGGGCTGCGTCCTTGACGTTCGTTCCCTGAACGATGCGCGCCAGCATGCTGTCGGCTTGCTCTAGAACGGCGAGCGTCAATCCCCCGGCTGCGCATAGTTGAACCGGCTCGATCGCCAATTCCTGATCTTTGGAGCCCAGCGCCTTGTACAGACGGGCGGCGGCTTCGTCCGTGCCAAGCCGTGATAGAGCGTACAGCGCCGCCTTACGGATCTCTTTCCTCTTGTCGTCCGCGTACCCCATGATCAAATCTTCATGCTGCGGATAATCGCCAAGCCTTTCAACTGCCGCCGCCCGCACTTCAATCGAGCCTTCCGCCGCAGCTTCAAGCAGGAGCTTCTCGCTTTCCCAGGCAGGCAGCCCGGCATGCAGCAGCTCTAACCGGCGGGCATCGCCTCTGCCGCCATCCCGGTTGAACTGCTGCCGCAGTGCGGGGAGCGCCGCAGCGCCGATTGAGGGCAGCACTTGACGGTGCAGGAATTCAGGAATCTCCGCGTAGCTGTCGTCTAACGCAGACACTGCTGCGGGAATCACGCGGAGATCGTGAAACAGTCCCTCATCGTATCCGATCCGCAGCTGCTCCATTCGGCCCTGGCCTTTCTGTGTCAGTGCCTCCTTGAGCGGATGTAGCTTGCGGTAAGGGATGGAGGCAGGCAGTGGCGCAGCCGTTGCTGATGCTGATGCTGATGCTGATGCAACGGGTTCGAGCGATTCCTTCGTCTCCGTTCTCCCCTGCGTATACAGCACCGAGTTCAGCAGCATGCCCAGCTCCAGCAGCTTCCCGGCCGAGCCGCTCGCTTCCGTCTCCAGCACTTGGCTGACAGCTTGCGCCATTCGTTGGAACACCGGAGCGGACTCGCCCAGCGACTGCAGGCGGGGAAGCATCTTCTGCAAGCGCAAATCGCCCGCCGCCATACCGCTCCCCGCAATAAACAAGCGCCGCACCTCATGCTGCAGCTCATACAAAATGTCTATGCTCATGGAATCGTCTCCTAATTCTCATCATCAATACAGCAGGCGAATGATGGCAGTCGCCGTTACAATGCTCAGAGGCTGCGCTTCCAGCCGGTTATGTTCACGGTTATGCTCGAACATAACCACAATCGCTTGGTCATGCAGGCTGGACTCCTGCAGTAAGGTCAGCAAATGCATGGTCGGCTCGCCGAGATGCGGAATGTCCGCCAGAGGCAGCTGCTTCCCCTGCTGATCCAGAAGCACGAAGCCCGAACCGCTCCTCATCATCTCGGCGAACCGCAGCAGCATGACCGGATGCTTGTCGGACAGCGGGTTCTTGATTTGATTCTTCACCAGCTTCACGACTTCCGGGAAAGACGGACGGGCGGAGGCAATGACAGCTTTATAATCGTCTGCAACGGCTTCCCGGTAGGTCGCTTCTTCGAAGCGCACCCTCGCATTCAGCTCTCCTGGGTATTGGGCCAAATCCTTCGCTTGGACGACTTGGAAAACGGAATCTTCCTCGCGTATGTATTTCACCGCACGAAACGGTCGGTACGTTCTCGTGAGGTGTATGTGTCCGGTTTGGAGATCGGCCCAATAGCCCTCGTCGATATATTCGCCTCTCGCCTGATCCGCGTACGAGCGGAAGAAGAGCTGAAGCAGCTCCGCCCTGCTGCGAACGCGGCCAAGCTCTCTCAGCTCCGCGAGCTGCCAGGCATGGCCGATCCATTCCTCCAGCGTGGACTCGCTGTCAACCGGCGCATCGGGATTCTCCAATCTCCCGCCTAAGTACTCCTTGCTTTTCTTGATCAGCGCATGGAGCGTTGTCAACTGCTCAATCGCGGCGGGGTATGCCGCTTCGCGATTGTCTTCGGCTCGGAATCGCTGCGTCAATTCCCGCAGTTGGGACTGAATGCCGGGAATGTAATAATTGCCGAGCTGCTTCGCTTGATCTTCAGCGGTTTGCAGCCCCTTCTTGTCCAGGGAGCCCAGCCCTGACGTGACCAGCTGCAGAATGAGCTTCTCAGCGATGCCGATCCCTTCGAGCTGAGCGGCTATCTTCTTCGTGAGGGTCGCTTTACTCGTTTTGCGCTTGGTGGCCGTTGCGGCTGCGGCAGCCGTTGAAGATGTCGATGCAGTCGAAGCTGTCGAAGCTATCGAGGCATCCGTCCCGACAGCGGCGGCTTCCTTCCTCTTCTCCTCCCGCTTCTCGGCCTTTTCCCTTTTGCCGGCGATATCTTGGGGAATAGGGGCTGTGACGAACGTTTTCCCTGAGGTAAATGCATACATCAGCCCGAGATTGTGCTTGCATGGAAACTGACGGCTTGGGCAAGTGCAGCGGAACACAGGACTTCCTTCCTTGAGCGCATCGACCGAACACTTATAGGGCTCCTTGCCGCTGCCTTTGCATTCCCCGAAAATGATCGTTCCGTCTTCCGACCGGCAAAGCAGCGGGAAGCTGTTTTTCTTCACCAAATCTTTGCCATTCTTGATCGCGCTGCTGTTAAGTGCCAGACTATCGACATAAGCTTCCGTTAAATGATTCATCTTCTACCCCTCATGACTTGGTATAGAAACTGTTTCCACGCAGTTCCTAATTTTCCTTTTTCATGGGTATGGCTTTTCCGCCTTAATTAGAACGAAAAAAACCTGAGATACGGTCTCAGGTTGGATTTTCTAAAAGGCGTACGGCTGGCAGGTGCAAAGAGCATATTTGCTAGGGGAACACGTGCGGTTGTTAGGCAATAAGGAGTAGCGAGGTCATTCCGGTGCGGCAGCTTGTTTGGTGGATGTGTGCGACGTTGAAGGAACAGGCATCAAGGGTGCGAGGATGGAGTTCGTACTTGTGTTGGCAGGTAGATTCGGGTGGGAAGCTTGGCGGTGCGGGAGCGGAACGGAAATACAGGCCCTTATTTCAGTATAACGAGGGCCAATAGCCGCCGAAGCGGAAATAAGATGCGTTATTTTGCTGATTGAGCTGCGAAACAACCAGATTCAGCAAGGATAACGCATTGTATTTCCGCTTTACCTTCCAGAACCGCTAATTCAGCCGTATTAGCGAACTGTATTTCCGCTGGCGTGAGGGTCGTTTGGCCTCAGTATTTCCAAGGGGGGAACATATGCGGTTGTTAGGCAGTAAGGAGTAGCGAGGTCATTCCGGCGCGGCAGCTTGTTTGGTGGATGTGTGCGACGTTGAAGGAACAGGCATCAAGGGTGCGAGGATGGAGTTCGTACTTGTGTTCGCAGGTAGATTCGGGCGGGAAGCTTGGCGGCGTGAGCCGAACGGAAATACAGGCCCTTATTTTAGCATAAAGAGGGAAAATAGCCGCTGAAGCGGAAATAAGATGCGCTATTATGCTGATTGAGCTGCGAAACAACCAAATTCAGCAAGGATAACGCATTGTATTTCCGCTTTACCTTCCAGAACCGCTAATTCAGCCGTATTAGCGAACTGTATTTCCGCTGGCGCGAGACTCCAAGGGGGGAACACGTGCGGTTGTTAGGCAGTAAGGAGTAGCGAGGTCATTCCGGCGCGGCAGCTTGTTGGTGGATGTGTGCGACATTGAAGCAACAGGCATCAAGGGTGCGAGGATGGAGTTCGTGCCGTGGTGGCAGGTAGATTCGGGCGGGAAGCTTGGCGGTGCGGGAGCGGAACGGAAATACAGGCCCTTATTTCAGCATAAAGAGGGAAAATAGCCGCCGAAGCGGAAATAAGATGCGTTATTTTGCTGATTGAGCTGCGAAACAACCAAATTCAGCAAGGATAACGCATTGTATTTCCGCTTTACCTTCCAGAACCGCTAATTCAGCTGTATTAGCGAACTGTATTTCCGCTGGCGTGAGGGTCCTTTGGCCACAGAATTTCCAAGGGGGGAACACATGCGGTTATTAGTCAGTAAGGAGTAGCGAGGTCATTCCGGCGCGGCAGCTTGTTTGGTGGATGTGTGCGACATTGAAGCAACAGGTATCAAGGGTGCGAGGATGGAGTTCGTACTTGTGTTCGCAGGTAGATTCGGGCGGGAAGCTTGGCGGCGCGGGAGCGGAACGGAAATACAGGCCCTTATTTCAGTATAACGAGGGCCAATAGCCGCCGAAAGCGGAAATAAGATGCGCTATTATGCTGATTGAGCTGCGAAACAACCAAATTCAGCAAGGATAACGCATTGTATTTCCGCTTTACCTTCCAGAACCGCTAATTCAGCCGTATTAGCGAACTGTATTTCCGCTGGCGCGAGAGTCCAAGGGGGGAACACGTGCGGTTGTTAGGCAATAAGGAGTAGCGAGGTCATTCCGGTGCGGCAGCTTGTTTGGTGGATGTGTGCGACGTTGAAGGAACAGGCATCAAGGGTGCGAGGGTGGAGTTCGTGCTTGTGTTGGCAGGTAGATTCGGGCGGGAAGCTTGGCGGTGCGGGAGCGGAACGGAAATACAGGCCCTTATTTCAGTATAACGAGGGCCAATAGCCGCCGAAGCGGAAATAAGATGCGCTATTTTGCTGATTGAGCTGCGAAACACTCAAATTCAGCAAGGATAACGCATTGTATTTCCGCTTTACCTTCCAGAACCGCTAATTCAGCCGTAATAGCGAACTGTATTTCCGCTGGCAAGAACCGTCCGCCGGATGAAGCTGCACGCCGAATGGCTCAGGCGAATGCCGCAATATTTTACTCATCAACTTGCTTAAAGCCGTCCGCTCCTTGTTCGTTAACACACAGCGGCCTCCTTCATAACTCATTTGGCGCCTTTAATCGCTGCAAGCGGCTTGCACTTGGCTACAACCTGAGCCAAACCGGCTCCTACGACGCTCTCGATGATTTGATCGACATCTTTGTATGCCTGCGGCGATTCATCGAGAATAGCTTCCAGCGATTTCTGATTGACGACGACCTCCTCGTCCGTCCCCACACGCATCGCGGAGGCGAATTCACTCAGCGTAACCAGCCGCTTCGTAGCCCCCCGCGAGCGGAGGCGGCCCGCTCCATGGCAGATGGAGTGAAAGTTGGCCTTGCCGCCCGGCGCGCCGACCATCAAGTAGGAGGCCGTCCCCATGGACCCCGGGATGAGCGCTGGGTGGCCGGTAGCCGCATAGGGCTGCGGATTGTCCGGATGGCCGGCCGGCAGCGATCTCGTCGCCCCTTTGCGGTGAACGAAGTACGATTCGCCCTCATGCCGCTCCTCCCAGGCATAGTTGTGCATCAAATCGTACAGCGTCGTCATCTCAAACTTCGAGCCGAAGACATCCTTGCCCGCTTCACGAATGGCATACGCAATAAGATGCCGGTTAACCACAGCATAATTCAGCGCGGAATACATCAAATTGACATAAGCTTCTGCAGCCGGATGGGCAAGCGGAGCAAACACGAGCTTCGGGTCCGCCGTCCCTAAACCAAGCGTACGCATCACCTTCTGCATGTCGCTGGTGCAGCTGAGGTTCACAGAACCTCCCCATGCGCGTGATCCGGAATGGATCATGACGGCCACCTGCCCGTCGAACAACCCCCATGCTTCCGCGACAGCCCGGTTCTCCTCGGCAATCTCTATCGCTTGGATCTCGGCAAAATGGTTTCCGTTCCCGAGCGTGCCAAGCTGGCGGTGCGACCGGTGCCAGACTGCATTCGGGAAACGGTTCAAATCATTTTCATCCACAGTAAATTTGCTGCATTCCACATGCGTAAGCGATGTCGCCTTCCTCGGCGTGTAGCCGTTCGGCACATATTTCTTAGGCAGCCCGTGCAAACCCTTGGTCACGACGTGCTCCAGGCGAATGTCCGAGAAATGCCCCCGGGCATGATCCTCGACGGGCAAATATTTCTCGATAGCCTTCACCAGCTTGCGGCGCAGCTTCACATCCTTGAGCTCATTCCGGTGCAGATTGGTCAGATGCACCCTCATCCCGCAGCCGATATCGCTGCCGACGATCGAGGGAGATACGTAGCCGTCATGGGTATACCAGGCGGCGGTCGTGCCGATGCAGGTTCCGATGCCTACGTGCACGTCCGGCGTATAGCTCATGAACCTTTGGTTCGGTATTTGCAGATTGTTGTTGGCCATCTGGAACACCTGATAGTCCAACGATTTAAACAGCTCAGGAGCTGCGTAGACATGTACAACCCCCGAAGGAAGCTGCACCTGATGTGTATAATTTTCTTTCATCTGTTTCTATCCTCTCTATGAACCCCAAACCTCCTTCAGCGCTTCGCGGAACAAAGCATCGAGCGCTGCGTCCTGCTGTTCTCCCGAAACAGCCGTATGTTTGGCGGTTTCCTCATAATAAGCAATTTGCTTTTCCAAAAAATCGTGGATCGCCGATATTTTCGGTTCCAAATCGAATTCCACACCGGCTTTTTTGCGCGCCAGTAATGTATCGATGTCTTCCTTCAGCCTGGATTCTGGGAGCACGCCCTCCACCAGCTGTTCAAAGGCCATCGGCGGCATACCGCCGTGCCTCTCGATCCACATGCACGCCAGAATCGGGCGCAGCACGTAGAAATACTTTTTGATTTTGACAACATCGCCCTGCAAATAGTCCCGGAAATTCCCTTTCGCCATATGCAAGTAGTGGTACATACTCGAACGCGGGGAAAAGGTAAGCGGAGATAACCGGCGAATTTGCTCTGTGATGCCGTACGGCTCCATGTAAGCGATCGGCGATTGCAGCCATTCCAGCAGGGGAGGATTCGATTTGCGGAACAAATTCAGCGCCTTCTTCACATCCCAACCGTTCAAGTCGAGAAGATCGCTGATCGGACGCTCAATGACGTCCCGTTTCTCGAAGATGGACAAATACCAGTCCACCGGTCTTACATAGATGAACCGCACGTCATAATCGCTGTCTTGCGACGGAAATCCCCATGCCCGGCTGCCTGACTCACAGGCATATATGATCTTGACGCCTTCTGTTTGCTCGATAAGCTGAAGCTGATCTTTGATTGTAGCTGTATCCAATGTCATGGGACTCACCCTTTCTTCGTTAATTAGGTAGGAACGCCAAAAAGCCATAGACCGACATCGTCTACGGCTTAACATGTGCAATGAACGGAGGCCACTCCGCGGAGTGCCTGCGCTGCTATGTCAAACGTGCGTGCGAGACCGGTGGTATGCCGCTTGCTTCAATTGTCAGATTACGAATTCGATTGCGAATCATAGCCATCGGCCCCCTTTCCATTCATTTACAAACATCATACGAGTCAAACCTGCTTCGCGTCAATCCGCCCGGGGCGGAAAGATTGGTTATACTTATTTTCTTCAGGATTTCAGCATGTATCCTATCTATAAGCCTGTATTGGCTTTAACCAGAATTTCATCATATTTCGCATCGGCGCGCTTGGAGGAAAGCAAGGTGCCGGCGATAGCTCCCAAGAAGCCTAAAGGAATGGAAATAATCCCCGGGTTAGTTAGCGAAATTAGCGGAGTTCCGACCAAGATCGCTTTGCCGGCAACCGGATCCCAGACGTTGGGGCTCACGATAACTAGGATCAGAGCGCTGATTAAGCCGACGAGCATTCCCGTCACGGCACCGGCCGTATTAAATCTCCGCCAGAACACAGTGAACACGAGCACGGGCAGATTGGCGCTTGCGGCAACGGCAAAGGCCAAAGCGACCAGGAAGGCGACGTTCATTTTCTGGGCGAACAACGCCAGAACGATGGAGATCAGCGCAACACCGACGGAAGCGAGCTTCGCGGAAACGACCTGCTCCTTCTCTGTCGCCTTCCCCTTACGGACGATATGGCTGTAGAAATCATGTGCAAACGCCGAGGCGGCAGACAGAACGAGTCCGGCCACGACGGCAAGAATCGTAGCAAAAGCTACGGCCGATATAAAAGCAAAGAGGAAATCCCCGCCGAGCGACTTCGCCAGCAGCGGCGCCGCCATATTGCCGGCTGCGTTCGCCGCGACAATGACGTCCTTACCGACGAATGCGGCGGCACCGAAGCCCAGGAACAGCGTCATGACATAAAAGATTCCGATGACCCACGTCGCCACGACGACCGATTTCCTTGCCGTCTGAGCATCTTTCACCGTAAAGAAGCGGATCAGAATGTGAGGTAAGCCCGCTGTTCCAAGGACGAGCGCCAGATTGAGCGATATCGTGTCAAGACCGTTCGTGAACTTATTGCCGGGGTTCAAGAACGCTTCCTTGAGCGGCGTCGCCGTTCGCATTTGTTCGAACATGTGCATCACATTGAAATCGAACTTGGCAAAGACGATTAACGAAATGATGAACGTACCGGCAATAAGCAGCACGCATTTGATTATCTGCACCCAGCTCGTCGCCGTCATCCCGCCGAACACGACGTAGACCGTCATCAGCAGCCCGACGATTAGGACGGATGTCATATAATCCAAGCCGAGCAGCAGCTTAATCAGCGCTCCCGCTCCGACCAATTGAGCGATCATATAGAAGATCGAGATCGTAATCGAATTGAGTGCGGCCACACCGCGCACCTTTTTATTGTCGAAACGGGCCGCGATCATATCGGCCATCGTATATTTGCCCAAATTGCGCAGCGGCTCGGCGATCAGGTACAGCACGACGAGGTAGGCGACGAGAAAGCCGATGCTGTAGAAGAAGCCGTCGAAGCCGAAGAGCGCCACCATCCCGGCAATGCCCAGGAACGATGCCGCCGACATGTAGTCGCCGGCGATGGCAAGCCCGTTCTGCCATCCCGTCAAGCCGCCTCCGGCCGTATAAAACTCGCTGGCGGTCTTCGTTTTTTTGGCTGCATAATATGTGATGACCAGCGTTCCCGCAACAATGACCAGAAATAATAAAAATGCCGTATTCATCGCTTACCCCGCCTTTCTCTGATTGGCCGTTTCCGTTTCCGCTTTAATTCGATCGGATAAAGCATCGAACTCGGCGGCCTTGCGCGAATACAGCGAACACAGCACCCAAGTCATAATGAATTGCGCAAAAGCAAATAACCACGCCCATGTAATCGAGCCAATCGCAGGTTCATTCAGCACTTTCGTATAAGAGGTCATAATTGGGAGTACGAAGTAAAACACCAGGAAGAAAATGGACATCGGTAAAATAAATCGCTTTTTCTTGGCAAGAAGCTTCTGGAAAGATTCGGATCTTACAATTTCACTGTAACGATTGTGGTTATGCTGCTCTTTCATACAGTCCCTCCTGAATGATACAATCTCGTGATTCCGCAGTTCTTGTAAGCGCTTTATCATTTTATCACGAGCCGTCTTCTCCTGTTCGTTTCCCGGCGCGAAACGTCGGTAATCGTTCCTCAAACAGCAGAAAACAACCTTGAACCGTTCAGGCCCAAAGCTGCTACCCGCCTTCCAGCCGCCGGATCAGCTCCTTGGCGGCCACTCTCGATAACGGAACCCGGTTGCGCTTCGCATCTTTCAGAATGACATTGTAAGCGCCATTGAACCATGGCTCGATTTCATCGATGAAATCCATATTAACCAAATAGCTGCGATGCGTGCGAAAAAAAGAATACCCGACCAGCTTGTCTTCCAGCTCCTGCAGCGTCTGTCTCGTCGTGTGCATCTGCCCGTCCGACAAATGAATCCGCGTCAACTTCTCCTCCTTCACGGCAAAGCTGATCTTCACCGGCTCGATCACGACCATGCGGCTGCCGTCGTCAACCAGCAATTTCGGCTTCGCCGCAGGCGGGGCGGGAATAACAGCCGCTTGGGGCGGCGCTGCCATCGCAGCCCGCATTTTGCGGATTCGCTGCAGCGTGAATCGCAGGCGCTCTTCGTCATATGGCTTAAGCAAATAATCGACCGCCTCCTGCCTGAACGCCTCGACGGCATATTGCTCATAGGCCGTTGCAAACACCACGAGCGGTTTGGGCGTGAAGGCCATCAAGCTCTGCGACGCCCGCACCCCGTCCAATCCCGGCATATGAATGTCGAGGAAAACGACATCCGGCTTATGTACGCTCGCCAGTTCAAGCAGCTGCGCACCGTTCGTGGCTGACGGAAGGAGCTCGACGTCCCGCTCCTGCGACAGCAAATAGATCAGCTCCTCGCGAGCCAGTCTCTCATCCTCGGCGATCATCACTTTCATATCAGGCTCCACTCCTTTCATCCGGGTAAGGAATTATGCAGTCGATGCGTGCGCCTCCGCCCGGCGGATTGCTGAACCGGAGGCATGCCTCCGGACCGAACAAGGCGATCAGCCGTCGGTTCACATTGAATACGCCCAAGCCGGTGCTGTCACTGTTCGTAATCGGTGAATGGCCTAATACCGTCCGCACCTCAGGCGGAAATCCGTTGCCGTTGTCCATAACCGTTATCTGGACGCCGTTCTCCGCTCTCCTTAGCTCTACATGAATTTCGCCTCTGTCCGTCCTTCCCTTAAAACCGTGGTTAATGCTGTTTTCGACGAGCGGCTGAAGCGTAGAAGGCGGTATGCCGAGAGACTCCAAACCGGGCTCGCACCCGCAATGGACGTGCAATTGATCCTCGAAGCGGATATTGACAATGTCCAAATACGTTTGCAGGTGCTCCATTTCCTTATACAGCGGGACGAGCGGAGATTGGGTCAGCGTCAAATTCATCCGCATATACGTCCCCAGCTTCACCGTGACCCGCCTTGCTTCCTCCGGCTTGATGCGAATCAACGTCACAATGGCATTGAGCGTATTGAATAGAAAATGCGGATTAATTTGAGCCTGCAGCGCCTTGAGCTCCGCCTCCCTCATCAGATTTCTCAAATGTTCGGTTGTCGCCATATCCAGCTGGATGGATACCAGCTTGCTGAGACCTTGGGCGAACGCTTCCTCTACCGGGCGAATCTGCCGGGCGCTCTGATAATATAATTTGATTAACCCGGCCACCTGTCCCCCGCTGCGGAACGGAACAATCAACGCAGCGCCGATGGCGGGATGGTGCGGTTGAATTTGCTCCTTCCTGACGGCGATCTGGATGACTCCGGTTTGAATAGCCCGCAAAGACAGCTCCGTGACGATCCGCTCACCTTGTACGTGCCGCATCGACCCGAGCCCCACGTGAGCCAAGATTTTCTCTGTATCCGTAAGCGCCACCGCATTCGCATGAAGCTCCCGGCGCAAAATATTCGCCGTCGCTTCGGCCGTTTCGAACGTCAAGCCCCTCTTCAAATACGGTAACGCCATCTCCGCGATATGGAGCGCCCGCTGCGTCTCGGAAGCCGCCGCCCTCTCCTCCTCCTTCATGGCCGCCAGAATCATCGCCACGAAGATGCCGACCCCGATGCTGTTCGCCACAACCATCGGAACCCCGATCCCGTCCACCGTATGGATCGCAAGCGGCGAAGACTCATTGACGATGAGAATAACGCCCATCTGCAGAATAGGGGCGAACACGCTGATAAACAGCGCCTTCACCGGTGCGATCACCCGTTCCTCCGCGAAAAAGCGCGCCACGAATCCGGCTAGAAGCCCGATGATCGGCGTGGACCATACATCGGCTGCGCCCGTCACTCCGCCCAGCCAATAAGCATGAATCCCCGATATAAGCCCCGCTCCCGTGCCCACGAAAGCGCCTCCAAGAAGTCCCGCAACCATCACGCCGATCAGCGCGGAATCGGCCATCGCTTCATGGGCGTTCAGGGAACGGACGAAGAAGGTCGAGTCCAGCCCGCTCTCGGTAACCACAACGCCTGCGTAAGTACCTGCGATGCTGATCAAGCCGAAGAACAGGGAGAACGTCACTCCTGTCCGCAAGTCCAACCGCCGGTCAAGCAAATACCGGAACTGGGGGATCCTGGTCAAGATGAACGTCAGCAGCAGCAAAATCCCCATCCGCTCGATGAGCAAGAGCGTGATATGTTCCATCCTTTTCCCCCTTCGCTCCGCTGCAATTATCACCATTATAACCGGAAAACGGGCCGAAAGTAAGAATGCAGCCGCCCGGACGGTATGCCAACAACAAAGAAAGGCGCCCGCGCGGGCACCTCTCCGATTAACGATCTGGATGAGCTCGTTAATGAAATTATGAATTTTGCTGCTCCATTGCAAGGCTCAGCGTTATCGTGACGTTATTCTCCGTGTCCAGCACAACCGCATGCGGATTCTTCATGCCGAAATCGTCAAACGTAACCACCGCGGTGCCTCCCATATTAATAATGCCTTGATTGTACGCAGCGTCCGTCTTGAACGTGACGTCCTTGGAAATATCTTTGATCGTCAAAGTTCCCGTCATATCAAAAGAAACCTTTTCGCCTTCTTTCCATTCTTTCGGAAAATTATTGACTGTTTTCAGCTTGAATTTGGCTTCAGGGAACGTCTGGGCATTCAAGTATTCCGCCCCTTTGATATGGCCGTCCCTTTGGGAATTGCCGGATTGCAGCGCAGCGATGCCGACTACGGCGTCGGCCGCCATTTTCGCGGGATCCGCGCTATTCAGCGCCCACTTCCCCGCAACGGAGCTGCCTTCAAAATTCACTTGTTCCTTAGAGGTTTTCACCGTGAAATACACTTTCGAGTCCGGGCGGATGTTCCAATTTCCGTTCAGAGCTTCCCCGACAGGAGCCGAAGCCGCACTCGTCGTTGCAGCTGCCGCTCCCGCGGGGATTGCCTCTTGAATCGTCACATGGTTGCCTGCATAATAGTCGTAAGCATAATAAGCTCCTCCCAGCACTACAAAAGCGCCCACCGTCCATGCTGCAAGTTTCATTTTCATTATCCTGCCTCCTATCGATATTCATCTTTTCTGTAAGTTTATAAGTACACTACACCGTGTAGTGTTAAAAGCATAGCAAGCTAAACTGAAAATTAGCTGAATGTTACCTTAATTTTACATGAAAATTTAAAGCGGAAAACCTTTCCCCCTGTCCCTGGTCAATTTAATTTTTTACGCCCCTACCCTCACAATTCTCGTTCGCTATACCGAATATATGAATTGTACATAACAAGGGAGGAAATGACATATGAAAAAAACTTGGACCATCCTCGCATCCTGCGCGCTTGCAACAAGCTTGATGGCAGGATCGGCATTCGCGAAATCGGAGAACGGCAACAACGGCAGCAACGGCGACAACAAGCCGGACAAGAGCATTACGGTTGATGTGGACGTGAACGCGAATGCAGATGCAAGCGTAACATCCGACACGTACGGCAGCCATGGAAGCAATGGCTACAAAGGGCTTCTGAATGCAATCAACAATGTGAAGGACAAGCCTGCCGGCGCCGTCATTGCTGATCTTCTGTTGACGAAGTATGAAACGAAACTGACAGACGAGATGAAGGCTGAGCTTGAAGCGATTACTGAGAAGGTTGCCGCATTGTCGGCCGTCGCTGATATTCTGGTTCAAAACGGCAGCGTAACGGAAGCCGTTTATGTTCAAAAAGAAGCGATCACGGCAAATGTGAAAAACATCGATTCTTACAAGAAGCTTGGAAAGTTATATGACAAATTGGGCAAAAAAGGCGTTAAGCTGTATGTCAACGGTGAAGAGCCGGCATTTGAAGTAGCTCCTTTCATTCGTGAAGGCAGCACGCTTGTCCCTTTCCGTGCGATTTCCGAAGCTCTGAAAGCAACTGTGAGCTGGGATCCGGAAGAGCGTTCCGTCACGGTAACGCGCGACGGTATCACAGTGAAGCTCTTCATCGATAGCAAAACCGCTACGGTGAACGGAAATGAAGTGACGCTGGAAGTTCCGGCGGCAATCGAGAACGGCAGCACGGTAGTTCCGGTTCGCTTCGTGAGCGAAGCTTTGAAAGCAGCCGTTAAATGGGAAGCCGAAACGCAATCCGTTGTCATTTACGAAGAATAGAACGTGCTTACCGAGCATAAAAACGTCAAACCCCCAGCCTTAGGCTGGGGGTTTGGCGTTTGGCGATCAATCCGCCTGACACTTCGGCGCGCCGGAACATCTGTCATGAGGCAGCACCATGGAGGCCTCCAATCTCTCACCCCGCAGCCGCTTGAACATCCGCTCGCACGAGCCGAATTCTGTCGCCGGGCGAAGTCGGAAGCTCGATCACATCGGCATGAATCGTCGATTCGCCTCCGGCCATCCGGCATACGGCTCCTTGCGGCCACGGATTGTACAGCTTCAGCGCTGCGCCCGCTTCGCTTTCAATCTCTACCCACCGCACCTCGCCGCCGGAGAAGGAAGCGCTGACGAGGAAAGCGCCGACCGCCCGCAATGTGGCGAACTCGGCCTCTTGTTCTGCCGGCCAATTCGGGAAGAAACGCAGGATGCCGTTATAGCTTTGGAGCAGGCACTCGTTAATGACGACCGGCAGCGCAAAATTCTCGAACCATACGCCGACACGGCGCATGAAGTCGAAGCTGAGCGTGTCGCTGTACCTGCCTCCCGACAGCAGAACCCGGTCGGTGCACGTGCCGTTGGGCAGCATGCAGTAGCTGATTTGCCGTTTGAACCGCTCCAAATCGAGCTGCCCCAGACGCGCCCCGGCCAGGTGGTAGAACACCAGCTCGTTACCGCCTTCGTTGCGGTGGTTCCAATACGAGTTCACGGCGATGCGGTATTGATCTTCCGGCGAATGCAGTCCGTGTTCTTCCCCCGGGAATATCGTCATAATGCCGTTCGGCGTATTATAGACGACTTCGGGATCCTCTCCGGGCACGGAGACGAACACGGTTCCGCGCCGGGATTCGGCGGTCGGGTATTCCGGGAATTGGCGCAACAATTTCCGAACGCTGCCCAGCAGCTCCGCCTCCTCCTGCTCGACGCCGAGCACCTTGCAAGCTTCGGCATACGCATGGAACAGAAACTTCGTCAACGTCAGATCGACGAGACAATCGTAATTTCTCTTGAACCCGGGCGTCAGCTCATAAAGCTCGGGAACAACGGTGGGATACACATGGTACCGGTCATCGCCCCACGCCTCCCCGTGCGTATCCGGACGGTCCATGTAATCCGCCATGAACAGCACGGCTTCCTTCATCGGCACGAAGGCCCGGTTCGCCAAGAACTCCCGATCCATCGTATATAAGTAATGCCACCATAAACTTTGGACGGTCCATGGCGTCTCGCAAACCTCCCACCCCCAATGAGGCACCGGATACGGCATGAGGTTCATCTCGACCGGATAGGCGGAATGCGGATAATACGCGCCTCGCATGCCGTAATAATCCTTCGCCCACTTGCGGCTCACGGGAAGGATATGATCGACCATGTTGACATAAGCAAGATGCTTGTCGACATGGTTGCTGGAGAACGCGAGCCAGAACGGCTGCTGCGTGTTGTAATTCATATGGTAGTCGCCGTGCCACTCCGAGCCGATGGAGCGGTAGCTCCAGTTCGCGAACAAGCCGGGACAGGTCGCCTCCGGCTTGACGGAGCAGTGATAGAAATACAAGTTCCAATACCAGATCCGCTCCAGGAACTCATCGCCGAGCTTCACGCCCGAACGGCTCCAATAGTCAGCCCAGCTGCTTCGGCATGCGGCATATGCCTCAACCCAGCCCTCGGCAGCCGGTGCGTGAAGGACCGTCAGACCCTTCGAAACCGCTGTATCCGCCCCTTCCGCCAGCTCCACGCAGACGAGGAAATCCTCCGTGCCAAGCAAGCTTGCCTGCACACCGTCCTTGACATTATGCGCCGGTGCAATCGCTTCGGCTGTGCGAACAGCAAGGCGGAAAGCCTTGTCCTTGGGATGGCCTGTGCCGCCCTCCGGCGTGAACGGAAGCGTCTGCCGGAAGAACAGCTGCCCCAGCTCGGCGGACGCCGCTTTCTCCGCCGGCGCAAATACCTTCGGCGTATCCGGGTCCGGAATGAGCTTGATTCTGTCGAACACGCCTCGCATAGAGGCAGAGTCTCCTGCAGCTCCCCCAGCAGCACCGGCCTCCGTTCCGGCAGCCACCAACCTCAGCCACATGCGGTCGGTATCAGGCTCGATGAACAGCTGCAGCGTGACCTCAGCCGCATCCGCTTTCATATAAACTTCACAGAGGCCGTCGTGAATATGCACTTTATGGCCCAGCACCTCCGCCCTGCGCCTGTCGTAGCCCAGCAGCAGAGAACCGCACGGCATGGGTCGGGGATACGGCTTGCGATAGTTCTCCTGCGTCATATCGCAATATTCGCGATACCAAGCATGCTCCTGGAACGTATCCAGCTCTTGCGGAATCTGCTTCAACTGCTCGAAGACGTCTTGAAACGTGCCGATCTTGTCCGCGTTATCCTCGGCGATGCGAATGTCCCACACATTGTTATGTCCGAAATGGATGACGACCGCATCCGGACGCGTCGTCACGACGGCGCCCAGTCCGCCGTTGCCCATCAGCGCCCCTTCGAAGAAATCCGGCGCCGGCTTATCGTGAACGATCCCGTGCCGCTTCGCTTGCTCGGTTGGATTCATCGTTTCCGCTCCCTTATGTGCCGCACGAAATCCCGCGCAGCCGGCAGGCTGCGCAGGACTTCGAATTCGGCGGCATTATTTTTTGAACGATTTATCG
This sequence comes from Bacillus sp. 3255, assembly GCF_031456485.1. Lineage (NCBI taxonomy): Bacteria > Bacillati > Bacillota > Bacilli > Caryophanales > Bacillaceae > Bacillus > Bacillus sp. 3255. Next base: position 30,510 of record NZ_JAVDUS010000001.1, read on the forward strand.
TAAGATTGCTGCATAATATCCAGGTACCGCTTCAAATTCAGTTTATTGAGGCCGGCGACGTAGGCATCCCAATCCTTGTTCAAATCTTTGGCGCCCGTAACGAACTGCAGCGCATTCTGATCGATGTAGTTTTTGATGTTCGTCTTGAGCATTGCCGCTTCGTCAGCCGTAGACGGATCGATCCAGATCGCCCAGTGCGGGAACACGTCTTTCGGCTGCTTACCGTCATAGAGATGGGTAGCTTCCTGCAATCTGCGCTCATAACCGGTCGTATCATAAATGTCGGTAGCCGCAACCCAGCTGTCACGGAACGCTTTGGGTTGGAAATATTGCGCCATCGCCCCCCATGCCGAGTTATGCGGAGCTTCGCCCGTCGGCGTCGGAATCGTCGCCAGCAGCGGAGACGCCGATTTCTCAACCGGCACGTCGCCATCCTTCGGCTTCCTCCAGTCTTTGCCTTCCTCGCCGAAGTGACCGCGAATTTGGCCTTCCTGGGAGAACATGTAATCCACCAGCTTCATGGCGGCGATCTGCGCTTCTTTGCTCGCTTTATTCGTCAGGACGAAGGTCGCGCCGGGGTCGCTCGGATAGTTATAAGTAGCGAAAGCCCCGTTCGGCCCTTTCAATGGCGGCACGGCATCATACGTTTTGGAAGCATCCGACCCTCCCGTTACGAAAATATAAGGGTGCATCGCTGCGCCGGAGCCCAAAATTTGCGCATCGGCATTGTCGCCGATTTTCTTATATGCCGTTGCATTTTGCGTGAATGCGCCTTTATCGATCAATCCTCCGTCATACAGGGACTTCACGAATTGCAAGCCTTGCTTCCACTCGCTTTTATCCGCCGCCACATCCACCTTGCCGTCTTTCAGAAGGAGATACGTACGGTCGTCATCATAGATGAAGCCGTTCATGAAATACGGGATGATATGAACCCCATAGTCTTCAATTGAACCGCTGAGCGGCACTTCGTCCGCTTTGCCGTTGCCGTTCGGATCCTTCGTCTTGAAAGCCTCAAGCACGTTCTTGTAATCGTCCAGTGTGGCGGGCATCGTCAGATTCAGCTTTTTCAGCCAAGACGAATTGATCCACATTTTGTTCGGATAAGAACAGTGGTAACACTCAACCAGCTGCGTTAGTCCATATATTTTGCCATCAGGGGCCGTATTCATCGCTTTAAAATAAGGGAATTTGTCCAAGGCCGCTTTCACATTGGGCGCATATTGGTTAATGAGATCGTCGAGCGGAAGGATGACGCCCTGCTGGGAATACCGCAGAATATCCGTTTGTGAGAATTTATCTACCCACGGAATCAGCATATACACATCCGGATAGTCGCCGCTGGCCAGCGAAATCTGCCTTTTCTCAGCAGCTCCGTCGAACGGAACCGTCTGCCATTCGAATTTGATATTAAATTTCTGCTCAGCCAATTTGGAAAAGCTGTTCGTCGCCAAATCCGTATTCGTGTCCTGTTGGGCGAAAATTTTGATCGGCACCGGCGCGCTGCCGCTCCCCGAGCTATTCGTTGTCGACTGCGCATCGGGCGAGTTCGTATTGGAATCTGTCCCGGATGTACAAGCGGTAAGCACCAAGCTGATGGTAAGCAGCATAATCCAGACTGTCGAAATTGTTTTTTTCAAATGCGATCTCTCCCTTTCATGTTCAAATGATAACCCCTGTATACGCTTTGCCGTACCGTACCCAAGTTCTCTTGGCCTCACCTCCTTTCCTGCCGGGCAGCCTAGCCCTTCACGGAGCCAATCAGCATCCCTTTCACGAAGTACCGCTGAACGAAAGGATAAATGACCAGCACAGGCAGGCTCGCAACGACAATAAGCGAATATTTGGTCAGATCGGCGAATTGCTGCCTTCTCAGCTGCTCAGCCGCATCGATGTTGCTGGACGCCGCCGAGTTCAAGATCAGAATACTGCGCAGAATCAACTGCAGCGGGTATAAGGATTGCGTTTTCAAATAGATCAATGCATCGAAATAAGCGTTCCACTGCCCGATCGCATACATCAAGATCAGCACGGCAATGATCGGCTTCGACAAAGGGATGACTACACTCAACAGGAAGCGAAGATCGCTGCAGCCGTCCATTTCGCTAGCTTCCGCCAGCTCTTCGGGAATGGATGACTGAAAGAACGTTCTGGCAATGATGATTTGCCATACCCATATCGCTTGCGGAATCAGCAGCGCCCACCGCGTATCGAGCATGCCGAGCTGCTTCACAACCAGATAAGTAGGAATCAATCCGCCGGAGAACAGCATCGTGAACGTAATGAACATCATGAGCGCATTACGGCCGAAAAAGGTTCGGCGCGACAACGGATACGCAAGTACGATCGTCAGCGTGACGCTGATTAAGGTTCCGATACAAGCATAAAATAACGAGTTGCCATAGCCTTGCAGTACTTGCGGATTGCTTAAGACGACCTTGTATCCGACAAAGGTCAGATCGACCGGCCAGAGCCAAACCTTGCCCGACGAAACCGCAAGCGGGGAGCTCAGAGACGAGCTGACAATGAATATGAGTGGATAGAGGACGGCGACCAGCACGATGCCCAGTAGGGTATACACCCCCGCAAGGAACAACCGGTCTCCCGTCGATTCGCGAATTCCGCGACCTGCCTTGATCATAAGGAAGCCTCCTCTCTTGTTACCATAGACTTGTACTGGAAATTCGTTTGGCGATCGCATTCACGATTAAGAGCAGAATCAGATTCACGATCGAATTGAATAAACCTACAGCCGTGGCGAAGCTGAAATTGGCATTGAGCAGACCTATTTTGTACACGTAAGTCGCGATGATTTCAGCCGTTTCCAGATTTAGCGGATTTTGCAGCAGGTAAATTTTCTCGAACCCGACCGACATGATGCTGCCGACGCTCAGTATCAAAATAATAACGGCCGCAGGCATGATGCCGGGAATGTCAATATGGATGATCTTCTGAAAACGGGATGCCCCGTCCACTTTGGCCGCTTCATACAGCGACGGATCTACCCCGGCGAGCGCCGCCAAATAGATGACGGCCGAGTAACCGGCTCCCTGCCATACGTCGGAGAACACGTAGACACTGCGAAACATACTCGGAATGCCGAGAAAGTTGATCGATTCCAGGCCGAAGCTTTGAAGTAAAATGTTGATCACGCCGAGTCTCGGCGATAGGAGCAGCATGATCATCGAGACCATGACAACCGTTGAAATGAAGTAAGGCGCATAAGTCACCAGCTGAACCGTTCTTTTGAAAATACCGCCTCGTATCTCGTTCAACGCCAAGGCCAGCAGGATCGGAACGGGGAAGCCGACCGCTATCTGGTACAGGCTGAGGACCAGCGTATTCTTAATGAGCGTCCAGAACTGCGGGTTATTGAAGAAGAGGCGAAAGTGCTTGAGCCCTGCCCAAGGGCTGTCCCAAATCCCTTTGACGACGCTGTAATCCTTGAAAGCAATGACCGCATTCACCATTGGAATGTACTTAAAGATGAGGAAGTAAAGAATACCTGGAATAATGAGCAGATAAAACTGCCAATGCTTCCGAAAGCTTCGCTTCATCTCGGTCCATAGCGAAGCTTTCTTCGCAAGACTAGGAGCGCGCGTTTCTCTGACTGCTGCTGTTTCCAAAACCATCCCTCCTGTTTGGTAGCGCTTTCTATATGTCTACAACACCACATTCCGGCCTTCGCCGTAAAGGTACACCTCAAATCGCTGCGTACAACAGCTTCCTCACGGCAGCGTACACTTCCTTCGGGCAGGTACATTACACGCTGCAGATAAGAAAACGGCGGGTTCCTTCGGTGGAACCCGCCGTTACCCTTCTTATTTGAGTCTGTAGACTTGCCCGGCCTCCGCATCGAAACGAATGACATCGTCCGCCACCCGTTCGAACGGGATGCTCTTGCCATCCGACTCGACTGCCTGTACCTTGCCTTGGGTACGGACACGGCAGCTGCCGCCGAATCCGGCTTCAATTTCGGCTTCTTGCATCGCGCCTTCCGCCCAAATCAGATGGACGGTATGCCCGCCTCTGGCGCGCAGCCCTCTCACGGATCCGTTCGGCCACGCATCCGGCAGCGCCGGCAGCAGGCAGATTTCCCCGTCATGCGATTGGACGAGCATCTCCGCCACGCCGGCGGTAAAGCCGAAGTTGCCGTCGATCTGGAACGGCGGATGAGCGTCGAACAGGTTCGCGTACACGCCGCCACGATGATAGTTCGTCCCATCCTCACCGACCAGCTGCAGCAGATTGGAAATAAGCTGCAGCGTCCGGTTCCCGTCTTGGAACCTGGACCATAGACATATTTTCCAGGCCAGGCTCCAGCCTGTTCCGCCGTCACCCCGCCGCTCGAGCGATTGTTTGGCGGCTTCGAACAGCTGCGGCGTGCCTTGAGGCGTTAGCTGCCGGCCAGGGTAAATCCCGAACAAGTGCGACACATGGCGGTGGTGAACATCCTGATCGTCCCAATCGACCGACCATTCCTGCAGCTGGCCGTGTTTGCCGATCTGCAGCGGCTTCAGCTTATCCAGCGCTGCCGCCATCTCGGCTCTGAGCCCTTCATCTGACTCCAGCAGCTCAGCGGCCTGGATCGCGTTCGTCAACAAATCCCAGATTAGCGACAAGTCCATGGTCGTCGCTTGGCTGACAGCCGCCAGCTGACCGTCCGCTGTTACGAACTTGTGCTCCGGCGATGTGGACGGCGATGTAATCAGATGACCGTTCTCATCCGGATGCAGCCAGTCCAGGCAGAAGAGCACCGCTTCCCGCATGACGGGGTAAGCCTGATCCCGGAGGAAGCGTTCGTCCTTCGTGAACGCATAATGCTCCCATAGATGCTGGCACAGCCATGCGGCCGACATCGGCCACATCGCCCACACCGGATCGCCTTCGCCATAATCGCCGACCGGAGCGGATTGGCACCAGATGTCGCCGTTGTGGTGGGCGACCCACCCCCGGCAGCCGTAGTTCACCTCGGCCGTCTTGCGGCCGTTCTGGGACAGCTGCCCGATGTACCGCAGCAGCGGCTCGTGGCATTCGGACAAGCTGCACGTCTCCGCCAGCCAATAGTTCATCTGGGCGTTAATGTTCAGCGTCCAGTTGGAGCTCCATGGCGGCCGAAGCTCTTTATTCCATATGCCCTGCAAATTGGCAGGCTGCGATCCCGGACGGGAGCTGGCTATCAGCAAATAACGGCCGTATTGAAACAGCAGCTGGACGAGGCCCGGATCCTTCGCCCCGAACTCGGCGATTCGCCGGTCGGTCGGCATCTCCTCAGGCGCCAGGGACTCGCCGAGATCCAGTTCCACGCGGTTGTAGAGCGCCGTGTAATCGTCAATATGGGCCTGCCTCAGCTCCGCGTAAGGTTTGGCAATAGCCCGCTGCAAACGCTCGATGTTAGCGGAAGCCAGCTCGCTGTTCGTCCCGGCGGGAGGACGGTCATAGCCTTGGAAGCCGGTCTCCGCACTGAACAGCAGCGTCACCGCTGTTGCATCCTGCACATGCAGCCCGTCGTGATCGGCACGGCACGTCCCGCCCGCCAGTTGGACGGCCACCCGGCCTTCGAACCTCATCGCTTCGGTTTCATCCAGACTTCCATACACGACTGGTTGATCGGTATTGTAGTAGTTGGGATCGACGTGCTCCGGGGAGATGCCTTGCATATACAGCTGATCCGCCGCCGTGCCTGACCGGTACGGGTGCGGGCTGTCCAGCTTCACCGTGAAATGCAAGGTGCCGGGAACGCTTGCCTCTAACCGCAAAGCGATGACCTGATCGGGGAAAGAAGCGAATACTTCGCGCGTATAGCTTACTTGCCCGATCCGGTATGTCACCTGCGAGAGCGCATTCGTCAAGTCCAGGCTGCGCGCATAGTCCCGGATAACGCCTCCATGCCGGAATTTCACATACAGGTCGCCAAGCGGCATATATGATTCATTGTAAGGTCCCATCATTTCCTTGCTCTTGGTATCGGCTTCCGCGTAGCGGCCCTCCGCGATCAGCGCCCGCACCTCGGCCAGCGCCTCCTTGGCTCCCGGATTGTTGCCGTCGACCGGCCCCGGGCCCGACCACAGCGTATCTTCATTCAATTGCAAACGCTCGGTTTCGGGATCGCCGAACACCATCGCTCCCAGTCGTCCGTTGCCGACCGGAAGCGCCTCCGTCCATGCTTTGGCACAGCTGTTATAGCGCAATTTCATAATCATCAGCTCCTATGTACGAGTGAATAATGAACACTTCCACTTCATCATAAAACCGATGGTGAAGGATAGCACAATACTAAGGTACTTTTGCATAAAACAATCTAATTGACCGTTTTCCTGTAAATGCTGGGCGATACCCCCGATACGCGCTTGAATGCCCGCCGAAACGCATGTGCACTGTTATAGCCAACGTATTGCGAGATTTCGTCAATGGTATGCTCGCTATTAAACAGGTAGTCCGTAGCGTTCTTGATGCGGATCTTCTCCAGATAGTCGGAGACATGCTCCCCGGTCTGCTCCTTGAACAGTTGGGAGATCGATTTCTCCGGCAGCTCGACAGCGAGTGAAATTTTGTACAGATTCATATCGGCATCGGAATAATGATTATCCAGATAGGCGATGATTTTGCCGATCATTTCGCCTGTGCTGTCTTCCTTCATCTTCAATACCCGGCTGCAGAACGCTTCCAGTAGTCCCAGCACTTCGTTCCGGAACCGCTCCAGGCTGGTGGACAGCTGAAGCTGCTCGACCCGCGCTTTCAGTCCTTGGGATACCGATTGGTCCGTGAAAGGGCTATGCTGGAGCAGCTTGAAGAAAGTCCCCTTCAGCTCGCCGAACAATTGCTGGACCATCTCTGCGGACAGCTGGCGCTCCGAGAAATTGTGCTCCAGCAGCTGTTCGAAAATGCGGTGCACCTCCTGCAGCTCGCCGATTTTGACGGCATTCAGCATGCGCAGCTCCATATCGATCGGATAATAATAGGACGTAGATTCTTTAATCACATCCCGATAACGGATGAATGCCTCTTCTTCCCTCAGCATGGAATAATCCAGAGCGCCCTTCGCTTCTTCGAACGAACGGCTGATATCCGAGAGCGCATCGAAGCTGCCTCCGAGCGCGACCGTAATCTGGATCCGGTATTCCTCCTTCACCTCTTCCCTCAGTCTGGCGAACATCGCTTCGATACCGGACGCCATATCCGGCGAATCGGGGTCGGTTTCCTCCTCGCCCAATGTCAGGAGAAGCCCGATTTTATCCGAATCGATATCGGTTACGCTCAACTGCCATGCGCCTGCCTCCTCCAGCAGACATTTCTTAACTAACCATCGGGCTGCGTTCAGCTCGCGGATAATTTCTTTGGACACGACTCCGCTGTAGCCGTTAATGCGAATGATCGCCGTGTACCCTGCTTCGCTCTTCAAATTCAAATTCGGGAGCAGATACATCGACGTACGGACTTCCTGGAGGGAATCGAACTCCCCCTTGAGCAGCCGCTTCACGAAAGCGTCCTCCAACAAAGGCAGTTGGCGCTTAAGCTCCTCTTCCAAGGAACGCTGACTGGCGAGCAAATTGGAAATGTTGCCCTGCAGGAAATCAAAAGCATTCTTCCCTCTGTAACCGCCCTGGCCCGTCTGTTCGCGGAAAACGGTCACGATCCGGTTAATCGGCGCACTGTTCCTATAGGCGAATAACAGCGCGGCAACAATCCCCAGCAGAAGCGTCGAAGCCGTAATCGTCCACGTAACTTTGGCAATGAACGCCGATTGCTGCATAACCACACTCTTCGGAAGCCCTACGACATACGTCCATCCGTTGTAGGCAGAACGGGAAGAGATCAGCAGGGTTTTGTCAGCGACAAGCGTGCTGCTGGGCTGATTAAGGTTGGGCTCCGGGATGTTAAGCGCATGGAACTGCGTATCGTCAATGCCGATTCGGGCGATGGCATTGCCGTCTTTATCGCTAATGTAAGCCCAGCCCCCGTACTGCTGCGGGATGCGTTCCAGCATTTTGACGATTTCACTTTCATCGATCAAGATGACCACCGTTCCAAGCGAATGCTGAAAGCTGTCAAAAGGAATGGATTGCAAATACGTGATGACATTCGTTTTCTTGCCGTTATTGTTGTACGGCTGCAAAGGCAGCGTTTCTCTGCGGTGAATTTTGCCCAAAATTTGCTCCTTCCACTGCTTCGGCTCCACATTCTGATAATGGTATAAGTCGAAAAAATCATCGGGACGAACAAACACGCCGGATGGCGTAAACACCGCATGATAGTTGTTCAAATAAATGTAAAAGTCCTCCAGAAACGTGTTCGTTAAGCTGTACGCCGCCGTATTGCGCCACGATTTCCATAACGCGTACACATTATAGCTGTCCGTATCCACCTGCTCGTTCAGCACATAGTTCAATTCCTGATCCAGCGACAGCTGTCTCGTAATGTTCTCGACCTCTTCCATGCGGCGGTCCAGCACGTCCTTGCTCTGGTTCAGCAGCATGGTGCTTGCTTCCAGCGAACTGCTCTTGATAATGCCGGCGGATACGTAGTATGAGATGAAGCCTGTCAGCATGGGGATGATGAGAATCAGCACATAGGAAATAAGGAAGCTCCTGAAGATGGGGGAGTGGATCGGTTTGATCTTAGGTTTATGGTTAGTCGATGCATGGCGTCTCGGATTGAGCATTAGCTTCATGACGAACGGCTCACCTCATTATTTTCTTGTACGCACTCTACGGGAAAGCGCTTCCAATTTATTATACATCATAGAGCATAAGTGAGCTATTGTCTGTCGAAATGAGGCGATTGGTAAAATCGGACTTAATGGCAGCCTCGAATCCGAGACTCGTCCCCGCAACCGCTTCAAGCATCCCCCTCTCATTCCCTCAGTGACGGGATTCGTTCGCTAACGGACACAGCGGCCGTTATACGTACGATAAAGAACCATCTCGCAGCCTAATGGACACCAGAGAACTTATTCGCCGATTTTTAGCCAAAATCAGACCAAATTGAGTAAATAACGGCATTCGTGTCCGTTACAAGTACAAAGAGGCCCTCATTCATCGAATAGGGACCTCCTTGTCCGTTAACGAGGCCTGTGTCCTCCTCGCTAACCCCATATGCTCAACCGGCGTGCAGCAGCCTTCATCCGTTAAAGCTATCGCGCCACTTCAGCAGCTTCTTCTCCAGAATGCGCACTAAGGAGTCGGATCCTTTGCCCACGAAAGCAAAGATAATAATCCCGACGAACACGATCGCCGTCTGCGAGAACTGTCTGGCATCCAGAATCAAGTAGCCGACCCCTTCGCTCGATCCCATCAGCTCCGCCACCACGAGCCCCAACCAGGCGACGCCGATCGAAAGCCGCAGGCCAAGCAAAATGTTCGGCAGAGCCGCCGGCAGCACCAGCTTCGTAATCTGCTTGAACTTGCTGAATTCCAGCACTCTCGCAACATCGAACAATTTCGAATCGACATTGCGAATCCCCAAGAACGTCTGCACATATAGCGGGAAGAACGCGCCTTTGGCGATCAGCAGCACCTTCGAGAACTCGCCGAACCCGAACCACAGAATGAAGAGCGGCGTGATGGCCAAATGCGGAATCGTGCGCAGCATCTGGACGGAAGGATCGACCGTTTGCTCGAACTTGCGGAATAGTCCGACAAGGAGGCCCAGCCCGAGACCTAAGCTTCCGCCAATCAGGAAGCCGATCGCCGCCCGCCAAATGCTGATTTTGACATGCATGTACAGCTCGCCGCTGATGAGCAGATCATAGAACGCCTGCCAGATGGCATACGGTGTAGGCAGCAGGGTCGGAGAGACGATGCCCAGTGAACCGAAGATTTGCCATAAAATCAAAACGGTAAGCGGTAAAATGCTCCCCCGCACGATTAGCCCCCACTTGCCTTCTTTCCTCAGCGGCTTCGTGACTTGAGGAAGTTCCGACGACACTTGCGGTTCGGACGTTTTCGGCCGGGTAACCGGCCCGTTTTGGCCAACAATCACTTCTGCTTGACTCATTGCTGCTCCCTCGCTTTCATCTATTAAATGCCCGAGCTGTCAATCAGCTCTAACTCATCGACAGGCTCGAATTTGCTCAGTACCTTTTTACGCAGCTCCTGGAAGGAAACCGTCGTCTTTTTGCGCGGATATGGCAGGTCAACGGGAATGATATTGCGAATCGTCCCCGGACGCGCATTCATCACAACGACGCGGGTCGCCAGAAATACGGCTTCGTCGAGATCATGGGTCACGAGAATCATCGTGGTCCGGTTCTTCTGCCAAATATCCAGCGCCACCTCTTGCAGATGCGAACGCGTGAACGCGTCCAATGCGCCGAACGGCTCATCGAGCAGCAGCACCTTCGGATTCCGCAGCAGCGCTCTTGCAATCGCAACCCGCTGCGACATGCCGCCGGAGAGCTCCCTCGGATACGACTTCTCGAAGCCTTGGAGCCGCACTAGCTCGATGAGACGATCCACCCGCTCGCGTACGTCCGGATCCTTCAGATTGAGGTCGGCGGCGATGTTTTTCTCGACGGTCAACCAAGGGAATAAGCGATGCTCCTGGAAAATAAACCCCTTATCGATCCCCGGCTTCTCTACTTGCTTGCCTTCAAGCAGCACGTTCCCGTTATGATCCGTGTCCAGACCGGCGATAATTTTGAGCAATGTGCTTTTGCCGCAGCCGCTCGGCCCGATAATGGTAATAAATTCTCCTTTTTTAATCTTAAGCTGAATGTCATGCAGTGCTTCGACACGCTGCCCTTGCGGCGTCTCGAACGTTTTGCTCGGCAGATCGATATCCAGTGATATGACGCTCATGCGCTCTTCCCCCTTATGATCAAATAAAAAAGAGACCTCCTCACCATATCCCTCTCGGGGATGTAAGAAAGTCTCCAGATGGCTGGTCGACCATTTAATTCATAGTAAACGACTTGGATATAAAAGGATCATATCATCACATTTTTTGGAAGTCAACACTTTAATCTTATATTTCCCACTTGTTTTATCGGATTTAATATGCTAGCATAACTAATCAATAACCCGAAAGCCCATTGGTCAACCAAAGGCTCTCCAGGCTCCGTTTCCGAACGGCTGCTTGCGAGGGCCTTTCTTCTTATTAAAGGGCATCATTATCGAAATTGGAGGAATGAACGATGAGTCAGCCAACTACTGAGCAGCGTCAATTGCACTTGGGCGCCTTTCTATTCCAGGTCGGACATCATATCGCGTCTTGGCGTTACCCGGATACGGATGCGCAGGGGATCTTAACGCATGAATTTTATGAACACTTCGCCCGTACGGCGGAACGCGGGAAGTTCGATATGATTTTTCTGGCCGACACGCTAGCCGTCATCGACCGCTTCAAAACGAACATCAAACATACGGTAACCGTTAGGCCCGAACCGATTACGCTCCTCTCCTATCTGGCGGGCGTAACCGAACGGATCGGCTTGGCCGCAACCGTCTCCACCTCGTATCATGAGCCGTTTAACTTGGCGCGGGAGTTCTCCTGCCTGGATCACTTAAGCGGCGGGCGCGCCGCATGGAACGTCGTGACCTCGGGCCGCGACGAGGAGGCGCATAATTTCAGCCAGGACCGGCATCCGGATCACAACAAACGGTACGCCAGAGCGCGTGAATTCGTCGATGTGGCCACCTCGCTATGGGACAGCTGGGAGGACGATGCCATTGTCGCCGATAAGGAGAAGGGCATTTTCGCCGATCCCCGCAAAGTGCATGAAGTGAATCACCGGGGCGAATTTTTCGCCGTGCGCGGTCCGTTGAACTTGCCGCGTTCGCCGCAGGGCAGACCTGTCGTCATTCAAGCAGGCGCCTCCGAAACCGGGAAAGAGCTTGCCGCACAGACGGCGGAGGTCGTCTTCACGGCGTGGCAGACGTTAGAAGAAGCCCAGCGCTTCTATCGCAGCGTCAAAGAGCTCGCGGTCCAATACGGCCGCTCTCCGGACGACATCCTGATTATGCCCGGCATTTTCCCGGTAATCGGAGCGACGGAGGAGGAAGCCCGCGAGAAAGAGGCGCTGCTTCAGTCGCAGGTGCTTCCTGCCGTCGGCTTATCGATGCTGTCGGCATCGCTGAATGTCGATCTGATCGGCTATCCGCTCGACGGACCGCTGCCGGAGCTTCCCGAGCTGGCTCAGGTGAACGGCGGCAAGAGCCGCTTCCAGCTCGTATCCGACATGGCGCGCCGCGAAGGCCTGACGATCCGCCAGCTGATGTACAGGGTGACAGGCGCCCGCGGTCACCGCACCATCTATGGCACGCCGGTGCAAATCGCCGACCAATTGGAAGAATGGTTCCGGAACGGCGCTTGCGACGGCTTCAACATTATGCCTCCTTACTTGCCCGGCGGGCTGGAGGAGTTCGTTGATCTCGTCATTCCCGAGCTGCAGCGGCGCGGGTTGTTCCGGACGGATTATGAAGGCACGACGCTGCGCGAGCATTTGGGATTAACCAGACCGGTAAGCCGTTACAGCAGCAGTGCTGAATCGGCAAGCGGCTACTAAGGAGGAATCAGACAATGGGACAAAGACAGCTTCATCTTGGGGCATTCATCTTCGGCGTTGGCCATCATATCGCCGCATGGCGTTACCCGCACACCGATACGAACGGACTGCTTAAGCTCGATTTCTACAAACGCTTCGCGCAGACGGCGGAACGAGGCAAGTTCGATCTCGTCTTCATCGAGGACATCCCGGTGCTTCCCGAGCCGCTGGCCAGAGCGGTTCAGTATACGTTGCCGGTCCGGGCGGAGCCGCTCACCCTGCTGTCCGCACTCGCCTCCGTGACAACCAGAATCGGTCTTGTCGGGACGGTGTCCACCACTTACAGCGAGCCTTATCACGTCGCTCGGAAGTTCGCCTCGCTCGATCATTTGAGCAGGGGGCGTGCCGCTTGGAACGCCGTGACCACAAGCATGGAAAATACGGCCAAAAACTTCGGACGCGACCATCATCTGGATCATTCTCTCCGGTACGAGCGAGCCAAGGAATTCGTCGATGTCGTCACCGGGCTATGGGACAGCTGGGAGGAGGACGCGCTCGTCGTGGATAAAGCCTCCGGCATATTCGCCGATCCTGCGAAAGTCCATGCGCTTAATCATCAGGGCGAGCATTTCTCCGTGCGCGGCCCGCTGAGCATTCATCGTTCCGTACAGGGACGTCCTGTCATCGTGCAGGCCGGCTCTTCGACAACAGGCCAAGCGTTCGCCGCGCAGACGGCAGAGGTCGTGTTTACCGCTTGGCAAACGCTGGAGGAAGCGCAGAGCTTCTACGCCTCCTTGAAGAGCCAGCTGCCCAAATACGGCCGTTCGGAGGACCAGTTGAAAATATTGCCCGGGATTCTTCCCTTCATCGGCGCGACCGAGGAGGAAGCCCGCGAGAAGGAAGCCGAATTCCAACATCTCGTTCTGCCCGAAGTCGGCCTTGGCATGGTGCAGAACATCCTTCGGGTCGATCTCACCGGCTATCCGCTGGACGGTCCTTTGCCCGATTTGCCGGATTCCACCGAGATCAATGGCGGCAAGAGCCGTTATCAGCTGCTCCTCGACATGGCGCGCAGAGAGCAGTTATCGATCCGCCAGCTGATCAACCGGGTGACCGGCGCCCGCGGGCACCGGACGATCGCAGGCACGCCGGTCCAAATCGCCGACCAGCTGGAAGAATGGTTCGTGAGCAAAGCCTGCGACGGCTTTAACATCATGCCTCCCTACTTGCCCGGCGGGCTGGATGAATTCGTCGAGCTTGTCATACCTGAGCTGCAGCGCCGCGGGTTGTTCCGGACGGATTACGAGGGTACGACGCTGCGTGAGCACCTCGGCTTAGCCAAGCCTGTCAATCGTTATGCCGCGCGCGCCGCATCGGCATCTTCGGTTCACTAATCTTTATTCATACTTGAGAGGGGTCAAATCGATATGGTCAAGAAATCATTTTATTATAAAAGCGCATCATTATTTACATTGCTAACGTTCATGCTGCTGACCGCCGCTTGCGGGGCGAAAACGACGACAGCGCCGACCGGTGCCGGCACAGCCGCTCCCAACGGTTCCCCCGCTGCCGGAAGCAGCGCGGTTTCTTCCACTCCCGCCTCCTCCTCCAAGGAGAAAGTCGTGGTCAACATCGGGATCCAAGGCAAAACAGGCGTTCTCGTCTTTGCCCGGGATAAAGGATACTTCGAGAAAGCCTTCTCCGCTGTAGGCGCCGAGGTCAAATGGAACGAATTCGCCAGCGGCCCTCCGCATTTCGAAGCGATCGCAGCAGGCCGGCTCGATTTCGGCGCCACCGGCGGGACTCCGTTGATCTCCGGGCAAGTCGGAGGCGTTGATTTCAAGGGCATTGCCGTTACGAGCGACGGGAAGAAAGGCAATATGATTGTCGTGCCCAAAAACAGTCCGATCAAGGAGCTGAAAGATCTCAAAGGCAAAAAGGTCGCCGTAGCCAAAGGAAGCAGCGCCTATAACTTCCTGTACATGGCCATCGATAAAGCCGGACTTAAAGGCGACGACGTGAAGGTCATTCAGCTGCAGCCCGATGAAGCGAGACCTGCGCTCGACAGCGGCGCCATCGACGCTTGGTCCATTTGGGAGCCTTACGCGACAACGGCCGTGTACCAGACCGGTTCTTCCGTTCTGGTGAGCGGCGAGGACCTGAACATCAATGCGCCTTCCTTCTTGATTGCGCGGACCAAATTCACGCAGGAGCATCCCGATCTCACCGTGCTGTTCCTCAAAACTTATGAGGAAGCCCGCAAATACTACGTCGAGCATCAGGATGAAATTGCGAACGAGCTCTCCAAGACACAGAAGCTGGACAAAGCCATTATTGTTGACGTTCTAAAAAATACATTTCCGATTCTATCGCCGATTACCCCGGAATTCGCCAAAGCGCATCAAGAACAGGCCGATTTCCTTCAATCGGTAGGCGCTATTAACAAGAAGCTGGATACATCGAAGGTGCTTGAGAGCAAGTTCGTTGAGCAGGCGTTAAAAAAATAAAGGGAAATGCCAAAAAAATCTGCCGGAGCTGAGCCTCCAGGCAGATTTTTTGGTCATTATCGGGCGGCTGCTTGGACCGCAGCCTCCTGTGCCAGCTTCTCTCGAATCTGCACCTTGCGCTCTTCCCGTTCAGCAGGCTTCATCCGTGGGCATGTGTAGCATTTGTAGCCGCCATCCGTACGGTAAAACATGCAGCAGGCCGTTTTCATCCGCATTTGCTTATCCGGCTCGCCGGGAGCTCCGGGATAATCAATGGTGACGAACTTCACATCCAGCGGATTTCTCGCGCGTCCGAATACTTGGCCGTCCAACTGTTGCGAAACGAACGCCCACTCCTCCTCCAAGCGCAGCCGCTCTTGCTCGGAAGCCGCCTTCTCTTTCAACTGGTCGAACATATAGCGCAGCCGAATCGGAAACAGTTTCCATAGATGCAGCAGATCCATGTCAACCGCTTGGGCGGTCGTTTCGACGATCGGGCGCAGATGCGTGCCGTACCAATGGCTTAAACGCTCCTCGCGCCAAGCGCTGCGCTCTCCATCCGCAGGGCCTTCCAGCGGCCGGATCTCGTGAAGCGCGTACCGGAACTCGACATACCCTTTGTCATGCATGTAAATCTGCAGCGTCCAAAGCTCGGGAGCCAAATCAATCAGCTCATCCTGGGTCAACATATAATGCATAGCCATGTTCAAAACGCTCAGTCGGCCGATAAAATACGCACCGGCCGCCGCCGGCTCCAGCGCCTTCATAAGCGGCGAGTAGGCGTCGATCAACTCCTGCATTCCGCACTCCGTCATTAGACGGCTCCCTGCGATCGCATAAAGCGGATCTGGATGAAACTCCGTCGTCACTCCGAACTGCTCCGCGATAGCCTGCTGTATGGATGAACTCATGCTCCTGCCTCCCTTCTCGATTTAGCGGGCTTCTCCAGCCGCAACCAATTCCGGCTCTTGCGCCTGACTCTTCGCCGTCTCCGCCCCTACCAGATCGTAAGGGATGCACAGCGGCACGCCCGTGCGAGGATCCTGCACTATGTCCGCATGAATGCCGAACACTTCGCGCAGCACCGGTGCGGTCACAACTTGCTCCGGCGTCCCTTCGCTGACGACCTTGCCCTGCACGATCGCAACCATGTGATGCGCATATTGCGTCGCGTGATTCAAATCGTGTACGACCATCACGATCGTTCTTCCTTCTTCCCGGTTCAGCTTCTGCAGCAGCTTCAGCACTTCCAGCTGGTGGGCCATATCGAGGAACGTTGTCGGCTCATCCAGGAACAAAATATCCGTCTGCTGCGCGAGCGCCATCGCAATCCACGCCCGCTGGCGCTGGCCTCCGGATAGTTGGTCCACCGGACGGTCCGCGAACGGCATCATGCCCGTCACTTCAATGGCCCAGGCAACCATTTCTTTATCTTCCTTGGTCATCGAGCCGAAGCCTTTCTGGTGCGGGAACCTGCCGTACGATACCAGCTCGCTGACCGTAAGTCCTTCGGGCGCGGTAGGGTTTTGCGGCAAAATGGCCAGCTCTCGGGCAACTTCCTTCGTTGTGCGCTGATGAATCGATTTGCCGTCGAGATACACCTGGCCGCCTTTTATTTTCATGATGCGGGCTAGCGACTTCAGAATCGTGGATTTGCCGGAGCCGTTGGCGCCGACGAGCGCCGTTATTTTGGCATCGGGAATCGTTAAATTCAGGTTGCTGACGATTAAGCGGTCATCATACGCAATGTCTACTTGCTCGGTATACAAACGAGTCATTTGGGGTTCCCCTCTCATGGTTAGGTTCTTTATGCTTTGGATTTAGCCAGCAAAAACAGAAAATACGGTGCGCCGATCACGGCGACAACGATTCCGGTCGGTATTTCGCTCGGCTGCAGGATCCAGCGGCCAATCGTGTCCGCCGCGATAAGCAGCAATCCGCCTGTCAGCATCGAAGCCGGAAGCAGGAATTGATTCTTCGGTCCCACCAATTGTCTGGCCAGATGAGGTCCGATCAATCCGACGAAGCCGATGCCTCCGCCGACAGCCACACAAGATCCGGCCAATGCAACAGCCGCTACAAGCAGGCCAAGCCGTTCCCGTTCCACGGCGCTTCCTAACCCGTTCGCCAACTGATCTCCCAATTGCAGCACGTTCAGCGATTGAGCTTTGTAGAGCACGTACGGGATGATGATAATGAGCCACGGCAGCAGGGCTCCGACGAATTTCCAGCTGTTCCCCGATATGCTGCCTGCAAGCCACACCGCAACGAACTGATAGTTTTGAGGATTCAATTTAATCGTCAGCACGAGCATCGCGGCATTTATGCCCGCCGCTACGGCGATGCCGACAAGAACGAGCCTGGTGGGCGAGATGCCTGCGCTTTTTTTGAATGCTAAGACATAGATCAGCGCCGCCGCTGCCCCAGCGCCCAACATCGCCAGCAACGGCATCATGAAAACCGGAGCCGCCTGCTTGATGGGGAAGAACGAAATGAACAGTACGACGGCTAGCCCCGCTCCGGCATTGATGCCGAGTATGCCCGGATCCGCGAGCGCGTTGCGCGATAGTCCCTGCAGTATAGCGCCCGATAAGGCTAGACCGGCGCCGACGAGCACGGAGATGATGATCCGGGGCAAGCGGAACTCGAACAAGATCAGCTCTTGTTGGTCCGTCCCTTGGCCGAAGAGCGTCCGCAAGACGTCGAGCGGCGACAGCCGAATGAAGCCGGTATTCATCGAGATGATAAAAACGACAACGATTGCCGCCACTAGAATGGCGAGCATCGTATAAGCTTTCGAAGAACGTTTGCGCATCGAAACTTCGACGGGAGAGGCCATTAGAGCTCCCTCCTTTCTTGGCGTGCCAGATAGAGGAAGAAAGGCACGCCGATCAGCGCAATCAGAGCGCCGAGCGGTGTTTCGAATGGCGGATTAATCAGGCGCGCGCCGATATCCGCCGTCACCATGAGCAGCGCGCCGAGCACTGCCGAGCATGGGATAATCCAGCGGTAGTCGACGCCGACAAGCGCTCTGGCCACGTGCGGGATGACGAGTCCGACGAACCCGACAGCGCCGACCGCCGAAACCGATGTCCCGGCCAGCACAAGCGACAACAGCATGCCGGCTAGTTTGACCCATCCGGTGCGCTGTCCGAGTCCTGCGGCGATTTCATCGCCAAGGCTGAGCACCGTGATGGACCGCGACAGCATGAGCGCACCGATGACGCCGGCCACGATCCAAGGCCAGACGATCTTGACTTGCAGCCATTTCGTTCCGGCTACGCCTCCGGCATACCAGAACGCCAAATCCTGCGAGATGTGGAAATAGAGCGCAATCCCTTCGCTAAGCGCCACAAGCAGCGCGCTTACCGCGGCGCCGGCCAGCGCCAGCCGAACGGGGGATAGCCCGCCTTTGGCTATGGAGGAAATCCCGTACACGAGACCCGTTCCGATAGCGGCGCCTACGAAAGAAAATAAAATTAAATAGCGAAAAGGCAGCCCCGGGAAGAAAGCGAAGCAAAGCGCAAGCACGAAGCCAGCTCCCGCATTAATGCCAAGCAGGCCGGGGTCGGCTAGCGGATTGCGCGTCATGCCCTGCGTGATCGCCCCGGATACGGCAAATCCAACGCCGACTAACGCTCCGGCAAGCGCTCGCGGCAGCCGAAGCTCCTGAATAATTTGATGCTGCGTTAGCTCGGGATTAAATCGAAATACGGCTTCCCACACGGTTGCGAGCTTAATATCAGCGGCTCCGACCGATACAGACACGGCTAATCCTAACAGCAGCGCGGCCAACCCTCCGAAAATAATCAAAGTCGCAACGAGCGGGCGGCTGCGCAGCTTAGGGCGCGTTGCATCGCCAGATGCTGCAGTAACACTCATGAACAAAATCTCCTTCCGACATGAACACCATAAACGTGACGTAATTGAATAATGATCATTATAGCACAAGTGATAATGATTATCATTGTTAAAGTGAAAAAAGGCTGGGGCGGCCGGCTGACGGACACGGATGCTCATAATCGGCCCATATCAGCCGATTGGAGATTCTAACGGACACCAGATCTGTTATTTGGCCTAATTGGGCGAGATTTCGCCCCGATTTCTCCAAATAACGTCACCTTGCAGGGCATTAGCGGCTGTGGTGTCCGTTAGATGCCCGCCTTCGGCCGTGGGCATCCTGGGTGCTGTGTCCGCCGCGGCCGGCTAACGGACACAGATGCCCTTAATCGGCCCATATCGGCCGATTATACATTCTAACGGACACCAGCGCTGTTATTTGGCCTAATTGGGCGAGAATTCGCCCCGATTTCCCCAAATAACGTCACCTGTGTCCGTTAGAATCAGAACCAGCCGCTTCGCAGGGCATTAGCGGCTGTGGTGTCCGTTAGATGCGCGCCTTCGGCCGTGGGCATCCTGGGTGCTGTGTCCGCCGCGGCCAGCTAACGGACACAGATGCTCTTAATCGGCCTATATCGGCCGATTACACATTCTAACGGACACCCGTGCTGTTATTTGGCTTTATGGGGCGAGATTTCGCCCCGATTTCTCCAAATAACGTCACCTGTGTCCGTTAGAATCGGAACCAGCCGCTTCGCAGGGCATTAGCGGCTGTGGTGTCCGTTAGATGCGCGCCTTCGGCCGTGGGCATCCTGGGTGCTGTGTCCGCCGCGGCCGGCTAACGGACACAGATGCCCTTAATCGGCCCATATCGGCCGATTATACATTCTAACGGACACCCGTGCTGTTATTTGGCCTTATGGGGCGAGAATTCGCCCCGATTTCCCCAAATAACGTCACCTGTGTCCGTTAGAATCAGAACCAGCCGCTTCGCAGGGCATTAGCGGCTGTGGTGTCCGTTAGATGCGCGCCTTCGGCCGCGCGCATCCTGGTTGCTGTGTCCGCCGCGGCCGGCTAACGGACACAGATGCTCTTAATCGGCCCATATCAGCCGATTGGAGATTCTAACGGACACCCGTGCTGTTATTTGGCCTTATGGGGCGAGATTTCGCCCCGATTTCTCCAAATAACGTCACCTGTGTCCGTTAGAATCGGAACCAGCCGCTTCGCAGGGCATTAGCGGCTGTGGTGTCCGTTAGATGCGCGCCTTGGGCCGTGGGCATCCTGGGTGCTGTGTCCGCCGCGGCCGGCTATCGGACACAGATGCTCTTAATCGGCCCATTTCGGCCGATCACACATTCTAACGGACACCCGTGCTGTTATTTGGCCTTATGGGGCGAGATTTTGCCCCGATATCCCCAAATAACGTCACCTGTGTCCGTTAGAATCGCAACCAGCCGCTTCCCAGAACATTAGCGGCTGTGGTGTCCGTTAGACCCCCACTTAACGGACACCCAACGCCTGCATTTCCCCGCATCCCCGCCACTTGAAAAATTTCCCATCACATATCCCCCGCGGACTTGAATATATTTAGTAACAAGCTATTTTTTCCATTCTAAATCATTGCTTTATGCATGCCATACGGTCACTGTAAGCTGCAACTTGTCAAGATTGATCACGCCTAAGGAGGTGTCAGCATGACAGAACCCCTATTTACCGTATCTCGTGAGGACTGGTCCTTGCACCGCAAAGGGTATCAAGATCAAACCCGACACCAAGAGAAGGTTAAAGAAGCCATCAAGCAGAACCTCCCCGATCTGGTAACGGATGAGAGTATTGTCATGTCCAACGGGAAGCAGGTCGTGAAAGTGCCGATCAAAAGCCTGGATGAATACCGCTTCCGTTATAATTTCAACAAAGGGAAGCACGTCGGTCAGGGAGACGGCGATTCACAAGTCGGCGATGTGCTGGGGACCGATCCGCAGCCAGCCCAAGGTCCCGGCAAAGGCGAGGGTGCCGGCGATCAGGCCGGTGAAGATTACTATGAAGCCGAAGTAAGCATGGAGGAGCTGCAGGCGATGCTCTTCTCCGAGCTGGAGCTGCCCAATTTGCAGAAAAAAGAAAAACGGAACATGACCACAACCGAAGTCATTTTCAATGACATCCGGAAGAAAGGGATCATGTCCAACATCGATAAGAAGCGCACCATTATTGAGAATTTGCGCCGTAATTCCCGCTCAAGCGCGCCGGGCATTCATCATATCTCCCCCGATGACCTACGTTTCAAAACGTGGGATGAAGTGGAGAAGCCGCATTCCAACGCGCTCATCATCGCCATGATGGATACATCCGGTTCCATGGGTTCCTTCGAGAAATATATCGCCCGCAGCTTCTTCTTCTGGATGACGCGGTTCCTGCGCACGAAATACGAGAATGTGGAGATTGTATTCATCGCCCATCATACGGAAGCCAAAGAAGTCACGGAAGAGGAGTTTTTCACCAAAGGCGAAAGCGGCGGCACGATCTGCTCCTCCGCCTACCAAACGGCGATCGATATTATCGACAAACGTTACCCGCCTTCCCAGTTTAATATTTATCCGTTCCACTTCTCGGATGGCGACAATTTAACGTCCGACAACGAACGCTGTGTCAAGCTGATCTCCCAATTGATGGAGCGGTGCAACATGTTCGGCTATGGAGAGGTCAACCAGTACAACCGCAGCTCTACGCTGATGTCCGCTTTTCGCCATATTCACGACCCCAAATTCCTGCACTACGTCATCCGTGAAAAAGGCGAAGTCTACAAAGCGTTGAAAACCTTTTTTAGCAAGCAGGAGGGAGTGGCTGCAACGTGAGTAAATCCGAAATCGAGCAGCTTGAATACGCTATTGACGAGATAACGGAAATTGCCAGAGGATTCGGTCTCGACTTTTATCCCATGCGCTATGAAATCTGCCCTGCCGAGATTATTTATACGTTCGGGGCTTACGGGATGCCAACCCGTTATAGCCATTGGAGCTTCGGTAAAAACTTTCACCGCATGAAAACCCAGTACGACCTGGGCTTGAGCAAAATTTACGAGCTGGTCATCAACTCTGACCCATGCTACGCTTTCCTGCTGGACGGCAACTCGCTCATTCAAAATAAACTGATTGTCGCGCACGTGCTGGCGCACTGCGACTTCTTCAAAAATAACGTCCGTTTCTCCAAAACGAACCGGAATATGGTCGAAAGCATGTCCGCGACGGCCGAACGCATTCGCCAATACGAGCTCGAGCATGGCATCGATGAAGTCGAGCAATTCATCGACGCCGTTCTCGCCATTCAGGAGCATATCGATCCCGTGCTGACCCTATCCTACCGGCAGGCCCGCAAGCGCCAGGAATATAACAAAGTGCAAGCGCCTGAAACGCCCAAAGAAGTCACATACGGCTACGAGGATTTATGGAGTTTGGATAACCGCAGCAAACCCGCGCCCGCAACGGATAAAGAGGAAGTCAAACGCTTCCCGCCGAGACCGGAGAAAGATATTCTGCTCTTCATCGAAGAGAACGCGCCGTATATGGAGGATTGGCAGCGGGATATTCTAACGATGCTGCGGGATGAAATGCTCTATTTCTGGCCGCAGCTGGAGACCAAAATCATGAACGAAGGCTGGGCTTCCTACTGGCATCAGCGCATCCTGCGCGAGCTGGATTTGACGGAGGAAGAAACGATCGAATACTCCAAGCTGAACTCCTCGGTTGTCGTGCCTTCCCGCCACACGCTGAATCCGTATTACTTAGGGCTCAAAATCTTCGAGGACATCGAGAAGCGCTGGGACAATCCGACCGAAGAAGAAATACGGACCCAAGGGCGCAAAAAAGGCGAGGGCCGCAGCAAAATATTCGAGGTCCGCGAGTACGAATCGGATACGTCGTTCATCCGGAACTATATGAATAAGCCGCTGGTGGAAGAGCTGGATTTGTATGTTTTTGAGAAGAAAGGGCCCGAGTGGAAAATTACGGATAAAACGTGGGAAAATGTCCGGGATCAGCTGTTCGCCTCGCGTGTCAACGGCGGATTCCCTTACATTGTGGTGGAGGATGGCGACTACCAGCGGAACGGCGAGCTCTACTTGAAGCACAGCTATGAAGGCGTCGAGCTGGACCTCAAATATGTGGAGCGTACGCTCCCTTATATTTATAAGCTGTGGGGCAAACCGACCCATTTGCATACGGTGGTGGAAGAGAAGCCGGTCTTGTTCACTTTCGACGGAAAGAAGCATCATCGCAGATTTCTATAGAAGAAATGAAGCCCATGCTTATAAGCATGGGCTTTTGGCGGTTCTTTGGAGTACTCGGATGTTTGGTGCTATTCAAAATTCTCGTGAAGGCACGGACTTTCCCATAAGGATACTTTCTCCTCGACTCTTCTGATTAACTTAATTTTATATTCAATTGTTTCCTGTTGACTAAAATATTCACTATGAATTTGTTAAAAGAGATGCCGTGCCTTTTCGGTCCACTGTATGTTCAACTAGAGCTCACCGCGCTTTATCGTAGGGACTGGAGTAAATTCAGGTATATCACCTTTGATGCATAGAACAAATTAATGGATATCAGCTAATCTGATTGTGAACAGCGATAAAACGCGGGAAAATATCGCAATCAACTGTTTGCTTCGCGCGTTAACGGCTGGTTCTCCTATATCGTCGTGAAGGATGGACAACCTTCAAGTGTAACGAACGGGTCGAAGACAAGTCACGCTTCGTCATCGTCGACTCCGGGGCTGAATATGATTATATAATCATCAAAAATCCCCTCAATTGCGAGAATTGCATATGATTTTTCATATACAATCAGGTGCTCCTTCCAAACATGGGAGCTGAAGCAATTGTATATGAATCCCCCGCCCGCCAAACGTAGGGCTGTATAGGTCATCGCGCCGCAGCCTGGACTCCGGGCTCAATCACCGCGAATTACCGCCCTCAGCAACCGCCTCCTCCATCCACTCATTCACCAAATCCATCGTGCTCTTGAAGCCCAGCCGCCCCGCATTCACCAACCCGCTTCTCGCCTTCTCATACTCGCCATTCAGCATCCATCTGACATTCTGCTCCTTCGCTTTGCTGAACTCCTGCCACCTTTGTTTCAAAATGGCCAAATAGTGCCGGTCCCGCCCGCTGGCGACCTTCCTCTCCAGCTCCTCCAGGCACGCTGCCAGCTCCCGTTCTTCGCGGCTTTCTGCCCGTTCCAATACCGGATCTCGGTGATCTCTCTGGCATCGATCATGGAAACCATAATAGCCCGCAAACCAAGCGCATGCTCCACCCAACGGTCCATCTCCGTCTGCAGCGGATGGTCATCCTGCCCGGCAGGCAGCTTGAATTGGGAGATGACGGAACGAAGCGACGAGCTCGCCCGGGTCGTTTCGTGGATATCATCGTTCATCCGGTGCATGGACAGCTGCTGGATTTCGGTCGAGGCGAGCACTTCTTCACAGCCTGCGGCCACCTGCTCGATGGCCGCCGACGTTTCGTTCAAAGATGCCGAAACCGAAGAACTGTTCGACAGCATGTCGGTAAACCGGCCATCCATCTCCTGCATTTGCCCCAGAATGCGTTCAAGGAACAGGGACATTTCTGCAAACTCATGCTCGGACGCCTCCATCGTGACAACGCCGGTGCCGACCGCCTGCTGCAGCCGGTCGATGCCGTCTTTCAAACCGTCGGCATTCTCCGTAACCGAGGCGATCTGCTCATGGATGGAAACCGTAGCTTGCTGCGCTTGAACGGCAAGCTTGGATATTTCCTCGGCAACGACAGCGAAGCCTTTGCCCTGCTCGCCCGCGCGGGAAGCTTCGATATTCGCGTTCAACGCAAGCAGCTGCGTTTGATTGGAAATCTCTTTAATTTGCTTGACGATCCCGGTAATCCGGTTAATGGCGCTCTGCAGCTGCTGCATTCCCGCATGAATGCTGGCACTGTCTTCGGAAATGCCCAGCATTTGCTCCTTGGAGGTACGCATGTCCTGCTTGCCTGCGGCCAGCTTCTCCGCAAAAAGATGCGCATCCCGGACCAGCACGCCGTTGCTGTGGCCCACATGTCCGAGAACCTGATGAATTCCCGCCATTTCCTCCGCCATATGCTGAATCGTCTCCGACGTATCCTGCATGCCGACGGCAATTTCCCGAACGGTGCTCGTCACGCCTTCTACCTGCTCGGCCATTACTGCGGACTGCTTGCTCATATCAACCATTTTGGCATGCAGACGCTCGGAAGCACGATTCACGATCCTGATCATCCCTTTAAGGCTGCCGATCGCCTTCCGGAGAGAAACGATCAGTAACGGAGGTTTGCCTTTGGCAGCCAGTGCCATGCTGAAGTCGCCCGATGCCATGTTAAGTAATTTCTCTTCCATCCATTTGCTTGCAGAAGAACGGAACATCTTCATAAGCGCCACCCCTATGACCACAATTTGTAGAAAAACAAAAAGAAGCCCTCCTCACCCGGAGCAGCAAAGCATGACAAACGTGAGTTTGCCTGCATGGCTTGCACGACAGGTAATTAGAGCTTCTTTGCTCCGACAAGCCTTTACGCCGCTGTAAAGGCCGTCAACCATTTCGACTTCAAGTGACATCATCTTATCATATGTGAGGTTATATGACAATATATTAACATTGCAAACAATCTTTATTCTCTCTTTTCATTGTGACAAAAGAAGTGCTTTCTCGACAACGATAATCGACGGACATCCTGTCATGTCCATGGTACGCTTAGAACTCAGTTAATTGATAATAATTTTCATGTTAGGAGATGAGTTGAATTGAGAATGAATATTTTATTTAACAAGAAGCCGATTTCTGTCAACTTTATTGGCACCGACCACAAATTGATTCCCTCTCTGATCAACGCTCTTCGTTATAACAAATTTACGACGACGAACCTTGTTCATACGTTAGAACACGTGGATTTATTTAGTTCGGAAGCCATTTTATATGCAAAGGATGGAAATAAAGCCAGAATTCCGATTTTCTAAATGCACGCCTACATACAAAAGAAAGCCCTCTCGTCCATGCGATCCATCGCTTTGGCGGATGGGCTTTTTTTTCATTGTAGCAGGCATATCCCCTATTTTTTTTCATAGACTAATAGAAATAAGAGAGTTGAAGAATAGGAGTGTTGCCCTGATGCGCACGTTCCCTCCTGTCAGATCCAAAGCGGCCTCCCTGCTTATCTATGTCCTAGTTGCCATTACTAGTTTCATATGGACGGTCATTCTGGGGGCGCCGCCTAAGAACCCGGCACCAGCGCTGCCGGTATCCGAATACAGCGTTCACCAGGCGAGCAACGGCGTGACGCTTCACAGCATCCGGACATTGCCGCAGAACATCGGGCTGCGAGCGATCGCATCCAACGTCACGGACACGCTTGAGAACGGGATCAATGGCGGATTTTTCTGGCAGGGGTATCTGCTCAGCATCGCCGTGATGAATGACCGGCCTGTGAAGGGCCAGCCTGGCGATTACGGGTCCGGGTGGTACAACATCGACCGCAAACGCGGCACTTTGGTCTGGGATGAGAAGGCGCAAACCTTCACCGTTCAAGTCGCCCGGCATGCCGGTGAGCTGAAGGTGATGGACCGCGGGCATTACTGGGCGCAAGGGGGCGTAAGCATGGGACTGGCCAATCCGGACGGATGGGCCGCACAGGCGGTGGCGGAAGAGATGCCGGTCATCGACGAGAAGCGGATGCGCTCCGGCATCGTGTATGATCGGAACAACAACGTCTATCTCGTTGTCGCTCCGACGCCGTGCACCGGCGAGCAATTCCGCACTGCCGTGCAGGAGCAGGTGGGGGACGGACAGCTGGTGGACGGGCTGTTCCTGGACGGCGACGGTTCTTCCCAGCTCAAGGTCGCGGACGATCTGCTGCCCGGTGATCACCGCGAGGTGTACCAGATGATTGCGCTCCTGAAGTGACGCCGGCACAGCAAAAAGAGGAATTCCCGCTGCAAGCGGAAATTCCTCCGAAGCCATCCTCAGAACGGTACGTTGTCCGGGTCCGCGCCAAGGCGTTTGTTCTGATTCAACGTATCGATAAGCGCCATATCCTCGGAACTTAACTCAAAATCGAAAATATTCGCATTGTCGCGAATCCTCTGCTCGGTCACCGATTTCGGAATCGTGACGACACCGTTCTGGATGTCCCAACGCAGCACGATTTGGGCCGGCGATTTGCCGTGCTTGGCTGCCAGCTGCGACAGCACCGGCTGATCGAGATTGCCCTGCATAAGCGGGCTCCAGGCTTCCAGCTGAATATGGTTCTCGCGGGTGAAAGCGAGCAGCTCTTTCTGAGCGAGCAGAGGATGGTACTCGACTTGGTTCACCGCCGGCACTACGCCTGTATCTTCTATAATTTGCTGCAGATGATGAATTTGAAAATTGCTGACCCCAATAGCGCGCACGTGGCCTTCCTTATACAGGTGAACGAGCGCTTTCCATGTTTCTCTATATGTCGCCGGTTTCGCCCAGTGAACCAAATACAAATCGATCGTTTCCAGCCCCAGACGCTTGCGGCTTGCTTCGAACGCCTGCAAGGTGGACTCATAACCCTGATCCGAGTTCCACACCTTCGTCGTCACGAAAATGTCCTCGCGCGGCACGCCGCTTTCGCGCAGACCTTGACCGACGCCTTCTTCATTCCCGTAGATGGCCGCCGTATCGATGCTGCGATAGCCTAGCTGCAGGGCCGTCCGGACAGCGCCGATCACTTCTTGCCCTTCTTTGGTTTTCCAAACGCCCAATCCCAGCCATGGCATGTGCACGCCGTTATTCAAAGTAACTCCTTGTGTGAATGCACCTGTCGTCATCCTAATCTACCTCCATTTTCGTATGAATCGTGTAAGAGATACATAGCTGCATACTTAACTATCATACCACCGGAGACAGGGATTACATAATCGTGTGCGCATGAATCAAATTCATTTTCAGCTCCCACAGCTCGGCGCTCAAATTCACACGGTAACCTTCCGGATTGAGCTTCCGGAGGTATTGCGGCCAGAACGTTCCGATCTGCTCCGTATGGTAGGCGCGAATCTCATCCAGCGCCGGCAGCTCGTACACAAGCTCGCCTCCGGCGAAAATCGAGCGCAGCAGGGGAATGGCCTCATAATCCTCAATATACTTGTAGATGTACGTGTGGGTAGGATCGAACAGCTTGATCCGCGCGCCGCGGCGAATATCCGTTTCGTGCTCCAAAGCGAGGTAGTCCGCTTCGGCTTTGCCGGTTTGCTTGTTCACAATCCGGTACAATTCCTTAAAACCGGGCGTGGTCACTTTCTCCGGGTTGCCCGAAATCTTGATGACGGGCAGGAACTCGCCGTCTTTCTCCCGGGCGACCAGCTTATAAACGCCGCCGAGCGCAGGCTGGTCGGCGGCCGTAATGAGCTGGGTGCCGACGCCCCAGACGGTAATCTTGGCGTCTTGAGCCTTCAAGCCCTCGATGATGTTCTCATCGAGATCGTTCGATGCCACGATCGCCACATCGGGGAAGCCCGCCTCATCGAGCATCCGCCTGGCCTGCTGCGATAAATACGCCAAATCGCCGCTGTCGAGGCGAATGGCGTTCATTCGCTTGCCCTGCTGGCGGAGCAGCTGCGCGATCTTGATCGCGTTCGGCACGCCGCTGCGCAGCGTGTCGTACGTATCCACGAGCAGCGTCACCTGTTCCGGCAGCGCCTCGGCATAAGCACGGAAGGCTTCCTCTTCCGTGTCGTGCGCCTGCACCCAGGCATGCGCGTGGGTGCCCTTGGCCGGGATGCCGAACAGCATCCCGGCCCGCAAGTTCGAAGTCGCATGGAAGCCCGCGATGTAAGCCGCTCTTGCGCCCCAGATCGCGGCGTCCGCCTCTTGGGCGCGTCTCGTGCCGAACTCCAGCAGCACGTCGTTCGGGGCGACCTGCTTGATGCGCGACGCTTTCGTCGCGATGAGGGTCTGGTAGTTCACGAAGTTGAGAATCGCCGTCTCCACAAGCTGCGCTTCGAAGATGGTCGCCACGACGCGCACGATCGGCTCGTTCGGGAAGATGAGCGTCCCTTCGGGTACGGCCTGCAGGTCGCCTCTGAACTTGAAGTCGCGCAGCGCTTCAAGGAAATCTTCGCGATACTGTTCCTCCTGCTCCCGCAGATAGGCGATCTCGTCATCGCCGAAGCGCAAATTCTGAATGTAGCGGACGAGCCGCTCCAAGCCGGCGAACACCGCATACCCGCCGCCGAACGGCAGCTTGCGGAAATACACCTCAAAGACCGCCCGATTCCGGTGAGTGCCCTGCAGCCAATGCGCGTACATCATGTTAATTTGATATTTATCCGTATGAAGCGTCAAATTGTCATAGTTCATTTCAGTCCCCTTCATTCCCCGTCACCCTTCCACCATGTGTCATAGCATGTTACCGGTCCTCTTCGTTTGTGCTCCGTCATCCCATAGCGCTCCTCGATCTTCCGTACGGCGTCAGCAGGGAGGGGGCGTCCTTCCAAATAATCGTCCAGCTGCTCATACGTAAGCCCAAGCGCTTCTTCGTCCGGAAGACCCGGCTTCATATCTTCCAGGTCGGCCGTCGGTTTCTTCAAATACAGATGCTCCGGGCAGCCCAGCTCCTTCAGGATTTGCCGGCCTTGCCGTTTATCCAGGCCGAAGATCGGTGCGACATCGCAAGCGCCGTCGCCATGCTTCGTGTAGAAACCGGTAATCGCCTCGGCGGCATGATCTGTCCCCAGCACGAGCAGTCCGTAATGCGCCGCCAAGTCGTACTGCACTTTCATGCGCTCACGCGCCTTCACGTTCCCTTTATGGAAATCGCCTAACGTCTCGCCGGTCGCTTCCGCGAATTGCTGAACGGATGCATCCACAGCAGGCTTGATGTTCACCGTAACGACGGAGCTCGGCCCGATGAACCGAATCGCCGCCTGCGCGTCCGCCTCATCCTGCTGCACGCCGTAGGGCAGCCTCACCGCCATGAACCGGTATGCGTCCTTGCCGCTCTCGGCGTTCAGCTCGTCGACGGCCAGCTGAGCCAGCTTGCCCGTTAACGTCGAGTCCTGACCGCCCGACATGCCCAGCACATAGCCTTTGGCTCCGGTGTACCGAAGATAGTCTTTCAGAAACTGCACACGCCGCCGGATCTCGCCTGCCGGGCTGATGGCCGGCTGTACGTGCAGTGCCGCTTGTATTTCGCGTTGTTGTGCCTGTGACATAAGAAACATCTCCTTGGAATTGGATTGGATGATTCTAGCATTCCTGTTCATACCGCCGTTTCATACTACCAGCCGCGAACAACTTTGGCCCCCAGCGTACCTGTATAATGCTGCAGCGCCCATACATGGCCTTGCTCGTTGAAGCTGGCGACCGCATCCTCATGCACGACGATGCCGAAGCCTCTGTTGTAAGCATCCACCGCGGTGTGCAGCACACAAATGTCCGTGCATACGCCTATCAAGTGCAGCTCCCGGATGCCTCTGGCCCGCAGCTTCACTTCCAGATCGGTCCCGCAGAACGCGCTGTATCGCGTTTTGTCCATCCAGTAAATCTCGTCTGCATGCCGTTCATGCACCTCTTTCAGCTTGCCGTACAGCTCGCGTCCCGCCGTGCCGCGAATATTGTGCGGCGGGAACAGCTTCGTCTCCGGATGATAGGGGTCGTCTTCATCATGCAGATCCACCGCCATAACGACGAAATCATGCTCGGCGACGAACTTGGAGGTAATCTCACATACCCGGTTCTCGATGTCGATAGCCGGCTCTCCGCAGGGGAGTTTCCCTTCAACGAAATCAAACGTGTAATCAATGACAATCAGTGCTCGCATCTAGCAACACTCCTTATTAAGTACTATTAATATTATTATTTTGACAATATCAATCCCTAAAAGAGAGGCCTAGCTGTAGATGGACAGCTGAGGCACATAATCCGTGAACCGGTATAACTGGGCAGCGCGTTGGGAGTATTGGTTGGACATTTTCCCATGGCCATTCCTATCCAGCACTTCCTCGATGATCCCTTTGCGGCTCTGCGTGGACGTAATTTTGCGGATGAAATTGCGCTCATTGAACGACGGAACAACGGTCTGAATCACTTGATACAGCTCGGAAATCGTGAATTCCTCCGACAGAAACTCCTTGGCGATCGTCGTCGTCAGCATCTTCTGCCGAACCCGCTCCAGCGCATCCCGGAGGATGGTCTCATGATCGAACGCGAGATCCATCGCGAGCGCTTCCTCCACCGGGAACAGCCGCACATCCGCGGCGTCATCCGCTGCCTGGCGCTTCTCCAGGAAACGTTCATGCACTAGAGCGAAGTAGGCATGCGAGATGATCCATCCCCGAGGATCACGGCCCGGCGTGCTGTACACGTTGAAATATTCGAGGTGGACGTCGGAGACGCCCGTCTCCTCGGTCAATTCGCGGCGCGCGCTTTCGTGTATCGTTTCCGTTTCGGCCGAGAATCCGCCCGGCAGCGCCCACTGGCCTTCGAACGGCCATTGCTTGCGCTGAATCAGCAGTACCTGCAGCTCCCGCAGCGGGAGCGACTTCTTCACAGAGCCTTTGCCCTCCGAAGTAATGGTGAATATGACAATGTCCGCAGGCGCACCGTCCGGCGTGCGATATTTGCTTGCTCGATAATTGCTTTCGTTCTCTGTGTTCAAGGTACTCACCTGCTTGATTCGCTTCTTGATATTATCAATTTGATATTTTCATTATGACATAAATAAAATCCGTATGCAACAGCTTTTTTGCTTAAAACCTGAGCCTGGAGCGCCTATTTTTCTATCACAATCAAACAAGTGCTGTCCGGCAGCGCCACTTCGTTGCCATGATCATCCATCAGCTTTACTTTGTCCCGCAGTGCTTCCGTATATCCTTCCTGGAGAAAATGGCGGCATTCTACAATACGGGCTTCCGCACCGAGCGTATGCTGAATGAAAGCGATGAATCCGCTCGGCGTGAAATAGCCGAACTGTTCCTGGACCTCATGCACATAGGCTTCTTCCCCCCACGTGTATGTATATAGAAATTCCATGGCATCGTTCACTGGCATCGCCACTTCGTCGGGTCCGACGACCTCATAACGGATTGCCCGCCCCTCGAAGTCTTTGGCATACCGCTCCAAGACGGCCATAGCCCCAGGGTCCAGAAACCGGATTCTGCGCATTTGCTCCGCAGGCTCTGTCATGATCCCGTCCCGGATGACGATCCGCCCTCCCGGCGACAGCACCTCGAATGCGCTGCGAAGTGCGGCCGCAAGGGTCGCGTGGTTGAATTTCCGGCCCTCGTAGGGGATGTACGAATACAACTCGTGCAGAATCGAAGAGAAGATGACGGTATCGATTGTCCCCGGCTCTACATATCGCTTAAGGTCCAGCGCATCGCCTTTCATGACGTCCCATTTGCGGCCCTCCAACTGCTTCTTGCGCAGAAGCGCCTCGATCACATTCGCCGAAATATCGATTCCGATTCCCTGCTTGTCAGGCAAATACTGCTCGATGAGATCGAGCATGACACCGCCGCCCGGCCCTATATCGACGACCCTTTGCCCGACGACATAGTCCAGCATCAACTTCTTGTAATCCGCCGTCCGGTTCATCGTGGCCAAATATTCCTCCTCGTTATGGAAACGGTCATAGGCATCCCGGCGCAGTTCGAACAGATCGAACAGCAGCAGAACCGCCTTCTCGTAGAGCGGCGATTTCTCGGCTTCCACGCAAAATTCGATCAGCTTCTCCGCTGCCGGCGAGAATTCGAACGTCACGAACAGCGTGTCCGGTAGGGTCGCCATCCATTCCGCGCGATGCCGCAAATGCGCGTTATTCCGCTGAAGACGCCCTTGAAGGATGTCCTCCCACGACAGCTCGTCCACATATTTCTCAATCATCCGCTTCTTATAAACATTAACTTTCTTGCTTCCTTTGTAGTCATAATACATCGTGTTCATTAGCGGCTCGAAGCTGATATGCCGGACATTCTCCCCAGGCGCGCATGCAAGCTGAACGAGCAGGAGAACCTTGACCATTTGCTCCAGTGAGAACTCCTGCAGGCCCGCTTCCACGTACCACAGCGTTGTCCCGTCGAGGTAACCGGCAAGTCCGTCCAGAAGGGCAGGAGCTTCCTCCTGCAGCTTCCGGAAGGCTGCTTCGAAGTTCTCGCCCTTCCGAATGCTGTTTCCGCGCAAGCGCGCAAGCCTTTCAGAGAACTCCGGCTCCTTGAGCCGTTCCTCCGATGCGATGAGCGCGACCCATGTCTCGACTTGAGGGCGGACGGAAACCCACAGCTCCTCGGATACCGCCGCAATGATGCAGCGATTGAGCGGAAGCAGCAATTCTCGCAGCTCCTCCTCGGAGAGATGACCGCTCTTCACAAGCTGTCTCAAAGGCTCGTGCTCTTGAACCGGGACCTCGCCCCGTATGGTTTGGCCGATGAGCCCGTGCGTGACGATCAACGTATGGATCACGGTGCTCTTGTCGCTGCTGAGATCGTCATGGAGCTTGTACAGCTGTGCCGAGCCCAGATTATGTACATGGTAACCAATGCCTTGTTCCTGCCACCTGAGACGGTCTCTCAACGTTCCGCCTTTGGCGACCTCGGACCATATCAGCACTTCCTCCAACACTTCCTTCTTCCAGAAAGACAACGCCAGCCCGTCCAAAATGCGCAGCGTGCGCTCAACATAATCAAGAACAGGGTTCGCCTGAGCCAGCTCCCGAATCGACTGAATCCGCTCCAGATTGACGATGCGTTCTTCCGCCGAAATCAGGTAGGTCAGCCATGGGTGCCCGCTGGCTGCGCCGGCGTCCCCTGTTCGATATTTGTGGATCAATTCCAATGAACGGAGCATGTCTATTTGTATCCTCCTATTAGTTCCTGGTCGTTTCCTTCCAGTATAAACGATTATTGCTCATCGGCGTACAAGTTGGCGTAATTCACGAGAATGGTCATGAAGCCGAGGAACACAAAAGAGAAGTAAGCCATTAAACCGACATGAAACAAATTAGGAACGAGAATGAAGATGGCGCCAATGGCCAAACAGAGCCAATTCTGCCATACCCGCTTCCCCGACTTCCCTAATGCCAGCAGGGATCCTACGAACTGTAAGCTTCCAAGCAGCACACTGGCATAGAGCGCATTCGTTTGATCCGAGAATCCAAATACCCAGGGGCTAAGCACAAACCAGAGTCCCATGCACGCCGAAATCAAATTTTTCATATACATGGTCATCTTCCACCTCCTACAAGTTTTTGGCATCATCGTGAATCCGATATGGAAATTACGAGATATATTAGTATACGCAAGCGCTTTCAATAATGTGAACAGGAAAAGCCTCCGCCTCACCCAAATGTTTGGGCGAACCGAAGGCTTCGTTGCTGTTTCTTGTTGGATTTGGCATTTCATTTAGGAAATGCGGAATGTCGTAACGGCTTGATGCAAATCTTGGGCAATGGTCGCCAAATTTCTGGCGGAGGAAGTGATCTCTTCCGTCGAGGCCAGCTGCTCCTCGGTTGCTGCGGCAACCGATTGCGCCGTTCCCGAGGTTATCTGCGCCACGGAGCCGACGTTCGCTACGGTCGCCGCCACCTGTTCGGAGGATGCGGCCATTTGTTGAGCGGCAGCCGCCGTTTCTTGAATTTTGCTGGCAACCTCCTGCGAAGCCGACACGATTTGGCCGAAAGCCTGTTCGGCATGGCCGACTTCTCGCAAGCCTTCCTGCACTTCCAGCAGACCGCTGTTCATGACGGCGGCTGCGCGTATGGAATCTCTTTGGATGCTCGAGATAAGCTCGGAAATGCCGCGGACCGAGTCGTCGGTCTGAGAAGCCAGCTTCCGAACCTCGCCCGCCACGACCGCGAAGCCTTTGCCGCTGTCACCTGCACGCGCCGCCTCAATCGCTGCGTTCAACGCCAACAGATTCGTCTGGGAAGCGATGCTGCCGATCAGCGTGGAGATTTGCCCGATGCTCTGCGAATGCTTCTCCAGCTCTTGAATCACTTTATTCGCAGCATCCACGGAGTGGCTGACCGCGGTCATTTTGCTCACGACGCGTTCCATCGAATGCGTGCCTTCTTCGGCGATTTGCGTCGCGGATACGGACAGCTCGGACACGTCGGAGGTCGTCTCGGCGATGCGCTGGATGCCGACAGACATTTCTTCCATGGCTCTGCCGCATTCCATCGAGCTCTGGGCCTGCGAGTCGGCGCCGGTTGCGAATTCCTGAACCGCTGTGGCGACGTGTTGGGACGCGGACGCATTTTGCTCCGAGCTGGCGAACAGCTGCTGGGAAGAGGCCGCCACGCTGCTTGCGGCTGTCATCATTTGCAGGACCGATCCGCGCAGATGCTCGACCATCCGGTTCACGGAAGAGGCCAGTTCGCCGATTTCGTCTTTATTTTTCACGACAATAGGCTCGCTCGTCAGATCGCCGCTTGCAATCCGGCTCAACACCTGCGACGTTCTCCGAACCGGGGTAGAAATGTTGCGCACTAGCCCCACGCAGGCAGCAATCATGAAGACGACCAGCACGCCTTGCACAATCAGAGATATCCTCACGCTCTCATCATAGAGGTGCTTGTTCTCTTCGTCGGCCAGCTTTCCGCCTTCCTGGTTGTAGACGACCATTTCCGCCATCGTTTTTTGCGCTTTGCCGAACGCCGCCGACATCGCTTGCAAACTTTCCGCCGCTTCTTTCCCTTTAGCCGGGTCACCCGATAGCTGTTTATTATTTGCAAAAGCCTCTTTGAATCCATTCCAATTCGTGTTAAGCTCATTGAATTTGACAACGTCTTCATCGCCGGACAAACTTCCCTTATAGTTTTCTAACAATTTGTCGATGTTTGTCATCGTCCCGACAATAGCCGCATCCAAGGGCTCATGCTTTTTCGTATCCGGCTCCATCTTTTTCTGATAGTATACCGTCAATAAATGCTCCGAGTTGTAGTGGATCTCATCCATGATTTGTACGCCGATCATCCACTCTGTCGCCATCTTCGTGCTGTTCTCCTTAAGAACGGCCATCCGCGTCATATCGGTATAGCTTAAACCGCCGACCATGAGCAGAATAATCGCAAATACCGACATCAATTTCGTTTTCACCGTAAAACGCATTGAACCAAACCCCTCCATTTGTGAATGAATGTTCGAACTATGATGTATACTCAATTCATCCTTGATATCATTGATATTAATTGGTAAACGTTAAAGGAATTCTGCATAGATCTCGTAAAAATTATGAGTTTTCCTAACATTTTGTCGAATTATGGAGGTTTCCATGTCATCTTCCTTGCGTTTTAAGCTGGTTGCGCTGATGGTACTGATTACAACGATTTCACTAGCCGTCGTCGGCTTTACGAACTACAAGCTGTCCAAAGACAAATTAATCGAGCAAATGAAAAATCAGGCCGTTGCTTCCGTCGCCAATTCCGCGCAAAATTTGTACGATTTCCTGTCCATTCGCGTAGCCGAAGTGGAGCTTGTCAGCCGCGTGAGCGACATGAGAAAAGGAACGCCGAAAGCGCAGATTCAATATTTGACCCAAGAGCTGCAAGCGGGCAATAATCGTTTCTCCTCTATGGGGGTCGTTGATTTGCAGGGCAATTTGCTGTTAACCAACGGACAGCGATTGAACATTAAAGGCGAGCGAAGATTCGAAGAAGCTCTTCTCGGCCAAACGTTCATTTCCGATCCGCACATCGGCGAAGTATCCAAGACGTACATCATTACAATTACAGCGCCTATCTATAACGAGAACAAACAGATAACGAGCATCGTCGATATCTCGCTGGATGCGGACCGAACGTTCCGCGAGCATCTGTATCCGCCGCTGGCGGGCGGCCAGACGGTTATCGTGAATCATGAAGGCATGATTCTCTACCATTCCGACAACAGCAAAATATTGACCCAAAACATTTTCAAGAACAATCCCGGGCTAACGAAGGACTTTAATGAAGCCTTCCAGCATGATGCCGGTTATTTCGATCAAGTTCTGGATAACGGCAGCGAAGCGCAGTGGTTCTATGCCCGCGTCCCCCATCTGAACTGGCATCTTGCCTACTCGATGCCGGCCAAAGCGGTGCAAGCGCCGGCCAGCACGCTGCTGTGGTGGACTGTCGGATTGATCTTCGTCACGACGGTCGTCATCTTCTTGCTGATTCGCTTGACGGCCAATACCTTGATCATCTCCCGCGTCCAACAAATATTGCGGGTAACGGAATCGGTCGCAGCCGGCGACTTTTACATCCAACCGCTCAGCTTCACCAGCAAAGATGAGCTCGGCGCGCTCGCCCATTCCGTCAACGGGATGATCGACAATTTGCGCGAGCTGTTCGAGCCCTTCGAAGCTTTCATTCACCATAATCAATATGCGATGATCGTCACGGACCCTCATTTCTCTATTAACCATATGAACCGTCGAGCGATGGAGCTGCTCGGTTATTCGTTAAGCGAGGTGCATAAGAAGGCTACGCCGATGCTATGGCTGGATCAAGAGCAGCTCGCCGAACGGGCCGCCAAATATTCGCAGGAGCTGGGAGAGCACATCCCGGCCGATTGTACGGCGCTCGTCATCCGGTCCTTGCGCCAGATGAATGAAGATTTGGAATGGATCTGGTATCACAAGGAAGGCATGCGCATCTTCGTCCAGCTCAGTGTGAGCGCCATTACGCACCCTGGCGGCGATCTCAAAGGCTTCGTCTTCATTGCCCGCGACATCTCCGACATCAAAGAAAGCAATGAAACGAAGCTGCGGCTGCTGACGATTGTAGAAAGCGCCAGGGACGCCATCCTCTCCTTCGATATGCAGGGCAACATTTTCTATATGAATCAAGCCTGCAGAAACCTGCTCGACCTGGAGCGCGACACAAACCCGCGTTACCATTTCAGCGAGTACGTAGACATCCAATCGGACGTCGATCTGGACGAAGGGCTGCTTACAGCTATAACCGATGGCTTCTGGGAATTCGAGGCGGAGGTCTTGACCAAGGAGCAACGCCGAATATTCATCGACGTCGTCGTCGTCCCGCACAGCCCTGCCGAGAAAGGCGAACGCTATTTCTCCGCCATTTCACGGGATGTTACCGAGCAGCGGCAGGCCAAAGAGGGGCTCATCCGCGCGAAGCAGGAAGCCGATGACGCGAATTTGACCAAGGGCATCTTCCTGGCACGGATGAGCCATGAAATTCGAACCCCGCTCAACGGCATCGTCGGCTTATCCCATCTCATGGAGCGGACCGCCATGTCCCCGCTGCAGCGCGATTATATGAGCAAAATCATGAAATCCTCGCTCTCGCTGTCCCAAATCATCAGCGATATTCTGGACTTCTCCAAGCTGGAGGTCGACAAGCTGTTGATCGAACACCACGACTTCCTGCTAGACGACACGGTCGACAGAGTGTGCGAAACACTCAGCGTGCTATTGGGACATAAGCCGGTTGATTTTATTTGCGATATTGAAGAGGATGTTCCGCTCAGTCTCATCGGCGATTCGCTGCGTCTGTACCAGGTGCTGCTGAATCTCACCAGCAATGCCATCAAATTCACGGAGCAAGGGACGGTCACGCTGCGAATTCATGTCGAAGAGCAAAGGGACGACTTCGCCGCTATCCGCTTCAGCATCATCGACACGGGCATCGGCATGAGCGAGGAACAGCTCGCCAAGCTGTTTCAGCCCTTCGTGCAGGCCGACGAAGGAACCAGCCGCAAATTCGGCGGTACAGGGCTTGGCCTTGTCATTGCCAAGAATATTATCGAGAACATGGGGGGCTGGATCGAAGCGTTCAGCCAGCCTGACACCGGCAGCGAGTTCAGAGTGAGCCTTCCGTTCTCCTTATCTTCACAGGCGGTGAAGACGCCCAAGCCGTTCCCGCTTCGGGCCTTCCTCGTCGAGGATCATCCCGAGCTGCATCGGGTGCTGCTGCGTACGCTTCACGCCATGTGCACTGATGCGGAAGGCGTGTACGCGTGGAAGGAAGCGAGGCAAGCGGTTGGGGCCATCCCGCTCGATATAATCGTGCTGGATATGGAGGCTTCTGACATGTACGGGGAAGAAGTGTGGCTGGACATGCTGGAGGCGTGCAAGCGCCATAACCTGAGAACGATTATTTACACGACGCTTCCGGGCCGCGACGCTCTGGAACAGCTGCCTCCTGAGGCCGCGCCGGACGCGATCCTGGTGAAACCCGTCTCCAGAAGCAGCTTGTATCACACGCTGCAGAACTTGACCGGCGGCGCCGAATCCGGCAGCGGGGGCATCAGCGCCATAGAATCGTGGACTTCAGCCCCGCGCATTTTGCTAGTCGAAGATAACGAAATTAATCAAACGGTCGCCAGGAACCTCCTTGCCGGCATGAACGCTGACGTGCATGTCGCATCCAACGGCTTCGAAGCTTTGGCGCTCATGGAGGCGGAGGATTACGATCTGATCCTGCTGGACATTCATATGCCAGAGCTCGACGGCATCGAAACCGCGAAGCACATCCGGCTTCAACCCAAGTGGCGGCATATTCCGATCATTGCAGTTACGGCCGATTCGACTCTGGAGAAGCGTCTTGCCTGCATCCGTGCCGGCATGAATGAGGTCATCTCCAAGCCGATCATACCGGACCGGCTGTTCGAAGCCGTCAACGGCATCTTGAACGAGCGGGCCAACATGGCGACTCCCGGATTGAACAAGGATGAAGCGCTGGGACGGCTGCTCGGGAAAACCGATATCTATCATCACATGCTGCGCAAGTTCCATGAGCAGTCCCAAGGTCTCGTCGAGCAGTTGGGTACAGCCATTCGGCAAACCAAATACGAGGAAGCCCTGAAGCTGCTGCACACGCTTCGCGGCTCGGCGAGCAACTTGTCCGCTTATCGTGTCCTTGCCGCGGCAACGGCTCTGGAAGACATGCTGTCCGATGCGGCGCCGCCGGACGAATCCCGGTCCAATCTCGTCCACAACCAGCTGCAAGCGCTGGCCATTGCCTTGGAAGAGGTGTTTCATACGATCCAAAAATTGCCCCTCGATTGAAAAATGTGCGGTTTTATGTCACACTATGCTTATGCTCTCTCTGCCTTCAGGCTGGGAGCATGCATTTTATACGTATAGGTGGTTAAACAAATCATGGCAGAACAAAACGCTCCATACCGCATTTTGTTGTATTATAAATTCGTTAACGTCATAGATCATGAAGCATTAGCAAGCGAGCATCTCGCCTTCTGCAAGAAGCTCGGCATCAAAGGCCGGATTCTGATCGCCCCGGAGGGCATCAACGGAACGCTCTCGGGAACTGTCGAGCAGACCGATGCTTACATGAAGATGATGAGCCAGATGCCTCTGTTCAAGGATATGGTGTACAAGATCGACGAGAGCGAAGGACATGCTTTCAAGAAGCTGTTCGTCCGCCCCAAAAAAGAGCTCGTCACCTTCCGGCTTGAGGAAGATGTGAACCCGAATCAGCTTACCGGCGTTCATCTGAAGCCGAAGGATTTCTACGAGAAGCTCCAGCAGGAGGATGTCATCGTTCTGGATGGACGCAACCATTATGAATACGATATCGGCCATTTCCGCGGCGCGATTCGTCCGGAAGTGGAAACGACGCGGGAGTTCCCGGAGTGGATCCGCAACAATCTTGAGCAGTATAAGGACAAGCCGATTCTAACGTACTGTACGGGCGGGATCCGCTGCGAGAAACTGTCCGGCTTCCTGATCAACGAAGGATTCAAGGAAGTGTACCAACTTGATGGCGGCATCGTCACCTACGGCAAAGACGAAGAAGTGAAAGGCCGTCTCTTCGACGGCAAATGCTACGTCTTCGACGAGCGCATCTCCGTTCCGATCAACCGTACGGAAGAAGATGTCATCGTAGGCAAATGTTACCACTGCGGCAAGGCGGAGGACCGCTACATCAATTGCGCGAACGACCTCTGCCACTTGAAGCATATTTGCTGCGAGGCTTGCGAAGAGGAGCACAACAGCTTCTGCTCCACGGAATGCGAAGAGAAAACGATGAGCCGGCTTGAGGCTTAACGGCGTTTCACCATCCGGCATGTCAATTTGAAAGGGCCTTCTGCAAGTCATCCGACTTGCGAAAGGCCCTTTGCTATGTAAAGCTACGTGAACTGCTCCATAATCCGGTCGGTTAGCGGATACACCAACTCCTCCTCCAATGTGAAATGTTTAAGCAGTATGAGGCAGGCTGTCGACAGCTCCGATGCCATCAAATGCAGAAACTCCTCATCTATCGGCACTTTCATCGCATTCACACCGTCAACGAAAGTTTGCACAACCCGTTTGGCCAAGTCATGATCCTGTTCCAGCACAGAGATGGAACGGGAGACAGACAGCGCGGTGGTCGGATGCAAATACGATTGCAGCTGGGGAAACAGTACCCTCTCTTCCCATTCCGAATGCTGCTCCAGCTCTTCTACCAGGAATAGAATCCTGTCTTGGAGTTCAATCAGCTTGCACATTCCTATTGAGCAATCCTCGAGGGAGTACAAGGAAGCCGCCATCATACGAATCTCGGAGAGCTGCTGACGCATCTGCACGTGCTCCTCCTTCAGACGCTCTACGAGCAACGGGAAATTCCCGGGATCCGCGACATACTCCCTATTCGTTTGAATGCTCAAACGGTGGTTCATTCGTCATCCTCCTTTAAGTTTTGTTGCGCAAGAAAAAAACTGACTCTTTCCGCATTACCATTGTATGCAGAAGGGGTCAGCTAACATGCGAAGGAAAACAAGGGCAATTATCGAATGCGGCTTTCGGTCAATTTGAACTGCTTCACGAGCTGGAGCAGCGACTCCGTAATCGCTCCGACCTCTTCCGTCGTTTGGCGCACGTGCAGCATATCGTGCAGCAGCTCCTGCACGGTTTGCTCCACCTCCGCCGAGATTTGGCGGTTCTCCTTACTCACGCCGGCAACCTTCTCCATCAGCGCCACCACTTCTTCGACGACTTGGGTCTTCTTCGTGTCGCGGGCGCTGGCGCTGCTGAGAATCTCCGTGGCCGCCGCAACGATTTGCGTCCCTTCCAGGACGACCTTCGTGCCTTCCTCCATCGAGAGGAACGCTTCATTGGCATGGCGTTCGATCTGCTCGATCGTCTCGTTGATCTCTTCCGTCGATTTCTTCGTCAGATCCGCCAACTTGCGGATCTCCCCGGCCACGACGGCGAAGCCTTTGCCGTGCTCGCCGACCCGGGCCGCTTCGATGGAGGCATTCAGCGAGAGCAGGTTGGTCTGCGCGGATATTTCCTCAATCACCTTCAGCAGCTTGGGAATCTCCTGCGTCGTGAGCAGGAACGTCTGGATCGTGCGGTTCGTTTCGGCGACTTTGACGGAGATCTGATCCATCTTATCACCGATGCGGCCTACTTCGTCCTGGGCGACGGCAATTTGATCGGATGCCTTATCCTCCAGCTCGCGCAGCGTGCCGCTCATATTCTGCGTGACATCCTTGGCGATATCGATGTCCTTCAGCTGGCCGCGCAAAGAGCGGATCATGTTGTGAATCTGGGTGCTCATGCGGCCGGTCGACTGCTCGGTGGACCCCGTCGACTCG
Organism: Bacillus sp. 3255; assembly: GCF_031456485.1. Lineage (NCBI taxonomy): Bacteria > Bacillati > Bacillota > Bacilli > Caryophanales > Bacillaceae > Bacillus > Bacillus sp. 3255. The sequence goes on from NZ_JAVDUS010000001.1 coordinate 72,881, forward strand.
TTCATCAGCTCCTGGCTGGTCTGCACCTCGGCGGCCGCCTGCTTGACCTGCAGCATAATCCCTTCCAGCGAGTCGATCATATTGTTGATCCACTTCGCCAGCTCCCGCGTTTCATCCCCGGCGAACTCCTGCACCTGCAGACGCTGCGTTAAGTCTCCGCTGCCCTCGGCGTTCACACGGATGAATTTATTGATTTGTGCGAGCTGCCGGACGAGCGGTTTACTTCCTTGGCGCCGGATCAAGCTAGAGCCAATGACACCGTACACCGCGCTGGCGGCTGCGGTGATCACTCCGCCGAGCCAGCCGGAAACATGGCCGGACAACAGCCAGAAACTTGCGCCCGATAAAACGATAAAGCCTGCGAGGAACCACAGCTGCAAGCTGAACAGCTTCCAGTCAATGCTGCGGATCCGGTACACCTCTTCCAGATCCCCTTCGCACATCATGCCCCATACGTCCGGGCAATGCGGCAGCTGGAACGTCACCCCTTTGCCGATAACCGGGATATGCCGGTAGTCGGAATAGCCGGGAAACTCTACGAAGAGGTTGTGTCCTTGGGCAATCGTTCCCGCAACCCCGGGATGCAGCTGGCTCGTAGCCGGATCCGTGAAGACGAGCTCCAGCTCCGTATGCTCCTTGACCCGCACGATGCCGAAATCCGTGCGTACGCCGTCTTTCAAGTTATCCCCGTGCGTGAAGGTCAGATCCTCGAACCGGCTGCGCGACAGCGCCGTACCCGGAGCGATATGCTTATTGAGCACAGGCTTCGCCATGAACAAATAATTGTCGCCGGAATCCGGGTATACATGCCCGGATTCCCGCTGAATGAGATCGCCGAGCACATCATTGGGCACGCGTCCGCAGAGCGCCCCTTTCCACACGCCGCCTTCCATCACAGGCAGAATGAAAGCCAACGTCATCGCATCGTGAAACGGCGAGGTGCTGGGGCCGATCTTCAGCGTCATCTCGTCGGAAAAGGGCCCGAATAAGCATTTGTCCCCTTTGCGGCTCATCTCCAGCCCTTTTGCCAGTACACTTCCAGCCTCGTAAGATTTCCCGACATGAGCGGGATAGGTGGAGCCGCAGACGGTCCCCTTGTCGTCCAGCATGAAAATTTCCGAGAAATCGGCACCGTTTTTCAGCGTGATGGCCAGCATTTTGTGCAGACCCACTGCATCCTGCGCCGCTGCCGACTTCGCGATTTGTACGTTCAACCTGTCCAAATGCAGCCAATAAGACTCGACCCAACTGCGCAAAATCTCGGTACGCGTATGGGCAATACCTTCAAAGATATGTTCTACATCTTCCTTGAGATGCCGATTCAGGCGATACGACCACCATAAAGGCAGTCCTTTTCGAAACCCAAGCCAATCAAACATACCCCATCCCCCTTTAATCACATATGGTGTGATTTTCTATGACATTCATCATCTTATTCGACATTCTATAGCGATTTCTATCGTAAAGCAAGACAAAAGTAGTTAAATTCTTGAATCTGTAATACTTTCGGCCTATATCCGTCATCCTAAGAAAATATCATGTAAGGTATATTGACATAATTTTCTGAAAAATCTACAATGTAGATGTGTATCGCGCTAATGGACACTGCAGCCGTTATCCTCGTGCAAAACGTTGCATATCGCTGCTAACGGACAACATGGACCTTATTCGCCGTCTTCGGGACCAAATCAGGCCCAAAACAGGCAAATAACGATACTGGTGTCCGTTACACTTTCCAAGGGGCCCTTTTTCATCGAAAAAGGTCAACTGTGTCCGTTAACAAGGCACGGGACAACGGCCGGTTTCCCCCAAACCCCAAAATAATAAAAAGACCAATGCTATTCGCATCAGTCTTTGGGTTATGTACCTCATGAGGGTACCCAACATTGGGGCACCGATGTTACGGTTTCTCCGGTTGCAATAGCCTTCTCGATCATCATGCCGAGATAGTGATCCTGCGAAGCCTCCGCCAGACTATAGAAGCCGGGACCGCCGGCAGCATACTCAGCCATCTTCTGCATGCAGAAGGCAATGGCAATTTCGTCGTCGTATAATCTCGCCGGGGCAAACGGATTCTCATACACCCACTGCTCCCCGCATAGGATGCCCTTCAAATAGTAGCCTTCCGCGTTCTCCAGTTCGCCCCGGTTCATGCGTTTCAGCTCCATGCGCAGCTCTGCGCATGAATCCTGCTGAATCAGCACCCGGTTATCGAAAATCTCCCCGCGTTCGCCCCTGACGGACAAGTGATTGGAGCGCGTCCATGAACGATGCTGATCTTTCGTGAAATCGTAAATTCCCAGCCGGTCGCCGAAGTCGAGCCAAGCCAAATCCCGCTGTGAAGGGACGAGCTTATCTTCCGTCGGCGGACCGCTCCGCGTCGGGCCTTGAACCCACTCGGAGGCAAAGCGCATCGCTCGAATCCGAACGTCTTCATAGGTGATCCCCAGCATTTTGCGGATCAGAGAGACCCCATGATACAGATGCGAGATCGATACCGTCGTTTCGGTAATCCGGCCCAATCGGCCGGATTGAATGAGTGCCAGCCTTGCTTGCTGGACGGGATGGAAATGGTACTGCTCAGCAACCTGCACGCGCGCCCCGCGAAGCGTCAACCGCTCGTGCAGCAGCTGAAGTCCGCTTAAATCCGGAGCCGGCGGCGTTTCCAGCAGAACAGGAATATCCAGCTCGGCGAGCTTCAGCAGATAATCCAGGCTCTGTGCCGGAGAGACCGAAATGAGGACAAAATCAGGCCGTTCTTCAGCAAGCAGCCCTTCCAGGGTTCGGTACGTTGGCGTTCCCCAGGCAGCTTCCATCTCCCGCCCTTTCTCTTCATTCCTGACCACCATGCCGCTAACCTCGAATCGCTCAGGCAGCGCCTGAGCGATTCGCAGGAAATATTGCGCCCGAAAGCCGGCGCCGCCGATAATGCTGAATTTTACTGGTTTCAACGTACATCCCTCCCGATTGCATGTTACAGAACTTCGTTCGGATAGACCATAACTTTCAAGCTGCCGCTCTTATTATGAATCGCGCGTTCCAGCGCTTCCTGCGTCTGTTCGAGCGGGTAGCGGTCCGTCACGAGCGACATGGCGTCAATGCCGTCCCCGGCAAGAAATCCAATCCCTGTCGGGTACGTGTTCGCATACCGGAAAACGCCATAAATATCGATCTCATTATCCGCCATGAAGGGCACATTGAGCGGAATCTCATCCTGTGCCGGCAAGCCCACGATCACCAGCTTGCCTCCGCGGCGCAGCGAATAGAGCGCCGATTGCAAGGCACGCGGATTGCCGGCCGTCTCCCAAGCGGCATCCACGCCTTCACCATCCGTCAACTCCCGGATGCGCTGAACCGCGTCCGTCTCCTTGACGTTGATGACGTCTGTCGCCCCCATCCGTTTGGCTGCATCCAAACGAACCTGCTCCAAGTCGGTGGCGATGATCCGGCTTGCACCGAACGATTTGGCCGCAGCCACGGCCGTCAAGCCGACCGGTCCCATGCCCATGATAGCCACGGTCGAGCCCGCTTGCAGCTTGCAGCGCTTGGCTGCGTGAATGCCGACGGAGAAAGGCTCGACGAGAGACGCCGCCTCGAAGGACAGATGATCCGGGATCGGGAACACCATGTCCGCACGGATCGTCATATATTGAACGAAGGCGCCGTCTACCGGCGGCGTTGCGAGGAACTGCACATCCGGGCACAAGTTGTAGCGGCCTTCTTTGCAGGAGCGGCAATGCCCGCAAGTCACGCCGGGCTCGATGGCGACGCGGTCGCCGGGACGCACGTTCGTAACCGCCGCTCCCGCAGCCGCGATAACGCCCGCGCATTCGTGCCCGAGAATGATCGGCTTCTCCACCACGTAGCGGCCGATGCGGCCATTCTCGAAATAGTGGACATCGGACCCGCACACGCCGACCGCCATCACTTTGATCAGAACCTCATGGGGGCCAGGGACAGGCACCGGACGTTCTTCCAATACGATCGTGCCAGGCTTGGTCATCACGGCTGCTTTCATCGTTACGGGTAATTGTACTAGTTCGCTCATGCGCATGCTCTCTCCTTGTTTCGTCATTTGATAAGTTCCGTTGGGTTCATTCCGGTAAACTTCTTGAACAGCGTGCTGAAGTACGGCACGTTCTTATAACCGACCTGCTCCGCCACTTCGTAGACGAGCATGTTTCTTTCCAACAGCAGCTCTCTGGCCTTCTCGATGCGCACGCGCGTCAAGTACGTATTGAACGTCTCGCCTGTCATATTCTTAAAAATAATCGACAAGTGGTTGCGCGAGATATATACCTTGTCCGCCAAATCCGCAAGCGTCATATCTTCCGCATAATGCTCGTGGATATACTGCGTCATGAAATCGACCGCCTGCCTGTGCTTGCTGTTGCCTTTCCACTGCCTGCTGCTGAAAATCACGGATATTTTGGCCGTCAGCCATTCCTCCAGCTGCTGGGGCTGCGTCAGCCCGACCATTTCTTGGACAATCTGCTCGTTCGAGAAAATATCGTCCAACACCATGCCGACCTCATACAAGCAGTAGGCGAAAATTCCCCAAAGCTCGCCCGCCAGCATTTGCACATATTCGGGTGTAATGCCTTTTTGCTCCTTCAACTGCTTCATATATCCAGCAACCAGCTGCTGCGCTTGCGTTTCCTGCGATGCCTTCATCGCGCCGGCCAGCTCGAAATAAAACTTCGCCGGACGCATGACCAGCGTTCCCTGACCGGCCCCCGTCTCTTCGCTATAATTGAAGACTTCGTAAGCCGGCTCGACGCGGCGGTCCCGCAAGTCAATAGCCCGGAACGCTTCCTCGGTGGAGTCCGGCATCGCCGTCCACTCGGCTTTGGTGCCTCCGATGCCGATACGAATGACCAGCTTCAAGTAATTTTTGATACAGTCGATAAGTTTGACGCCAAGCTCCCCGAGGCTCCGATCCAGGTCTTCCTGCCGGCAGTCCGCCTCGGGATGCAGAATAAGCACAGCTCTCGTGCCATGGAGTTCTACATATTCAATGGCTTGGAACGATTCGCGGGCCACCTCGCAAGCGATGTTGCTGATTGCGAAGCGGAACAAGTTCCAATCCGGCAGCGAAAGACGGCTCGACCGAACGTCGCGGATCAGTTCGATCCCGACGACCACATGCTTGCGTCCGCACCAGAAACGGTATGGCTGCGGCAGTCTGTCCTCGCTCCGATAAGATCTGTCCAGCGTTCCGGCAACCGCCGATTTCACCCATTCCTTCTCGATAAAAGGCTCGTAAAGCATCAATATCTGCTGAAGCTCGTCCTGCTTGATACGCTTCTCTTCCTCGTCCATCAACTCTTCGATGGCTTTGCCGAGAATGGATTTCAACGTAGGAACGGAGATCGGCTTGGATAAATAATCGCTGACATTATGGCGAAGCGCCTGCCTCGCATGCTCGAAATCGGAATATCCGCTCAGAATAATGATTTTACCGCCAAAGCCTTCCCGCCTAAGCTGTTCGATCATATCAAGACCGCTCATCACCGGCATATAAATATCTGTAATGACAATGTCCGGCGCGGCTCTCCGAATCAGTTCCAGCCCTTCCTGTCCGTTCAAGGCTTCCCCGACCCATTCGGCTTCCAGCTCGTCCCAGGGAATGGCTCTCTTCATCCCTTGAAGCACTTGGCGTTCATCGTCAATGATCGCGATTTTCCACACAACGCTTACCTCCTAAACTTCAACCTTGTGAACCGTCTGCACAGCATATAACTTCGGCCCGGAACAGAAGCTGTTCCAGGCTTGAGTGACGTTATTGGAAATGTCTACAACTATCCTATCAATCCTTGCGCTTGCGCGGTAGAAGACAGATGCACGATTCTTTATAAAATACACCGAACTATGCCGCATCCTACAACGGGTCGTTCACTGGAGGCACTTCGAGCATAGGCAGTCTGATCAAGACCCGGGTACCTCCCTCTTCCCGCTCCATCAGCGTAACGCCATAGCCGCCTCCGAAATACCCGGCGATTCGTTCTTTGACATTGCGGATGCCATATCCGCCTGTTTTGCGCTTATGCTGCTTGTCCACAGCCTGCTGCAGGCCGATTCCATTATCGTCTATCGTGATGTGAAGGCTGCTGTCTGCAAGCGCGAGGCGGATGTCGATCCTGCCTTGACTGCGCATGTTAAACCCGTGAACGATCGCATTCTCGACGAAAGGCTGCAGCGTGAGCTTGGGAATGAACAGCTTCCGAATGTCGGGGGACGCTTCCACGGTGTAGTCAAGCCCCGTTCGCCATCGCAGCTGTTGAATTTCCAGATAGCTCTCGATATGCATGAGCTCCTCTTCGATCGTGATGAAGGCAGCCCCGTTGGAGAGACCGATCCGGAACATGCGTCCCATGAGCTCCAGAATGCGGCTGATCTCATCCTGCCCCGCTTCAATCGCCATCCAATTCAGCTGGTCCAATGTATTATAGAGGAAATGCGGATTGATGTTGGCTTGCAGCGCCTCAATTTCCGCCTTGCGCTGCTGTTCGTACCTGCGCTGCAGGGAGAGATACAATTCCTCAATCCGCTCATTTTGCTTGCGGTAGCCGGAGAACAAATAGCCGAACTCGTTCTCATAGTCATGGGGAAGCTCTACGTTGTTGCCCCCAACGGAATAGACGCCCATGGCGCTTACGAGTTTTTTGATCGGCTTCGTGAACTGTCTGCTCAGAATATGAGTGAGAATGAGCGTGAGCAGCACCGCGGCGATCCCGATAAGGCCGATTACTTCGGCCAATCGAAAACTCCCCGCCGTAATCTGCTGCCAAGGTGTAATTTCGACGAGTGTCCAATTCGAATCAACCAGCTTGGAGTACACGAGCAGGGAGTCGACGGTCTCGCCGCTGCCCTGGATGCGAATATACCCCGATTGCTTCTGCTTGGCATCGCTGCCGATCCAGTTGGAGAGCTCGTTATGGTCGGGAATTCGGCCGATCTTCAGAAACTGTTCTCCTCTGGAGTCGATCATCAGCCGGTTCGATTCGGTGGAATGCCCGGTCAGCAGGGCCCTGATCTGGTCCGCCTTCACATGAATGACGAGCACGCCTAAGTATTTGTCGTCGTACACAATTTTGCGGGCAAAGCTAAGAACCGGCACATCGCCCTGAAAGCTTGGGATGAGATGCTCAATCGACCATGTGAAATCGTTACCGGTGAGCAGCTGCGCAAAGGATTGATTGTTCAAATCCGCGATGTCCCGGAACTGGATGTAGCTTTTGGCATCGCCTTGCAGGGGGCGGTTCATATAGAGATCAATCCCCTGGATGAGCGGGATCGAATACGTCAAATTCGCCAACGCCTTCTCCACGCTCATCGATCTCCTGTACCGGTCGAACTCATCCTGCTTGCTGGTTAAGAAAGTAATCAATTCATTATCGCGGGATGTGGAGAGCGAGATTTGCTCGATGGTCACAAGCCTTGTACTAATCTCATTATTCAGTTCGTCGAGCAGCTTCTGCTGGTATTGAAACGTCGTTTGCACAAGCTCTTTGGAGGAGATGCTGTAGCTGGCCCAGACGCTGCAAGCCAGTACGACGACAATGAGCCCGGCGAAGCTGCGGAAGAACAGGTGGTCGATTCTAAATTTTTTGAAAGGATTCTTCATGCTTGATAGCACTCCCGTAAACGTTGCGATTAGGCGAAAGAAACGGTAAAACAACGTAATCTGACGCTGCTCTACCGCTCTGGACATGCTTTATTTGTTTTTCATCTTATCCTTTAATACCTGTCGTTGCAATCCCTTCAACAAAGTACTTCTGCAGGAACATGAAGACCAGCGTCGCAGGCACGATAGATACGAGCGACATGGCGAGCAACTGTCCCCATTCTTGACCGGTTTGCGAATCGTTAATCATCCGCAGCGCGAGCCCGACCGTATATTTATCAACCGAGTTAATGTACAGCAAGTGCCCGAGGAAATCGTCCCAGTTCCATAGGAAGCAGAAAATCATGACGGTCACAATCGCCGGCTTCGTTAGCGGCATCACGATCCGCCAATAAATGCCGAACCAGGAGCAGCCGTCCATTTTCGCAGATTCGTCCAGCTCTTTGGGGATGCCGCGCACGAATTGGATGAGCAGGAAGACGAAGAACGTACCGCCTGCACCGCTGGCGAGCAGATGAGGCACGATAAACGGCAGATACGTATTCACCCAGCCCAACTGGTGGAACATCGCATACTGCGGAATGATGAGCACCTGCCCCGGAAGCATCAGCGTGACCATGAGCAGGGAGAACCAGAGGTTTTTTAGCGGAAAATCCAGTCTGCCGAAGCCGAACGCAACCAGCGTGCTGGAGATTAGCGTTACCGCAAGGACGGCAATTTCAAGTCCGAACGTGTTGAGATAAAAATCCGTGAACGAATGCCCGGGAACCGAGTTCCACCCGTTAACGAAGTTGCTCCACTGCGGAGACGATGGGAATAAGTTCGGCGAACTCAGCTCGCTGTTGGATTTCAAGGATGCCCCGACCCACCAAAGGACCGGATAGGCCATCAGTATACTGAAGGCGATCATGAACAGATGACGGACTGCTTGGCTCCATTTGAAGGTCATTTGCTTTTCTTGCCTCCCGTATCAGTCTCGTAAAATACCCAGTACTTCGATGTCCCGGCGATAATGGCTGCTACAATGACAATCATCACCAGCATAATCCACGCCAATGCCGAAGAATAACCGAGTTGGTAGCGGCTGAAAGCCCGCTCGTACAAATATAAAGCATAAACGTACGTCGAGTTCATCGGTCCGCCGTTCGTGATTACGTAAGCGGAGGTGAACATTTGGAACGCGTTGATGACGCCCATAATGAGATTAAAATATAGCGTCGGCGAAAGCATCGGCAGCGTAATTTTGAAAAACTGCACGAACTTGTTCGCCCCGTCCACACCGGACGCTTCATATAGATCATTCGGAATTTGCTTCAGTCCTGCGAGGAAGATGACCATCGACGAACCGAACTGCCAAACCGTCAGTAGAATGAGCGTCCAAAGCGCCGTGCTCGGATTCGTGATCCAGCCGATCCCTTGGATGCCGAATTTGGCCAAAATTTCGTTGAAAATTCCGTCCACTCCGAAAATGTTCCGCCACAGCAAGGAAACGGCAATGCTGCCGCCGATCAACGACGGGAAATAAATTGCCGTGCGGTAGGCGGAGATCCCTCTCATCGCCTTATTGAGCAGCAGGGCTACTCCCAGTGCTGCAGCCAGCTTCAGCGGCACAGAGGCGATGACGTAGTAGAACGTGATTTTCACCGATTGCAGGAACTTGGCGTCAGCCGTGAAAATGCGTTCATAGTTACGGAAACCGACCCAATGGATCGATTCCATCAGCGTATAGTCAGTAAAAGAATAGTACAAAGATAAAAACATCGGGTACGCGGTAAGCCCGAAAAATCCGAGCAGCCACGGCAAAATAAATAAATATCCCGCGATGGGCGCGTCCCAGCGTTTCAGGAATGTGCGGCGTTTCTTAGTGCCCGCAGCGGCTTGCACGGCAACGGCTGTGGAACGATTCATGTAGCTTCACCTCTGCAGTTAGTCTAGTAACTTGATATAGTTCAAGTATAAAGGTTGCGGCAGAGGGACTAAATGAGAGGAATCATCGAATTCTTTCAAAATATCCCGAAAAAGCGGGTTACCGCGCACCGCTCCCTGCATCTTTTCACTATACGGTGGCCGCGGCGTGTGCGTGCGGTGAACCTAACCCGGACAATTGGCTGCACTTTTCGCCATGCCGGTGACCGCAGATTGAACCATAAGTAAGGATTTGACTCCTTCCTCCCGGACAGCCTTTTCCCCAACAGTTAAGCTGGTACTGGAATAGTCGGAGAGTTTATAATGAATAGTGACGAAGAACGTCCCTTTCCATGCCGGTTGCGTGGATATGGGGCGTTTTCTACTTTTATTGAGGGAGTTGACATTGATGATGACGTTTGAAGAAGCACATGCCGCTTTTATCCATCAACATACGGAAAAGAGATCGGCCGAGCGCAAAGGCAGACTGGAGAGGGGTCACCGGCACGGTGAAAAACTGTTTCTAAGCAACGTATGGTGGCCGCTGCAGAGCAGCTTCCAAGATCTCCATCCGGAGTACGAAGTACTAGATTGGCGGGGACGACCCTATTTTGCCGATTTCGCTTGGCTGCCGGGATTTGTTAAGTTGGTCATCGAAATCAAAGGCTTCGGCACCCATGTGCGCGACATGGATCGGCCTAACTATTGCAGGGAATTAAATCGCGAGACGTTTCTCCACGCCGTCGGCTTCCATGTCATATCCTTCGCTTACGATGACGTTGAGCAGCGACCTGAACTTTGCATCACCTTGCTGCGTATGGTCCTGAGCAAATATATATCGGGCGCCGGACCTATACCGCGTATTTTGTTCACCGAAAAAGAAATCATCCGCCTTGCTATACATCGAGCTCAATCCATCCGTCCGAAGGATGTGGAGCTTCATCTCGAAGTCGATCACAAGACGGCCATCCTCCTATTGAAGCGCATGTGCGCTAAAGGCTTGTTATCTCCTGTCTATGGGGAAAGTAAAGTTAGAATTGTCCGATATGAACTGACTCGGGAGGCGATCGATTATTTATTTTGATCCTTTGCCTTGTCTCGGATCACCGTAACTGGAATTTCTCCTGTTAAATTGTCGAAATCCTCCTCACGCCACAGTCACAACTGGAATTTCTCCTGCTAATTTCGCCAAAATTGCCACATTTGTTCAACTAGTGTTGATTTTAACTGGAGGTATTCCAGTTATTCGTTCTTTTAGGGAGTTGGGTGGCGGAATAACGGGAGTTTTTCCATGTATAGGCTGGCTGGGGGAAGGGGCGGCCGGTGAGCTAAGGGGCATCAGAGGATGTTGGCATCCATGCAACAAAACAACCCCATTGCTACTTTCAACGAAAGCAGCAGTGGGGTTGTTTTTTCACTACCTTAACATAGGTTGTTTTCTCGCAATAATCTCATATAGGTGCTTTTGCTGCATTCGCTACCCTATAGGCATTTTAACTGCTGAACACCTAATAAATCTTTCTTCCCAAAGCATCGGCAATGCCGCTTTTACGGAAGAAATAGGTGTTAATCATGTCGCGCCACTCCCGAGCATGCGAAGCCTGCTCCGCAAGCCGGTCCGCGACCTGCTTGTGCAGCCCCTCGCCCATAAGGCCCTCGAGGCTCGCCCATCTCGCAACCAGCTGCTCCGCCTGCTGGACTCCCTCGAAATGAGTGTTATAAATATGCTGAATCACCGTTTGGCCGGAATGCAGCACATGCGTATATGGCACGTGATGGAAGAACAGCAGCAGCTCATCCGGGCAGCTTGCCACCGACTCGTACATGTCGGAGTTCGCCCCTTCGTACTGCGCGGCATACCCTGTACCGGTGGCCTTCGTCCGGTCGACACCGATGCCATGGCAATCCGCGAAGTGGTACGTGCCCCACTTCGAATATTCATAGCCATCCACGTTCGGTCCGTAGTGATGGTCCGGATTCACCATCCAGCCCACGCCGAGCGGCGACGTGTAAGCTTCATAGATGCTCCAAGAATCCATGAGCATACTCAGCACAACGCTGACGAGCTGCTCATTCCCGCCGAACGTCAGACGAATCCATTCCTCCGCAATCGCTTCTGCGGACAGCTCCGGATTCCATGCCAATCGGCCGTACCCGTACAAGTTTGCCTGCGCCAGCAGGTGTCCCGTCCAATTCTCATCGTTCCCGATATTGGACACAGCGGCAAAGCCGCTGTACCGGTTGCCATGCAGAGAGCCGTCAACGATCCGTTTAATGCTGGACCCTTCGCCCTTCGCATACGTCTCGAAGTCCAGCACCTCTTTCCACTGCGGCACGAGGTAGCACAAGTGGCGCTGCTGGCCGGTATATTCCTGGGTGATCTGGAATTCGATCATTTGGTTCGTAGTTTCCATAGCTCCGATCAACGGAGACACCGGCTCGCGTACTTGGAAGTCCATCGGGCCGTTCTTCACCTGCAGAATGACATTGTCCAGGAATCGGCCGTCCAGCGGCTTGAAGTGATCATACGCCGCCCGCGCCCGGTCTGTCGCTCGGTCGCGCCAGTCCTGCTTGCAGTTGTATACAAAGCAGCGCCAAATAACAATGCCGCCGTACGGTGCCAACGCCTCTGCCAGCATGTTCGAGCCGTCCGCATGATCGCGGTCATACGTGAACGGCCCCGGCCGATTCTCCGAATCGGCCTTCACCAGGAAGCCGCCGAAGTCCGGAATGGCCGCATACACTTCCGCCGCTTTGCCCTTCCACCATTCGCACACGGCAGGGTCCAACGGGTCGGCCGTCGATAAGCCGCCGATTTCGAGCGGACTCGCATAGTTAATGCTCAAAAACAGCTTGATGCCGTACGCGCGGAACACCGCGGCGACTTTGGCGACATCCGGCAGATACTCCCCGGTTAGAAACATCGTTTCCCATTTATGCACATTCACATTGTTGATGGAAATCGCATTAATCCCGGAGGAAGCCAGCAGCCTCGCATAATCACGAATCCGCGTCAAATCCGAAGTAATACGGTTATTCTCATAGAAAATCGACTTACCGGCGTAGCCCCGCTCGATACTCCCATCGATATTATCCCATTGATTGATCATCCGCAGTTGGTTAACCGGATTCTCGACTATGTCCAAGCCGGTCACCGGCTGCCCCGTACTGAACAGACGCAGCAAATGAAAAGCTCCGTACAAAACGCCGGAAGCCGCGGACGCTCCGATTACGATATGGCCGCCGTCCTCAACCGTCTTAATAGCAAAACCTTCAGGTCCGACAGCCAAACGGCGTTCTTCCCCGAATGCCGAATCGACAAGCTCATTTCCGCTGCCGAACGTGCCCAAGGCGATAGCCGGATGCCCCTCGGCGTTCGACGCCACGGCAATTTCCGTGCCCAATAGCTTTCCGATGCCGCGAGTTAATTCTTCTGCCGCCGTACGAATGACTTCATGCTGTTCCGTACAAACTATACGGCTGTACAGCGGGAATTGCCCCCCTGACAGGGGAGGATATTCAAGCCAGGCATTATAGCCGGTCTGATTCACATTGCGTTCACTCATAACATAATCGTCCTCTCCAAAGGTATGAAAATAATGCCGTTATAACGAATGAAAGACAGGTTGTTCTTCCAAATAATGAACAGGCAAATCCGGGAACCTGGCCGCCAGCCGATCAGCCAAATAGCGCATACCGGACGCTTCGCTTTCCGCATGCCCCAGCATAATCAGCGCCTTACGCCCCCCTTGCTGCACGGCATCCCGCACATATTCCGGCGTCTCCCACTCCGGCCCTTCACCCGCGAGAATGACATCGACCCCATCCTGATAGAGGGGAATGGCCATCCCGCCTCCGCCTCTGTAGCCCGCAAGCAGACCGACGCGCGTGCAGGTCATGTTCAAATCCCCGGCAACCCGGACGTAAGAGAGGTTCAGCTTGCTTTTGACATACTCGGCCAGCGCTTTCACCGTCATAGCAGGCACTGCAGCCAATGCTGCGGCCGGTCTGTTCTCCGTTATATGAGGCTGCCATTCCAACGCTTCAATTAAGCCCTCCATAATGCCATCCGGGCGATACCGGTGCCAATAATCGTGAAACCGGAAGACGGCAATGCCCGATTGTTCGATCAGCCTAACCTTCTCGAGATACACCGGGTCGTTCGCGAGGAACTGGGTCTGATCATGATGATGATAAAAAGGAGCTTCATGCGCAATCAGCAAATTCGCCCCTCTCGCAATGGCCTGCCGAATCACCTCATAAGTCGGCATGAAGGCGGTTGCGATCCCTTTCACTTCAGCAGAAGGGTCCCCGAATTTTAACGTATCTACCGTTACATCCAGCTTTCCGACCGGCTCAATCAAGTGGTCTACGATATCCTGAATTCGAATCGTCACAGCCATCCGCTCCTCCTTATAAAAGGCAAGAGCCGGAACAGGCATGTCCCGGACTCCATTGTGCCTTATTTCTCGTAAGCTTGCGCAGCTACCTTCAATTGTTCGAAGGCTTTCTCCGGCGTTGTTTTCCCGAAGCTGAGCTGATCGCGGATAAGCGGCCAGTCTTTATCGATGTAGTTCGTCCAGCCCTTCACGCCTGGATTCCACGTTTGGCCGTCTTTCTCCGTCGCGTGCAGGAGAGCCGAACCGATTTTGTCGACATCGCTCATGCTGGATTCCAAGGAGGCGGCAATCTCTTTGTTAACCGGCAAACCGCGTACCGTAGTCAAAAGTTTCGCAGCTTCCGGATCGTTCACGAACCAATCCACGAATTTCTTGGCTTCTTCGGCTTTCTTGGATGTCGCAGAAACGCCCAAGTACAACGAAGGCTTCAACCATCCGCCCGCTTCCACGCTGCGCGGCATTGTGACAAGCGCGTACGCGCCTTTTTTCAAGCTGTCCCAAGAACCATAGTTACTGGAGAAGCCCATGCGGAACAAAATTTTGCCGTTTACCATCAAGTCCATTTTCGGATCAAACTCTTTGTCCGAGGAGTTCACGTCAGCCGGAGGCACGATTCCCGCTTTGCGGAGCTCCTCGAAATTGCGCGTCCACTCCAGGAAAGAAGCTTGGTCGACATTGAATTTACCGTCTGCCGATACGACCATGCCTTTGCCTTTGGCATATTGGTAAGCCGAATAAGCGAAATAATCCCCTGCATAATCTTTTGTGAAGTATTGTCCTTCCGGCAGCTTCGTTTTCGCTTCTTTGGCAAGGGCGAAGAAGTCATCCCATGTCCAGCCGTTTTGCGGCGCCTTCAGACCAAGCTTGTCCATCGCCGCTTTGTCATAAATCATCCCGTAAGCAACGGAGCCTAGCGGCATGGCATATTGCTTCCCACCGGCCTGCCCCCCGGACAGCACTTTGGCATCGATCTTCTCCACATTGACACCTGTCAGCGGAGCCAATTGATTGCGGCCTGCCCAATCGGAAATCCAGCCCGGATCCAGCTGCATAATATCAGGCGCGTTATTCGCCGCCGCTTGTGTGGACAGCTTGTCCAAATAACCGTCAATACCGGAGTACTCGGGCTCGAACGTAACGTTCGGGTGCTTCTCCGTGTACAGCTTCAGTGCGGCAAGCGTCGCCTCGTGACGAACCGTTGCCCCCCACCACATAATGCGCAGCTTAACCGGCTCATTCGAAGCCGCTGCCGTTGCCGGTGCTGTTGTGTTATTCGGTGCTGCATTGCTATTTGTATTGCCGCCATTCGCACAGGCTACCAATGATCCTGCTAACGCGGTCGCTAATACGACGCCTAGAGAACGCTTCCATTTCATCATCGTGTGTAATCCCCCTATTTCGTCATTGATGTCTTGCTTACGTCTATAGTACCAATAGCGGGCAGCCGTTTATATAAGAGAGATGCACGATTTATTTTAAATTAATCCGAAAATAGTTGTCTTCATTATAGGAAACTCGATGGCCGTATGCAAAATTTATACAAATACATGCAAGTAAATAAAAGGAATTCCAGTCCAAATGTGGAATACTAGTATCTATCAAACAGATCGATTCCATTCATACGGTTATAGGAGGATGTAAATCATGAGATCAACAGGGATTGTTAGAAAAGTAGATGAGTTGGGACGTATTGTCCTGCCGATTGAATTGCGGCGAACACTTCACATCGATATCGGCGATGCCATCGAGGTTTATGTCGACCCGGAGCGCATTACCCTCAAAAAGTATATGCCCGCATGCGTTTTTTGCGGTAATTTCGAGAATATGACGTATTTCAAAGGTAAAATGGTCTGCAGCTCTTGCATCGATGAAATCGTGTAAATTCATAAAAGCCTCCGAACACGATGCCGGCTCCCGCCGGCGCTCAGGTTCAGAGGCTTTTCGCTATTATTTCACGTCGATATGAACTTGATGAGGCCTGTAAACGGCTGTCAAAGCGCCTTCGCTATCTGCCGCAAACATCACGGTCCGTTCCGCTTCCAGCTCGAATGTATAGATTCGGCCCGTGTCGGGATCCTTCACTTCAAGCTCCGTATCTGCGCTATACTCCGAGACGAAAATGTATAAGGCACCCTGGTGAAAGTTTAGCTTGCGCCCATAAATGCCCGGCAGCTCTCCGCCTTTCAGCCAGCTCAATTCCTCTTTCAAGCCCGCTTCCGCAAGCGCATATTGATAGAGCGCTTCAAGCGATGCGCTTCGTTCATTCAATTCAACCGGCAGCGGACACCAGATGAGCTGCCCTTTGCCAAGCGCATAACGGGTTACTTCATTAAACCGGGAGCTTCCGCCGCCAACGGGGATTTCTTTGTTCACCTGGGCAATGCGCGCCCCGCCGAACGAAACCGGATGCAGCTTGCCGTCCAGCAGCATCATCTCTTCCCGCAGCACGTTGCTGAGTACCGTCTCCCCCACAATATCCGCTAAGCGCGTCACCGGCGTCCAGTATTCGTTAAGACCGAGAGGACCTGTGAACAACAGCGTTCCGCCATTCTCGCGCACATGCCCGGTCAACTTCGCCAAGGCCTCGTCGCTAAAATTGTGAGCGCTTGGGACGATAATCAGCTTAGGATGATCTTGCTCCAACGCGTCCAAGTGATATTCCCCCATGCCGCGGAAAGGTACGTTGAGCGCATACGCAAGCGCACGCGTTAGCTTGGCTGTCGCCTCCCCGGCCAGCTTTCTCGTAGAGAAATCGTTGGCATACGGGAATACCGCTACGACCTCCTCCAGCTTCCGCCCCTTGAACAGATCGCGAATGCCGCCCATGAAAGCGCCGAAATCGTAAGAGACGTCGGCCTCCGGCTTCTCAGTGCCGTCCGCCCGCAGCGCTCCGATATGCGATTCATTAATATTGTTCATATAGAAATTAATATTCCATATCCATTGCACGGCGCCCGCTCCGCCCGTAGAGAACGCATATGCATATTTCCGCTCCAAAATGTTACGCAGCTCCAGCTCCGATCGCTTGGCGCGGCCGTCGGCCGTTTCGACGTACATGATGCCCGTTTCTTGAATGAGACTCGGCTTGTTGGGCGCTTTGCCGAAAATGCCGTCCCAGACGAGCTGATCCATCAGCCACCAGGTATGTACCGTCGTATAGTCCACCGCTTCCTCATAGAAGAACGGCGACGGGCGCTGAGCCCCCAACCCTTCATCCTGGCCGACGGTGGCCAGATGCGCCGGATTGATGCTGCGAATCGTCGAAATCAGCTCCCGCGCCCAGCGATTATGCATATCCATCGTGAAATACGTGTAATCGAGCCACGGCCCGCCCTTTTTCTCCAGCGTTTCCGTCGTTTTCATGTTCATTTCGGCAGCGTCCGGCAAGCGCGCGCTTCGGAAATCCGGCAGCTCGTCCGGCGTCATATTCCAGTGCTCCTGCAACTTGCGGATATTGCCATGGCGGTTCTCCAGCCAGACAGCGAAAGCCTCCTGCTCGAACCGGTCATGCGCGGATTGCGGGCCGGCGAACGGCTTCTGCGGATTAAACATCGAAGGCTCATTGATCAAATCCCAATGGACATTCGTCGTTTCCTTATGCCGTGAGACGATCGAGGAAATAAACCGTTTCTGGGCTTCCACACTGCGCGGATCCAGGTAGGGATTCACCCCTTCCCACAGCTCAGGCGTGAAGGCGAAGAAGTTGAACGTGACTTCCATTCCATGCCTTTTGCATGTGAGAATGAAAGCGTCTATGGCACGCAGCACCTCTTCGTAAGGATGCCCGTCGATGAACATGACCTGCCGCCAAGCCGACCAGATCCCTGTCCGCAGCAAATTGATGCCCGCCTTGGCCATCTGCGCAATATCCCGGTCCCAGACGGCAACATTCGGCATGAACAGAAACTTCCTCGCGACATCGCTCGTCATGTAAGTCATGCCGACGATCGGAAGCGGACGCCCGTCCTTGATGAAATAATCGCGATCACAAGTAAGCGGCGTACCTTGGCGGAGCAATTCGCCATCGTTGCCCCAGAAGCCTTGCTGCAGCGCACGCGTTTCGCCCGTATTGGAAGCAGCCGTGCAGACAGCCGTGTAATAGCCTGGCTCCAGATCTGCCGGTACATTGAGCTTCCGGTAGGTCAATTCGCGAGAAGCGTCCATGGCAAAGCTTGTCGACCATAGCGGCTCCGAAGCCCCGTCCTTCTTCACGGTCACTGAGAATGTCCACGAGGTATTATCCGATATACGGTTTTCCCGGCGATTCGGCAGCGTTTGCAATTGCACCGTCAGCGCCGCGCGATCGCCGGGGTCGTAGCAAGCATAGTTCGGCTTGAACCATATTTCGGTTACGCCCCGCGCCGTGAAGGCAGCCAACTCCGTCAGCAGCTCCGCGCCGCCTTGCGACCAGAAGTGGCCGTTCGTCACGAGGTTGGCGAAAATCCAGCGGCCTCCCGCGAAATCCCCCTTCGTATTCTCCAGAAGCACGACCGGCGCCGCCACCTCACGGCCTTCCGGGGAGATGCCTTTCAACAGCGGCAGAAGGTGCGCATCCATCGGACCGCTGGAGCCGATCTGCCCCGGATGATCATCCGAGCGCGTAACGTGCAAGGCCATACCGACCGTCGGCTGGATGCTGAACAGCCCTTCCTTGCCCGCAAGTAGCGGCAGTTCCGGATGAGCGGCATAGCGCGCGATCGGAGCCGGATCGACGGTGAGCACCTCATGAATTTGCAAGAGCTGGTGATAAGCCGTCTGCTCCGTCTCCTCGATCCAGCCGGTGCCGCTCAAGTACACAGGCGTGCGGAACGGTGCGCTCCCGATATGGATCAGCCCTTTGCCCTCCTTCACATGCGCCATGAGCGCTCCCCATGCCGCTTTGGGGAAATAGCGGCCATGCAGATGCAGCAGCGTATCCGCTCCTTGCCGCAAAGCCGCTTCAAGCTCCTCCGCCCCAACGATGCGGCCGGCTTGCCGAAGTGCCTGCAAGCTGTCGCTGTCCGGCCGGGTTCCTTCATACGGAAATCCGGCATCGTAGAAAATAAGACACGTACTCATATTGGTCAACCTCCAAAACGATAATTTGTTTTTGTTTGTTTTGTTAGCCTAACATATTATTTTCATCCCATACTTTACTGATTCGATGGTGATCCGTCAATTGATTTTTCCAAGAAGTAAGTTCACTTGCTCAAACATTGACAACTCCCCTCCTATCATCAACAATATAGCTTGTTAGTTTCGTTATGTAATCATCTAATATTCCCATGGAGCTGGTACGCTTTGAGCAAAAAAGTATCGATGCAGCAAATCGCCGACCGCCTCGGCTTGTCCAAATATACCGTGTCCCAAGCGCTTTCCGGCAAATCCGGTGTCAGCGAAGAGAACCGGCTGCGAATTCAAGAGACCGCCAAAGCCATGGGCTACCTCATCCAAACGGCCCCGTCTCAGCCGGCCTCTCAAGCGGATGCACATGCGCAGCAATCTCGCGAGCACGGTCATCCTCCTTACATCCTGGTTTGGATTCAAGCTATGTACCAACAGGATAATCCGTTCTGGGGGAAGGTTCTCGCCGGCATCGGCGCAGCCAGCAAGGAGCTGGGCTACGAGCATCTGATCATTCCCGTTCCGGCGCATCATCAAGAGCATTTGAAGATCCCTTCCTACGTGAATCCCGATCATTGCGCAGGTCATTTGCTGGCGGGAACGTTTCCCCCTAGCTCCGTCATCTCGCTCAAGCAAACAGGGATACCGCTCGTCTTAATCGATCATTCCGAACCGCTGGTGGATGTGGATTGCGTGCTGAATAACAATTTGGATTCCGGCAAAATGGCCTGCCAGCGCCTGTTATCCGCAGGCGCCAGACGGCTCCTGTTCATAGGCGACGATACATTCGCCGTAAGCTTCAAGGAGCGCTATTGGGGCTGCCGCCATGCGATGGAAGATTTCGCTGCATCGGGCGAGGATTGTTCCTTGAAGAAATGGAACGTCCCTTATCACCCTCAGCAAATCGTTCCCTTCCTCGAACGCAAAGCAGCTGCCCTAACCGCTGAGAACCTGCCGGACGGCATCATCTGTGCGAACGATCATTTGGCGCTGGAGCTTATGCACATCTTGAGGCGTACCGGTATCAACATCCCAGGTCAAGTGAAAGTTATCGGCATCGACAACATCGAAACTTCCGCATATGCGCACCCGCCGCTCAGCACCATTGAGCTGGCGAAGGAATCGCTCGGTATCCGGGCCGTGGAAACGCTGCTGTACAGGTTGAAGCATCCGGGGAGACAGACCGAGAAAATCATCCTCTCCTCGCGTCTCATTGCCCGCGAATCGGGTTAAAACAAATAAGGCGTACAGCCGCGCTCGGATAGAGCCGCTGTACGCCTTATTCCTGTATGAAGAGCTTACAATCGAGAGAGCAGGATGGAGATAAGAATGCCTGCGATGGAAATCCAAAATAAGTACGAGCGCAGCACCCGCTTCAGGCTCTTATCCTGACGGTCCATGACCGCTTTCTTCCGGGCGGAGCTGTCGCTCATCTCTCCCTCCATCTCGTCTGTCACTTGCGAGCGCCAATTCACAAATTGAAAGCCGATGCCGCTGACGACAACGGAAATCATAAGTAAAATCAAAGAACCCATAAATAACTTGTCCGATAAGGACTGCATCATCGATCTAACCTTTCTGCCTTCGCCTCATTTGCTTCTCTATTATACTGCAAATGCGGGCTTGAATACAGAATAAACCCCGGTCCGCGAGTGGCGCGCGAACCGGGGCTTGCTGCTTCTATCTTTGAACTTATAGCGTTTTGTCGCCTGGCTTCCAGTTCGCCGGGCAAAGACCGCCTGCTTGCAGAGCTTGCAGCACGCGCAGCGTCTCGTCGACGGAGCGGCCTACGTTCATATCGGTCACAACCTGGTAGCGCAGCACGCCGTCCGGATCGATGATGAACAAGCCGCGGTGAGCCGCGCCGGTTGCATCGTCCAGCACACCGTAAGCGCGGGCCGTTTCTTTGGAGAAGTCGCTGACGAGCGGGAACTTCACAGGACCGATGCCGTTCTGGTCGCGCGGCGTTTGTGTCCACGCTCTGTGCGTGTACACGCTGTCGACGGAAGCTCCGACGATTTCGCAATCCAAATCAAGGAACTCCTCATAGTGATCGCTGAACGCTGTAATTTCAGTCGGACATACGAACGTGAAATCGAATGGCCAGAAGAAGAGCACAAGCCATTTGCCTCTATAATCCTCGAGGGAAATTTTCTCTTCCAAGGTCTCCATGTTTTTCGTGGACAGCAGGGAAAAATTAGGGGCTGGCAGCCCTATTTTCGCAAATGATGGTACAGATTGAACGGTTGATTGTGTCATGATGGTCTCCTCCTGATGTATGTTTGGTTGGTCAACGTGTTAAATTAAGCTGTAACTTCGGCCAAAGCTTTCTTCAGCTTCGTGACGTTCAGTCCCAGAATTTTGTGTTCGCCAATCACCGTTACCGGCAAAGACATGAGGCCCATGTCGTGCAGCTCTTGGCCGTATTGATCGTTCAAGTCGATGTTTCTTTCTTCATACGCCACTTGCTGATCGGTTAAGTATTTTTTCAACTGCTGGCAATAAGGGCAATTCGTGCTGGAATAAACGATAACATTAGACATCGATCATCTCTCCTTAGAATAGGTTGAAATTATTTGTATTGAGGGATCATTTGAGCCCTTTTATTAATAAATTTGTCGACGGCCATTGCCGCGATCGCTCCATCGGCTGCAGCAACGACGGCTTGTTTCACAGGGGTGCGTCTTACTTCTCCGGCTCCGAATACGCCAGGAACCGATGATTGCATGGAAGCATCCAGAATCATAAAGCCATCCTCATCAAGCGGCACTTGATCCTGCAGGAAGTCCGTGCCCGGTTTACTGCCAGACAAGAAAACGAAAAGGCCATCGACCTTAAGCACTTCCTCGCTGCCGGCGCCTGTCCGAATTCGCAGTCCCTCCACCTGATTGTCGCCCAGAACTTCAAGCGGCTTGGCTTTGTAAAACATTTCCGTTCCCGGCAGCTCCGGCATATGGTGAACACCTTGCAGCTCCGGACGCGGCACGACGAAATATATTTTATCCGTGAATTTGCTAAGGGCTTGCGCCTCTTCCAACGCTTCTTCCGAATCGCCGATAACGGCTACCGTCTTGCCTTCGAAGAAGGCTCCGTCACACGTTGCGCATGTACTTACCCCGCGTCCGAGCAAATTTTCTTCGCCTGGCAGCATCCGGTTCCGTCCTTTGGAGCCTGTTGCAACGATGACCGATTTGCCTTCATAAATCCCGTCAGCGGTGAAAATGACCTTCGTTTCATCCTCCACATCGACAGCTGTTATCGTCGTCTGAATAAACTCCGCCCCGAAGCCTTTCGCCTGCTCACGCATCGTATCGAGCAAATCCTTACCCGACATCTCGCCCGGTACACCCGGATAGTTAGCAATTTTGTGTGTGATAGCGAGCGCCCCATTGTTCGGCGATTTGTCGATCACAAGTGTTTTCAAGTTTCCTCTTGCTGTATAAATGGCTGCGGAAGCACCTGCTGGTCCGGCTCCAATAATAATGACATCGTACATAGGCTGCACCCTTTCATCCATATCAACTGCTTGTCCACTGATAATCCATATCAGTTAATAATGATTATAAATAAGGGGTGGGCTGAAGTCAATACTTTTTTATAATTATTATAAATAAGGAGAGAGGGAGGCAGAGGAAGAAGCCTGCAAACCAACATGCCGGATTCTTTTTTTTATACTTAAAAAGCCGGCTTACTCCCGCAATTACTGTTCTCTATACATTCTCGCAATCTTCCAGATGTTTTACGCTACCTAATAACACATCCGGCTGCAAAGTTCAATCAACCAGTCCTCCCTGGCATCAACCAATCCAATAATCGCCTTCAAATCCATAAAATGTGCACTCCATGGTTTTATGATTGGTTGCCTCTTCGTGAAAGCGCTCTCTATACTGAAACTTGCGGGCACCCATCATTTCAGTCAAAAGGAGGACGGACAAGCGCATCGCCAAACGATCCAATACAGATTCATAAGGAGGCAGTCAATGAAGCGTTATTTGGCACTGATGTTAATTATGGTTATGGCATTATCGTTGTTTCCGCTGAGCATGCCGACCGCACAAGCTAACAACTCCCTGCTCCCGGCTTTCCCAGGGGCTGAGGGCTTCGGTTATGCAGCTGCAGGGGGCCGCGGCGGCGAAGTTTATCACGTCACAAGCTATGAGCTTACGGGTCCCGGTACTTTTCATGATGCGCTCATGACGGCCGGCAGCACGCCTCGCACGATCGTTTTCGACATATCCGGAGAGATTACGATCCCACAGATTGTCGTGACGAACAAATCTCATATTACGATCGCAGGCCAGACGGCACCGGGAGACGGCGTCACCATCCGGGGAAATAATATCCGGTTCATCGATTCCAACGATATTGTCATTCGGTACTTACGCTTTCGCATGGGGAAATTAAACGTTAACGACGATACGATGTATTTTGAAGACTGTCAGAACGTCATCATCGACCACTCCACTTTCTCATGGGGGACGGACGAGGTGCTTTCTATCAAAAGCAAGGACTACGAGAATCCGCGCTCCAAAAATATTACCGTCCAATGGTCCATCATCTCGGAAGGACTGCTCACCCATTCGATGGGCGGCTTGATCGAAATGAATACGATCACGATGCACCACAACCTGTATGCCCACAACAACGATCGAAATCCGAAAACGAAAGGCCAAATCGACTTCGTGAACAATATCGTCTACAACTGGGGCGGCTTCCCTTATGTAGCAGGCGGCGAATCCGGGACGAAGGGCTATGGGAATGTGGTCGGAAACTATTTTATCGCCGGCAGGAATTCAGCGGATCCCGAATACGCCGTCGTTCGCGGCAACGAGAACTATCAGGTGTATCTCCACAACAACCGGATAGACAGCAACAAGAACGGCCGACTGGACGGGACAGACACCGGCACAGGCATCATCGAAGCGGAGAAGCCGAGCGTTGTCATGCCGGAACGCTTCGAATACCCACTCGTTAACACGCAAGCTCCGGAAGAAGCCTATGCGTCCATATTGGATCACGCGGGTTCATCCCTCGTACGCGATGCGGTGGATACGCGAGTAACGAACAGTGTGAGAAATCAGACCGGCGTTATTATCGGAGATGAGCAGGATATGGGCGGCTTTCCGCCGATCAAGAGGGACACAGCGCCCGCCGATCAAGACCGGGACGGCATGCCCGATGCATGGGAGCTTGCGAATGGGCTGAATCCGGGAGATGCCGAGGATCGGAACGGCGATCTAAATGGGGACGGTTATACCAATCTCGAGGCATATTTGAATGAGCTTGCGGCTCCCGGCTTCCCTGCTCACTACCCAATGAAGCCGCCGGTATGGTCCGGTCCTCCATTTACGCCGCCGGTCGTCGAGCCGGAACCTGAACCGGAGCCGGAACCGGCACCCAGCATCGATGGAGCCATGCTCCGCAATGTGGTGATCAACGACAATAGCTCCAGCGGCAGCGCCAACGAAGCGAACTGGTCGGTGCAAAGCAATCTGCAGCTGGGGGACGTTGTATTCGGAGACCGCATGACCGGCAGCAAGATCTATAAGTTCTTGTCGATGCCGGAGCATTTAAAAGGTCAGGAATGGATACGTACGGCCGTCGCCTCGAGAAGCGCGACGAATGACGATTTGGTGTCCTTCTATTTATCTGCAGATGCCGATGTGTATGTCGCTTACGATGCCCGAATTACGACAGAGCCTGAGTGGTTGACGTCTGCCTATGAGCTTACGGGAGAGACAATTGCAGACAGCCAGCCTGTTGAGTACAAGCTCTATAAGAAGCGGTTCACTGCAGGCGAGCATGTGGTGATGGGCTCGAATAACAACACGTCGAAATGTCCGTATTTTATTATCCTGAAGCCGGTCAATCCGGGAGCTGAGCCCCCGGCAGCCGCTCCATCCGACCTGGCCGGCGTGCTGACAAGCGCCTCAGCCGTGCAGCTGAATTGGCTGCCTGTGAATGGAGCGGACGCTTACCTCATCTACCGTTCCTCCTCCAAGGAGCCTGTATGGAAAGCAATGGCCGGCACCGAATCTGCGGCGTATACAGATACGGCTGTGGAGCAAGGTGTCACTTACCGTTATCAAGTATCCGCCTTGAACGCCGGAGGGGAATCTCCGCTATCACGCGCGGTGGAGATTTTTACCTTTGACGCATCGCAGCCTGCACCTGCAGCGCCTTCGAATCTTAGCGTAACGGCGGCAAGAAGCCTTTCCGTCGAGCTGGAATGGGCGCCTGTAGCAGGCGCGCTCAGCTATAGTCTCTATCGGGCGACTGAACCCGACGGAAATTACAGTAAAATCGGCACGGTCGCAGGCGCCGTATATGCGGATAGAACGGTGAGTCCCTCCACCTCCTATACGTATAAAGTGACGGCAACCGGGATTGGCGGCGAATCCGCAGCCTCCGGCATCATCACGGCAACCACCAAAGCACCTCTGATTATGCCCGAAACGCCTGCGGGACTGGCGTCCGGACAGGTTTCGACTTCCTCGTTTGCTATCCAATGGCAAGCATCAGCGGGCGCGGAAAGCTACAACATTTACAGAAAGGCAGATGGTGAGGAGACATACGCTCTAATTGGCAACAGCGCCTCATCTGCCTATGTCGATGACAGCGTCAATATTAGCAGCACAGGGTACCTGTATAAGGTTTCCTCGGTTAACGAAAGAGGCGAATCGGCGCAAACGTCCGAGTTGCGGATCGCTATGCCGGTGCCTGCCACTCCTTCCGATCTGACGGTCGGACTGGTGGGCGATACATTCGTCGGGCTCATCTGGACTTCCCATGGCGGGGAAACCCAAGTCAACGTCTACCGGGAAGCCAATGGTGTAGTCGAAAATCTAGGATACGCCAAGGTCCATACGTATTACGACCGTACGGCCGTGCCTGGCGTTCAATACGTATATTACATCAAAGCCGCGAACGCAGCCGGAGAATCCGAAGCGTCCAATCGCATTACGGTTACACCGGGGCTGATGACCGTATTGGAAACCTATACGGATCAGTTCTTAAGAACCGGCGGCCTGACGGGTCCTCTTGCTTCCCAGTTATCGAACACTCTGAAGCAAGTAAAGCATCATCTGGATAAGAATATGGATCAGCAAGCGATCAAGTTTTTAGAAAAATATCTCGAATTGCTTGGCAAAAATAAGACGCAACAGCAGGAGCATATTTCGAGCGAAGCTGAGTTCACTTTGAGCTATTATGCCGAATTATTCTTGAAACAATTGAAAAAACAGGCATAAGGTTCTAAAGCTTCCATAGCAAAAGAGAGGTCACCTATCGAAGGTAGATCGATTATCCTTCGAGGGCGGCCTCCGCTGTTCCTCGAACTTCTAACGGAAATAGCAGCTCTTATTCGCTGAATTTGCGTTGTTGTTGATGAGTTACGCGCGCGAATCCCGGGCGTGAGCTGTTTCGCCTGTCAACGTATTAAGTCGCAACCTAACCTCCACCCGGTTTCTTTATGACCCGGACGGCACAAAAACAGAGCAATAGCGGAATACACTTTTCCGTTAGCGCTCTGTTTTTATTTGATGATGCATCTCAATCTTTCATAGCTGCAAGCCGAATCTCTTTAACTCAATAAATATGCCTTCCAACCGCTTTCCCTTTTCCGTCAACGTATATTCGACACGCGGAGGAACCTCCGGATATACCTTCCTTACCAATATGCCATGGTCCTCAAGTTCCTTCAATCGGAGCGAGAGTGTTTTGGGACTGATCCCCTCCATGGCCTTCAGCAAATCGCTGAACCGCAACGTGCCTTCGATAAGCAAATCCCGAATAATCAAAAATGTCCATTTTGTCCCAATGACATCCAGTGTTTTGGCAATAGGACAAGGCTGTCCCGGTGTTCCTTTGTTCAGTTCGATTGGTTCTACTTCATGCATGGGAACCTGTCCCCCCGTACTTTTTTTATTTGAATTTTCCTAATCATATCACATTAATTCACTTTCGGAAACTATATGAAATAAATACTACTACTTCCCAAAGTAAAGTTAATGTATATATAATATCGTTGTTATCAAACAACAACGTCCCTACCATGAGGAGGAAATTAATGGCATCCTTGCTTCCTTTTACTCATGGCACATTTCTCGGCGTCGTAACTGAAAACTAAACTACAAAGGAGATTTTTGACAATGAAAAATATCTTAATCATTAACGGTCACCAAAAATACGGCTCATCCGAGGGAAAGCTGAATCAAACTCTAGTGGACAGTATGGTTAGTTTGTTACAAGAAAACAACAGCGTAAAAACAACCACGCTGCAAAAAGGCTATTCCGTCGAAGAAGAGCAGCAGAAGTTTATCTGGGCTGATACGATTATCTACCAAACCCCCATCTATTGGTTCAGCGTGCCGGGGCTATTAAAAACGTACATGGATGAAGTGTTTGCGTACGGTTTATTTTTTAAGGGTGCTGATCAATATGGACGAGGCGGATTGTTAACGAACAAAACCTATATGTTGTCGACTACCTGGAACGCGCCGGAAAAGGCATTTAACGATCCTACGCAGTTTTTTAAAGGAGACGGCTTGGAAGGGGCACTGGGACACTTGCATCGCGTTCAGGAGTTTCTCGGTATGCACCCTTTAAAGAGCTTCGCCTGCTACGATGTCATCAAAAACCCAAACATCGACAAGTATGTAACCGAACTCCACGCACATCTAAAAAATGTACTGAAATTTTAATTCAACTACCTACAAGGAGGAAATCACATGTTACAAAATCAAAAAATTATCATCATCGGCGGCAGTTCCGGAATCGGTTTGGAAACAGCCAAGCAAGCCATCGCACTTGGCGCGGAGGTGATCATTGCGAGCCGCTCGGAAGATAAATTACAAAAAGCAAAAGAGTTTCTTGGCTCCAATGCTTCGGCTTATACGCTGGATACGACAAATGAAGAGCAAGTAAAAGCTTTTTTTGAAAAAACGGGCCCGTTCGACCATCTGGTTGTCAGTGCAGCCGAAACATTCGGCGGATCTTTTCTACAAACGGATACGGCCAAAGCGCGGCAGCTTTTTGAAAACAAATTTTGGGGCCAATACTACGCAGCGAAATACGGCGCTCCGAAACTTTCGCCGAACGGCTCAATCACCCTGTTCTCCGGAGTTGTCGCCTACAAAGCGATGGTGGGTTCATCGGCACTTGGCGCAGTCAATGCAGCCGTATCGAGCCTGAGTCAGACTCTAGCTTTGGAACTTGCTCCAATCCGGGTGAATACCGTTTCCCCCGGTATCATCGATACGCCATCACGCAGCAAAATGCCAGAAGACGCGCGTGCTAAATTATATAGGGCGATCGCCGACAAACTCCCTGTGAACAGGGTAGGGAAAGCGGAAGATGTCGCGCAAAGCGTACTGTACCTGATCCAAAATGGTTTCGTGACCGGAACCGTTCTCCATGTGGAAGGCGGGCATATTTTAGCTTAATTACCAACTTATCTCGGAAAATTATATACCATTTCTTTCCAGGTAATTTTCTCACTTTGTAGGGATATTCTTGTCGTTGTACGAAAGTACTACTCCTGTGGATTATTGATCGTATGGGTATAAGCTTACTTGACTGCGCAAACAGATTCAGCCATTTAAAAAAAAGGAATAGCTTTCAGCTTCCTCAAGCTGCAGGCTACTCCTTTTTCTTATAAACAAAGCTGCCGTGTTTCACTCAATCGATGATAGCAAGCCTATTCCTTATTCACGAACAGCGGTCCGATTTGGCTTAATAAATAAGTTACGTCGTTAGCATCAAATCCATTTCCATCGACATCAAACTGTTCGAACACCAGCCTAGTCACGTCTTCAATAGATATAAAACCGTCATGGTTCGTGTCTAATAGCTCCTTAGAGGGCTCGCGGCTTCGCACAATTTGCAGTTGATACGTTTTAACCGTTCCGTCCTGTGCCGTTATTACAAGGGGATATAGGTTCTGGCTTGCATCAAAACTAATATTCGTGATATTAATGCCATTCATATCGTAGGTCACATCCGTTACGGACATTTGAGCATTCGGATCCGACAAGTGGACAAGCAGAGATACGTTTGTCACGTGCCAATCCACATTCAACGTAAAGGTATGGCCAGATTGTCCTAGCGGGACACCTCCATATTGAATATCACTAATATCCGCATTATGGGATCCCAGCCTGTTGACGTTCAGTGTATACGCGCGCTGATTGCCGTTCTCCGCAGTTACCGATATAAGAATCGGATTCACACCCACATTCAAGTACACAGCATCACTTACGGTAACCGGATGTCCGTCCTTATACATACTTACATTGGCTCCAAGGTGCTCTGCCAAAGCGTTGACGTATACGGAATATACGTCGTTGGATACTGTAGCTGCATAAATGCTGCTTTCTGTAGCAACGTCTGGTGTTACCACGAGCAAGTTAGAGAATGAACGTTCTGTGCTTGCCAGAATGCTCCTCAGTTTGGCATTGTCACTTGCCGTCGATGTTGTGTAAGCAAAGGCCTGCACCACACTGTCCAGCATACCATTCTTTTGTGCGATAGCTCGAACTGTCAGACCGTTCGCATCTATAGCTGTTGGCATGTGTCCAGAATCGTACAAGGTGCTCTCTGAGGTAGGATCAGATCCGTCCAGCGTATAGTAAATATTCGCACCATCGGTAGCCGTGGCAAGCTGTACCGACTTACCAGCTTGCAGAATCGAACCACTGGCCGGGTTCGCGATAGGAGCCGATACTTGATCGGCAGTAAAGACACCGTAAGTGGAAAAATGAGACACCAAGGTCGTAACAACACCACTTGAACGGTTTGTCCTCTGGTACTCCCATTTTCCGTTCATCTCGTTGAGATAGAAAATACCGATCTTGGAAAGATCCGTCCCGGGTGTGACAGGGAACTGCAGTCTAACTGGGATCTCAAGCTGATTCGTATCCATCCCGTGGAAAGTGAATTTGATGACAGGGCCCGCTTGCTTTAACGTTGTCCCCGTTACATCCGGATTCACTAATTCCGCGGTTACTGTTGTACCAGCAGGTATGGATAAGCCCTGCAAATCAAGCACTACACCGTCCGAGAAGATAAGCGGCTCATTAGCTGTGACTGCATAGGGGGCGCCATACTGGATCGGTTCTTTACTAAGCACCGTAAACTTGAATTCAGCGTACTGCTTCGTCTCACCTTTGATTAATGTTGCCGTCAAGTGAACGATCGCATCGCCGGTTGCAGCTACAGGCCGGGTTACCGTTCCATCCGCCGTGATCGCCACGCTATCACTTTCCCACGTAATCGTGGATCCGAGCGCGCCTGTCTTAGGCAGAACGAGATTCGTCGTGACTTGGTTTGCATCCGCGTTACTTCCCAGGATCGATGCCAGCGTTAGCGACGCTTTGTCGGCTGCTACAATCTCGGCTTCCGAGATTGGGTTCGCTTTTACTACCAGCGTGAAATTCACGTTACGAACCGACATATTTTTGCTCACGACTGCCGTCAATTCGACTTCGGTGTCAGACTGCCCGGGCAACGGCTTCTTAACTTCGCCTGTCAACGGATCGACCACATTCGATTGATTTGAATCCCAGCGTAGCACAACGCCGTTCGCATCATTTTGAGGCAGCATTAAGCGCTCAGCATACACCTCATTAGTCACGGAATCTATCCCCGGATTAATGCTTTGGAACCAATCAGTCAATAGGGAAGCCGTGCGCGCTACTTGGAGATCTTCCGTGTCGGGCATGAGTGTAAAAGGAGCATCATACGTTCCGCTGCCAGCAGCCTGAACAAGATCTGTCCTTACATAAATGACAGGTTTAACACCCCCTTCAACTTGAGGGGAAGCCCCGCTCAGATCGCCAGTAACAACGACTTGATATAATCCCTGCCGGCTCATGGATTCAGAGTTAGCGAGGTATGCAGGAGTTAATGTCCATACATGTGCAAGATCACCCAGCATACCGCTTCCGCCAGGGTAGACTGACCCGTATTGCAAATAGTCATTAGCGGAAAGCAAGCCCACTTTAGCAGATACCGATGTGGTTCCATCCCAACTCCGGCCATCTATGCCGTTTACGTCCCAAGCATGCTCCTGCATCCAATCCTGATGTTCAAAAGCTTCCAGAAAAGAATGATTCAGCTTATAAGCCAATGTGCCTTCAGCTTCAGGATCAAAAGCGTTAGAACCATCTTCACTCCATGCTGAAGTACCTGTATTTTCCAAAGAAACCATTTTGCCCGAATCATTATCCAGCATGATCCACTTATGTCCGCCGTAAGAAACGATGCTGCCGTTAGGAACGGTAGTCCCCAGTGGCGTATTCACCTTTAATTGCGCGGCTTGATCCAAAGTATGATGAAGCTTATTCAATTGAGCTTCACGTTCGGCTGCGTCTGAATTCGGGTCCTGGTCGACCTGCCGAGCCTGAACGTATGAACTTTGCAGCATACTGCCGGCACCGTACCTGTACTCACCTGGAAGCTGTCCTTCTGTAAGATTAGCGATGGTCTGTTCTGCTGTAAGAAGCTCAAGTCTCAGTGAGTTTTCAACAACGTACACAGCTACATCATCTACGTAGATACCAGGGGCTTGTATCGATCCATCCGTAGATAAATGAAATCTCATTTGTAAATTCGGTACCGCGTAACTGCTGTCCAAATCGAAATTCAGCTTTCTCCAGTCGGTTGAAACCCGAGAAGAAGGTTCCCTAACTTCACCTTCGCCCTCGCCTTCACCTCCATCCGAATCCCTGCCACCAGTATACTTATGTACCGTTTGCCATGTTTGGCCGCCGTCCTTGCTGACATCAATATAAATATAATCGTAATCCTTCTCCGTTTGTTCCCATACCTGAGCCGAAATGACTACTTTGGAAACACGGCTTCCGGACGCGTCAATGGGACCAGACAGGAGAAAGCTTCGCTCCTCAGCCTTATAATCCCCAGTTAGATTCGTTCCCCAAACGGCTGTCCCCGAGTATGCACCTGCAGGACCCGAGCTGTAGTTCGGCGTTCCGTAAGCCCAAGTAGAATTTTCACCTTCCGTGCGATACCCGCCGTCTCCGCCCTCAAAATCCTCAAAGTATGCGGGAGAAGGGAGAATAACTGCGTTTTGAAAGCTCACAATACTTTCTATTAAACTCTCAGAAGCTGAATCTACTTGCTGTTGACCTGCGTTAAAATTTAACATAACAGTCTTCGCCGTCACATAAGCAGCTTGCAGCATATCAAACGCCGAAGGTGGCGTAGCCCCGGGAACGGAGCCTTTCACCGTTTGCTTCATCAACTGCGAGGCTTGCTGCAAAGTCGAGGCTAACGTAATCTTATCCGCATACGGAATTTGTTGATAAGGCAAGGAATCGAGCATTTCATTTAAGTATGACCATGCACGGTCGACTTCCGATTGACTGCTCCCTGCTTCATCATATACAAGGATTGCATCTTCCAGCACTTCTCTTAGGCTTTCTATCGCCTCGGATGGATACTGACCGACTTCTGTCCCTGCTACAGCCTTTTCCAAAAAAGTCTCCGCTTCAAGAATCGCGGCATGAAGATCTTCCTTATTGACGGGGATGACAATCAATTCAACGAGATACGATCTGGCATATCTACTGTCCGGTGTCTGTACCGTTAATTCAACCGTCTTGGAAGAAGTACCGGCTGGCAAATCAATATGAATGGTTTCTCCGCTGCCAGATAATGTGCCGTCAACCGTCAACTTCATTTCAGACTTCGCCAAATAGGGGACTAGTGCCACAGATGAACTGCTGCCCTCGACTTCAAGACGAATCTTATCCGGCTCTTGGGGATTGGCCACTGTAGCTGGAACTGAAACCGTCTGCTCATCGAGGCTGATGTAAGACAAGCGCAGATTCGGCCCCGACCATTTCTTATACAAGGCCTTGCCATCCGCGACTGCCCCAGCGGTCATAAAACCGCCGTCCAGCGTCCGGATCACGTGAAGCCACTCCTTGCCGGACTCGTCAGAATGATGCCATAGCTCGTATCCTTCCTCGCTGAATGCCGTCAAGTCAGCCATGCCATCACGCATTCCTGCCGCTGCGTATCCTCCTTCTGATAAAGGGATCAACGATTTGACAGAGACAGGTCCATTACTCTCCGTGAAAGTATCCCATACCAAATTCAAAGAAGAATCTAGCTTCAATAACCATATTCCGGATAAATCCGTCATATTTCCGCTGGATGCGGATGTACCGGCGACCAAGTAGCCTTCGTCTTCCGTATGAACAATGCTTTGACCTTCTTGATAAATATTACGCTGGAAAGTTTTCACATTATCCATTTCACCATCGTTCGCCAAATGAGCTACCCACAGTGATGGAGAATCTCCGCCAACGGATAACGTGCCGGTAACGACATAGCCGCCCGCCCCATCCTCGACAACATCATAGATAACATCCGGCAAATCTTCACTTACGACGAAACCGGTCTCCATTACTACTTTCCAAGTCGCGTCCAGTTTCACGATATAAGGCATTGTCCATCCGGATGATTGCGTTGCTTTACCGATAATGACTATACCGCCGTCGGAGGTTGATTTAGCCTTCAAAGCGGTTTTACCGGTCCATGTGCTATCATTCCCAACCATAACCGTACTTGGTGTCTGCAGGTTCAGATCCTGATCCATTTGGACTAGCTCGATACCACTTGAAACGTTACTCACCAGGGCAAAATTATCACCCGAATCTGCCATGGGTAACACGGATACTGTCTTATGATTAGAGAACGTGAGCACCTTCCGCATCTCGCCATTATGCTTACTTCGGATAATTTGAGAATCGGCGGTCGGCAGACTCTGAATCAATATACTTCCTCCATCAGGAAGATTGATAGACTGCGTCATTGCGGAATTATCTTCGTCTACCCGGATTTGCCAGTCGTTATCAGGAATTTCTGAGCCGGGTCCTACATATAGCTTCACATTGTACGCTTCCTTGGAAAATCCATCAGATGCCGTAACCTCAATCCCAATAACATTCGTGCCCGTTCGCAAAGCAACCTCAGCATAGCCTTCGTTGCCTACCGGGCTATGATTAATCCTAACTGTGGAATCCGAATCCGAAGGCTCGGCAGCAATCCTCACCGAAGCAGTTCCGGAGTCTATGCCCAACGCGTACTGCTTCACATCGGGGGAAAATCCGCTTATAGCTGCTCCATTCAGCGATATCGCCTTCAGGCTGGCAACGGCGGATGGGCTTAACCGAAACTGCGCACCATCGACCGATACTGCAGCAGGCACCTTGCTAGCGTTAGCTTTTACGCCGTCTCCTGCAACTCCAATTCCCAATTGCCCGTATTGGTTGCTCCCCCAGCTCCATAGCGTTCCGTCCTCTCGGATCACGTACGCCGTATTATTTCCTTCAGCTAAGTAAATGGCATCGGTAAGATAACCTTCTCCATTCGGGCCCATAACTTGTGCTTGCAGACTCTGATAGTAGACAGTCGGATTCCCTAGAATAAAAGACGATGAAGGGTTATCGTCCGTACCGTTGACGCCTCTTGTCCAAACCTTACCGGAGGTTGTTAAAGCCGCTGCCGAATTGGCTCCCATAGCGACTTGTTTGGCATCCGTAACCATGGGAGTCGAGGTATCGCCATCGCCGGTAAACACTTGGCCGTTATGAGCCCACGGATCGGCAGTTGCCCACACCTTACCGCTCTCAAGAACTGCTCCTAATCCATAAGCACCAGCATCCAAATCAACAACTGGCTCCGGAAAGGCGGTAATTAGCGTCGGCACACTTAGCTTCCAATTAATTTCGAGGAAGTCTAAGATAGCCAGAGGGTTGGAAGAGTTATTCCCCCATCCGTACAGCTTACCGTCACTTGTTAAGGCCGCTGCATACGAATCGGAGGCAACGAGCTTCACAACATCCGTGAGATGACCAATTCCAAGGGGGCCAACTACTTGCACAGGCTCCTCATAAAAGCTTGTAAGCAGCCCGCCAATGCCAGTAGCCATCTGCCCCCAATCGTTCTTCCCCCAACCCCATACGGTTCCATCTTCCAAAAGTGCTAAACAGAAGTAGCCGCCAGTGACCATGTCCTTCACGGGCTTGGGGAGCGTCACCTGACGCGGAGTTACGATGTTTACCGCATTGTTATTAGCTGTAATCCAGCCTCCCCATTCCCACAAAGTGCCGTCGCTTCTCAGACCCATGGAATGATTGCCGCCTGCCGCCACTTTGACGAAGCCGGTTAATGTTTCTCCGCTCGCATACCTGACTTGCTGCGGGCTGGGCATCTGCCCCTCCGAGGCGCCGCTGCCCAATTGACCGCTCGAATTGTCACCCCAGGCCCACACCGAGCCGTCAGATTTCAACGCCAGAGCGTGGTTCATTCCACCGGATACCATCGCCTTTACATCCGTTGAAGCAGATGCCGTCGGGACAAAAAAGGTTAGATTGCCTAAACCGATGCTGGATAGCATTAGCAAGAGGGAAAGACAAATGCAAAAAGCTTTTGATTGTCGAATAATGTTCGTATCTATTTCTCCTTTCCTGAAAAAGCAATAAATATAGGACCTAACGACTATTTTACCAATCATGTCTCATTTTGTATATTGCGTATTACAGATTCTCCTTCTTAGGCAAGTAACGATTCTAACAAAAAAAACGAGGCGCTTCCTCATTGAGAGAGCACCTCGGTTTAAAAGCTTTGAAGGAGTTAAATACCAGGATATACCGGCGGATATGGATAATATGGATATGGTTGATAAGGATACTCTGGATACGGAGGATATGGATAGTAGGGCTGAGTCGCACTCAAGAGTAGGGGGGCCGCAATCCATGGAAATACATTGTTAAAGCCGCCATATCCGTAATGCGGATAATGCGGATAAAAGCCATGCCCATGTCCAACGAATCCAGGGCCTACATGCCCAATTGGACCATGTCCATGCCCAAATCCGTGGCCACCCAGGCCGCCATGACCGATGCCGCCCCCATGTAAACCACCACCGCCAACCGGCGGGCGAAATTCTTGCTCTTCAGGTTTCGTCATAACTGAAATCACTCGCATTCTTGTATAGTCAATAGCCTAATACAGAGTATGTGTGCGATCGCCTATTTGGTGTTTGTTCCACATGAAAATGGGCGCAAATAAATCGGGATGCCCCCTCTAAGGAGCACCCCGATTATGGTTTATTTAGAAATGATATCAGCCTGCGCATCCGTTTTGATTTGTTCATATTGATCCTTGTATGTATCAATAATGCTTGTATCATATCCATTATCGGAAAGCTTCGAATTCAAATCGCTCATAATTTGATCAAAAGCAGCGTCAGCTTCAGCGACCTTGGAAAAGGCTTCATCAATTAAGCTTGCATCTTTCGTGCTTTTATATTGATTATATAGCTCCGTGAGCTCCGCCTTGCTTTTCGCTTCAAGCTCTCTTAGCTGAGTCTCCGCTTCAGACTTAATCGAATCATAAGATGGCTTAGCCACGTCGCCATCACCAACTGTACCGCTTCCGCCGCCAGCGGAACCTCCACCACCAACTGCCCCGCCGCCTCCTGCAGCCGGAACCTGCGGTTCCGTTTTAGGCGTTTCCGGCCCCTTCACCTCAGGATCCTTCTTAACCGGAGTCGTTACAGCTGAAACCGTGTAAGTTACCGGATCCCAATTAATCGTTTTGCCTACAGACTCCGAGAAAAAACGCATAGGCACATATAAATTGCCATCGACAATGTATCCAGGTAAATCCTCAGAAGGACTTTTCGATGCCCCATCAAAAACATAGGAAATCTTCTCTTTGTACACATTCAACTTACTGGATACCAGCTTAGATTTATCGAATTTATCATTGCTTTTTGAGTAAACCTGCGCGTTGAGCTTGTACTCTTTGATGTTAATTTTGTCCGTATCATTAGGCTCAGCAATTGTAACTGTATATGTATCTGCATCCCATTTCACTGCTTTATCCAAAGAGTAAGAAATGAACCTGATCGGCACATAGGTGCTGCCTTCATAGATGAACCCCTGCTGTCCCTCCGGTGGTGCATACTCCTTGCCATCAACGGTAAAATGCATAGGAACTTGATAAACATTCAAATCGATTGGAGATTGTGCTGCAGATGCTCCCGTGCTCATTCCCATGAACAACGCTAAAGATAATCC
This sequence comes from Bacillus sp. 3255, assembly GCF_031456485.1. Classification (NCBI taxonomy): domain Bacteria; kingdom Bacillati; phylum Bacillota; class Bacilli; order Caryophanales; family Bacillaceae; genus Bacillus; species Bacillus sp. 3255. The sequence goes on from NZ_JAVDUS010000001.1 coordinate 110,029, forward strand.
TGCTGTGGCTGTCATTCGATTTTTCGCTTTCACTAGATCGACACCTCTTATAGTTATTTGGTTGTAACTGCTTTTTGAACTGCTGCTATCTCCGCTGCTGTAAACTTGGAAAAAGCTATCTTCTTCAGCTCCGCCTTCTCTTCAGAAGTCAATCCTCCGCTAGCCATTTGCCGGAATTTGTTCAACTCGGACGCTGAGAATCGACTCATCGCAAACTTCACAGCTTCCTGCTTACTGCCGAAAACCAAGCTAGATTGCTCGTTACCTTCACTCTCAGAATCAGTTCCCTCTTCAGCAGTTGAAGCTTGTTTCTTCGAAGAGTCTTCTTTCCTAGTATTCGGACTTGCACTCGAAGATTGAGAACTTAACTTATCTAGTGCGTTTGGTGCATGAGCATCTGCGTTACCTTGAAGAGAAACATCCCCCGAGGATTGTGGCATTGCCGGCAATTCCACCTGCTCAAGTAATTGCTGGTTAGCTTCAGTCTCAGCTAAGAGTTGAGCTGCAAGCTTATCTGCGATCACATTCACCGAATAGGTGTAGCCCGCGTACCCGCCAACTCCCAGAACTCCCACTCCGAGCAAAAGTAACAACCATCTTCTTCTCACTTGTGAGACTCCTTTTGCGAATCTTGATAATTTTTCCCCTGGCTCAAACCATACTTCGCAGCAATCTGAATTAATTGATTATACTCATCCTCAGATAGCTTGTTCAAAATGATCTCCTTGGCCGACTTCTTCTCCTCAACCGTCAACCCGCCTCCTGCCAACTTGGCTAAAAGTTGAAGCTCAGAAGAGCTCAACTTCTTCAGGAGGACCGAAGTAACAGCCACCTTTTCCTTCACAGATATCGAATCTTCAACCACTTTGGCTTTTTCAGTTGTGATTTGAGCTTGGTAGCCTAATTCATCATTTACTGCCTTTGGGTCCTTCTCATTCGATTGAGTATCTTGAATTTCAATATTAGGAGATTCAACAGCTGTATGTGATGCATCTTTAGGGGAGACAGTAGTTGCTGCATGATCCTCTCTCTTTTCCGTTGTCTCCTGAGTATCTGGGAGGGAATTAGAATTAGCTGTATCCTTGACGTTCTCATTCGCACTATTTCCGGTTATAGTCCCCCGGAGGCTATTCTCCTCATCAGCTAGATCGCTTATGACAACCGGCACCTGCGGAACCATTGACTTCAGCACGTAAGATATAGTCATATTTACTCCAAAATACCCAATGACAACGAACGCAAATACACCACTTAATACCCATAGCAGTGGCTTTTTCCACTTTTTCTTTCTCAAGCTATCAATCACCAACCATATTATATAGGGAATACGTACTATTATAAGCTCTAAAGAACTATAAGTCACATTATGAATGTGAACTTTTAAGGGAAATTTTTCCGTTTCCGACGAAAATCGACTTACTTCTCAATTAAGAACTGCTATGTTAAACCTAAGAAATAAATATGGAGGGCTAAACCCATGCCAAATTACTATTTCAAAGAGTTTTGGACACCGCTTAGCTTAACTGGAATTAAGCTCTATAAAGATGATGAAGGGGCACTTTGGATTAAATACTGGGGATTTAAACGAAGAAAATTTACAAAATAAGCGAAAACGAAAAAGCTGCCGTCTGTAATAACAAACGTCAGCTTGGTTTACTTCTGTAGATTATGAGAAATTCAATCTTTGTTCATGATACTGGGCCTTATGCAACAATTTCAGCTTCATTTCCTTATCCATACAACTATCAAACAGCTCTAAATTATACTTGTACCAGAAACGATGCCAAATCGACATAAGTATCATCCTATGAATTCCCTCCTCAAAGTTAAAGTTATCTTTATATTATAAAATATACATAAAGATTCCACAAACTTTGAGGGTCTAGAGGAGGGGTTTGTAGGCCTATTTCCTCAAGAATTGGAGTTATACATTATAAAAAGACTTGCTAGGCGCTTGTATCCTGCACGAGCCCGTCTAACGACGATATTTGAGTTTATCCATCACGGCCTGATTTTTGAGACATGGTACCAACCCTCAGATGTCAATATTATTATCATAATAATACCATTTAACGCGATGATTTAAATGAAGAACTTGAGTAAAAAGAAAGCCTGGATACATATACAGCAATATACAGTAAATAGTAATTGTCAATTAGGAGTATAGATAATGCTATCATCGTCGATATTAAGAAGTATTAAGAGGATTAATCATATTAATTTTTCTGAAAGAGGTACTTCTTAATTTAATTATTGAATCTCTTTCGATGACTTTTCACTATCATCATTTTGCACCAGACTCTACTTGATTTCCACTTCTAATTTGACTAGGGTTGTTATCTTTCTTCAATATTATATAAACATAAATTAATCTTATCAAAGTAATTAACAATGTTGAAACTAAGAAGGCTATCGCAAACCCATAAAGACCCATTCTTAAAGCTAATAGAGCCCCCAAACAAATTATCAAAATTGCATAGAGAAGATTCATTCCTGTCAGGACATTTAAATTAACAGTTTTAAGAAGTACTGGTTTGATAAGCGAATTAACTATACTTATAGAATGCGTAATGCAAATTATCAAAATATAGTTTAATGCTTCTATATAATACTGTGGATAAAGAAGTTTGATTATCATCGGAGAGAATAGCATAATAAGAAAAAAATACAATGCAGCAAATATACTACTAATTGTTAGAGTAATGATTAAAATTCTTGATCTACTTTCTTTATTAACATCAGGCATCCATGATAAAATTACCCCTGTAATCGGATTAATTACAAGCGCACCTAGTCTGCCAATAATTGATGCACTATAGAATACAGATACATCATGAGCACCTAAGATAGGGTATATAATAAATCTATCTAGTAAGTTCGAAGTATAGGATATTGATGAACTTATACTAAGGTTAAAATATGTTTTAATTATTATTTTATTAAAACTTAATTTGATAGGGAGAATTTTGGGAAACTTAACCTTATTCATTATTACTAGTGCAAACAATTCTGCAATAAAAAACACCATTAAAAATTTATTAAAAATTAGTGAAATTCCTAACCCTACAATAATCCCGGCAGAATAAAGTACATTTAAGAATAATATTTTCTTGAATTTTTTATTTAATCTGAACAAAGCAACATTATATAGTCTTATTGAAGAAAAAACAGAGATAGCAGCGAAGGTAAAAACGTCGAGTAAATTAAATGATTTTGTAATCATAAAAAACATAAGAATTGACAAAATGAAACTTAATAAAAGTAATATAATATTTAGTTTTCTATACTCAATCTCTAAATTATATTGATCATTTAAAAGTAACCGCGTGTTGCCCAGACTTTCGCCAAAAAACACGGACTGAATGTTAGCAATTGCCATTAAGGCCAGTATATCTCCAAACGCATTTGCATCACCAAACTTGGCTATTGTTGGAAAAGCGATAATTTGTTGCGCTACAATTAGCAAGGCAAAGGCGAAAGTATTAATAACTACATCACTAAAAAATTTCTTGATTTTTTTTTCACATAACGTTAATTTCATTTTTATTGTTCCTCACATCAACTCTACTAGCTAGAGTACCTCTGAAATATATCCCCATAAAAAGCCAGAACTCAGGTCTTTGCCAATAATCTGAACTAAACATCAATCTTCCAAAAACAACCGAAAACATTATCATATAAACTATTTTTTTGTTTAGATTTGAAAAAAGTAAACTCTTTATCAAACTAAACAAAATAAAAACTGCAAAAAACGCTAAAACAACTACACCAAACTCAGAACCAATTTGTAAGAATATGTTATGGTAATATTCAAATGAAGATTCAGAATTACTAGAAGTAAATTGATTACCTATCAATGGAGATTCTTTAATATTTTCTATTGCTAGTGCATATAATTCAGCTCTTCCTGAAGAGGTTCCAGCAATTCCTTCTTCAAATGCCCTAATATATTTTGATATAGAATATGAAGAAAAACCTAACGATGATATAAGATTTGCAATAAATATTAATACTTGATATAAATATATCCACATAACAAATCCTAAGCTAATCAATAACCCTTTCAGTAAATAATGCTTCTTATCCACAATCATCAAATATATCGCAACAAAAAACATTGTTGCTATAAAACATCCTCGCGCTCCGAATAGAAATATTTCAAATAATGAAATTAAAAAGAAAATCAAAGGCAGTATCTTTCCCCTCATTCTCTTATTCTTATAGACCTTTACAAAAATAAATAAAACAGAAGGTAAAAGAGCATATCCGAATCTCATATAATTTATTTCATAAAACCCAAAAAACGGATCCAAAAAAAGTAAAAAAAAATTGAGAACCCCAATTTTATACCCAAAATCCAAGAATTTCTCTAAAGAAATTGGATAGCTTCCTATCACAATTCCAGATATTCCAATTGTAACAAAATACATTAAAATTTGTATTGCATTTTCGTTGTTATTAGGATATAAAAAATATTTTATTCCAATAATAAGTATAGGAATAATAATTAAAAAAAACATTGATAGGTTAATTTTTTCGCCCCAGTTATTTTTTACGAGTACAATAATTATTAAAACTGTAAATATTAGAATAATACTTTGTAATCCGACAAATTTAGATAGAGGCAATAACAACCCGAATTGAAAAAAATACAAAATACAAAGCATCGAGTTAATATCGATGATTTTCTTTCTTTTTAGTGATTCTGAATATTGTGAGTAAAATTTATTGTTATGTGTCATGTTTGATAACCCTTTACTATTTTTCATGTGGTTAACTTAAAGCCTCATAGCCTGTAAGATTACAATCATCAGCATTTGACTTTTTTAATATCAATTCACATATTTAGAAATATTAAAATGAAAGCTATAACTTATAACACGACTCAAAAGTACAAACATTTCTTGTGTCTAATACATGTTTTTCTTTGATAAGATCCATGTTCATCTTTATGTGGTCGTGCCCAACCATAATAACAAGCACTTCTATTTCATTAATAAAATCCTCAAAATTCATGAATTGATGGTCTACAATTCTTGTTCTAACCATTGGATCGAATACTTTTACTCCAAAAGCTAGATGCTCATCCATTCTTTCCAATAATTGAATTGTTGGACTCTCCCTTGTATCATCAACATTTTCTTTATACGTCAGACCATATATTCCAATTTTTGAAATATCTTTTATATCATGCAGTCTCATAATATCTCTAATTCGTCCTAGTACATGGGTAGGCATTGAATCATTGATTTTTCTAGCTGTTAGAATCAGATTAGTCAAGTCAGGATAATCACCAACTAAAAACCAAGGATCTACAGAAATACAGTGACCTCCTACGCCTGGACCTGGTTGCAAAATATTAACCCTAGGATGCCTATTTGCTATTTTGATAATCTCATACACATCCCGATTATCTTTACGGCAAATTTTTGTTAACTCGTTCGCAAATGCAATATTTATATCTCGGTACGTATTTTCAACAACTTTTGACATTTCTGCAGATGCTATATCAGTCAAAACAATTTCAGCTTTACAAAAACTTGAATATAATTTCTTTACCTTTTCTCCGATTTCGAAATCATCTGCTCCAATGGTTCTTGAATTATGCTCAAGTTCATAAATCATATTTCCTGGAATTATTCTTTCAGGAGCATGTACTAAATGCACGTCTTGTCCTATTACTAGCCCTCTTTTTTCTACTTCAGGGCGAACATACTTGTCAATTGATCCTGGCGATATCGTAGACTCAATAATTATTAATGAACCTTTTACACAAACATCTAAGACACTATTCACTGCTGAAATAACATACTTAGGGTCAAGCTTTTTACTTTCCTTAATATATGGTGTTGGTACAGCAATGATATAAGTGTTAGTCTTACGATAATCAGTTACAAATTGAATACCATTATTAAGTGCCTCATTAAACAGTTCCTCGAGCCCTTCTTCATCGAAAGTTAATTCACCATTTGTTAATGTTTCAACTAATTTTTCGTTATTATCTGTTCCAACAACTTTTATTCCACTTTTCGCAAACATTAGAGCAGTTGGTAAACCAATATATCCTAGTCCAATAATATTTATCATAAATTCTTTCTCCTCATATCACACTGTCTATTACCCTGATCAACTTTTCCGTTAATACTTTAAAATCGAAATCACTAGCACCTTTTTTGGCATTTTCGCCCATTAGCTCATACTGAACTTTAGGCATAACTTTGATGTCCATAATTTTCTTGGCCAATTCCTCAGCTGTGCTATTATCTAATTCAATTCCGCATTTATATTTTTTCAGTATCGAATATCCCATTTTCACAGTCGATATAATTGGTTTTCCAGATGCCATATATTCGAATAATTTATTAGAGCTATTTCCTCTAGCCCAATTATATTGTGTTTGAGAATAATTTAGAATATTTACTGATGACTTACTTAGGATATAGGGAATAGAATGTTTACTAACACAACCTTTTATTTTTACATTAGTTAGTTTTTCATCCGAAACTCTCCTTTGGAGAATTTCCCTTTGGTTACCATCCCCATAAATAAGAAACTGAATGTTCTTTTCATCTTTTAGAATAGCTGCTGCATCTAAAATATTTCCTACATTATTAATAGGACGAATGGCTCCAACGTATACAACATTAAATTTATTAGAATTTAAGTCTTCATCATGAAATTTATTCTTAAATGAGAACCTTTCAAATGCTTCTAAATCAACACCGTTATTAATATAACTACATTTTGCAAGGTTGATTTCTCCACCTTGTCCTGTGTCCCATTTTTTTTCTATGATATAATCAATATCTCCCTCTTTAGTAAAAATTAGAGCGTCTGCCTTTTTATATATCCAATGTTCACCAGCAGTAAGAACACGTCCTAATAGGCTATTTTCTCTAGCCTTATTAAATGAAAATATAGCCTCAGGCCACAAATCCCTAATTTCACAAATACATGGTATCCCAAATTTTCTAGCTACTTGAATCCCCGCTAGCATAGTTAAAGGATGAACACTTGAAGCAATGATAACATCAGGCTTGCCATTTAACTTTTTATATTCTTTTGCTACAGAGAATATATTTAAGTAAAATAAACACATATTTTTCACTCTATCAATTCCATTTCCCAATGCCGTTGTGGTCCTTACAAAAACAAAAGGGATGTTATCAATCGTATTTATGGCATATTTCTTATTTTTTGTATCAATAAATTCTGGCTTGTTATGATAAGTATTTGCACAAAAAACTGTCGCAGTGTAACCTTGTTTAATAAGGTTCTCTACAAACCAATAATGTCGTCCACCACGATTTTTGTACATATCAGTCCCATAATGATTCCATACCCATATATTTTTTCTTATCAAGTTACACTCACCTCAGACGATTAAAACGTTAATTATCAACTTTCATTTTCGCAGGAACTCCAACATAAATTCCCGGTTTAGTTAAATCTTTAGTTACTACAGCACCTGCACCAACTTTGCAACCTTTTGCTATTACAACGTTATTCACTACTTTGCTACCAATACCTAACCATGTACTTTCACCAATTGTCACTGATCCGGCTAAATTAACTCCAGGTGATACGTGCACATAATCTTTAATCACATTATCATGATCTATCGTTGATCCTGTATTAATAATGCTGCCTTTTCCTATTCTTGTGCAGCAGTTGATAATTACTCCAGCCATGACTACTGTTCCTGACGCCAAATCAACTTGTTCTCCTATAATTGCACTGGGATGAATTAAAACAGGTAAACTCGCACCTGCTGCTTCAAGTTTCTTTTGGATTTTTTCTCTTGTAGCGTTATTACCAATACCAACAATGATGTCACAGTCATCTATATGTTTTATTACATCATCTGACCTACCGATAACTTTAAGTCCTAATGATGATTCCATATTATCGTTATCATCTAAGAAAGCTATGTTATCCCATAAATTCATTTTCAAAGCGATATCGGCCACAACTTTACCATGCCCACTAGCACCGATGATAAGGAGTTTGCTTTTCATAACACCACTGTTTCCTTTTCTCTACCTTTAAAAGGCTCCATCGTTGTAGCAGTTTCTGAATTAATGCCTTCTCTTATGAAGACTTTTTTGATTGTCATAAATATGATTTTGCAGTCTCTCACAAAAGTAACATCATTAACATACTCTATATCTAGGTTAAATTTAGCTTCCCAGCTAATTGCATTTCTTCCGCTTACCTGTGCCAAGCCAGATAATCCAGGTTTTACCTCGTGACGTCGTTTCTGATGTTTATTATAGAGGGGTAGGTACTGAACCAATAATGGTCTAGGCCCAATAATAGACATATCCCCTTTAATGATGTTAAAAAGTTCTGGGAGTTCATCGAGAGAAGTAGAACGCAAAAATCTACCGAATTTTGTCAATCTAATATTATCAGGAAACAAATCACCACACTCATCTCTCTCATCAGTCATCGTTCTAAATTTATACATCCTAAAAACTTGCTCATTCAGTCCTGGTCTCTCTTGTTTGAATAAAATTGGGCTTCCAAGTTTTACTCTAACAAGGACAGCGACTATCAGAAGTACAGGAATGAGAAAAATTACTGCAACTAGTGATAATAATAAATCCATTGGCCGTTTAATATAACTTTTATAGAAACCTCTATTGGAGTTTCTCATTATGCTAACCACAATCCTTTAATAACCTTTACAACTCTAATCAAATCATCATCAGTCATCTTTGTATCGCTTGGCAGACATACTCCATTCTCAAACAGATCTTCCGAAACATTCGTTCCAACTAAATCGAATTTTCCAAAAAAAGGCTGCATATGCATCGGCTTCCAAACTGGTCTTGATTCAATGTTTTCTTTCTCAAGTGCTTCCATAATAGTAATCGGTCTAACTTTACCATGCATGGTAATCGTACTTAACCAATAGTTCGGTTTGTTCCACTCATTACTAGGCATGAAATCAATACCTTCTAGTCCACCAAGTTCTCTTTTGTAGAATTCAAAAATATATCTCTTCTTCTCAACTCTCAAGTCTAATACCTTTAGCTGCCCTCTACCAATTCCAGCAACAACATTGCTCATACGGTAATTAAACCCTAATTCACTATGTTGATAGTGTCTTGCTTTGTCTCTTGACTGTGTAGCCCAAAAACGTGCCTTTGCAATGATCTCTTCGTTATTAGAAACTAACATTCCACCACCAGAAGTAGTAATAATCTTGTTTCCATTAAAAGAGAAGATACCATAATTCCCAAAAGTCCCTGTATGTTTGTCTTTATAAAACGTGCCTAACGATTCAGCAGCATCTTCTATCAAAACCACATTATGTTTCTTACACAATTCAACTATTCTATCCATGTTTGCAGATAAACCATACAAATGCACGACAATCACAGCTTTAACTTGAGGATACTTCAACATAGCTTCTTCTAATGCATGTGGACACATATTCCACGTTTCATAATCACTGTCTATAAAAACTGGAGTAGCATTTTGATAAATTATTGGATTAGCGGTAGCTGAAAACGTCAGCGTAGGGCAAAAAACTATATCCCCTTCCCCTACTCCTGCCGCCTTAAGTGCTAAATGAATCGCAGCAGTTCCAGAAGATAATGCTGCTGCAGATCTAGACCCAACCTTCGCCGCTAGCTCTTTCTCAAATTGATTTACGTTTTCTCCAAGAGGAGCAATCCAGTTCGTATCAAAAGCTTCTTGTATGTATTGCATTTCATAGCCTTCATCACTCATATGTGGCGATGAAAGAAATATTCTATCTTTCGCTTTTTGTACAAGTGCTGTACTGCCTTCGTGTTTCACACATATCCCTCTCTTTTCATATCTTCGTAATCAATGTAGTACACACCATACAATAACCCTCAACCCACATTACTAAAATTCGGCACCAAATGCCTCACTGCCTCACGAACAGCCCCTTGTCCTTCACAAACAATCTCTTCGAGTTGTGCAATCTCTTTAGCAAGCTCACTGTGACTTATCTTCGATGGACTGCCCACGAAGATTCGACCGTGACTCGTTTTCCCAATGCCTTCTTCATTCAGCAGCAGCTCCTCATAGAGCTTCTCCCCAGGGCGCATGCCCGTGAATTGGATCTCTATATCTATACCCGGCTCGAATCCCGATAGTCGGATAAGATCAGTTGCCAAATCAACAATTTTGACCGGCTCACCCATGTCCAGAATGAAGATTTCTCCACCTTTAGCGAATGATCCGGCTTGGATAACTAGCTGAACTGCTTCAGGGATTGTCATAAAGTAGCGCACCATTTCTGGGTGTGTAACGGTTACTGGTCCGCCTAGAGCGATTTGTTCTTTAAAGTGCGGTATTACACTACCGCGACTCCCTAGCACATTACCAAAGCGTACGGCCACGAATTTAGTCTGACTAACGCGATCCAGGCTTTGGATGATCAATTCGGCAATTCGTTTGGTAGCCCCCATCACACTTGTCGGATTAACAGCTTTATCTGTTGAAATAAGAACGAATCTCTCCGCTTTAAATTGGTGAGCACATTCTGCAACATTTCTGGTTCCGAATACGTTATTTTTAATAGCTTCAGCAGGATTACGCTCCATTAATGGCACATGCTTATGTGCTGCCGCGTGAAAAACAACCTTGGGTTGGAAGATTTGGAAGACATCTTTCATCCGATCTAAATCCTGTACATCAGCTATTACCGGCTCTATTTTCAAATAAGGGAACTTTCTGCTTATTTCTTTTTCTATTCCATAGATACTGTTCTCCCCATGTCCCAGCAAGACTAACTTACTGGGTCCAAAGGGAGCGATTTGTCTGCATAGCTCGGAACCAATTGATCCGCCAGCGCCAGTAACCAATACAACCTTATCTTGTACATAGTTGGCTATACCCTCTAGATCTACATTAATCGGGTCACGCCCCAGCAAGTCCTCGACTTGCACATCTCTGATGGCATTAATCGTGACCTTACCTTCGATTAAATCGTTAATTTTGGGAATAATCTTCATTTTTGCTTTGGTCAGCTTACAAATAGCGATAATCTCCGATATCTCAATTTTAGATACGGAAGGCATTGCAATAATGATTTCATCGATTTGGTAATCTGCAGCAATTCTTATAATCTCATTTCTTGAGCCCATAACCGGAATGCCCATAACCAAATGTTTAAATTTCAATGGGTCATCATCAATAAATGCGACGGGGTAAGCGGGAGAGCTCAGATTAAATTTCAGCTCTTTGGCGATAAGAATGCCGCAATCCCCAGCACCAATAATTAGAGCCTTCTTCATATTCGTGTTCTTCTTTAAATATTTATCCCTAACAATTCTCCACACAAAACGACTCACACCAATGATAATGACCATATTCTCCATGACACGAACATAGACGGAGAAAGGAATCCGTGGCTCGTGCATCACAAGCATGATGAAATAAGAAACAGTACAAGCAACCCCTACTGCTTTAATAATAGAAATGACTTCGCCAATGCTTGCATATTGCCATACGCGTTTGTACAGCTTGAAATAGAACAAACTGATGGAGCCAATTACCATAGAGACGGCCGCATATTCTAAAGACTGATTCCAGTAAATCTCGGGGATATGCCAGTCAAACCTCAATAGGTATGCTGTGATTATGCTAAACCAAATAAGAACCATATCCAAAAGAACAAGAACCGCTTTCCTACTTCCGACAAATTTCATTGGAAACCCTCACTTGTAGATCATGCTATTTACTCTCACCATAATAATAGTAATAATAAGAATCCCTATTTTTTCTATCCACGTTGTTAAGAACAACACCAAGTATTCTAGCCCGCACGTTATCAAGGTTTTGTTTGGCTTTAGCGGCAACTTCCCTTTTTACCTTTTCCGAATCAATGACCAAGACGACGCCATCTGAACGTGTAGAGATGATTTGAGCATCCGTTACAGCAATGGCAGGAGGCGCATCAATCAGAATGATATCAAAATACTCCTTGAGCTCTTCCAGTACGCTAATCATCCTTTTTGAAGCTAGTATTTCTGATGGGTTAGGCGGAATCGGCCCTGAAGTGATGATACATAAATTAGGGATGAATGTTTCTTGTACGGCTTTCTGAGCAGGTAGTTCGTTCGTCAATACGTTAGTCAAACCAACACGATTGGAGACCATCAATGTATGATGCATGGTCGGTTTACGTAAGTCAGCATCAATAATTAATACGTTCTTATCGGATTGCGCATAGGCTACTGCAAGGTTAGTCAGCGTAGTTGATTTCCCTTCTCCAGGGCCAGCCGAAGTGACCATGACTACTTTCAACTCTTCGTCGATAGCAGAAAATTGGATATTGGTTCTTAACGTCCGATAAGCCTCGGAGATCGGTGACTTCGGATTTTGATGGGTAATAATCGGCCTTTTATTGGTTGAGTTTGACATGTGATGGCTCCCCTACCCTTTGTTCAATTGTTTTCTTGCTTTGATTTTGGAAATCATCCTGTTTCATTTTTGTAATCATGGTTAGTGTCGGAAGTCCTAAATACTGCTGAACGTCTTCTTCCGTTTTGAATTTATCATCCATATACTCCAGCAAAAAGGCTATTCCAAGAGCGATCATGAGAGAAACAACAAAGCTGATTGCAACGTTTAACTTTTTGTTCGGCTTCACGGGTACCGGCTGTTCGATATCCTTAGCTTCATTTAACAAGGAGATATTATCTACTTTCATAATCTTGGGAATTTCGCTTTGGAACACTTTAGACACAGCATTCACAATGTTGGCTGCACGCTCATAGGAAGGATCCTGAACAATCAAGGTCATGACTTGTGTATTGTTAACCGAGCTTACTTTAACACTCTTGATAAGCTGTTCGGCACTAATATTCAATTCCGGGTAATCGGCAACAACTTTGTCCATTACTCTGGGAGTTCTAATGATTTCTTTATAAGTGTCAATCAATCTAATATTCACATTTACGGTATTAATGTCGACTTGAGATATCCCAACTTGATCATTCGATTTATTAACGATCAATTTCGTTGAAGCCTCATACACAGGCGTTATGAAAAAATAACTGACAACGCCCGTTGCGATCGTTGTTAATACGACAATTATGACTATCATCCACACCCTTTTACGTAAAATTTTCAAGTAATCCTTCAAATCCAGTTCCATTACATTCCCTCCGTATCCGATCTATCGGTCCTGTCTCATCTAGTTAGCGTTAGAGTAGAAAGTTTGAGGAACCCTCTCCAATAGGTGAAGAGGATTCCTCTATGTTCTTATTTATTCAACAAACGATAAATAACGACTGCCGCTTGTGCGCGAGTGGAGTTCGCATTTGGATTAAAGACATTGCCTTCTTCACCAACGATGATACCCTCGCTCGCTGCAAGAGCTACGCCATTTTGCAAAGAGCTATTGATGTCTTGAGCATCCTTGAAGCCTTTAAGCGCTTCTTCTACTTTCATAGGAGCGATCGATACACCCTTGAGCGATAGTGCTCTGGAAGACATAACCGCCATTTCAGCGCGAGTAATCTGTCCATTCGGATCGAACTTGCCTGCTTCTTTGCCGTTGACGATACCGTTCTTAACAGCAGAAGCTACATAAACTTTGTACCAGTCGGAATCATTCACATCGTCAAAGCTTTCTGTTGCATTAGCGCTTTCTAAGGAGAATGTTTTGACGATCATTTTTGCAAACTCAGCACGCGTCACAAATCCATTCGGATCAAAGGATTGCTCAGCACGCCCTTCCAGGATCCCTTTGGCAGCAGCGACTTGAATTTGTCTGCCCGCCCAAGCTTTAACCGATGCTGTATCCTCGAAAGACACTTTATTTTCGACTACTGTATACGTGGAGAAAGAGTTACGAAGACCTTTTAACGAACCATTACCATAGCTTCCGCCGTAAAACTCTAATTTACCGTCTACAATTTTAGCCAAGGACAACAGTTCAGTATCAAAATTACTGCCGTTTGGTACCGGAATCGTGACTTCAACAGGTTTATTGAAGCTTTCTACTTTATTTCCACCTGAAGTAAATTCGAACTCGTATACGCCGGATGCTACAGGAAGCTGAGTTACGCTCGTCGCCACAGTCGTATCTTGGTTGGTTACCTTCAGAGTCGTGTCCGCACCGAATTCCGCTGGGCTAACCGCAAGTGAGAGGCCGTTCATAGCAATTGCGATGGTATCAATGCCATTGCTTAATGCTGCTGCTAATAAGTCTTTAGCTAACGGAATCTCAGTTGTTTTGGCATTAATAGTTCCGAAGTTCAAGGTAAGCTGAACTTTCACATCTTTAGCGTTCGGGTTCAACGCCTTCAATTGATCATTAAGCGCTTTGGCTTTTTCAGCGATGGCCTTCAGCTTGGCTACCAGATCAGCAACATTCAATTGCGGCTTAGCTGTATCACCTTGGATCGTAATCAGTGATTTAAGATCCAGTGTTGCCAGTTCCTTAATGGCATTTTCAACTTTTGCTTGAGCTTCTTTGAAGATTTCTTGCTTTCTCGCTTCGGTCGCGTTTTTCAGTTCATCTCCAAGTTTAGCAAGAGCTTCTTTGGCTGCTTGTTCTGCTGTACTGGTGTTTCCTGTTGTAGTTCCACCACCAGCTCCGGCACCACCGCCACCACCAGCGCCACCGCCGCCACCTGTGCTTCCGCCACCGTTGCCGCCACCAGTGCTTACAGGCGTCAAAGTAATCGCATTAGGGGAAATATAGAGCAATAAGCCGAATTTGGAATCACGAGCTTCAACATGTGCAGAAGCCGAAGTAGTGCCCGTTAATACGAAGGCCTTAGCCGTCCCGTCGTATTTGATACCTGTTCCAGCAGCACTCCATTTCAATAAACTTGATGGAAGTGGGTACTCTTGGTTGTTATAAGTCACACTCAAAACAGGTAATTCTACTGCTGATGTGCTTCCGCTGCTTTTCGCATATTTGATTCTGTCTTTCAGCACATATCTCAAACCTGCAGACTCGACAGCAGTTCTAGCATCCTTAGCAATCGTTGAGCTCGACTGTGCATCAATATAATTGGCAATTCTATTCTGTACAGCATTCAGATCGCCTAATGTAATGCCATAGCTATTCAATAATTGGGAAATCAGCAGCTCGCTGTGTCCCTCTAACACACCTTTGTTAACGATCTCGTTAATCTCTTCTTTAATTGCTTCAGAATCCACTTGACCTGTTAGAATGACTTGCGCCACTTTTTCCAGAAGTTCATCTTTTTTGCTCGTCAAAGCGCCCATCGCAGCTTGTTGAAAGTCAACGATATCACTTTTCTTCAACCCGTTAGGCTCATCGATGCCTGGGAGATTGACCGATGTGAACAGTAAGCTGATCGCATCCCGATTAGCCTGATCTTTGATTATTTCATCAAAGGAAGCACCGGAGTCATCGAAAAACAAGTCTAATCCATTAATTAGCTTAATAACAGCGCTATAAGGAAGAGCCGGAGCTTTATCTCTCACTTTGCTCCAAACTTCTTGCGTTAATTCTTTCTGCAAATTCTTATCTGTGATCGGATGATCCGCAAGATACTGTTTGACTGAATTCACGTTAGATAAACCTTGTGTATCTCTCGCTAATTCTGTATGTACTTCGTTAAGTTGATCTAGATATGTAGTTGCAGAAGCAACACCGGCAGTTAAACCTATTTTGCCAGCTAACCCTTTCTCGCTTAACGGAAGTCCTGCAATAGATGCAAACATCATACTTGCGGCTAATGTAGTAACGGTTAATTTCTTCTTCATCGTCATGCTAACTTTCACCTCATTAAATTAATTTCTTTATTTTGATTTCCAAAACTGAAACCACTTGGGTTTCGTCCAAACAGGCGGTTGTGTCTCAATAGGTAGGTCATGAATGATCCTGTTGGCGTGAATTTGGAAGGTGTTCACCATGGTGTCCCCCAGCTTTTCACGCATGACTTCATAAGCTTCGGCAAGAGCAAACCCGCGATTCGTTGTATTATGGGCATCCGAAGAAACAAAGTGAGCAAGCTGGTTTCTGCACAAATCCAGCGATAAAGTCTGAATAGATTTGCCAAAATGGCCTAGTATGGAATGAGCTGTGATTTGCGACAAGGCCCCTAATTGAATTAGCTCTAGAAGCTTCATTGGATTCTCAGCAATTTCCTGATTACGCTCCGGATGAGCAATAATAGGAACAATATTCATTAATCTGAGTTCATGCAAAAGCTCATGAGTCCCTGCTGATATCCCGCCGGATGGAAATTCCAACAACATATAACGGGAACCATTTAATGTGGCTGTTCTCCCGGCTTCAACATCCTCGATTAATCCCCGGTACACCCTGATTTCCTGCCCGGCATGTATACGCAGCGGTATATCTCTTTTCTGAAGCTCTTCCTGAAAAGATTTGACGCGCAATTCAACCATTTCAAACTCATTTGTATATCTGCCGTTCTCATGATGCGGAGTAGCAATAACAGAGTGTATGCCATGTACGACAGCTTGCTTGGCCATTAAAATGGAGTTTTCCAAGTCGTCAGATCCGTCATCCAGACCCGGTAGAATATGACTATGTATTTCAATCATTTAATGCCCTCAATCCCATGAATATAGGTACTAAGATATATAACTGTGACTCCATATTACATTTTTCTATGTTTAAAGTCACAATTCGAAGTTTAGCACATATCCCCCCACCTGCCTACACCCATAAAAAGGAAAGGGGCATTTTTAGCACAATTTTATCTAATCTTTATAAAATAAAATTTAGATTAAATTATTATGAATTTTACAAGAAGTTGATTATAACAATTTTTAAAGGAGCCATTTCACACATCATCATACAAGTTACAACTTAATTCGACTTAATCCGACATAATATCCGCAATAATTCGACATATTTACCTATAAATTTATTTTTTGAATTTTCAGATTTATTTCCTTTATCAACAACAAGAAACCACAAAAAAGCTTCAATTATTGTTCACAAAATTGAAGCTTGCATTTTCAATCTAACTCAGGATGTCATCTATTTCTTACGAATCTTCACCAAATCCGATAGCCCGATCAAGAAGACGATAATCGTCGTCACAACAATAAACCGTACATCCCACGCATTCGGGAATTCATTCACTTGCGTTCCGGATAACCGAAGAATGAGTACAAACATGAGCAGAAGCAGATTGAAAAACATACAGTACGCCATCCGCGCAGAAAGCTTGTGAAGAGGAAGTTTGTCCATCATTCTGCCGAAGAACAAACAAGAAAGCAATGCCGATTTTCTTCATGGAGTTCCCCTTCATGGTTTCTCACACCTCCCTTGCAAGAAGATAGAACAGTGTTTGCTAGATTCGGTGTATCACAGCATAAAGACCCGAGGCCTCCGCCCCGGGTCTGCATGATATTTATCTGTTCAGCAAGCTTCCCACATACCGCAGCAATTCATTCGCGCACACCGGGCAATACCCGTGCTCATCGATCAATTGCTTCGTCACGTCGTTAATTTTCTTGAGCTGCTTCTCATCCGGCGTTTTCGACGATGTCGTAATTTTCACGATATCCTTCAGATCGGCGAACAGCTTCTTCTCAATCGCTTCACGCAGACGCTCGTGAGAGGAGTATTCGAATTTCTTGCCCTTGCGCGAATAGGAAGAAATGCGGATCAAAATTTCTTCCCGGAACGCTTTCTTCGCATTCTCGGAAATGCCGATTTGCTCCTCGATGGAACGCATCAGGCGCTCATCCGGATCCATCTCCTCGCCGGTGAGCGGATCCTTGATTTTACCCCAGTTGCAGTACGCTTCAATATTGTCGAGATAGTTGTCGAAAATCGTCTTGGCGGACTCTTCGAAGGAGTAAACGAACGCTTTCTGCACTTCTTTCTTCGCGATATCATCGTATTCCTTGCGGGCGACGGAGATGAAGTTCAGGAACCGTTCGCGCTCATCCTTCGTAATCGACGGATGCTGATCGAGGCCGTCCTTCAGCGCGCGCAGCACATCCAACGCGTTAATGCACTGAAGATCCTGCCGGATCAATGCACTCGAAATCCGGTTGATGACATACCGCGGATCGATACCGCTCATTCCTTCTTCCTGGAATTCGTTCTGCATCTCCTTCAGATCCGCTTCCTTGTAGCCCTCGACGACTTCGCCGTCGTACATGCGCATTTTTTTGACCAAATCCATGCCCTGTTTCTTCGTTTCCTTCAGACGGGTCAGGATGGAGAAGATCGCCGCCACCCGGAGCGAATGCGGAGCCGTATGAATGTGGGACATATCGCTCTGGCCAATGAGCTTATAGTAAATCTTCTCTTCATCGGACACCCGGAGGTTATACGGAATCGGCATAACAATCATCCTGGATTGTAACGCTTCATTCTTTTTATTGGCGATGAAGGATTTGTACTCCGTTTCGTTCGTATGGGCGACGATCAATTCGTCGGCGCTAATAAGCGCGAAGCGTCCCGCTTTGAAATTCCCCTCTTGGGTAAGAGAAAGCAGGTTCCATAAGAACTTCTCGTCGCACTTCAGCATTTCCTGGAACTCCATGATGCCCCTGTTGGCCTTGTTCAGCTCCCCGTCGAACCGGTAGGCGCGCGGGTCGGACTCCGAACCGAACTCGGTAATGGTCGAGAAATCGATGCTGCCCGTCAAGTCGGCAATATCCTGAGATTTCGGATCCGAAGGCGAGAACGTCCCGATACCGACGCGTCCTTCTTCCGAAACGAACACACGCTCCACCAAGACGTCCTCAATGCAGCCGTTGTAGTCGGTCTTCAGCCGCATTTGGCAGGAAGGACATAAACTGCCTTCAATCTTTACATTCAACTCCCGCTCAATCTCGTGACGCAGCTCCATCGGTATAAGGTGAAGCGGCTCCTCGTGCATTGGGCACCCTTTGATCGCGTAGACGGCCCCTAAATCTGTTTTGGAAAACTGTTCCAACCCACGTTTCAACATCGTCACAATCGTGGATTTACCACCGCTTACAGGACCCATCAGCAGCAAAATCCGTTTACGAACATCCAATCGACGGGCAGCGGAGTGGAAATACTCTTCCACCAATTTCTCAATGGCACGATCCAGGCCGAAGATTTCTTGGTTGAAAAACTTGTAGGACTTGTGGCCGGATTGGTCATTGATTCCTTGCGAAGCAATCATATCATAGACTCTGGAATGTGCGGTTCTTGCGAGTCCAGGATTTTTGCGAAGCAATTCTATGTACTCCGCGAACGTACCGGTCCAGCTAAGTGACTCCTTCTCCGTACGATGCTCCGAAATTCTTTTGAATATGTCCATGGGTACCTCCTTTCACTGCTGTCCCCTTCAAATATTGGTCAGCTCGTGATGGTGAATTGTGTACTACAATCCTATGCACCCACAGAAGAGAACTTGCCCGAAATTTTTATGAGAATGAGTTTTCATAAGTCAGCAAATCCATCTTGCCCGCTTCCGCCGGGTACTCAACGGCAGATTGTCCGCCGCTTGTCTTCAAGCATTGCCGGCATCCGGCTCCGATACCCGAATAAGCTCCAGAGCGGCTTTCAGAGTATGGGGGTCGCTCTATACGAGTTTGCATTGCCCGTATCTCCACACGATGGGCGGCAGCGATACTGCTGAATTCGGATTCCCCTCGATCGTACCGGCATATCGGCCGTCTCCGTCTTGCGTAACCACCGCCTTCCACCAGCTGCATACTCCCTTCTCATACTCGAAGGACGTTCCATCGTCCTCATAGAGCAGTCCTGTACCGGGCTCATCGCCGAAATGCACGAGCTCGATCTCGCCGAAGGTCCCCGATGCCGGAACGTGCGGCAGAGCAGCCATCATCGGAATAACGGATCCGCTTTTCACAAAAATAGGCATGGTATCCAAGCCGGCCTGAACGCGAATGACGCTGCCGCCCGTATACCGTTCTCCGGTCTCCAGCCCATACCAGATGCCGGCCGGCAGCAGCACCTCGCGTTCCGTCTCGCCCTCGACCAGCGGAGCGGCCAGCAGCGAGTCGCCGATCATGTACTGATCGTCCCATTCTTTCACAGCCTTCTTGCCGTAAGCTGCGTCGGTGGTGTTCAGCTGCTGGATCTCGTCATTGGCGCCGCTTGCCTCAGCCGCAGCAATTTCCGCCGGCGACATGACGAAAGGCAACGCCCGGAAAGGCGGAAACCCCCTCTCCCGGTACACGGCAAAGGCCGTGTATAGATAAGGCAGCAGCCTCATGCGCAGCTTGATGTAATGCCGGACAATCGCTTCCACTTCCGGGAACGACCACGGCTTGGTGCCGTCTCCCCAAGCATTCAGCATCGCCAGCGGAGAGAGGCATACGGTCTGCATGCGGCGAACCCAATCTTCGGCATTCCTCGCCCGGCGAACCTCCGGCGTCCACAGCAGGCCGCTGAAGGAAGAGCTGCACAGCGCCCGGATGAATTGCTTGTGATCGTACAAATCGGAGTAAAGCACATACGGCATCGTAGAAGCGGCCGCATTCGAAGCACGAACCAGCCCATATGTTCTGCGGTTTCGGCTGCGGAACAGATCTGCCGTCATTTTCTGAAACATCAGTCCATACATTTGTCTCATCTGTTCGCCGTCCAAGCCGGAAGGGAATCGGGCATGTGCCGGGAACATCCAGGAATGATGGGTCAACTCGCTGCCGTCGCATTCGTCCAGCTTGTATCCCGACACCCCGATACCGACGTGTTGATCGTCGTGCTGCCTCTTATAGCGTTCCGCCGCCTCCGGCAAGGAATAATCCGGGGCAAGCCCGCCCCATACCGTATGACTCCCCGAAAGCGGCTGCAGCGCGGCGAACAATTCACTCTCAGGCGAGACGTACGGGTGCTCCCAGAGGTTGACGCGGAAGCCTTGATCCCCCAGCTGCTTCACGAAGCCTTCGGGATTGGGAAACCTGCTCATCTCCCATTCATAGGTGACTGGGTAGCTGCGGCTGTGCCAGCCCGGTTCCAGTCCGATAACGTCGCATGGGATGCCGCGATGGCGGAACTGCCCGGCTTCTTCCAACACTTGCTGGTCGCTATACAGCGTCGGGACGCGGTGCCAGAAGCCGAGCCCCCACTTGGGAGGCAGTACGCCGCCGCCGCAAAACAAATTATACCTAGCCACCGTATCGGCAAGGGTGGGGCCTCCAAACACATAGACCGCTGCGCCCTCAGCGGGCAAGCGGATTTCCACCCGGGAGGCGATCGGCGTCGCTTTCCACGCCCGATCCGTATTGCGATCGCGCACGTCCTCGCTCCGCGTATCCTCCCGCTTCAAGCTGGAGCCGCAATACATCGTCACGATGCGGGAAGTGTCCACCCATACACCGTACCCCCGATCGCTCACATAGAAGGGTACGGGCGCATGCGTTTCGCCGGTATCCTGCTTCGGATCGCTGTTCACGCGCAGATAACGGGTTCTTCCCCGCTGATTCATCCGCATGAGCTGAAGGCCTGTACCATAGAGCTTTTCTGTTCGGTTCAGCGGTAACGACAGAATAAGACTTCCGACTGCTTCTTCCAGCTGAATGCTGTCCCAGGCAAAGGGCGGCTGCACTTCCGGCATTTGCTGCAGGACTTCCGTGTTAGGTGAGACGCCCATCCACGAGAGGGGAGTGATCCCCTGAGGCTGTTTGATCATCAAGCGCCAGATCCCCGGCGCACACTGTTCCCAATTGGCGATGTTCATGCTTCAGTCTCCATTCGTCTAAGTAGTTGGCACTTGAATCCTTTGAGTTTGACCGGACTCACTGGCCAGCTTGGCATAATGCACGAGTGCCTGCGTTTTCAAATAATCTCTGCCGCTTGTTTCCGCTTCGCGTCCCTCTCGCAGGGAGGCCAGAAATTCGGCCAAAGTGTCCGTTACCTCCACACCGCTGTAATCTTCAATCAATTGTACCTCTCCGCTTCGAATGACGCGGATCTCCATATCCACAACTTCTATCGCTCCCTCGGTGCCTTCAATTCTCCAGTTCCCGCTCCAAGGCGTTTCCGTCCCTCTTGCCGAAATGGAAGCCTGATAGGAAGCTGTGACGCCGTTTTCCATTTCAAGAAATGCGTAGGCATTAATGATCGCCCCTTCCTCCTGCCAAGCATTAACCGGATTGTACAGCTTGGCTTGTACAGTGCGCCCTTCACAACCGCTAAAATAACGAAGCATATCAAAATGGTGAACACCGATATCATCAAGGATGCTGACGGTATATTTCCGCTGTACATGGTGGTATCTGTAGAACTGTACATCCATGGAAGACAAGGTGCCGATAACCCCTTCGTCCAGAAGCCGCTTTACTTTGCGGATATACGGCATTCTCCTGTAATTCTCGGCGATCATAAAAGGGAGCCGCTCCCTTGCCGCCCTCGCAACAACCTCTTGAGACTCCTGATAATCGAAGGAAATCGGCTTCTCGCACAAGACGGCCAACCCATGGTCGAATGCCGCATGATTCACCGTCGTATGCATCAACGGCGAAGTAACATTGACAAGGAAATCCGCCTGCACCTGCCCCAGAGCCTCTTCCAGCGACGTGTAAAAGGGGTACGGATCATCTTGCATCTTCTCCTTCATCGCCGGGTCTACCTCCACGACAGCCGCCAATAAACCTTGATTCCGCAGTCGCTTGTACCAGCCGTACCCTGCAGAGCCTAACCCAACCAAAATTGCTTTCACGTACAAACCCTCCTCGCAGCATCATTGCCTGATAAAATATAGCTTTCAGTAGCCTTCCTCCCGATAAAGCGTGAGCTGCATCAAGGACTTCCCTTGCGGGGCAAGTATATGCAATGGTTTAATCATAGACCGAACGCCTTAGAATCCGCATGCAGTTTTTTTATGATACGATTGCATTTTTTCACAAAAAAAAATCCCAAGGCTATGCCTCAGGACCTGCAACCGAATCTTCCCCATGCGAGCGTGCTTCAACTGCTGTCTTCTCCGGCAGCTAACGGACACAGCAGCCGTTATTCGGTCATCTGGCCGAGTTTATCCATTCTAACGGACTCCAGTGACTCTATTCCACCTTCACACCTATATAACCGCTGCAAAATAGGGCAATAACGGCACTGGTGTCCGTTAGGTTCGAAATTGAGCCCTATCTGTCTAAATAAGGGCCGTGGTGTCCGTTAAAATCCGGTTCAGGCAGCAACAACCAAAGTCAACCCCCCGGTGCTGAGCTCAGCCACCGATCACACCGTCAGCAGCCGCCACAGACGCAAAACCGTGAACCGGTTGCGGACGAACAGCGCATCCTGCAGCGACGCCTCCACCAGCTCCGGCTCCACGCCGAGCTGCTCCGGCGTCAGCGGTCCCCGCACAGCCCCGAGCCACGCGCTCAGCTGCTCGGGCGCCGGGACCGCACGGGCGATGCGCTGCACATCGCCCCACTTCTCCGCGATGCGCGCCTTCAGCGCCGCCGCATCGCCGGCTCCCCCATCCGCCGGGAAATTCTCGGCGATGACCTGCTCCGCCATGGCCCCATAGGCGCTGCGGATGCGCTGCTCATCCGTCTGCCGGCTCGGGGCCTGGCTGTGCGCTAGGCGCGCGGCGGCCTCGTCGGCCGTGATACCGCCCAGCGCTGCGTAGCGCTGGGCCATCATCACGGTCGCAACGCCGACCTTCGCGCCGTGCAGCAGCGCCCGGCGGCGCTGCTGCAGAAGCACCATCTCCCAATAATGGGAGAGATGGTGCTCCGCCCCGGAGGCCGGCCGGGAATGGCCGACCAAGAGCATGGAAAGGCCGGACAGCAGCAGGCCTTCCATCAGTTTCAACATGCCGAGCTCGGTGCGCGCCGCGATCTCGTCCAAGTGAGCCGTGCACAGCTCCACGGCTTCCAGCGTCAACTGCGCGCTCAGCCCGCAGTAGTGCTCGTCAAGCAGCACCCGGCCCAGCGACCAGTCGGCTAGCGAAGTGTGCTTGCCGAGCATGTCGCCGAAGCCGGCGGCAATCATCGCCTGCGGCGCATCCGCCAGCAGCGCAAGATCGGCGAAGATCGCTTCCGGGGCGATTGCCGGAATCGTCATCTTGAAGCCGCGCACGATGAGCGGCGCGCCGACCGAGGCGAAGCCGTCGACCGACGGTGCCGTCGGCACGGAGAGAAACGGCCGCTTCGTCCGGTGGCTGACGAAGCGCACGATATCGTGGAGGGTGCCGGCCCCCACGGCAATCAAAGCCTCCGATGTCAGCGGCGTGTCCAGCATCAGCTGGACGACCGCCTCCTCGTCGGCCGCCACTTCGCCCATCGCGTTCTCCCGGATCACGCAGATGCTGACTCGGACCTGCGCCGCTTCCAGCTTCTCGCGCAGGTCGGCCCCCGCTGCCCGGTACGTTTTCTCATCCGCAACCAGCGTCACTTCGCCGTAGCCGGCCTCCCGCACATAACCGGCAACAAGTCCCATCGCCCCCCGCTCGACGCTGATGTGTTTAATGCCGATTTCATGCCGCTGTCCGCATTCGCAATCGATCTTGCGGCCCAGCCACTTTTTCAAAATGTCACTCATTCCAACATCCCCCGCTCCTATCGATTCAAGACATAAGCCGCTTACTCCGCCATCTTGGAACCCCGCTCAGTCAAACTGCTCTTCATCTTTGTCTCACCGTGCTGCTCGTCTCCCATGCGGCCATAGGACTTCGCACTTGTTCAGACGAATGGCTCATCTGCGCTAACATGTACGTACAACTACTTCTTCCCCTATTCTAGCAAAACCTGTGCTATAATGATACACATTCTGACTGCCTTCATAAGCAAGTAGGAGGAGAATATTCACGTGCCGATTAACAGCGAAACGGAGCTGTACGCTCCGATCAAACAATATTTCGAAAGCCAAGGCTACGCCGTTCGGGGAGAGGTCAAGCATTGCGATCTCGTAGCCATTCGCGGGGATGAGCCGCCTATCGTCGTAGAACTGAAGAGAAGCTTCAATATCCCCCTGCTTGTTCAAGCGATCGACCGCCTGCGTCTGACGGACCAGGTATACGTCGCTTTCGAGCTGCCCAATAAAGGCAAAGCCCCCCACCGGCTGCAATGGGAGGACATCCGCAGGCTGTGCCGCATGCTCGGCCTAGGCGTCCTGACCGTTCAATTCTACAAACGCAAAAAGCCCGCAGTCGATCTCGTCTGCGAGCCTACGCCTTATATGCTGCGTCATAACAAAAGAGCCGCCCTGAAGGTCGTGAACGAATTTCACGAACGCAGCGGCGACTACAACGTCGGGGGCAGCAGCCAGATGAAGCTGATGACCGCTTACCGCGAGAAATCGCTGCACTGCGCATATCTGATGCGCGAGCAGGGGCCGCTCAGTCCGCGCAAGCTGCGCGAGCTGACGAACAACCCGGCCGTCAGCGGTCTGCTTCAGAAGAACTATTACCGCTGGTTCGTCCGCCAGAGCCGCGGCATTTACTATATTACGCCGCTCGGCGAGAAAGCTCTGGCCGAGTACGCGCATGTAACGGCCGCCTTCGCTTCCACAGAGACGCCGATAGCGGACCTTTAAGAGCGAACGTACACCCGGCCGGCGTTCGCTTCTTCCTTGAGCATCAGCAGCACCTTGTTCATCCAAATGGCCGCCTGCGCGCCTTCACCCATGGCGATGGTCACCTGCTCCGCGTGGACGCCGACATCGCCGGCTGCCCAGACGAAGGGCACGCTCGTCATTTTGGAACGGGGATCCGTCACAATGTGCCTGTTCTCCATCCGCTCCGCGCCTAATTGACGGGCCAGATCGGATTTCACTTCATTGCCGCCGAAAGCGATGAAACCGCGCTCCGCCTCGATCCGTTTGCCGCTTGCCGTCATGACGCCGCCGAATTGGCCATTCTCCTGCAGAACCTCTTGAATATCGTCCGCCATATAAGCAATACCTTGGCTCTTGAGCTCGTCCATCATATGCATTCTTACCGCACATTGCCCATGATTCAGATAGGTCAGATCATCGGTCCGGATACGAAGCTTGAGCGCCATCGCCGCTCCGGCATCGCCGGAACCCAGAACGATCGTCTTACGGCCGCGCACCTCATAACCGTCGCAATCCGGACATACATAGATCGTTAATCCCAGACACGGCTTAAGCCCCGGTATTTCCGGCATGCGGTCCATTAACCCTGTCGCCAGCAGCAAGGTCGGGGCTTCATAGCCTTGTCCCGATTTCCCCCACAGCTCGAAGCCGTCTCCCGGCTTTCCTTTGTTCACAGCTTGTACGACTTCGTCTTTAACGAAGGTGACACCCAGCTTCTCCGCTTGCATCCTGCCTAACCGGCGCAGCTCCTCTCCGGAAACGCCATCCGGCCAGCCCAGCAGATTATGATAGCTCTTGCATAAGGTTGAACGGCCGTAGCCGGCGTCGATCACGAGTACGCGATGTTCGTACCGGCCAAGCTGAATGGCTGCTTGCAGCCCGGCGATTCCTCCGCCTACGATCACACTGTCATACTGTTTCATAGCGCTCAGGTCCCTCTTCTCCTATCGTGTATCACTTTAGGATAACCGGGTTAGGGCGCTTTCATGCTCCAATTACTACCGATTCTTGATTGACCATACGCACGCAAGCTGCGTCAGAGAACCGATCATGAGAATCCACGGAATCATACCGCCGTCCAAATCGTTCGCGAAAGTAATCAGGCAGAAGATTGAAACAACCCGGCCCAAATTAAGAAATGTTTCGCGGACGACCATGCTTTCCACCTTCAGTTCCCCTTTGAGCGGCAGTTTGGCGATAAGTCCATAATAGTACCCCGTCATCGTATTCCCTTGCAGCGGCGAGAAGATCGAGTATAGAATCATGAAGCCAACAACCGTCCAAACCGTAATGCTTCCCAGCAAGAAGGAAACGCCGACCAGATAACCAACCGTGGATATCGTCAAATAGAGACGGGATTTGCTGCTATCGGCATATTTGGAGATGAATATTCCCATTACGATGCTGAGTGAGGAGTAGAGCACCCCCAAGTAACCGACGATATCTTCCCGCGGCATGACTTTGAATAAAAGAATGTTCGGCAGGAACAGCATTGTGCCTTGGAGCAGACCCATTCCGAGGAAGCCGAGCAGCGCCTTGAACCAGTCGCGCTCTTTCTTCATGATAAGCCCAGTCAGCTTTAGATAATAAACTCGGTGATGTCCGCCGGATGCTTTAATTTTCATGGAAATGAACGCGGCAAGCAAGAACATGCAGAACGCAATCGAGAAGACGATCGTATAACCGCTAAGCCCTTCCTGCAGACGAATGATGAAACCGGCAAGCGCAGGCCCGGCAAGAGTAGCGGCCGTGAAGAAGATCATGTTGAAGGCCAGATAGCGGATCCGGTTCTGCTCGGTGGATACGTCGTACATGAGCGTTAAGTACCCCACCCAATAGAAGGCGGCCGCCAGTCCGTTGAAGATAGCGAAGGCGACATAATATTCAACCAACGCATCTTGCGCAATGATCACGCTTAAATAAAATAAACCGATCAGCATAATGCCCAGTCGATAAGACACCATTCGGTCTTTCTTCTTGATCATCCATCCCCCGAGCGCGAAGCCGATCGGTGTAAGCAAATAGACGATCAAGTTGTATGTACCGTTGACAGCTACACTGTGCGTTAACCGCCACAAGTATAAGTTCAAGAATACGCCGGACATCGATGCCCCGAATTGAAAAGTTGAATGAATAATAAGCGAAATGACAGCCTCGCGAGACAGCTTTTTCTCTATTGGCAGCGTAGTTCCTCTGCTCTGCAGCCAAGTTCTAATTCTAACGATCATCGTAGCCCCCCGCTCCCCAGTTCTTCCTATTGTAACAGCCCGCCAACCTTCTGTTAAACGGCAAAAAGCCTCAGCTTAGGCGCTGAGGCTTTATTACAACCGAATAGGGTATTACTTCTTCAGGCTCTCCCATGTTTTCTGGAATTCCTCAAGCATTTGGTCCTTCGTGTACTTCTTCGCGACATAACCTTGCATAATATCGCCGAATTTCTTGGAGGAAGCTTCGCCGCCAGGGAATTTGAACCAGTTCCAGCTCAGTGTTTTACCGGCTTTGGAGTAGGAGATAATGTCTGCCGCCAAAGGTCCGAGTACTTTCTCATCAGCAGGAATCGATTTGAAAGCCGGAATGAATTTGAATTCTTCCGTAATGTACTTTTTACCTACATCGGATGTAACCATCCAGTTCAGGAATTTCTTCGCTTCGTCTTTCACAGCGGAGTTTTTGTTAATAACCCAGTTGTTCGGAACGCCTACGAACAATTTGTCGTTCGCTGCCGCGTCATCGCTGATCGGCATCGGCAGGAAGCCGATTTTGATGTTCGGGTTCGTTTTGGAGATTTGAACTTGCGTCCAGTTCCCTTGCTGTGTCATGGCCGCTTTGCCTGTCGAGAAGTCCGTTACTTGCGTATTGTAGTCCGTTTGCAGCGGGTTTTTGTTGCCGTACTGCAAAGTCAGATCAAACAGTTTGGACCATTGGTTGAACTGCTCGTTGCCAGGAATTTTGGCCGTACCTTTGTTCAGGCCGTCGATGAACGCGTTCGGATCTTTCTGATAAGCGAACGGAAGGTTTACGAAGTGGTTACCCAGTACCCACCACTCGCCATAGCCGTTCTCGAAAGGCGTAATGCCTTTAGCTTGCAGCTTTTTCGCCGCGTCTTCGAGCTGTGTTATCGTTTTTGGCAGCTCAGTGATGCCGGCTTGTGCGAACAGATCTTTGTTGTAAATGAAACCGTAGCCTTCCAAGTTCAGCGGTTGGCCGTACAGCTTGCCATTTTTGGTCATAGGCTCTTTCGCGACATCCACAAGGTCATTCACCCATGGTTGATCGGAGAGATCCTCCAGGTTCTCAATCCACTTGTCAAGGTCGGAGAAACCGCCGTTGTTGAAAATGTCCGGTTTGTCGCCGGAGTTGAACTTCGCCAGCAATGCCGCGCCATAGTCTGCGCCGCCGCCTACCGTGTCAACCTGAATTTTCACGTTAGGGTTCAGCTTCTGATATTCAGCGATCAATTTACCCAATTGGTCAGCAATTTCTACTTTAAATTGGAACATTTTAATCGTAACCGGTTTGCCTGCTGCCGGAGCTGCAGATGCAGCTGCTCCCGGTGAAGCGGCTGGCGCAGGTGTCTCTTGTTTTTTCGCGCAGCCAGCTGCCACTACGGATAGTGAGAGTACGGCAGCCATACTGATCATCGTTAATTTTTTCATTGAGGTAAAGCCTCCCTTTTTTTGTTTACTCAGCTTACCCTGATGTCCGGGATTTCATCCCCTCGTCATCAGCTTACATGGTTTATTGTAAACACTTTCTTAAACCCACAACACAGAGAATATTGAACACAAAGGTGGAAGATTTTGAACATCTTAGCAAAATTGTCACCCTTTTACGGAACCGGCTGTGATTCCTTCCACAATATGCTTCTGCATGGCCAAGAAGAAAATGACGATCGGCAGCACACCCAGCGTCAGACCGGCCAGAGCCAAATCCCACTGCTTCGTATATTGACCGAAGAAAGAAAATGTCGCTAAGGGTATTGTTCGCAATTCCGGGTTGTTTAACACGAGTGACGGCAGCAAATAATCGTTCCAGATCCATAAACTGTTCAGAATAACGATCGTCGTGGACATCGGCTTGAGCAGCGGAAAGACGATGCGCCAGAACACGCCATAAGGCGAACAGCCGTCCACGGTTGCGGATTCCTCGATCTCCAGCGGAATGGATTTGATAAATCCGTGGTACAAGAACACATTCAGCGAAACGCCGAAGCCGAAATAACAAACGATAAGACCCCATCTGCTGTCCATGAGCCCCACCTGACCGGCAACACGCACGAGCGGAATCATGATGGATTGAAACGGAATGACCATGGCGGCTACGAAAGCCAGGAACACCAGATTGTTGAATTTGCTCGGTCTGCGCAGCATGCGGTATGACGCCATGGAGGAGATGACGACCAAACCTACATTACTAAGTACCGTAATGATCAAAGAGTTCATGAAGGCACTTGGGAACTTCATGATCGTCCATACTTTTTTGTAATTATCCAAATAGAGGCTCTCAGGAAGCTTCGCCGTGCTGGCGGCAAGCTCCGGGAATGACTTCAGCGAGTTGACAATGACGAAATAGAACGGCACCAGGAACAGAAGTCCCACCAGGATGCCGAGCACCTCCAAGGTGAATAGGCGTCCTGAATATTTTTTAACTGCATCCATTACACTTCAACCTCCTTGCGTTTCGTATACATGACTTGGATGGTCGAAATAATGGCCACGACGATGAAGAAGACTAATGCTTTCGCTGTTCCTAAGCCATAGTTATTGTTCCGGAACGCTTCTTGATAAATATTGATGGATACCGATTCCGTCGAGTTGAAGGGTCCCCCTTTGGTCAAGGAGAAGTTCAAATCGAACATTTTGAAGTTCCAGGAGATCGTCAGGAACAAACAAACGGTAACGGCCGGCATGATCAGCGGCACAATGATGTTCTTAAGTACTTGGAACCGGGTCGCACCGTCGATGTAAGCCGCTTCCACCATATCCTTCGGCACGTTGGACAGCGCTGCAATATAGATGATCATCAAGTAGCCGGCACCTTGCCAAATGCTCACGATCGCGATCGCCCAGAAGGCGGTAGGAGCATCTCCCAGCCAAGGCAGTTGGAAGAAGCCGATGTTCGTAATTTCGCCGAGCGTCGCAAAGCCTTTGACGAAGATAAACTGCCAAATAAAACCTAGCAGCAAGCCGCCGATAACGTTCGGCATGAAGAAGATGGTACGGAGCACGTTTCTCGTTTTGAGCGCTTGCGTCAGCAGCAGAGCCAGCAAGAATCCGATCAGGTTCGTCAGAACCACATCCGTAACGGTAATCCGTGTCGTGAACCAGAAGGCGTTGCGATAATCTTTGTCCTCGAACAGAAGGTGCTTGAAATTGTCCAAACCGTTGAACTTAACGTTGGTCGTCACACCGTTCCATTCCGTGAATGAATAGTAAATGCTCATGAGAAAAGGTACTACCACAATGAGTGCGAAAAAGATGACCGCAGGTCCGACGAACACCCATTGCTGTAATAGTCCTGATAACCCCTTGCGCTGTTTCATGGGAATTTCCCCCTTACGATTAGGTAACTATAACCTTTAGTATAAATACCTTTAACCTCGTGAAACACAGATTATCGTGATGCATTAGGTGGAATTTGTTGACCTCTACTGCTACAATATAGGGTGAAAAGTCCACGAAGAAACCGAGTTGATTCGACATGTTCCGTCATAGTATGCGCAACAAGCTTATCCTTTTTTTGCTGATCGCCACTCTCGTCCCATTCATTACCTCAATCGTCGTCTCCTATATATTCACGAAGGAAAAAGTCACCGAAGACACCATAACGAACAATTCAGCCCTCATCTCCCAAGCGAAACTCAATATATTAAACTATTTAAACGGAGTCGTCCAAGCTTCTACGACCATCTATACAGGACAGCATTTGTCTGAGCTCGGACAATTATACGATATTTTGGAACGCGACCGGGAAATTGACTATATGAGCGACAAAGTGATCAAAAGCGGTTTGCAAGTCATGTCCCACGCCGTGAAAGAGTTCAAGCAGGTTTACTTATATGCTTCCGTGAGCGACCGGTCTTTCGTATCCAGCAATGATTTCCAAGGAAGCAAGATCGGCAAATATGAATCCCTGCCCCCTTTCCCGGAAGATAAAACCGTTTATTTCGAAACGACCCATCTCAGCCACAATTACAATATTCCAATTAACGTGTATTCTGCACCAACACCGGTCCTGTCTATGCATCGCAAGCTGATGTACTCGCCGAATAACACCTCCATCGGAGAGCTTATTATCGATCTTCATCTCGATTTGATATCCGAAATCTCGCAGAGCCTGTACACGCACGATGAGGAAGAGCTTTACATTTTGGATGAAAAAGGATGCATCGTGTTCGGTCCGGATCCGGCCAAATGGGGGCAGCTGCTGGATGGCAGCTGGGGCGACGAAGCCATCCGCAGCACGTCGGACAGAGGCTCCTACGAATGGAACAAAGGGCCTTACGCCGGCATAAATGTTTATGAAAAAATGAAAACTGACTATGTGAACTGGACGATCGTCAAACGTCTGCCTTACGAGCAGCTGACCCAAAACGCCAAACAGCTGGCGCTGATCAACTCGCTGGTACTGACGTTCTTCATGCTGATCGTCATCGGCGGAACAGTCTATATTTCCATTAAATTTACGGAACCGATCAAGCAGCTTATCCGCTACATCTCCCGCATTCAAGCCGGTCAGGTGCAGCTGGGAGCTATGGACAAGGATATCGAGCTGACCCGTACCGACGAGATGGGCATACTGGCCAATCGCTTCCACGGCTTGATGCAGGATCTGAATCAAATGGTCATGCGCGAATACCGGCTGGAGCTCGCCAACAAGTCCAATCAATTGATGGCGCTGCAAGCTCAGATCAATCCCCATTTTCTGAATAATGCGCTGCAATCGATCGGCACACTCGCTTTGCAGCATGATGCCCCCAAGGTGTATGCACTTATCGCTTCCCTCGCCAAAATGATGCATTACAGCATGAATACGAACGAATCCGTCGTTCCGCTTGGCAAGGAGCTTGACCATATTAAAGCGTACCTGGAGCTCCAGAAGCAGCGCTTCGAGCACCAATT
Source organism: Bacillus sp. 3255 (assembly GCF_031456485.1). NCBI lineage: Bacteria > Bacillati > Bacillota > Bacilli > Caryophanales > Bacillaceae > Bacillus > Bacillus sp. 3255. The sequence continues at coordinate 142,615 of NZ_JAVDUS010000001.1, forward strand.
CCAGATCGCTTATGATGTCGAAGAAGGCACCAAAACGATCGCCGTACCCAAAATGATCCTGCAGCCGCTCGTCGAAAACTATTTCAAACACGGCTTCAAACCGGGCGCCGACGAAATCGGGCTGCTGCACATTGAAGCCTCCAAGCAAACGGATGGGCGCTATGACTATCTGCGGCTTGTCGTTGAAGACAACGGCTCGGGCGTTACGGAGGAGCGGCTGCGCGAAATCCGCAACAGGCTGAGCTCGCCTTCAACCGGCGAAGAAAACTGTATCGGGCTAAGCAACGTATTAACCAGAATCAAACTATATTTCACCGATGATGCGACTCTTGATATTGAACACGCCAAGCCCCAAGGTCTAAGGATCATCATCCACATACCGATGTAAAAGGGAGCTATCTAATGAAAGTATTACTTGTCGATGATGAGAAACATGTTCGCGACGCCATCCGGCTGCTCGTCAATTGGGAGCAGCACGGCATCGATACGATTCTGGAAGCGCCTGACGGCGAATCCGCCGCCGCAATGGTCCGCCAGCATCACCCGGAAATTATTATGACCGACATGATGATGCCGGTCATGAACGGTGTGAAGCTGCTGGAATGGCTGCATGCCAACGAGCCGGACGCGAAGACGATCGTCATCAGCGGGCATGACGATTTCTCGCTGCTGCGCCACACGCTGAAGTACGGGGGGACCGACTACATCCTGAAGCCGATCGACCCGGATCAGCTGAACGAAGCGCTGGAGAAAGCGATTGAGGCGTGGCGGAAGGAAGAAGAGACGCGGCAGACGAACCGCGAGTTGAATATCGAAATGAATCAAATTAAACCGATGTATTGGGATAAGCTGCTGTCCGGGCTCATCGCCGAGCCGTCCGCTTATGAGAGCGCCGCCGAGCAGCTCGAGCGGGAGCTGAGCTTGACGCGGGACGTGAACGTTTGCCGCGTTGCCATTCTTTCCATGGATACCATGGAACGCAGCGTGAAAAATAAATTCAGTCAAAACATGGATTTGCTTTTTTTCTCTCTCATTAATATTTGCAATGAGTTTCTGACGCACGAGAGACGCGGGTATGCATTCCGCCATTGGCAAAGCGATAACGAAATCGTCTTGCTGCTGTGGAGAGAGCTGGACGGCGCCGAAGCCTTTCTGGAGAAAATTAACGAAGGCATGCGAACGGCGCTGCACACCCGCGTTGATTTCGGTATCGGCCGGTCTCATCGGTTTCCTGGCGAAATCGGCTTATCGTACCAAGAGGCGCGCGACGCACTGCGCAAACGGAACCTGAAAGTTAAGACAACGTGGATCCACAGCCTGCAGAATTCGCCCAAACCGCCGCAGACGGCGCTCACCTTCACCCAGTTCGAGGAGAAGATCAATCTGGCCATCCGCAGCGGCAGCAGCGAGCAGATCGAGGAGGCCGTGCAGCAATGGATGGACGCGGTCAAGCAGCGGGACATCATTACATTGGAACAGCTCGACCATTGGTGGCGGGAGTACAGCGTGATGAAGCGCCGCTGGGTACAGCAATTCTTCTCCGGCATCAGCGAGGATGAAGTGAAGACGATGCTGGCCTCCGAGTCTGCCGGGGTCATTGTTCCGCTGGACGAGAACGGCCTCCTATCCCTGTCTCAATGGCAGCAGGAGCTTACCCGCAGCATCGTGCATATGTCCAAGCTGCTCTTGGAGAATCAGCAGAAAGATAAGAATGTGATTTTCGAAATCGCCGAATATCTTCAGAAGCATTACCACGAAGATGTCACGCTGCAGGACATCGCCTCCCGGTTCTTCCTGAGCCGGGAATATATCTCCCGCAAGTTCAAGCAGGAATTCGCGGTGAACCTCTCGGATTATTTGGGCCAAATTCGCATGAGCAAAGCGAAGGTGCTGCTGCGCAATCCGCATTTGCGGATTTCCCAGGTCGCGGAGATGGTCGGCTATCAGGATGAGAAATATTTCAGCAAAGTTTTCAAAAAACTGGAGGGCATCACGCCTAACGAGTATCGAAAAACAGCGAATTCTATCTGAATTTCTGTTAAAAATATGAAATATGTTATACTAGTAGACAGAGGTGATTATCATGAGTATGCAAATCGAGGCAACGTCTGCGAATTCTTTTCCCCGGGCTGCCAAAGCTACGAAGGTGAAGAGGAAAACGTACGTCCTGTTGTTTCTTGGTTGGGTCATGCTGATCGCAATCGGAGTGGCGGCAGCGATGCTGTATACAGAGCATTTGAGACAGAAAATAGCAACCGATATCGCACAGCAGACCCAGCAACAACTACAGCTGGTTCAGCAAGATTACCAGAAGCAGGTAACCGAACTGAAGGATAGCGTTTCAACCGACATGAAAGCTTTGCAAACCAAAGTTGACTCGCTCAATGAACTGCTGGCCTTCACCAAAGACAGCGCCAACAGCAAAACCGACAACAGCAACCAACTCTACACACAGCTCGCCGAAGTGAAGAAGAAACTGGATGAGCTGCAGAAAAATTTGGATGTGTTGAAGTGATGACGACGATCCAAGGAATCAACCGTGTCTTCCTGCTGGCTTGTGCACCGTTTATCGGGATGCTCATATGGCTGCTTATCGCAAGCGTGCATATACCGCTCGGCACTTGGACTGCAGCCGCCTCAACGCCGGTCTCCTTCCATCAGGAAGCCCTGACCCTCGACACCTTGTTAACTAAGGCAACGAACGATGCGGCACAGACGAAGACGATCATTCAGCAATATTACGCCTTATATGAGAAAAGTACGGCAGAAGTGGCCGCCGCGCTGCAAACTGCCGCCGCTCAAGCCGCGAAGCCCGGCATCATCTACGATGCCCGCATCACGGCGAAGCTTGGCAGCCCGGTCAGGCAAGCCTCTTCCGGCAATATCGACCTGAAGCTATTTGCCTTGAATGAGAGCAACTACAAAGGATATGCGCTCAAAGTTAATCTGAAGAGCGACAAAGCCATCAAGCTTGTCCTCGGCAAGGACAAGATGGGGTCGAGCGAAACGACCCTGGAAGCCGTTAACCGGTATGGCGCTATTGCCGGCGTGAATGCCGGAGGCTTCGCCGATGACAGCAAGGGCCGGCGCTATCCGCTTGACACCACCGTCATCAACGGCAAATATTTGAACGGCTTCTTCCCGACGACGAACGACACGACGTTCATCGGGTTGAACAAAGACCGCAAGCTCATCGGCGGCAAGTTCAGCTCGCAAGCGGATCTGGACAAGCTCGACCCGCTGATGGGATCGACCTTCGTTCCTGTCCTGCTCAAGAACGGTGCCAAGACGACCATCCCTTATCAATGGCAGAGCTCGCCGGCGCGAGCCGCCAGAACCGTGATGGCCAATTATAAGAACGACCAGCTCTTGTTCATCGTCACGGACGGCTACGACGAAAGCGGAAACTCCGGGGCGACGCTCGCCGAGCTGCAGGACAAGATGCAGCAGTTGGGCATCGTCGATGCCTATAACCTGGACGGAGGCGGCTCCACGACCTTGGTCATGGGAGGCACCGTCATGAATCGCCCGTCCGACGGCAAATTGCGGCCGCTGGCGACGAACTTCTTATTTTTTAAATAATCGTAATTATTCACAGTTTATTCAAATTTTTTTGCCGTTGATTGGGGTATAATAAAGCTTAACTATATGCTTTGATGTTCTTCAACCTATAGGGGGTGCAGCAATGTTTGGCTTATCCGCAACATTTTGGCTCGTTAATTCCGTTTTTGTGCTATTTCTCGTCGCTATGATGACGGCTTCCTATAACGAGGACAAAACAAGAGGCCTGTAAGTTGCCAAAAGCTCGTCAGAATGAATACATTCTGGCGGGCTTTTTCATTTGAGCTATGGCTAATAACCCTACAAGAAAAAGGACCCCTCGCGGAGTCCTCTGACGGTGAAGATTAGTTGGTTATGCCCTGAACCTTACTTCAGCTCGGTCCCTACCTCATCACACGCTTGCAGTACGTAACTACAATTCATGATTTCTGCGGCACATCTCCTCGCTTCTATACGGATTCAATAACAACCTTCCTGATGTACTTGTCTTTGACACAGCACCTCTCTGCTATCACCGTCGTCAAATAGTATGTCCGGGATTTCCGTTCCTATACACCAACTAAAAAAGCACCGCATTCTCTTCCGAGAAGGCAATGCTTTTCATTGTCCTTAATTAGGCTCTTACTTTCAAGACATTCATCTCTGTTACACAACTTCCGCATATGTAACGTTCTTTGAACTCGCTGACGTTATCCATGCTGCCGCAGAATACACATTTCGGGCGGTATCTTTCCAAAATGATATGATCACCCTGCACCAAAATTTCGACAGGATCCCCTTCATTCATCTGGTATCGTTTGCGTAACGATTTAGGCAGAACAATACGTCCCAATTGATCGACTTTACGAACGACTCCGGCTGGCTTCATCATAGGACTTCACCTCTCTTCCGCTCTCAATTTCTACGCTAAGCGGTGGCTTAGCATATCTATACGGACTGATACGGAATACTATTCGCCGTGTAGGAAGAAACTCCTTCTAATTCCAAGCGGAAATTTCTTTTATTGTCAATTTTGCCGACCTAGGCCTAAATCGTATGCGATAGCGCTTAATCCAAACCTGCAAACCCTGTCTGCCGCAAACCTTCATACAGCATGATCGCTACGGAGTTGGATAAATTGAGCGATCTTACCGCATCGGACATCGGGAGTCTGAGCAGCGTATCCGGGTGCTGGCGCAGGAGCTCTTCCGGGAGACCTTTGGTCTCTTTACCGAATACGAGGAAATCACCGTCTTGAAATGTAAAATCCGTGTAACGCTTCTTCGTTTTGGTCGTCGCAAAAAAGAAACGGTGTCCTTTATACATCTCAAGTACCTCGTCAAACGAATCGTGATATTCGAGCTTCACGGAATGCCAATAATCCAATCCGGCCCGTTTCAGCGTTTTGTCATCCGTTTGGAAGCCGAGCGGTCTTACCAGATGAAGATAAGTACCCGTCGCCGCGCAAGTTCGCGAAATGTTGCCGGTGTTGGCCGGAATTTCGGGTTCTACTAATACAATATGAAATGCCATGTCTGTCGAATTCACCTCATCCTCTATCCTATTATAAGCGGTTGCATAATGCAATTAAGTATGACCATTTACAGTTTTTACACTGGGTTAACTTTATCTTAATATGTCGATGATAGAGCTTTGTCATAATAGAGTCATCCTTCTCGATAAAAGGAGTCAACCTATGATGAAAAAGAAGATCCTAGTTGTCGATGACGAACCTTCCATCTCCATGCTAATAGAATTCAATTTGAAGTTAGTCGGCTTCGAAGTCCATTGCGTTTTCGATGGCGAGGCCGTATTCGATGCGATCCAAACGTTCCGCCCGGACCTGATCGTGCTTGACCTGATGCTGCCGAAGATGGACGGCTTTCAAGTATGCCGCAAGCTTAGAAACCAGAACAACCTTGTCCCTATTATTATGCTCACCGCTATGCAGGATCTTACCGACAAAATCGCCGGCCTGGATAACGGTGCCGATGATTACATGACGAAGCCGTTCTCGCCGCAGGAGCTCATCTCCCGCATTCACGCGATTCATCGGCGCATTCAGACACTGCCGTCAACGACGGAGAACACACCGATTACGATCGGTCAGATTTCTATCAAAGCCGATCAGCGCGAAGTGACCATGAACGGCGCACCGGTCGAGCTCACGCCCAAAGAATTCGAGCTGCTGCTGTTCTTGTGTAAGCACCGCGGCAAAGTACTGAGCCGCCAGCAGCTCCTTCACGGCGTGTGGGACTATCACTTCCTTGGTGATACCCGAATTGTCGACGTTCATATTTCCCACTTGCGCGACAAAATTGAGCAAAATGCACGCAATCCGGAATACATCATGACGATCCGTAACGTCGGCTACAAGTTGACGGAGCCTGTCGTCAAGGAATCCCTGGCATAACAGACCGCCGCCACGCACACAATAAGGGCTGCCCTCAAGTCATCACTGACTTCAAGGCAGCCCTTGCTTTTGTCATTTAGAATACGAAATCGTCATCCGTCAAGCCTTCAACATGAATCGTGCGTACGTATCCGTTCCCTTTTTTGGAGAAAAAGTCATGCTGTTTCGTCTTCGTGCTAAGGCCGTTCAATACGATCGGATTAATGTCCTCTTCCGGGAACATCGGATCAACACCCAGATTCATGAACGCTTTATTCGCGTTATAGCGGAGGAATGCCTTGACATCTTCCGCCAAGCCTAGAGGACCGTACAAGCTCTCCGTGTAGCCTTCCTCATTGGCATGAAGCTCGGTCAACAGCGCTGTCAAAGTCTCATAAGCTTCATCCTGCTCCGCCGGGCTTAGCTCCGCGTACACCTCTTGAGCCAGCACCCCGACATACAGACCATGAATACTCTCGTCACGCAAAATCAGATCGATGATCTCGCCGCTGCTCGTCATTTTCCCTTGTCCGGCTAGATAGAGCGGATAGTAGAAGCCGCTGTAGAACAAGTAGCTCTCCAGCAGAACGGAAGCCGCCATCGCCAGGTACAGCTCTTTGGCCGTTGTAATATTTTCATAAAATGTGGAAATCTTGTTAGCCTTGAATTGCAGATAAGGATTGCGCTCCACCCATGCGAACAGCTCGTTAATCTCTTCCGTTGTCGAAAGCGTCGTGAAGATCGAGCTGTACGACTTCGCATGAATTTGCTCCATCATGCCCATGAAGCTGAGCACAGCTTTGCGTTGCAGCCCGTCCACGTGCTCAAGAATCTTCGGCATGCCGACGCCGCCTTGCATCGTATCCAGCAGCGTCAGACCGCCCAGCACTTTCATATATAGCTCCCGCTCCGCCGGACTCAGCGTAATCCAGGACATTTTATCGTCGGACAACGGAATTTCTTCATCCGTCCAGAACTGCATAATATTTTGATTCCAGAACGTTATCGTGAAATCATCATCCGGCCTGTTCCAGTTCACGGCCTTTCTGACAATCGGCGTACTCACCGTAGTCGCAGTACTCATCTATGTTAGGTCCCCTTCCGTATTACACCGAACAGCTTACGCATTCCTCAACGGACAGCTGATTCGTTCGCGTGTAGTAGAGCGATTTTAGGCCTTTGTGTGCCGCATACAGGTACAAGCGGGCCAATTGTCTTGTTGACACGTCGCTATTCACATGCAAAATGGTGGAAATACCTTGATCCACGTGCACCTGAATTTCGGCGATCAGATCGAGAATTTTGAATTGGTCCATCTGGTACGCGGATTTATAGTAGAAATAATTGTCGCGTGCCAAATACGGCATCGGATAATAAGTCGTCGAATTCGCATACGTTCGGGTTTCGATCTGCTCGACGATCGGCATCACGCTTGACGTTGAATTTTGGATATACGAAATGCTCTGTGTCGGCGCGACCGCCATACGGTAGGCATGATACAAGCCGTGCTTCTGCACGTCCGCTTTCAGCTTGCTCCAGTCGTCAGGCGACGGAATCGCCATCCCCTCGAACAGCCCCTTCACCTTATCCGTGCGCGGACGGTAATCCGTCTCCAGATAGCGGTTGAAGTAAGCGCCATTCGCATATTCCGACTGCTCGAAGCCCTCGAAAACCTGCCCCTTCGCTTTGGCAATCTCTACGCTTCGCTCAATGGAGTAATAGTTCATCGCCATGAAGAACGTGCGAACGAAATCCTTCGCTTCATCGCTTTCGTAGCTGATTTTGTTTTTGGACAAATACCCGTGCAAATTCATGACGCCAAGCCCAACGGAGTGCAGCTCGCGGTTCGCTTTGGCTACCCCTGGCGCGTTGCTGACCGTCGTCATGTCACTGACTGCCGTCAGGGCGGTCATGCCCTCATGAACCGTCTCGCGCAGCTTCTTGCGCTCCATGACGTTGGTGATGTTCATCGAAGCCAAATTGCAGGAAATATCGCGCAGAATCACGTCGTCTTCGCCGTAATCGTTAATTTCCGAAGTCTCTTGCAGCTGGAAAATCTCCGTGCACAGGTTGGACATCTTAATTGTCCCGATCCCTTTAAGCGCATGATCCTTGTTCGCATTCGTCCGGTTCATGATATACGGATACCCGGATTCCAGCTGGGTTGTCGCAATTTTGACGAGCATGTCGCGCGCACTCATGACGACCTTCTTCTTCACTTTCGGATTCGCCAGCAGCTCATCGTACATCTCGTCGAGATCGAGATCGTCCAAGTGCTTGCCGTAAGCCTGCCATACGGTATATGGCGCAAAAACATGAAGCGGCTGATTTTGTTCCGCCAGCTTGTAGAATTTGTTCGGCACGATCAGGCCGATCGATAATGTTTTCAGACGGGACTTCTCGTCTGCGTTAATTTTTTTGGAATCGAGGAACTCCATCAGATCCCAACCGAAAATGTTGTAATACGCCGCTCCGGAGCCCTTGCGCTGCCCCATTTGGTCGGCATAGGAGAACGCATCCTCCATCAGCTTCAGAACAGGCATAATCCCTTTGGCGGCTCGTTCCACGCCTTTGATCGATTCCCCGCGCCCGCGCAGCTTGGACAGATTGACGGCGACACCGCCACCGATTTTGGACAGCTGCATGCAGGTGGCCAGCACATAGTTAATGGAATTGAGGGAATCGTCCATCTCCAGCAGGAAGCAGGACACCATCTCGCCCCGGCGGCTTTTGCCTGCGTTGAGGAAGGTCGGCGTAGCCGGCTGCAGGCGCTGCTCCATCATCGAGACGGCCAGCGTACGGGCGGTTTCTACGTCTCCTCTGCCCAAGTACAAGGCTACGATCGCTACGCGATCCGGGAAATGCTCGAGGTACAACTCTTTATCATCACTGCGCAAAGCATAATCTGTATAAAATTTCGAGGCAGCCATATAGGAAGCGAACTCGAATTGATTGTCGTGGGCCACTTGATAAACTTCGTTGACTTCATCTTCCGTATAACGCTCATACACATTCTCGTAGTAATTATTGTCGATCATGTAACGAACTTTCGAAGAGGTATCGGGGAAAGTGAGGCTTTTGCTGTGGACGTCCTTCATGAAAACTTCAACGGCTTCTTTGTCCTTCTCCAGTTGAAAAAATCCGTCTGCTGCGCGTTGCATCAATAAATTATTCAGCTCAATGTGCCGCAATTGCATGTACCCCCTGAACAAATCGTTCTACATCATTTTTGGTGCCGGATAGCTCAAACTTGGTTAACACCGGCACATCGTATTGCTGGGAGATGGTGTCTGCGCTCTTCGCAAACCCGTCGCCCCAGTTGCGGTTCCCGCTTGCTGCGACTCCGATCAAATGAGAAGCGTTCGTTTCCAGGAACGAGGCCACCTTCTCAGGAACTTGACCAAATCCGGTCGTATAGGTAACGAGCACGAAGGGCTCGTCCACTTTCATCGCTTCCTCGATTTGGATGGCCGGCATTTTCAGCTTGTTAATAAACCGGCGAACATTTCCTGTTTTCGAATCGTAAGCAATCAGCATGGGCTCCGTCTCCTGTCATGTATCTTCAATCTCAAGCAAAACCGTATCTAGTGAGTCTTATGTATGAAACTCTATATCTAGTAAGTCGTATGTAGCTTACCTATCAACTATATCTAGTCGTGCGGCCTTCGGCTCGACAAAAGAAGCGGAATTTCGCAAATGGCTAAGCGGCTGAAAAAGCGCGATATCAAGGGATTTTCCCGGTTATTCCGCGGAATTCCGCGATCCGTCCGGCTTCTCTTAATTTCCCATTTTTCCACGACATCTAGTTGATAGATTCAAATTTATATCAATATATAGTGTTTGTCAACGTGTGAAATCTCACATTTTCGGTCTCAAAATACCGAATCCCAGACAGGACGTGGCTCGCGGGGATTTGAAATTTTTTTTGGAGTTTTGCCTTGAAATTTTCACATTTGTCGAAAGGAATCCGCCGACCCTGTCCTACTAGATATAGATTCGGGTTATACCGGCACACAGCTCGCCAGAGACGCCTGAGCGGCCGTCTAAGGGCCATGCCGGCGAAGATCGGGATATTGGCCTCCCAACCAAAAAAAGCTACTCACGCGCACACGAGGGTGCTGTGAGTAGCTCTTGAACCGTATCTTAACTATTGCGCTTGTGGAAATCCTTCATGAACTCCGCGAGCGCTTGGCAGGAAGCGTACGGAACCGCATTGTACGTCGATGCGCGCAGACCGCCTACGCTGCGATGTCCTTTCAGGCCGATGAAGCCGTTCTGCTCGGTTTCCTTGATGAATTTCTTCTCCAATTCTTCATCCTGCAGACGGAACGTAATGTTCATGGCCGAACGGCTGCCCTTGTCGACAGGACCGCGGTAGAAGCCGCCGCTTTGATCGATGGCATTGTAGATCAGACCGGATTTCTCCAGGTTGTTCTTCTCGATAACGGCTAGTCCGCCCTGCTCCTGAATCCATTTGAGCACCAGGTTGACCATGTAGATGGAATACACCGGCGGCGTATTGTACAAGGAATTGTTTTTGCTGTGGATTTCGTAACGGAACATCGTGGCAATGTTTTTCGGCAAATCCTGCAGCATGTCTTCCTTGACGATGACGACCGTCACACCGGAAGGACCGAGATTTTTTTGCGCGCCGGCATAGATCATGCCGAATTTCGACACGTCGACCGGACGGCTTAAGATGTCACTGGACATGTCGCCGATGAGCGGTACGCTGCCCGTGTCCGGATAGCTTTGGAACTGCGCGCCTTCGATCGTTTCATTGGATGTGATATGCAAATAAGCCGAGTCCGGATGAAGGTTGATTTCACTAAGATCCGGAATTTTCATGAATTTATTTTCTTTGGAGGAGGCTGCGATATTCACTTCGCCGAACAAGGAAGCTTCCTGCACCGCTTTCTCCGCCCAAGCGCCTGTCAGCACATAGCTGCCCACTTTGCCCGGCTTCAAGAAATTCATCGGAATCATCGCGAATTGCGAGCTGGCTCCGCCTTGCAGGAACATGATTTGGTACCCATCCGGGATGTTAAAAATTTGCTTCAATAATTGCTGTGTTTCATTATGTACTTGCTCGTATTCAGCGCTGCGATGCGAAATTTCCATGATCGACATGCCGATGCCTTTGAATTCGACAAGTTCCTCTTGCGCTTTCTGCAAAACTTCGAGCGGTAATGCCGCAGGCCCTGCGTTAAAGTTATAGGCCCGATTTCCCATGAATGACCACACCTTTGCTTTTGTATTATGGCTATGATAGCAATATTCTCCTCATGCATCAAGTAAAACCTTCGTTGGCAATGCTAGAAGAAGTTAGGAAACAAAACCATCTCTTCCCCTCCATACTTCGGCAAAGGAGCCACATCTCACATGATTCACACCGAGCATTCGACACGCACGAATAGGACACCATCCGACAACTACCGGCTGTTTGTCGGCATCGGGCTCCCGCCGGACACGCAGCGGGAGCTCGCTCTTCTGGCGGCCTCCCTGCGGGAGAGGCTGCCCTTTCAGAAGTGGACGCACCCGCAGGACGTCCACGTGACGCTCTCTTTCCTCGGCGACACCGCCGCCGAGAAGGTTGAAGCGCTGGCGGACGAGCTCCGCCGGCTCGCAGCGGCGGCGCCGCCGCTCACGCTGCACGCCGAGGGGCTCGGCGTGTTCGGACCTCCGGCGGCGCCGTCGGTGCTGTGGGCGGGCGTCGCCGGCGACCTGGACGCGCTCGCTGCGCTGCAGCGCGAGGTCGCGGGCGCCTGCGCCCGCCACGGGTTCCCGGCCGAGGCTCGCGCCTACCGGCCGCACCTCACGCTGGCCCGCCGCTACCGCCAGGCGGCGGGTCCGTTCTCGCGCGCCGCGCTCGCCGGCGCGCCGGCGCTGCCCGCGTGGCGGGTAGAGGACATCGTCCTCTACCGCAGCCACTTGGGCCGGCAGCCTTCGTACGAGCCGCTGGGCGTTTTTCCTTTGGATCCCGGCGTATAACTTCCATTATTTTCACAAATAATGTATAAACTTGCCTACTGTTTCTGACATCGTCCTGATTGAACACGGGCCGTCCTAAAATAGAGGATCTATGGTCCTCTATTCACCGTGGAATTAACGATTTGGGCCCTCAATAGGAACTACGATCCTCTATTCAACCAATTTCAGCCTAAAACCAGGCTTATCGAGGCAAATAGCGCCCTGTAGTTCCTAAGGTATATGCAAAAGCTGGATATCCCACTCAAATAGCGCCCTGTAGTTCCAGCAAACTCGGCACTACAGCCTGCCGCCAAGCACCTTTGAGCCGCCGTTTTTTTATGCTGGCTCTCATTGCTTTTTGAAACGTAAGGAGGAGATCACATGCCCGATGCTTATGAAGTCATCGTACGCACCCTTTTAGCCGTAATCGTATTGTTCATCATGACCAAAATTCTTGGAAAAAGACAAGTATCCCAGTTATCTCTGTTCGAGTACATCACGGGCATTACCATTGGAAATCTGGCTGGAGCGATATCCTTGGATATTGACTCGAAATGGTTCCTCGGTCTGATCTCGTTAGCCGTTTGGATCGCGTGTTCTTTAGGTATTGAACTTTTACAGCTTAAAAGCAAAAAAATGCGAGATTTTATTGACAGCAAAGCAACCGTACTTGTTAGAGACGGGAAGATTTTAGAAGATAATTTAAAAAAAGAACGACTCACCACGGATGAACTTATGGAGCAACTGCGTAAGCGTTCAGTTTTCAAAGTAGCGGATGTTGAGTTTGCGATCATGGAGCCTAGCGGTGAGATTAATGTATTGCTGCATCGTGAAAATCTCCCGCTCACTGCGAAGCACCTCGGCATCAAGGTTGCACCGGAGAAAGAGCCTCAAGCGGTCATCATGGACGGTGAGATATTGGATGAAGCGTTAGCAACCCTCTCATTTAATCGGGGATGGCTGAAAACGGAGTTGGATAAAGTAGGAGTAACGGTTGAAAATGTTTTTCTAGGGCAAGTCGATTCGTACGGCCAGTTGTATCTTGATTTATTTGACGATAAAATCAATGTTCCCGTGCCGCAGGAGAAAGCCACCCTCTTCGCGACCTTGAAACAGTGCGAAGCCGACCTTATGCTGTACGGGCTGACAACCAACAATAAACAAGCCAAAGCGATGTACGAGGAATGCTCCAAGCAAATGGAGGATATTCTCGACCAACTTAAGCCTATATTGATGCGATAAATCAAATTGCTCCCCGCCGTGGTTATACGACTGGGAGCATTCTTGTTTGTTTCAATCCAGCAGCACCTGCGACGCTGGGCCACTAGCAAGCTCAAACATCCGTTTGACCTGCTCTACCGTGTTCCGCTCTATAGACAGAGGCGGCAGCTCATTTTCGCCAAAAAAGCCAACTTTGGTCGTTTCCAGGCTGACCTCAAGCGCCTCTCCGCCGACCAGCTCGCACAAGATGAAGATCTTGTACGTGTAGTTGGGCGATGGCGGATGGGCGTGGCGTTTCTTATCCAGAACCGCCAGCAAGCGCACCGGCTTTACGTCGTAGCCGGCTTCCTCGCGGGTCTCCTTGACAGCGATCTCGGATGGGGTGTAGCCGATATCCGCCCAGCCCCCGGGCAAAGCCCAGGCGCCGTCGGTTCTTTCCTGAACGAGCAAGATCTTGTTCTCCTGCAGCACGACGGCCCGGATATCGACCTTCGGCGTCTGGTACCCCGTCTCTCCAGCGAACAGCTCCGTCACCTTGTCGATCGGCGTATCGGTGAAATAGCTCATCATTTCAACGCTGATTTTGCGCAGCGCCTCATAGCGCTCCAAATCGTAGCCATTCTCTCCATAGGTGAGCCCCGCTTGACTGATCGCTTGAATTTCTTGCGCCCAATGCAGCCATGGTATGTTCATTCCTCATCCATCTCCATCCCGATTAATGTTGTGATACCACGGAAGATTGCGACCATTTCGTCCAGCTTCATGCGAACAAGGCCGCTCGAAGACGGGCATACATATTCAATGACACCCGGAACGACGGGGTCGGACTGCTTCCCCCATGGCATCCCTTTGCGCCCGCTGTACTGCTCGTAGACGCCTTTGCCGACGAAGCATACGACCTTCGGGCGATAGCGTTCGATTTTCTCCTTCAGCAGGACACGGCCCTCCCGGTACTCTTCCGGCGTAATTTCTGCTGCCGTTAAGGAAGGTCGCGCCACGATATTCGTGAACCCGTAGCCGAGCTGAAGCAGATCGCCGTCCTCCTCCGGCTTGTAGAGCCGGGGCGTAATGCCGGCCTGGTGCAGAATGCGGTAAAACCGGTTGTTCGGGTTCGCATAGTGATGGCCGGTTTCGCCGGATCGGAGGCTGGGATTGTAGCCCACGAACAATATCTTTAAATGATGCTGCAGATGATCCGAAATCGGCTCTATCCCCACTCGGTCAACCCTCCTGACATCGTGAATGACTTTTCTTTAAGGTTACCATGAATACCGCTCGCCACGCGAATCTAACGGACACAGCGACCGTTAATCTTGCAAAAAGCTTGGCGTTTCGGCGCTAACGGAAACCAGATACCTTATTTACCGATTTCGGGGCTCAAATCGGCCATAGAGGAGTCATTAACGGCACGGGTGTCCGTTACATATTCAAAGCGGCCCTATTGTGTGAAATAAGGACCGCTGTGTCCGTTAGGGAAAGCAGGTCCTAGCATGGACGGACAACAGCTAGTTCATGCCCATTCCATCTGCTCAATCGGTTGGGCAGCCGCTCTATCTCCACGATCCCGTCGGTTCAGGTGACGGGTTACGGGCTCAGCTCCTCTACGTCCACTATCCCGTCGGTTCAGGCAACGAGGTTACGGGCTCAGCCACGCTATCTCCAATATCCCGTCGGTTCAGGTAGCGAGGTTGCGTAATCAGCTCCTCTACGTCCACTATCCCGTCGGTTCAGGCAACGAGGTTACGGGCTCAGCCACTCTATCTCCACTATCCCTTCGGTTCAGGTGACGGGTTACGGGCTCAGCTCCTCTACGTCCACTATCCCGTCGGTTCAGGTGACGAGTTGCGTGCTCAGCTACTCTACGTCCACTATCCCCTCGGTTCAGGCAACGAGGTTGCGTACTCAGCCACGCTACGCCCACTATCCCATCGGTTCAGGTAACGGGTTACGTGCTCAGCCACGCTACGTCCACTATCCCGTCGGTTCAGGTGACGGGTTACGTGCTCTCGGTTCAGGCGACGAGGTTACGTGCCCAGCGGTTCGTCGTTTGCAGATCACACAGAGTGACGAGCACGCAGCCTTGTTCATGATCAACCCGCTATCCCGTGCATTCACGTGCTTTCCCCCCGCTCTAATCCCACTTTGCTCGCAGCGTTAAAAGCTCATAAGTCGCACCCACGCCCTCCTGTGTACTGAACTTGTTCGTGTACGCCTGGTACATCCCGGCAAACAAGCGGCGCGCGCTTACGCCAGGAACAGCCCTTGCTTCGGACGCGCTGGCCCCCAGTTCTTTGACGGCCAACAGGAAATCGCGCGGACTCGGATAGGTGGCGCGGTACATGCTTCGGCGCTCATGTACGGAGGTGAATCCGGCTTCCGCGAGCAGCTCGCACCACTCGGCACCGGACCGGAAAGCGAGTCCGTGCCTTTGCGGTCTCAGGTTCAGACTGCGATAAACTTCGTGAAAAGACGCATGCAGCTCATAAAATGTATCCGGCCCGAACGTCGAGAACGCGAGTTGGCCTCCCGGACGCAGCATCCGCCGCAGATGCCGCAGGGTCATCTTCGGATCTCTCAGCCACTGGAAGCAGGCGCTGGAGACGATCAAATCGAAGGAAGCCTCTTCGGCACAAGGGGACCAGCGCTCTACATCAGCTTGCAGGAATCGCACGCCTACGCCTGCCGCTTGCGCGGACTGGAGACGTCTCTGCGCTGCCTGAAGCATCCCGGGCGCGATGTCCAGAGCGGTAATCGCCGCTTGGGGCCACGCAGCCGCCAGCCGGCCCGTCAGATCGCCTGTCCCGCAGCCAACGTCCAGAATGACTGCCGGCTGGGCAACCTCATAAGGCAGCTCTTCCCCGAGCTGCATAGCCATAGTTCGCTGCACCGCGGCATGCCGGTCATAAGAACCTGCAGAGCTTCGGTCAAATTGACGCGCTATCGGACTGCTGTGCATGGAGCCATCTCCTCACTTCCTTCGCTATTTCTTCCTCTCTGTCCAAAAAAGGGGCATGCCCGCACTCGGGGATAGCGTACAGACAGGCATAGGGCAGCCGGGCTGCAAGCTCGGATACGCCGCCAAACGGGCAAATCCGGTCCGCCAAGCCGTGGAACAGCAGCACGGGGCACTGAATGTCCGGCAGCATCTGCCTAAGATCTTCGCTTCGCAAAAGCTCGAGTCCGGCATGCAGTGCCGGCAATGTCCAGCTGCCTGCAGGGGCTAGCCGCTTCTCCACCCCAGCCCTTCGCTCGGCATCCGTCAGAAGCTGCTTTCGAAAAGCCGTTTCGACCGCATACGCATCATAATCGAGCGCTCTTATCATCTGCCTGACTATCGAATCCGGCTGGCCGAGCGCTTGCTCATGCTTGGAACGGACGAAGCATGCCGTAGCCGCAAAAAGGATCAAACCGTCCGCCAAGCCTTGAGCCGC
The DNA here is from genome assembly GCF_031456485.1 of Bacillus sp. 3255. Classification (NCBI taxonomy): domain Bacteria; kingdom Bacillati; phylum Bacillota; class Bacilli; order Caryophanales; family Bacillaceae; genus Bacillus; species Bacillus sp. 3255. The sequence goes on from NZ_JAVDUS010000001.1 coordinate 159,169, forward strand.
CAGCCGCAAGGCAAGCAGCGCGCCGAGCGACCATCCGCCGATAAGCAAGGGGCCGCCGCTTTCCTTAGCTGCCGCTTCAGCCCGCCGCAGCAATTCGTACGGCGTCTGTGCATCGCTCAGATCGACGGGCAAGTGGCGATACAGCGGCAGCCTTTCCTGCAGCCGGCTAAAGACCGCTGGCGTCATGCTCCACCCCGGGAGCCATAGAAGGGTCCCGCTCATGACGTCAGCACTCCTAGTTCAAGCCCGACCTCGCGAATGCGTTCGGCGGCATCCTGCAGATCCTTATCGGTGTGAGCGAAGGATAAGGTAAAGCGAATACGAGCCGTTCCTTCCGGCACCGTCGGGGGCCGAATGGCGACTGCTGCGATTCCCCGCTCCTCCAGCATGGCGCTGAAGCGCAGGGCGGTTTCGTTGCCGCCGACGACGACCGGCACAATCGGCGAGTCGCCTGAGCCGGCTTGGAACCCGGCCTTGCCCAGCATGGCGCGGAACCGGCGGGCTGCCGCTCGCAGCCTGGTCCGGCGCCCATGCTCCTGCCGCACAAGGGTCAGCGCTTGTGCGATCCCCGCCAGCACCGATGGCGGCAGCGCCGTGGAGTAGACGAGCGGCCGGGCTTGATTGACAAGGAAGTCAATCAGTGTCCGGCTCCCGCATATATAAGCGCCGTAAACGCCGAAAGCTTTGCTGAATGTTCCCAGATGAATGTCCACCATATCTTGAATGCCGAGCTCATGGCATAATCCCTCGCCATACCGGCCATACATCCCTCCGCTGTGCGCCTCATCCACCATCAGCATAGCGCCGTGCTCTTGCTTAAGAAGCGCCAGCCTCCGAAGGGGGGCCTGATCTCCGTCCATAGAAAAAATGCTGTCGGTCACGATCAGCTTTCTCCGCCGGTCACGATGCTCGAGCAGCAGCGCCGCCAAATGCTCCATATCATTGTGACGGTAGCGCACCAGCTTCGCCCGGCTGAGCCGAATACCGTCCACGATGCTGGCGTGGTTCAGCCGGTCGCTGAATACGGCATCGTCCCGGCCGACGACTGCCGGAATTACGCCGGTATTCGCCATGTAGCCATTCGCGAACACCAACGCAGCTTCTTTGTTCTGCCAGGCGGCGATAGCCCGCTCAAGCTCATCATAAGCCGGACGATTCCCTGTCACAAGCCGCGATGCTCCTGCACCCGCACCTTCTCTGTAAAGCGCAGCTTGCATCGCCGACACAATGGCCGGATGGCGCGAGAGCCCCAGATAATCGTTAGCGGATAAATTGAGGATCGGGGGAGAATGTTCCTCCCGCCTCAAATAGCCCGGATATTCCGGAACCGTGTGGCACGTGCGCAGCGAACGCAGCATCGCGGTCCCCTGCCGTGCAGCGAGTTCTTGTTCCATCCAAGTCAAGGTTCCACCTCCTCAGAGCGCATTAAGCTCGATCTCGAAGCCCAAATCTTCGATCATCCGATGATCCGCGCCGGCTTCTTGGCCTGCCGTAGTCAAGTAGTCGCCTACGAATAGCGAGTTAGCCGCATAAAGCGACAACGGCTGAAGCGCCCGCAAATTCACTTCCCGGCCGCCGGCCACGCGGATTTCCTTGGCCGGACATAGGAAGCGGAACAATGCCAGCACCTTAAGCGCCTTCATCGCCGGCGTTCTCCCTGCACGCTCGAGAGGCGTGCCCGGAATGGCATTCAAGAAATTAATCGGAATGGAGTCGCTGTCCAGGTCGCGCAGCGCATAGGCCATTTCCACGATTTCGCGATCGCTTTCCCCCATGCCGATAATCACACCGGAGCAGGGCGACATGCCGTAGGTCTTGACTTTTTCGACGGTCTCAAGGCGGTCGTTATAGCTATGCGTCGTCGTAATCGCGGCATAGTTCTCTTGGCTTGTATTAAGGTTGTGATTGTAGCGGTGAACGCCCGCTTCGGCTAGACGCCGTGCTTGTTCATCCTTCAGGAGCCCCAGGCACGCACAAATTTTGAGCGGCATCGTCGCGCGAATTTCTTTGACAGCATCGGCCACTTGCTCCAATTCTTTATCAGTCGGTCCTCTTCCGGCGGCAACGATACAATAGGTACCCGCTTTCCGTGCCAAAGCCTCCCGCGCTCCCGCAAGCAGCGTATCCTTGTCCAGCAAGGTGTACTTCCGGACTGGCGCCGTTGAGACGATCGATTGCGAGCAATAACCGCAGTCTTCGGGGCATAGCCCGCTTTTGGCGTTGATGATCATATTCAGCTTCACTTTTTTCCCGTAATGGTACCTTCTCACCTGGAAAGCCGCCTGCAGCAGCGGCAGCACTTCATCGTTATCAGCTTGAAGTACCGCCAATCCTTCTTCTATCGTCAAACGTTCACCTTCTAACGCTTTCCGAGCCAGTAGCTGCCAATCTTTAAATACCGTTGTCGTCATCCTGCGGCCCCTCCATAAATTTGGATTTGGATGTAAGCTTGAGCGCTTGTCGAACAGCCTCCAAGTCAATCGATTGCCGAACCGTATGTACCAAAATGTCCCTGCTGACATCAGGCCCCAGCCGTGGAAATCGGCCGATGATGCGCAAGCCGCCATACCGGGCGATCATCTCCGCATTCGTGGCGACGCTCGGATCGTCTTGAACGGTACCCGCGCCGTCATTCAGAATGACGCCTGCAACGGGAATGCCGTAATGCCGCAGGAAGGCTGCCGTCATCAGCGTATGGTTAATCGTGCCCAATCCGGACCGGGCTACGATGAGCGCCGGAACTTGCAGCTGCGCAATCAGGTCCGCCACGAGGGCGTCCTCCGTCAGCGGAACCGCAGCGCCGCCTGCACCTTCGATGAGCAGCGCTTCGCTGCGCGCCGCCAGCGGCTTGCCGGCGGCAATAAGCGCCTGCAGCGTCAGCGTCACCCCGGCGCGTCCTGCGGCGAGCAGCGGCGCAAGGGGCGCCTCGAACGTGTACGGCGCCACGGCTTCAGGCGGCTCCGGGATTCCCGCGAGCCGCACCAGCCGCTCGGCATCGGTGTTCCCGCTGCCCAGCAGCGCGCCTGATTGCACCGGCTTCCAAACGCCGGCCTGCCAGCCTTCCGCACGGAGCGCTGCCGCGATCGCCGCGGTGACCAGCGTCTTCCCCACGCCGGTGTCGGTCCCCGTTACGAATAGACCTCGCATGTTCTCCATCCTAAGCGCCGCTCCCTTCCGTAACGCTAACAATCGCTTCCGCCAAAATATCCGTCATCGCGTCTAGCTCCGATTCCGTGCTGGCCAGCGGCGGAATGAAGACGATCACATTGCCGAGCGGTCTGGTCAGCATGCCGAGCTCTCTCGCTTTCCGGCACGTTCGGACGCCGATTCGCTCCTCCCATGCATAAGGCTCGCCGGACTCTCGATCCCGCACAAGCTCGATACCGATCATTAGACCCTTCTGCCGAATATCGCCGACATGCGGTCTTTGTTTCAAGGCGGCGAGTTTATTTTCAACAAAGACGGATTTCGCTCGCACGCCCTCCAGAAGCGCTCGTTCCTCGAACAGCCTCAGACTGGCCAGCGCAACCGAGCATCCCAGAGGGTTACCCGTAAAGGAATGACCATGGAAAAATGTTTTCTGAGCCTCATAATCAGCATAGAACGCATCATAAACGTTATCGGAAGCCAGTGTCGCCGCCACAGGCAAATAGCCTCCGGTCAAACCTTTACCAACGACCATTAGATCCGGTGTTACGTTCTCCAGCTCGCACCCAAACATCGCCCCCGTGCGGCCGAAGCCCGTCGCAACTTCATCGGCGATCAGCAGCACGTCGTGCTTGCGGCATAGCTCCGCCATCTCGCGCAGGCAGCCTTCAGGCATGATCAGGATGCCGCTGGATCCCTGCACGATGGGCTCGACGATGAGCGCCGCAATCTCGTCCGCGCGAGCCTCCAGCAGCCCGCGCAAAGCATCGAGAGCCGCTTCCTTCGCCCCTTCCGCTCCGCCTTCATGGCGATAAGCGTGCGGATAGGGGATAACGTGCGACGGGAACAGCAGCGGCCTGAACACGTCATGATAAAGCGGTATGGCACCTACGCTGACCGCGCCAATCGTATCCCCGTGATACGCTCCGTTCATCGTTACAAACGTCTTTTTGCCGGTCGCTCCCTTGTTATGCCAGTATTGAAACGCCATTTTGATGGCGATCTCAACGCCAGTCGCTCCGGAATCCGAATAAAACACCTTATTTAAACCTTTCGGCGCTATGCCTGCCAGTTTCTCCGCAAGCTCGATAGCCGGTATATTGGCCATCCCCAGCAAGGTGGAATGCGCCACCCTCCCCAACTGATCGGTGATTGCTTGATTGAGCTCCGGCACATTGTGCCCATGCACATTCAGCCAGACGGATGAAAAACCGTCATAATAGGCCCGTCCATGCATATCATACAGCTTGACGCCCTCTCCGCGTTCAATGATGAGCGGGTCCTCGTTGTTGTAATCCTTCATCTGTGTGAAAGGATGCCATACGTGCGACTTATTCAGAGCGGCAAGCCGATCATAGTCCGTTGTCATGATGATCACCTCTTCTTAATTGTCAACTTATAAGTTGTTTTTATGGTTAACAATAGACCGAGGATAATTTTAGCAAATCACAGCACCATTGTAAACCAATTGTTCATCACTTTTGGTTAACAATATAAAAAGAACGATGCGAAGTATTCGCATCGCTCTTGTCTGTTTATGTTATAAAATAACTGCTGCTGTCGAAAATAAGTTATTGTCGAACACTCAGTAAACTTGTCAAATCGAGGAACGAGGAAACGACACGGCGAACGCGCAAATCGACATCAGGGTTGATATCGTCGAATGCCGCGCCTGGCTGGAAGCTTTTGCGCGCATCGCCGCCGATGGAGATCCATTCCGGGCTATTAACACCATGCAGGTTGCGCACGATCGTTTGCAGCTGCGTCAATGAGCTTACCGCAATAGCACCGCCTGAGGAGCTGACCGATAGAACGGCCTTGTTATGGAAATGGTCTTGTCCAAGATGATCGAGCGCATTTTTGAGCACGCCGGAAATTCCGCTATGATACTCTGGAGTCGCAAGTACAATGCCGTCCGCTTCGAGCATAGTCCGCTTCAGATGTTCCAGTGCTTCATGCCCTCCGTGTGCATTCTCCGGCGAATAGAAAGGAACGGGCGTTTGGTACAAATCAATCAATGTGGATACGTGCCCGTTCGCGTTAATCAAATGCTGAATGTAGGCAGCAAGTTTCGTACTTGTCGCTGCGCGGTGATTACTGCCGGCAAGAAGTGCTATTTTCATGAAAAATCTTCCTCTCTACGTTGATAATAAGGACATAATTGACTATTGCTTCCATTATACATCACTTTTATCATTTAAAAATAAAAAAAGCTGCTCCCGCCATAGCGATCTACGGCAGAAACAGCTTTATTCGTTATGAAGATAGATAGAAGTGCTAAAGAATTAGCAGTCGAAGTACAGGTTGTACTCGTGCGGGTGAATGCGGATTGCAACTTGTTTCGCTTCGCCGCGTTTCAATTCGATGTAGTTATCGATGAAATCTTGTGTGAATACGCCGCCTTCAGTCAAGAAGTCGGAATCAGCTGCAAGTGCATCAAGAGCTTCATCTAATGTACCAGGAACGCTGCGAATTTCAGCTTTCTCAGCATCGGACATTTCATAGATGTTAGTATCGAAAGGACCATATCCAAGAGCGCGCGGATCGATTTTCTTCTTAATACCGTCAAGACCAGCCATCAACATTGCTGCGAAAGCAAGGTATGGGTTAGCTGTGCTGTCCGGTGTACGGAATTCGATACGGCAGCCTTTTGGTGTAACAGCCGCGATTGGAATACGAACTGCTGCAGAACGGTTACCTTTGGAGAATACCAAGTTAACCGGTGCTTCGTAACCAGGAACCAAACGTTTGAAAGAGTTCGTACTTGGGTTTGTGATCGCAATCAACGCAGGAGCGTGGTACAAGATACCGCCGATGTAGTTGATAGCCAGTTCACTAAGGTTAGCATATCCGCCTTTTTCGTAGAACAAAGGGTTGCCTTCGTTGAAGATGGACATGTGAACGTGCATACCGCTACCATTGTCGCCAAACAGCGGCTTAGGCATGAATGTAGCAACTTTGCCATATTCTCTAGCTGTGTTAGCAACGATGTATTTGTATTTGAGCAGGTTGTCTGCTGTTTTAGTCAAAGTGTCAAAACGGAAGTTGATTTCAGCTTGACCAGCTGTTGCCACTTCGTGATGGTGACGCTCGATACGAAGACCCGCGTCAGCAAGTCTGTTACACATTTCGGAACGAATGTCTTGTTGGGAATCGATTGGAGCTACTGGAACGTAACCGCCTTTAACTGGAACTTTGTAAGCAAGGTTGCCGCCTTCTTCTTTACGGCCAGTGTTCCAGCCCGCTTCTTCGGAGTCAACTTCGAAGTAAGACTTGTTCATGCCATTCTCGAAACGAACATCATCGAAGATGAAGAATTCGGATTCCGGTGCGAAGAATGCTGTCGTACCAACGCCTGTTGTTTGAAGATATTCTTCCGCTTTTTGAGCGATGCTGCGCGGATCGCGGTCATAGCGTTCGCCTTCAGGTGTATGGATGTTGCTCATAATGATCAATGTTGGGTGAGCTGTGAAAGGATCTACATATGCAGTTTCCGTATCTGGCATCATTACCATGTCAGATTGTTCAATACCACGGAATCCTGGGATGGAGGAACCGTCAAAAGCTACGCCGTTTACGAATGTTTCTTCGTCTACTTCAGAAGCTGGCAAAGAAATATGCTGTGCTTTACCGGAAAGACCTACGAAACGAAAATCTACCCACTCAATGTTTTTTTCCTTGATAAGGTTCAACACGTTTTGAACTGACATTTAAAAAACCCTCCCATTTCCGTACATTCAACGTACTTTACATGATTAATGTTCAACTTTTTGTTGTTATCTTGCACATATTATATAGCGATTAAGCTTTCACAGTCAATACTTATGTCAGGTATTTTTTATCGATGTGTAAGATATGCTCACACTATTTCACATAGTTTTCTTATATACAAAATAAGGAAGCGTGTTTCTTCTATAGAAGAAACACGCTTCCTTGAACATATGAATTAGGCCAGAATAGCTTCTTTGTGGGTATCGAATTTTTTGCCTAGCAGCGGCGCAAGCTTCTCCAGATCAACGAGCAAGTTCGCGAATTGGTCAGGGAATAGCGATTGTACGCCATCTCCCGTCATCGAATTGTCCGGATCCGTATGCATCTCGATGATCAATCCGTCCGCTCCGGCTGCAACGGAAGCTTTGGTCATTGGGACGACAAGCTCTCTGCGTCCTGTGCCATGACTCGGATCGGAGATGACCGGCAGGTGGCTCAGCTGTTTCAATACCGGAATCGCCGATAAATCGAGCGTATTGCGCGTGTAAGTCTCGAATGTTCGGATTCCGCGCTCACACAGCATAACGTTCGGGTTACCGCCGGCAAGAATGTACTCCGCCGCATTCAGGAATTCGTCGTAAGTAGCGCTGAAACCGCGCTTCAACAGGACAGGCGTCTGAATCGTGCCCAGCTTGCGCAGCAGATCGAAGTTTTGCATGTTGCGTGTACCTACTTGGAGAATGTCCGCATACTCGGCGCACACATCTACGTATTCCGGCGTCATCACTTCGGTGATGGTCAGAAGTCCGTGCTTCTTGCCGGCTTCCGCCATCATGATTAAGCCTTCGACGCCAACGCCTTGGAAGCTGTAAGGTCCGGTTCTCGGTTTGAACGCGCCGCCGCGCAATACTTGGCCTCCGGCCGCTTTCACCAGACGAGCGATTTCATCGATCTGCTCAGGGGATTCGACCGCACAAGGTCCGCCCATGACAACAAGCTGCTCGCCGCCGATTTCAACGCCTTTGATATTAATAACTGTATCTGCCGGATGGAAATCACGGCTTGCTAGTTTGTATGATTTGGAAATTTTCACGACTTGTTCGACTCCTGACATTTGGCGCAGTTGTTCTGCTAATTTGGGATCCGCTTGACCGATAATTCCGATAACTGTACGGTCTTCACCTTTGGATACGTGAGCTTGCACACCTTGCTTCTCTATAAACTGTACGATTTCTTGAATACGCTCATCAGACGTTTTGTTGGAAGTAATGGCGATCATAATATACACGCTCCTTAATATATGGGTCATTTCACTTAAACACTTCAACGCTTGTTCGCTTCTACGCTTTTAATCACTAAAGTAAATATACAACGCTTGACGAAGATTCGTCAAGCGTTAATTTATTTGCTATTCTTCCATCTTGGATGGCGCGAGTTGATCTTTGCGTAGTCTGCGTTTCTCCTTGCGGCGATTCGTATGATACTGAAGCACGAGCACGACGGGGAAATAAGCGATAAGACCAAGTATGGCTCCAACCACCATGCCACCCACTATCAAATCCAAACCGCTGCGAATTATATTGGAGAGAATGTGCGGCAGATGATGAATCAGATACACCTTGACATGCTTAGGGACTAACCAATCCCCGACCTGCTTATTGAGGATCGACAGCGGGAGATAGATCACCTTCCCGAACACGAACCCAATCAATGCGGCAGGCAAATTAGCTCTCAACAAATACACCAATGGAAAAATAAGAACGAATGCAAACCCAGCTGTCGGTAGTGTAAACATTTCTATCGCTAAGCCAATCGAAAAGCCCCTTGCAACTTTGGATGGCCCGCCTTTGGCACGTAGTAGAAGCAAATACTTATACCTGAACCAGCGTTTAGTGCTTTTCCAATCGTAGCGAGTTTTCATCATTTTCACCTTCTGAGTGCTCTGCATGCTGGTCACGATCCCGCCCTGTGGATTAATAAGAATCACTCACTGCTGGCTGATTTGGATTTAACGGCCGGTATGAGCTTTTTCATATTGATACTACGTATAATAGCCCAAGTGGTTTCATCTTTCGGATCATATTGCTCAAGGTAAGATATGACTTCTTTGGTAATCGGTGTCGGCGTGGAAGCGCCCGAAGTGACACCGACCTTCCGGACATGCTTCAACCATTCCCGATTCAGTTCCGTAATATCCGCAATTCGATACGCTCTAACGCCTGCAATTTCCTCTGAAACCTGCGCCAGACGATTGGAGTTATTGCTCTTAGGATCGCCGACCACGATGACGAGATCAGCTTCCTTCGCTTGCTCGGCCACCGCTTCCTGGCGCACCTGTGTCGCCAAGCAGATTTCATTATGAATTTCCGCTTTGGGGAACAGCTCCAACAGACGGTTCATGATATGTCGGATGTCCCATTGACTCATTGTCGTTTGGTTCGTAATAATGATGCGGTCAGCCCGTACTTGCAGCCGGTCGGCTTCTTCAAGCTTCTCGATCAAATGAACTTTGTCAGGAGCGACACCCATGGCGCCTTCCGGCTCCGGATGCCCCTTCTTCCCAATATAGATCACTTCGTAGCCGTCCGCTACTTTCTCGCGAATTAAATCGTGCGTCTTCGTTACGTCCGGGCAGGTCGCATCCACGACAGTAAGGCCCTTGTCTCTGGCCCGGCGCCGAACCTCAGGCGAAACGCCGTGCGCGGTGAAGATGACGGTCCCTTCTTCAATCTGCTCCAAAATCTCAAGCCGGTTCTCGCCATCCAGCGTGATGACGCCTTCCTCCTTGAAGAAATCCGTGACGTGTGCATTATGCACAATCATGCCTAATATATATATAGGTCTGGGAAGATTTAAATTTTTGGCTGTTTGCATCGCCAATGCCATCGCATCAACGACACCATAGCAATAGCCTCTTGGAGATATTCGAACGACTTCCATGACTTCCACCTGCCTAAGCAATCTATTTTCTTATTCATTATAGCTGATTACACAGGTAGAGGAAAGTTAGCCGGAAGCCAGATCATAAATGTAGTGCCTTCATCCTTGCGCGTCGTCACTTCCACGGATCCGCCGTGTTCGTCAATAATCCATTTGGCAATCGATAATCCCAAGCCGGTCCCTGATGTAACCCCTCTGGATAAGTCCGCCCGATAGAATCTGTCGAAAATGTGCGGAACATCCTCTTTATCCATGCCGATCCCCGTATCCGCAATCTGAATGCCGACGAAATTATTCGTCCTTGATGCTTGCAGCGACACCGTTCCTGACGGCGTATACTTGAATGCGTTCTCGATGAAAATAAACAGCAGCTGCTGCAAATAGTCGCGATTGCCCTCCACGATGGCATGCTCCAGCGCATCCAGATCGCCTACCTGCCAATCGGCTGTATGATCCAGCAGCTGCGCCCTCCGCGCTACCTCTTGAACGAGCGGCAGCATCTCGACCGGACTTTTCTCCATCACGACGCCGGCATCCGCTCTGGCCAGCGCCAGCAAATCGTTGACAAGCCTGCTCATGCGCTGCGCTTCACCGGCGATATCATGCATCGCTTCCAGCGACATCTGCATCTGCTCGGGTGTCGCCAGCTCCGTCCCGGCCGTCTTCTTCCACATCTTCTCGAGCAGATCGACATTGCCGCGGATCGTCGTCAGCGGCGTTCTCAGCTCATGCGAAGCGTCGGAAACGAATCTCCGCTGGGCACGGTACGCTTCATCCAGCTCCAAGTACGTAATCTGGATACGCGAGAGCATCCCGTTAATCGTCTCGGTTAGACGGCCGATTTCGTCCAGCGGCCCTTCATATTCGATCCGCTTCTCCAGATCGTCTCCGCTGCCGATTTGGTTCGCGGCGTCGATAACGCGCTCGATCGGCTGAAGCGCCTTGCGCGATAAGAACCAGCCCAGCGACGCGGCAACGATGATCGTCAGCAGCGCCCAGATCATGAGAATATATTTGAGCGTAACCGCCGTCTTCTCATAGCTGCCAATAGGTACGGCCGCTTGAAGAACGCCAATCAGGTTATGCTGGTCATAGATGCCTTGATAGTAGATGAGGAAATCCTGCCCTAACACTTTCGTCTTTTGAAAGAAGCCGTCATCGTCTCCCATTAATTTATCGAGATTCGATTTCTCAAGCGGAAGGATGACATCATAAAATTCCAAGTTAGCCGAGCGGTTATAACTCTTAAGTTTAACATTATATAATTGCAGGAACGTATTGGTTGAATAGAAGTCTCTGCTCTCCAGCTCCAATTCCACTACGAGCCCCTTCTGTGAAAGGGCAAGGCTTTTTTGAATACGCGAGAACGTATTCCCCGCCTCTCTTTGCACGTCCTGACGAATCTGATCATACAAGAAATAATTCAAGAAAAAATACAGCACGATACCGAACAGCAGCATCGTCAGCGCCAATACCCCCGAATACCAGAGTGTCAGCCGCAAGCGAAGCGACATATCAATTTTCTCCTCTCAGTACGTAACCCGCTCCCCGGACGGTTTGAATCAACCGCTTATGGCCGTATTCTTCCGTCTTTTGACGGAGCAGCGCGATATAAACCTCGAGCACATTGGATTCTCCGCTGTAATCGTAGCCCCATATTTTCTCCATAATAATATCGCGCGACAGGACACGTTTCGGATTCTGCATGAACAAATGCAGCAAATCGAATTCCTTGGTTGTCAACTCAATCAATTTATCGCCGCGGAACACCTCGCGGGTATCCAAGTCCAGCGTCGTATCCTCGAAGATCAACCGGTTCGTCGGCTGCTCGGTACGTTCGGTTCTGCGGCGCAGCAGCACACGCACTCTGGCGAGGAGCTCTTCCAGTGCGAACGGTTTAACCAAGTAATCGTCTGCCCCCAGGTCCAGGCCTTTGACACGGTCGCTGATTTCATCTTTGGCCGTCAGCATCAAGATCGGCACCTCGCTTCCGCTTTCGCGAATGCGGCGAACGACCTCCCATCCGTCGATCTGCGGCATCATGACATCCAGGATGAGCAGGTTGGGCTCGGATTTCAGCATTTGCTTCAGTCCCTCTGCCCCGTTGCTGGCCGTTTCTACGGAATATCCTTCGAATGCCAAGCCGCGCCGCAGCATGGATGTAATTTTCTCATCGTCATCGATCACCATAATGTTTTCTCTCATCGGTATGCCCCCTTCGTTCCTTTCCTTCCATTGTATTCAAATTGCGCGATCCAAGCAAAAAAAGAAGCGGAGCCTGCAAGCTTACGGCCGCGGGTCTCCACTTCCTTTTTTATCCGTACTAACCTTTGTCTATATCTAAGATGTCGATTGTTTATTGAGCCGGAGTTTCAGCCAGTGTGTTTTTGTCGCCGACGGTTACAGGCACTTCCATGCGCTTCCCGTCGCGAATGAGACCCAAGGTTACTTTATCGCCGACTTTCGTTGCTTGAACCTTGGTGATGAGCTCCTGCGAGTTTTTGATCTTCGTGCCGTTGATATCCACGATGACGTCATATTGGCGCAGACCTGCTTGGAACGCCGGGCTCTTCCGTTGAACGCTGCCTACTAAAGCTCCATCCGTGTTGGACAGTTTCAATTCGCTGACCCAATCTTTGCCGATATCCTGCAAGCCTACACCGAGATATGGAACAGGCTCTTTCGGAATTTCAACGTTGTTTTTCAAGTTATCCAGCACAGAGGAGATCGTGCTAGTCGGAATAGCGAACCCGATGCCTTGCGCCTGCGAGCTAACCGCCGTATTGATGCCGATCACTTCACCATTCAAGTTCAGCAGCGGTCCGCCAGAGTTACCCGGGTTAATGGAAGCATCCGTTTGCAGCAAATGTTTGTACTCGCGAGTCCCTTTGGAATCCGGGATGGAGATCGGACGTTCCTTCGCGCTGAGCACTCCTACCGTTACCGTGTGGTCGAAGCCGTACGGGTTCCCGATGGCTACAACCCAGTCGCCGACGTTCACATCTTCCGCTTTACCTAGTGGAAGAATCGGGAAGTCTTTGTCGCCTTCAATTTTGAGCACGGCCAGATCGAGATCGTAGCTGTTGCCCAGCAGCTTCGCTTTGAACGGCTTGTCGTAGCCTTCAACTGTGATTTGAACTTCATCCGCACCGTCAACCACGTGCTCGTTCGTTAGAATATATCCCGTCTTCTCGAAGATGAAGCCGGTTCCCATTCCTGCCGGCTGAAGCTCACCGTTGGAGGAATCCTGCTGGTTGCTCTTCGGAACCGTACCGCCATTGTCACCGAAGAACTGACGGAAGAACGGATCATCGAAGAGGGAATTGCCGCCGCGTGAAGTCTGCTTAGGCTTCACCAGCGCCTCGACCTTCACGATCGCCGGTCCGGCATTCTGGGCGATAGCGGAAATGTTGCCGGGGCGAACGACGTCAAGTGCAACATTCTTCACATCGCCATTGTCGCTGGAGCTCTTCGCTGTCGCAGTCGCCGTAGAGCTGGACGCCAGCGGCTGATTGCCCGTGAACAGGTTCATCTTGTCAGCGCTGAACATCAGGCCGCCTACGACTAGCGCGCCTGCCAGGAAGGCCGCGAATACGCTTTTCACGGAGGTGCGTCTTCTGGATTGCGGGTCCCAGTGCCCTCCGCCTTGGGAGGAACCGTTATCCGGTCCGAAGCTGAACGGACGCAGGTTCTTCGGCGGCGTAACTTCTACACTGGATGTGCCTTCCGTTCCGGAGGCGGAAGTGACCAAGGCTTCCTGCTCGTGGTTGTCGTTGAAAGCCGATTTGTACGGCCCGTAAGAGTAATAGTAGGAAGGTCTCTCTTTGTTCGGATCGTGCTGATCTCCCTGACCTACTTCCCTGCGGTTCATTGCATCATTGTCGTTCTCGCTATTGTTATTCTGCGACTTGAAGAAATCGCTGTAGTCTTTTTTGTTGTCGTCCATAGTCTTTCTTACCTCCACCGTCTAATAATTGTTATGATGTGCATTTCATTGTCAGTTGAATGATGTCTTGCTGTCTATGGTTCTATCATGCACTCACAACCTTAAACGAATATTAAAAATCAATAAAATGGAGGTAAAAAAAGGACTGTGCTAGTGGATCCAGGCTTGTTCGACCTTCTTGAGCAGTCCGGCCGCTTCCTTCACCCATTTGTCTTCCACCTGGGCATCCGGATCCAACGGGGCTTGAAACTGGTCGACCATGGCGCCGTATGTTTCCGCTTCCGCCTCATGATCCAGCCCTTCATTATAGACATGCTTCAGGACGAAAGGCGTACCGACCTCGACAATCGCATCCGTCGCCTCCGTATCGCCCTCGATTCGCCCGGTCACGACCTGGAAAGGAATTCGCAGCCATACCTTATGCGCTTCATCCAAATACCGGTCGAAATATCCGTGATCGTAATCCCAGTTTCCACCCAATGTAAATTCGAACTCATGCAGGTGGTCTCTCACACTGTCGAAAGATTCTTTGACCTGCTCCAATGATGAAGATATTGTTTTCATGCCGACACTCCTTAAGCGCTTCTTTTAATTGTCTTACGCATAGAATGTGCCAAAATGTAGTTTTTATGTGCCAATGCTGCCTGCGAAATTCAAACCCATCCTTTGCGGTGAGCGAAAATAGCAAGCTGTGTGCGGTCATCCAATTCGCACTTCATCAGAAGGTTGCTGACATGCGTTTTGACCGTCTTGATACTGATGAAGAGCTCCTCGGAGATCTCCTTGTTGCTCTTGCCTTCGGCGATGAGCAGCAGCACTTCCTTCTCTCTGGAAGTTAAGCCTTCTTCCTCCGGCATGACACTGCGTTGTCTGACGCCACGGGTCAGTGCGAGCGACACTTCCGAGTTCATGACCGGCATGCCGCGGTAAGCGCTCTGGATCGCATGAATCAGCTGGTCGGAGGAAACGGTCTTCAGCATGTAGCTGATCGCGCCGGATTCTACCGCTTCGAGCACCTTGCTTTCTTCAAGGAAACTCGTCAGCATAATGATGCGGACCTGCGGAAATTTACCGCTTATTAATTTCGTGGCGCCAATGCCATCGAGCACCGGCATCGTCAGATCCATCAGAATGACGTCCGGAAGCTTCTGTGCTAATTCACCGTTCAACTTATCGAACGCCTCTTGACCGTTGCTTGCCTCCCCGACAACTTGCATATCCGGTTCCATCGAAATATACGTCCGAAGTCCTACCCGTACCATATCATGATCATCCACAATCATTACTTTAATGCTGCTCATTCTTCTTCCCCGCTTTCTCCCCATGGTCGGCGCCCGACGTTCCCGTGAAACGCGGAATGCGAACACGTACTCGTGTGCCGGCTCCTAGTTTACTATCGATTTCAACATCTCCGCCGAGCTTCTGCGCCCGCTCTCTCATCGTCGACAACCCGTGCGAAGCGGAAGGAATGTCGCTGCGCTCGAAGCCTTGACCGTCATCCTGCAATTGCAGGACATACTGGTGTTCTCTTTCATAGATCGCTAGCCGTACGCCTTTGGCTGAAGCATGCTTCACAACATTGGCGAGACCTTCCTGAACAATGAGAAAAAACTGATGCTCGATCGCTTCGGAGATCGTATCGTGCAGCGAAACATCAAGCTGGCCCTGCAGCTCGTGCGTCCGGCAGTATTCCGGAAACCACTTCTCCAGGGCTTCTTGCAAGCTCATGTCGTTCAACTCGATCGGGCGAAGCTGCGAAATCAGTCCACGCATCTGCTTCTGGGCATGATGAGACATTTGAATCAATTGATTCATAACGGTTGGCGCTGCATCCGGATTTCTCTCCAGAATCTTCGGCAGCGACGATGCCGACATATGAATGGCGAACAGCTCTTGGGAGACGGTATCATGCAAATCCCGCGCAAGCCGGCGCCTCTCCTCCATCACGGCGCTCTCCGTGAGCTCCTGATCGCGCATCGCTTCGGCCTCGCCCAATTTCTGCAGAAGTTGGACGCGCTCTTCGACCGATTCGGCCATTTGATTGAAAGCATCATACAAATACATGAACGGTTCAACGGGTTCGATATCCACCCTGCTGGAGAAATTCCCTTTGGATAATTCGAGCATGGCTACGTGAAGTTCATCAACCTTGCGCTGCCATCTTTTGGTCGCCACATATCCGACGGTTAAGCAGACCGCCAAAATGGCAATGAGGAACCACATCCGGAACTCCCATGAGGCAAGCTCCTGCGTATAATATTCCAGCACGATGAAGATACTGGAAACCGTAATTAAACTCGATATCAGAAAGTAATTCAGCAGCTGCCACTTCATATTGAACATTCGCAATTTGTACATGCTTCATCCTTACCCTATCTTTTTAATAGTAATGTCGCCAATAAACATGCTCGTGGTCACAACAATCTTCCGCTCCGCTTCTTCGTAATGCGACGTTTGCGTTCTCACGCTGCGCAGAAATCCGCTCTCGCGGCGGTCAAGCACTTTCATATCGCCGATGAAAGAACTCGCCATGACGCGGACCTCGACATCCAGATCGTTCGGGATAAAAATTTTCACATCGCCGATAAAAGCCGTTACATGGATCGTCGTCTCTCCTAGCGGTATGGAAGCGCGGGTAAGATCAATGACGGAATCGCCGATGAAGTGGGAGATTTGAACGGGCTTCAGCTCCCACGCTTCCTGGCCGAGATGCACATCGCCGATGAAACCGTGACGGTGGAGCACATCGCCGTTATCGAAGTTCCGGACGAACTCGTCATACCGGTGTCCATGGCGGTGAAGATCATGTGTCTTCGGCTGATCTGCGGACTTGACCGGGGAGTTGGACTTGGTTCCGGACTCCGTTCCCAGCCACTCCTCGGCGTACTTATGGTGGAATTCACCATGGATGTCCTTCAGGACCTCTTTCTCTTCATCGCTTAGCGTATGCTTCGCTTCATTTCCCGAGAAATGATCGGTTGTCTCTTTCTCCGTATGGTCTGAAGGCTTCTTCGGCTCATGCCAGTTGGAAGCGTCCCACGGGTTACGGTGCTGCTCATGCTGCCGTCTTCTTGCTTCCCGTCTCTCTCTTCTCGCCTGATCTCTGGCTTCCCGCATCGCCGTCCAATCCGGCGACTCCCGGCGTGCCGGACGGAAAATCACATTCAAGCCAACCAGTATCAGCGCGACAGGTGCCAATATTTTGAACATGTCCCCAATGGACCGGTCGGTCAAATTTAAATTTTTCAGCAAAAAGATCGTCCCGGCTCCACAAATAAGCAAGCTCCATATCGAGCCTCCCCAATGATACTTTCGCTGCCATATGAACCCCACCAGCCCGTAAAAAATAAGTATGACAGGCCAATACGTGGAAAGGATATAAGCAAGATCAACATGAATGAACCCTAATTGGTTAAGTAAAAAAAGGATACCTGCCGTGACGAGGACAAGCCCCCAAATCATGCGCTGAAACAGATGCGGATTCATACTTTCTTCCTCCATTTGTGTAGATCGTCGTTAAGCTACTTCTAGTCTATAAGATACGAACGGGAATGAAAAGAGACGAAGGATTGAAGCGCACCTCGGTCTGGAGACTGAGTTTTCAATAGAAATTAGACAATACCTAACACGGAAATGGTAAAAACGAACAATTGAGTCGTTATGTCATATATTCTTACGCATTTCGTTGACATGTTTATCATCAGACCCGTATAATTGTTCCATTAGAACGCTATCATTATAAGGAGAAATGATGCCATGGATCAAATCCAACAGCTTTCCAGCGGTCTAGATACCATCTGGGTGGTTTTGACAGCTGCGATGATTCTATTGATGGAAGGGGGCTTCGCCTTACTTGAGGCAGGCTTTGTCAGACAGAAGAATGCGGTAAGCATCATTATGAAAGTGTTTGTTGATATCGCTTTCGGAGCACTCATTTTTTATTTTATCGGTTTCGCCCTTATGTACGGCAAGGATGCGGGCGGATTCATCGGGACATCGGGTTTCTTCATGGGAGGAGATTTGTCGCATATCGTGCTCAACATCTCACATGAGACTTACTGGTTGTTCCAATGCGCCTTCGTCATCGCGGTGATCTCCATCGTTTCGGGAGCCGTTGCAGAGCGAATCAATTTCCGTGCTTACATTCTATACACCATTGCTATGACAGGCTTGATCTACCCGATCGCGGGCCATTGGGTATGGGCGGTTGGCGGTTGGCTCGGAAAGCTTGGGATGGTCGATTTCGCCGGTTCGGCCGTCATTCACGCCCTTGGCGGCTTCTCCGCACTTGCGGCGGCCATTATTATCGGTCCGCGTATCGGCAAATTTTCGAAGAACGGCTCGGCCAATATCGTTCCGCCGTCCAATCTTCCGCTTGCTTCCGTAGGCGCCTTCATCCTTTGGTTCGGCTGGTTCGGCTTCAATTCAGGAAGCACGCTCAGCGCCACCAATACGTCGATCGGCCACATCGCCGTCACGACGATGCTGGCCGCAGCAGCGGGAAGCGCAACGTGCATCCTGTTCACGATGCTGCGCTACCGCAAGGCGGACCCGCCGATGGTGATCAACGGCGCGTTGGCCGGGCTGGTCGGCATCACCGCCGGCTGCGCCTTTGTCAGTGACGCCGCCGCCATTCTGATCGGCGCCGTCTGCGGCATCGCCATGGTCTATGCAACGGAAATGCTGGAAGCCAAACAAATCGACGATCCTGTCGGCGCTTTTCCCGTCCATGGCATTAGCGGAAGCATCGGCACGCTGGCAGTCGGGTTGTTCGCCCAACCCGATTCGATCCGCGAGGGAACGGCCGGTTTATTTTATGGCGGCGGCTTCGGGCTGCTCGGTGTTCAGGCGTTGGGTCTTGTGACGGTTTGTATTTGGGGCTTCGCTCTCACTTGGGGCGCTATGAAGCTGATCGGGCTTATTACGCCGCTACGTGTGAGCCGTGACGAGGAGCTCGTCGGCTTGGATGTGGGGAGCCACGGGGTTCCGGCGTACAGCCAGGAGGACGGATTTCTCGATTTGGAGCAATTGAAGCGAGGGTAATTGGTTGAAGGTGCGGTTCCTTTTGTGAACTGCACCTTTTTTTTGTGTGCGCGGGGGTGCAAAAGCGATTGTATTTGTATTCGAATAATCATACACAATTCGGCTCTTTGCCGCTTCTTCCGATGATTCTATTCGAATAATCATACACATTCGGCTATTAGCCGCTTCTTCCGATGATTCTATTCGAATAATCATACACAATTCGGCTCTTTGCCGCTTCTTCCGATGATTCTATTCGAATAATCATACACATTCAGCGCTTAGCCGCCTCTTTCGGTGATTCTATTCGAATAATCATACACATTCGGCTATTAGCCGCTTCTCCCGGTGATTCTATCCGAATAATCATACACATTTCGGCTGCGGCTCCTCTTCCAGAAGCACGTAACTTGAATTAAGTCATTCCAGTTATTCTTACAGTAATAGAGCTAGGTAGCGGAATAACGGGAGTTTTCCCATATATCGATGGAGGGGGCAGAGAGGCGGACGAGCGAAGGGGATCAACCTACTTTCGACGTAAACAAGCTAGCTCAGAGAGCGAACCTTACCCCTGATCACCGTAACTGGAATTCCTCCTGTTAAAACATGGAAATCCACCTCGCGCTGCAGCCACAACTGGAAATTCTCCTGCTAATTCCGCCAAAAGTGCCACGTTTGTTCAACTAGTTTGGTTATTAACTGGAGACATTCCAGTTATTCACTCTGTAAGAGAGTTAGGTGGTGGAGTAACGGGAGTTTTTCCATCTATGCTCCCGGGGGAGGGGGGGAGAGGCGGACGAGCGAAGGGGTATCCAACCTGATAGAGGGCTCGGTATCCACTGCTGCATCACAAGAACCACATTGCTACTTTCACGTAAACAAGCTAGCTCAGGGAGCGCCCCTTGCATCGTATCACCCGTACTTTGAATTTATCCAGTTAAAACATCGAAATCCCCCCGCGTCGAAATTGCAACTGAATTTAATTACTCCTGCTATTCCCACCTAGTCCCCCTCCTCTCATCACAATAACTGGTCTAACTCCTGTTAACTTTCGTGAAAGTGCCGTTTCCCTTCACGATTGTTTTTTCTAACTGGAGTAATTCGTTCCGCAAGTCCATTCGGCAGCAGAAAAGCTGGGCTAGAGTTATCTTGTAAGGGACACGCCTTACATCGCGGCGCATAGTGTGCACCCACGCCTACCACTCGGCTGGCATCATACCTATCGCATCATACGCAAAAAACCCTTCCATAAAGGAAGGGTTCCATTTCCATGTATTCAAGACATTAAATCTTCAAAATCATCCGGGATCGTGATCACGTCGCCTGGTTTGGATTCATTCATGATCTGCCTGGCACGGGCAATCTCCGCACGCAGCTTATTCACTTGCTCCATCGGCTTCTTCACATAATGAATGTACTCGACGGCCAGATGGTGGTCAGGTTTCTTGCCGGTGAACATGCGGCGAAGCGACGACATCGCCTGATACGCACGCTCTTCCTTCATTCTCTTCATTTCGTATCGCTCGACAACTTGCTCAATCTCTAAAGCCTGCTGCTCTTTGCGGGCAATGTAAGCTTCTAAGAAAGGAAACACCTCAGCGGCTTTCCGTGGAGTACGTTGAGAATTACCGTCCAATCGCATAGCATTCAGCATCGTCATTTCACCTGTCTCCCCATGTCAACATTCATCACAGTAATCTTATTTTACACTAAAATAACGGATTTGAGAACCATTATTTCAAGATTAAATCGATTCCTACGACTCCAACCGGGGTTCCCATGTCATCTATTATCGCTTTGGAGAGTGTGATACACGGTTTTTTCGTAATAGCTGACACATACACTTGCGAAACGAAAAGCTCACCTGCCATCGCGCGCTTCCACCATTCTCTTCCCTTCGCATTGACCAATCCGGCTTCGGGAAGCGAGTAGATGAATGTGCCGTCGGCACGATTGGACCAAATTGCTTCAACCCCCTCGGTTTTGTTCAAAACCGCGCTTAACTGGGCAGCATGCTTCTCCTCAGCCAATGACTTGATGTCAGGTATGAGCACTAGAGAGCTGAGCAATTGCTTCATCTCTTGCGTATTCACATTCGCCGATCCTTGCTTGTTCTGCAGGCCGACAGCTTGAATCGCTTGAATGAGCTCGGTGGAGGAGCGGTCAAGATTGTGATTGATATGCTGCAGCATGGAAACTTCCTGACGCTGTTTCTTCATCTGTTCCAACGTATTCTCCACACTGGACATCGTTTCATTCATCAATTCCACGACCTGGCCTAATGAAGACCTCGTATCCGTTGCCAGCGAAGACTGCGTCTTGGTTGAGGTGGCCGTACTCGCGACAAGATTATTCACATGAAGGATCAACGAGAAAATCGTGTCGATCTTTTCTTTCATTACCTTCATTTCATTAATCCCGTGAGCGACGGATTTCTTCTCCTCGGCGACTGCAGCCACGACTTGCTCTACGCCGCTTTCGATGGACGCCAAAATCTCCGACGATTTCGTTACCGCTTCATGGCTCTGAGCAGCCAGCTTCTTAATCTCTTGCGCAACGACCGAGAAGCCGCGCCCTTGTTCGCCCGCTCGAGCTGCTTCAATAGAAGCGTTGAGAGCCAGCAGCGAGGTTTGCGAAACGACCTCCGCAATAAATACGTTGATCTCTTCAATTTTGGACGTATGCTCGGTCAAATCCTGAATTTTTCGCTGCATCGTGTCATTGTTGACATGCAGATCGTTCATCACCTCATCCGTCGCATTCAAGGAACGGCATACGTCAACGACGGAATCCTTCGTTTGTTCGCTCTCTCGGTGCATATGTAGAGATGAATCCAGAATCTGATCGGCCGCCGCCGCTACCTGCTGGATCGCCGCGAAAGCCTCCTGCAGCTGCCCGACGGCTTGATTACTGCGCGCCTTCAGAACCTCTTCCCCTTGAATCGAGGCATCTGCAATGAACAGCAGTTGTCCGATGGAACGATTCACTTCCTCCACCGCTGCAGCCAATCGATCTGCGACAACCTGCGATTCCTGAATAAACGTGCGGAACTGCTCCTGTTTATCAACCTCAGCTTGCTGCGAGACGCTGGACGCTTTATTCGTAACAGCAACCAACACGCCCACCAACACAAAAACGGCCGCCCCTGCTGCCGCAAACCAACGCGTTGCCGACAATAAAGCGATTACACTTACTGCAATACCGATGAGAATTAGACCGTAGAACCAAGCTTTCCGTTTCGTCTCCGCCTGCATTAGCAACTGGCACTCCCCCCAGAAGGACAAATGTTAGATTTTGCTACATTATATCGAAAATAGGCGAGGATGAAAAGAAAATTAAACCGAGCGGTCAGCCGCTTTATCCGCAGCAAAAGAGCAGAGGCCTTTCAAGGCCCCTGCTCTTTTGTTCCTATAAGTAAGTGTGCATTATTTATTTTGGTTTTGGTTTTGATTTTGGTTGTTGTTTTGTTGCTGGTTGTTAGAGACCGTATTTTCCGAAGCAAACTCTACGTCTTGAGCTGTTTGGGAGCTCAAATTTCTGTTCTTGTTGTTTTTGTTCTTCATCTTCAATCACCTCCTGATGTATATGGTTTCCCATTCAGGAGTTTTTATGTTGGAAATGTTCCGCCAATTTGGTCTACAGCGCTTTGGTCGAAGTGATGATCTCATCCTTCAATTGATTCCAGATGACCTCCGTCACCTTGCCGCTACCCTGCTTGACAATAAAAACTTTGACGGTTTTCTTGCCCCACTCTTTATAGACTTGATCCTTCGTGTCAAAGTAAAGGTCAATCTTTTTCCCCTTGATGGCGCTGCCCGTATCCGCCACTACGCCATAGCCGTAACCCGGGATGTACAGAACCGTACCAAGCGGGAACACCTTCGTGTCGGCGGCGATCGTCGACAAAGCTTTATCGTCGCGCTTCACTTTGATCCCTGAATAGGTGATCCCGTATTCCGGGTGGTCCGGATTTTTCCCTGTCGACTCTTTGCCCGCGTAATACCCGGTTGCCGTTACTTCAACGGCTGTGAGCTTGGACAAGTCCGAATCCAATTTCGGCACGTATCGGTAGTTGGATTGCTGCTTCGTTTCTTGCGTGACCGGCACGGAAGCTGGTCCCGCTTTCCCCGGAACGTCCATTTGACGCGGCGCTTGTATATGAGCTACGGTGTCTCCCGTACTCCTTGTCTCTTGTCCGAAAAGCGCGATTAGCACAATCATGATCATCCATGTACCGAGCCATTTGGGTTGAGTAAATAAGCCAGTAAACATCGTTTTGATACCTCCCCTACTATTGCAGGTTGTCCAGTTCATGCCAGAATTAAACCTCCATATGCAGACTCCCTGTATAAGGTGTCCCAAATGCGCTCCCTTATTCATACCCAAATGGTTTTTTTTGAAACAAAAAAAGCAGAGAAGAATGGCTCTTCTCTGCTTCCTTTTTATGGTATTAATGTTTTTCGTTAATTTCGTCCCTGATCATGCCGATAACTTGGTCAATCGGATGGGTACCCAAGTCGCCCTGGCCGCGTTTACGGACGGACAAACTGTCATTCGTCATTTCGTTCTCACCGACGACGAGCATGTACGGAATTTTCTCCAGCTGCGCTTCACGAATTTTGTAGCCCAGCTTCTCGTTGCGGTTGTCGGCCTCTACCCGAATGCCGGCAGCTTGCAGGCGCTCCGTCACTTTATTCGAAAACTCCTCAAAAGCTGGAGAAACAGGAATCACTTTGGCTTGAACCGGCATCAACCAAGTCGGCAATGCGCCTGCGAAGTTCTCCAGCAGGAAGGCTGTCATACGCTCCATAGTAGAGATGATTCCTCTATGGATAACAACCGGGCGATGCTTCTGGCCGTCTTCTCCGGTATACTCCAGCTGGAACCGCTCCGGCAGCAAGAAATCGATTTGCGCCGTCGAGAGCGTCTCTTCTTTCTTCAGCGCAGTTTTAATCTGAACGTCCAGTTTAGGACCGTAGAATGCCGCTTCCCCTTCAGCCTCGAAGAACGGAAGTCCTAGCTCTTCAACAACTTCGCGCAGCATGCGTTGGGACGTTTCCCACATTTGATCGTCTTGGAAATACTTCTCCGTATCCTTCGGATCGCGGTAGGATAGGCGGAAACGGTAATCCGTGATGCCGAAATCCGCATACACTTGACGGATCAAGTTCACAACGCGGGAGAACTCTTCCTTGATTTGGTCCAAACGGCAGAAGATATGCGCGTCGTTCAATGTCATCGCACGTACGCGGTGAAGACCTGTCAGCGCGCCGGACATTTCGTAACGGTGCATCGTGCCAAGCTCAGCAATCCGGATCGGCAGATCACGGTAGCTGCGCATATCGCTTTTGTACACCATCATATGGTGAGGGCAGTTCATCGGACGAAGAACGAGCTCCTCATTGTCCATGACCATTTTCGGGAACATATCCTCGCTGTAGTGCTCCCAGTGTCCGGAAGTTTTGTACAGATCGACGTTCGCCAGTACAGGCGTGTACACGTGCTGGTAGCCCAAACGCTCTTCCAGATCAACAATGTAACGTTCCATTGTGCGTCTCAACTTGGCACCGTTCGGCAGCCACAGCGGCAGGCCTTGTCCGACCTCGCGGGAGAAAGCGAACATTTTGAGCTCTCTGCCCAGCTTGCGGTGATCGCGCTTCTTCGCTTCTTCCAGCAAATGCAGGTGCTCATCCAGCTGAGCTTTCTTAGGGAATGCTGTTCCATAAATACGCTGCAGCATTTTGTTCTTCGCATCGCCGCGCCAGTAAGCACCCGCTACGCTCAGCAATTTGAACGCTTTGATCTTGCCGGTGGAAGGTAAATGCGGTCCGCGGCACAAGTCGAAGAATTCGCCTTGATCGTAAATCGTAAGCACCGAATCCTCCGGCAGGTCACGGATCAATTCAAGCTTATACGGATCTTCCATTTCCGTGAAAATGCGAATGGCTTCCTCACGGGATACAACACGGCGGGTAATCGCCAAGTTCTCGTTCGTGATGCGCTCCATTTCCTTCTCGATTTTCACCAAATCCTCAGGGTTCAGCGGAGTATCCAAATCGATATCATAGTAGAAGCCGTCCTCGATGACAGGCCCGATGCCCAATTTGACGGCTTTCTCGCCATAGATGCGCTTGATCGCTTGTGCCATCAAGTGAGCTGTGCTGTGACGATACATTTCCAAGCCGGCTTCCGTATCCAATGTCAAAATCTCAACGTCGGCATCCTGCTCCAAAGGGAAGGACAAATCGACGGATTTCCCGTTCACTTTGCCGCCCACCGCATTTTTCTTTAGTCCGGAAGATATGGATTCCGCCACTTGCTCGATGGTCGTTCCAACTGCGTACTCTCTCACTGCGCCATCCGGTAATTTCACTTGTACAACCATGTTGTTTCCTCCTGCCAAAATATGAATTGAACGCAAAAAAGCACACTGCATCCCATAAGGGACGAGTGCGCTCAGCTCGTGGTTCCACCCTAGTTCGATCCGCACATGGCGAATCCTCATCAGCATTCGATAACGGGAATGATTCCGGTGCTGTATACTAATGTCCGCAGTTCAGGGCATATTCCACAACACGGCTACAAAGGGGTAAACAATCTGATTCGCTGAAGGAGATTGCAGCCGAGTCTCCTCTCTCTGAGCAGGTCTTACAGAAAGTTGTTGTCTTTGTTCCTAACGCCTTCGCTCATTATTATAATTGGCTCGTCGGCCAAGGTCAAGGGGATAGTTGATCCTGTTTCTTGGCTTCCCCTAAATAAATATCGCATGTTCGGCAATACGAGCACACGGTCGTCCGGTCCTCGAAGATTTGCCTGATCGTCTTAATGACGGTCACCTCGGGATCTCGCGTGTGAATATAAATCGTTGCCGGAGAGACCGTAATCAATGTGCTGACGATCATATCTTCAAAATTGATATCCTTCTCCAGC
Source organism: Bacillus sp. 3255 (assembly GCF_031456485.1). Taxonomy (NCBI): domain Bacteria; kingdom Bacillati; phylum Bacillota; class Bacilli; order Caryophanales; family Bacillaceae; genus Bacillus; species Bacillus sp. 3255. The sequence continues at coordinate 184,865 of NZ_JAVDUS010000001.1, forward strand.
ACTTCCAGCTTGAAGGTTGCGTCAAATTCACTGGCATCGATCAGCTCCAGACGGTCGTTAAGAATAACGAACTCGTGCCCGCCTTTGTGAATAAGGTGTGCAACAGGGATTTTGGCTTCCTGAATATACACGAAATATTGCAAAAGAGAAATAAATTCCTGATATTGGCGGTCCATCATATACTCGTCTATGGCATACTCGGCGATTTCCCGCAGCTCGTCCAAGTAATCCTGCAAGCGGAAATGAAGAAACCCGTCCAAGCTGAACGAAGGTGTCTCCTCCATCGTCTGGATGAGCAGCTCGACGAGCACTTGTTTGCGCCGCTGCCTGCCGAAGGAGCCATTCAGCGCAGGCGAGTTCTCTAATCCGATTTCGGAGTACAGACTCTGCTTGCAATATCCTTCAATCGCTTCAATGTCTTCGATGGCTTCATATTTAAAATCTTTGACGATCAGATTTCTCAATATGCCCGATTCCTTGTCCGTCATAATGTGATCAGCCAGCACACCGGCAAGACTAGGCAGCATTTGTTTGCGGATGGACAGAGCTTCTTGGTCCGTCGCCTTCGCCTCAACACGGATACTTGCGTGCGTTTCAAACGTTTCGTACCCGATGCTCCAACCCTTGCGGACAGTATGTAAAAGCTTCAGCTCACGTTCAATTGCGGCGCTTAATGAACGTATATTAGGCTCGTCGGCTTTCATAATCACTATTGTAAACAGATCCATGTCCTCACTCCTTCCATCTATACATCCTCCTCTTAAGAGTATATGGTCGATAGGTAGGAGATATACAAAGATCCAATTGCCATTTCCTTTCAGTTTTCTTTATGAAATCTTTAAGTAAAGTTATTCCAATCGCGTAATCTTTCATGCTATGATAAATGTAATAGTGCTTTAGTAGTATATTGGAGTGAGTATCTATGCATATTGACGCATATCAAATGCACAAACAAGCCTGGAACCGCAAGCTGCTAAACACATACTGGTTCCTTGTCATGATTCAATTGCCCTTCGAATTCATCTATTCCTTCGCTGCCAAGCGGGATACTTCCGCTATGCTCAAACATTTGTACGTTTCCGTCCTCATCATGATCCTCATCCTGCTGCTTCTAGAAACGACCAACAAGTATTATACGAAGCTGCTCGACTACCAAATTATTAGCGGCGGCGCGATTCTATCATTTACGATCATTTTCTTTAATCACGAAATGAAGCCTATCATCCTCTATATGTTTCTCCCGATATTCGTATCCATCTTTTATTTTCAACTCTCCAAAATTGTTTATTCCTTAGCCATTACAATGGCATCGTTTTCAATTCTTTATGCTGTAAGATTAAACGTACTGACCGCGTATACGCCGGCCGATTTCTTAACGATACTGCCTGTGTTATGCATCATTTCGGTTGTTATATCCGGGATCATGAAGCGCGGCGTCGAAATTCTGAACAATTTGCAGGCTACGACCGAGTTGAAACAAGAGCTCATGATCAAAAATATCATAATGGACAAGCTTTCCAAGACGGATGCGCTGACCGATCTGTACAATCACATCACCTTTCATGAGTACTTGGATGAGCTTATCGTCCAGAATGCATTAGGTCATTTCTGCATCCATATCGCCTTGCTGGATATCGACAATTTCAAGAAGGTGAATGATTCCTACGGTCATCGGGCCGGCGACGCCGTTTTGCAGAGCGTTGGCAGCACCTTGAAGCACTGCGTTGGCCTCAATGACTTTGTCGCGAGATATGGCGGCGAAGAGTTCGCCATTATTTTCACGGAGCAAAGCACGGACGAAGTGTATACCTTGCTGGAACGAATCCGTTGGCAAATTTCCCAAGTGGCCTATGACGAGCTGCTCGGGCAGTCCGTTACGATCTCCATCGGGCTTTGCGAGTATATGCCGGGAACGACGAAGGAATCGCTGTTTGCCGGAGCCGACCAATCGCTGTACACCGCTAAGAAGACAGGGAAAAATAAGACCGTGATTTACTCCGCTTCATTGAAGGAAGCGAAATAAAAGAAAGCCTCCTGGCCGCGACAAGCGGTCTGGAGGCTTTGCTATTAGAAGTGATTAATTCTGCATCACGAAATCTTTGTCCACTTGAGCATTCTCGTCATCGAACACGCGCAGAATCTCATATTTGGTATTCCGCTGCGCCGGAATTTTGCCGGCTTCGCGAATGATCTGCAGCGTCGAGGAGATGTTGACCTTATGCGTCGTACCCGCCGCGGACACAACGTTCTCTTCGATCATCGTCGAACCGAAATCGTTACAGCCGTAGCTGAGCGTCAGCTTGCCGATCTCCGGCCCCATCGTCACCCAGGAGGATTGGAAGTTAGGTACGTTGTCGAGCATAATGCGGCTGATCGCCAATGTCTTCAAATACTCTTCCGGCGCTACTTTGTCCGCCTTCATGTTCGTGTTGTCCGGCTGGAACGTCCACGGAATGAACGCCAGGAAGCCCGGCGTGTTCAGCTTATGCAGCAGCACATCGTCCTGCGCGTCGCGGATGCGCAGCATGTGCAGCGCGCGCTCTTCCATCGATTCGCCGAAGCCGATAACCATCGTGCCGGTCGTATGCATGCCGATCTTGTGAGCGGTCTGCATCACGTCCATCCAATCGCGCCACGAGCCTTTGAGACGGCTGATTTTGCGTCTTGTCCGGTCATCCAGAATTTCGGCGCCGCCGCCAGGCAAGGAATCAAGTCCAGCCTCATGCAATTGACGAACGACTTCTTCCAGAGACAATCCGTCCGAAACGTCCTTCATTTTCATAATTTCCGCAGGAGAGAAGGAGTGCATCGTAATATCAAAGCGCTTCTTAATCTCGCGCAAAATGTTCGTGTAATAGCTGAACGGCAGATTCGGATTCGTACCGCCCTGCATCAATATTTCCGTACCGCCTACATCGAGGGTCTCCTGAATCTTCTGGAAAATCGTTTCGTCCGGCAGCACATACCCTTCGGCTGAGCCAGGCGCACGATAGAAAGCACAGAATCTGCAGTACACATCGCAAATATTGGTGTAGTTAATATTGCGTCCAATGACGAACGTCGTAACCGGGTCGGGGTGCCACTTCTTCATAATTTGATTCGCGGTATCGCCAATTTTCTCTATTTGATCGGATTCGAACAGCGTAATACATTCTTCCACATCAATTCGTCCGCCGGATTGTGCTTTATTTAAAATGCGATCGATCGGTTTCACAGCTCTTCACTCCTTTAATTTGAGGGCTCGTATCTATTAATCGTATCATACTCATGACAAAAAAGCAGCAAAATGCTGCTTTTCGGAAGGATGTACCTGTTTCAAATATGGCTATTTTAAGAAAAAGAAATGCCGTCTAGCCGCGGAGCGCCTGCTCCAAATCTTCGATGATATCTTCAATATCCTCCAGGCCTACCGAATAACGGACAAGCCCGTCCGTAATGCCCCGCTGCAACCGGACTTCCTTCGGCATCGCCGCGTGAGACATCATAGCCGGATAGGACAGGATGCTCTCTACGGCGCCGAGCGAGACGGCCACAAGCGGAACGCGCACTTTGCTCAGCAGCTTTTTCGCTCTCTCACCGGAGCCCACGTCGAAGGAAACAACCGCTCCGTAGCCGAGAGACTGCTTCTCGTGAATTTCCCTGCGCGGATGGTTCGGAAGTCCCGGATAATAGACGACGTCGATATCCGGCTGCTCCGCCAACCACTGCGCCAATCGGCGGGCGCTCAGTTCGGACGCTTCCATACGGGCCTTCAACGTCTTCATGCCGCGGATCAGCAGCCATGAATCCTGGATGCCGAGGACGTTGCCCATCCCGTTCTGAATCTGCTTCATGCGGCGGCCGAGACTGTCATTGGCCACGACGGCCAGTCCAGCCAGCACGTCGCTGTGCCCGCCCAGGAATTTCGTCGCGCTGTGCAGCACGATATCAATGCCCAGCTCGATCGGACGCTGATGATACGGCGTCATGAAGGTATTGTCCAGCATCGACAGCAGATCGTGCTCCTTGGCGAAAGCCGCAACTTCCGCGATGTCGGTAATTTTCAGCGTCGGGTTGGACGGCGTCTCGAGGAACACCGCTTTCGTGTTGGACCGCAGCGCTGCACGCACCTGCGCGATATCGGTCATATCGACGAACGTAGATTCCACACCCATCCGGTTCATGATGGTGGTGAGCAAGCGGTAGGTGCCGCCGTATACGTCTTCGGTGACAATCACATGATCTCCCTGTGAGAGAAGCATGAAAGCCGACGAAATCGCAGCCATCCCGGAGGCGAAAGCGAACCCGCGCGTTCCGCCCTCCAGCACAGCGATGTAATCTTCAAGCGCCTGGCGGGTAGGGTTGCCGGAACGGGTATAATCATACTCCGGGGAAACCTCCAAATCCGCTTGGTGGAATGTCGAAGCTTGGTACAGGGGGACGCTGGCGGCCCCTGTAGCTTCGTCGATTTCGGCCCCGAAGTGAATCAATTGAGTAGCAAATTTACCTTGCGGTTTGCGTTTGTCTTTATTTCCGGATGCATGGCTCATGAACGTGATTCTCCTTCGATTTCGGCTTGCGCCTGGTTCAGCGCATTCGACAAGTCGGCGATCAGATCGTCCTGATGCTCGATGCCGACAGAGAAGCGCAGCAAGCGGTCATCTACGCCTATAGCCTGACGAATCTCGAGCGGGATGTCCGCATGCGTCTGGACAGCCGGGTACGTCATGAGCGACTCAACGCCGCCCAGACTCTCCGCGAAGGCGATCAGCTGAATATGACGCAGAATCGGCTCCACAAGTCTCGCATCCTTCACCTTGAAGGAGAAGATACCCGTGTTTCCGCTGGACTGCTTGTTCTGAATGGCATAGCCGGGGTGAGACTCCAATGCCGGGTAGTAAACTTCATCGATAAGCGGGTGCGCCAGCAGGAAGTTCGCGATCGCCGTTGCGTTCTGCTCATGCCGCTCCATGCGAAGCGCCAGCGTCTTCATCCCTCTCATCAGCAGCCAACTGTCCTGCGGCCCAAGCACGGCTCCGATGGAATTATGCAGGAACGCCATTTGCTCGGAAAGCTCCTTGCCCTTGGTCACGATCAGCCCTGCGAGCACATCGTTATGACCGCCCAAATATTTGGTCGCACTGTGAACGACGATATCGGCACCCAGCTCGATCGGGCGCTGCAGATACGGCGTCAAGAGCGTGTTGTCTACGATGGACACGATGCCCTTCTTGCGGGCCCAAGTACATACGAGCTCGAGATCCGTAATCATCATGAGCGGATTCGTCGGCGTTTCGATAAGGAGCCCTTTCGTATTCGGACGATATGCGGATTCCAAGCCGTCCAGGTCATTGGTGTCCACATACGTGGCGGTGACGCCGAAACGCGACATAATTTTCTCAAGCAGACGATACGTACCGCCATACAGATCCAGAGATACGATCAAGTGATCCCCTTGGCTGAAGTAAGCGAACACCGTTTGCAGCGCGGCCATCCCGGAGGAACAGGCAAAGCCGGCATCTCCCGATTCCAATTGCGCGATCGCGTCTTCAAGCACTTTGCGAGTCGGACTTTTCGTACGGGCGTAGTCGAATCCTGTGCTCTGACCGAGTTTCGGATGACGGAAAGCTGTTGCTTGATAAACAGGGAAGGATACGGCTCCGGTTACAGGTTCTTGGATCGAGCCAATTTGGGCGAGACGACTTTCGATTTTCAACAAAGGGGGTTCCTCCTTAAGGGTTTAGGGTACGAATGACGATTCCTGCATTACAATTGCGCACTTGCCAGGCTTTCATTAATGTTGGCATTTAATTCAAAAGGCGTTTCTTGATATACGTAGTAGTTCAACCAGTTGGAGAACAGCAGGTTCGCGTGAGCTCTCCAAGTATTATACGGCTGTCTGCTCGGATCATTGTTCGGGTAGTAATTCTTAGGAACTTCAATCGGAAGTCCTTTGCTCACATCGCGATCGTACTCCCATTTCAATGAATTCGCATCATATTCCGAGTGGCCTGTTACGAAAATGTGCTTCCCGTCGCGCGTAGCTACAATATAAACGCCGGACTCCTCCGAGTCGGACAAAATCTCCAGCTCCGGACATCGCTCGATATCTGCACGGCAAACGTCGGTATGGCGCGATTGAGGAACTTGGAAAATCTCATCAAAGCCGCGCAGCAGCTTCGTATTAGGCACCGCCACCGTGTGCGGGAATACGCCGAACATTTTGTTATCCAGCGCCAGCTTGCGAACGCCGAAGTGATGGTACAAACCCGCTTGGGCCGCCCAGCAAATATGCAGGGTTGAAGTGACGTTTTCCTTACTCCAGTTCAGGATTTGCGTCAGTTCCTCCCAGTAATTCACATCTTCGAAATCCATCTGCTCTACCGGGGCACCCGTAATGATCATGCCGTCCAGCTTCTCGTGTTTAATATCGTCAAAGGTTTTGTAGAACGTTTCCAGATGTTCGGCAGACGTATTCTTGGACGTATGCGTTTTCGGATGCAGCAGTACGAATTCCACCTGCAGCGGGGTATTTCCAATCAAGCGCAGCAGCTGCGTCTCGGTCGTTTCCTTCGTCGGCATAAGATTCAGCAATGCAATGCGAAGTGGACGTATATCTTGGTGATACGCGACCGATTCGTCCATGGTGAAGATGTTCTCTTGGTTTAAAACTTCTTTGGCAGGCAGGTTGTCAGGAATCTTGATCGGCATCCTGTTCACTCCTCTTCATTGTTAGATTTTGGCGTCAAATAAATGCAAAAATGGCCCTCTCTGGAATCAGAGAAAGGCCATGGAAAGTCAAAGTCAATGTCCTTCTCTTATCTCCCAGATTCGCTTGGTCAAGCGTCTCCGCAAGAATTAGCACCGTGCATACCTTTGCTTCCCAAAGGTTTGTCGGTTGCCGGGTGTCATAGGGCTAGTCCCTCCACCTACTCTTGATAAGAAAATGAAACGTATGTGATTAAAATCATCATACTATAAAATGAATGAATGTCAAGACACCAACCCCGTCCGAACAAGCTCTATTCGCAAAGAATTTGCATAGGATTGTCTCCACATGATATTCTTGATACGAAACGTATCATATTCAAATGTTTAAGAGTGCCTGCAAACGGGTAAATACATTATCAAACTGATTGAATCCAAGAGATCAAAGGAGGTTTATTATGACCACAACTTCTTCGGATAGCTTCTCCGCCTTCGCTTCCTTGAACCGGTACTTCGCGCTCAGCGAGCAAGCGAAGCCGACCCGCCAGCAGGCTGAAGATGCGGCCGCTATCCTGTGCCGCGTTTACGGCGCGGAAAGTGAAGAGCAGCTGCTCCAGCATGCCGATCCTGAGTTGATTGATACTTACAAAGAAATCAAGAGCAAAATTTTGAAAGCCGCCATGTAATGGCGAACGGCACCTCCGTTGTTAGCGGCGATCTAACATCGGAGGTGCCGTTTTCGTTCCGGCGGCTCTTTTTTTTCGCACAAGCCAAGCTGTATTTCCATAGAGTATCTCAGGCCGTCATTGCTGCTTATTTCGGCAAACTTTTTGGCTTGAAACGTAATATATGAAGGGTTATACTAGACAAGTATTATTCGACACGGATTAATAAAGGGGGGCATACGTTTGGACGGGGAACCGAGGAGTAGCACCTGCAAGAAATGTAAATTTTATAGTGTAGGAATGCAGACCGGTTATTCCATCATTCGTAGCCTAGGCCATTAATGAATATAACCGGCTGATTCCATGCAAAGGGGTGGATCAGATGAAAACACGGTGGGTTCAGAATGGCATTTTCACATTGGTCGAAGACGTGTCTGTCGCACTAACACCTCCAGAACAAGGCTTTTATTGGATTGATGCAGGAATCGAGGATTTAGAACTTCTACAACCTATGTTCCATCTTCATGATTTGGCCGTGGAGGACTGTTTGAGCGAAGAAGAACAGCGTCCTAAGATTGAATTTTATGATTCGCATTATTTTATCGTGATTAATTCCATACGTTTCGATGATGAAGAGATTTTCCTTCGCGGACTTAATTTATTCCTAAGCAAACATTACATCATTACCGTTACACGGCAGAAAATTAATGAACTGCGCGCTCTGAAGCCCTTTCTCTGGGAAGAGGAGGTGAACAGCGCCGATCGTTTCTTGTACCATCTGGTCGATCTTGTCGTCGATAATTACGTTGCGGTTGGTGACCGTATCGAGGCCAAGCTCGAAAAGCTGGAAGAAGATATTTTAGTAGCGACCAAGAAATCGCATCTGAATGAGATTATCGGGCTCCGCTCCGAAATTCTCTGGCTCAAAAAAGTGCTCGTGCCGCAGCGCGATGTCATCGGCATGCTGGGCAAGAAAGATCTTCGGCTGATCGATCATCAGCTGCAGAAATATTTCGGCGACGTCTACGAGAACGCCGTCAAAATTGTCGATACCTTCGACACGCTCCGCGATCTCATGGGGAACTTGCGAGAAGCGTACCAGTCCTCCCTCTCGAACCGCGCGAATGATATCATGCGCGTCTTCACCGCATTAACCACGATTTTCATGCCGCTGACGTTCATTACAGGTGTGTTCGGAATGAATTTCGATAACGTGTTGGGGCTCCAGATCCCGCATGGCGACGAATATGTGTTAGCTGTCATGGGATTGCTGGGCATTGGGATGTATATTTTATTCCGTAAGAAGGAATGGTTATAAATATAAGGGCTTCTTGAAGCAGTTATCTGCTGTCAAGGAGCCCTTTTTGCTTGTATCAATGCAGCTTGATTCTCACGAATTTACGTTTCCCCACCTGGATGATATCGCCTTCCTGCGGACGAAGCAGCGCATGAATATCCGTCAACTTCGTTTCGTTCAGTTTCACAGCCCCCTGCTCGATGCTGCGTCTGGCTTCCCCGTTGGATGCTTGCAGCCCTAGCGAAACCAGCAGCTTGATGAGCGAAATCTGACCTTCCTCCAGCAAGCCGGCGCTTAGCAGCGTCTCCTCCATATCTTCCGGCAGAGCACGCTTCTGGAAGACGGTGACAAAATGCCGCTCCGCCTCTTCCGCAGCTTCCGCCCCGTGATACATACGGACATATTCTTTGGCGAGCCTCATCTTCGCGTCCCGCGGATGGACGGAGCCGGTCTCCAGTCCTTGGCGAAGCTCTCGGAGCTCCTCATTCGGGATCGCTGTCGTCAGCTCATAGTACTTGACCATCAGCGAATCCGGAATCGACATCGTTTTCCCAAAAATCTCGTTCGGGCTCTCGTCAATGCCGATATAATTTTTAAGGCTCTTGCTCATCTTCTGCGTGCCGTCCAGCCCTTCGAGCAGCGGCATCAGAATGGCCACCTGACCTTCTTTCATGTCGTATGCGCTTTGCAAAGTGCGGCCCATTAAGATGTTGAACGTCTGGTCCGTACCGCCCAGCTCGATATCACTTTCCAGAGATACGGAGTCATAGCCTTGCATCAGCGGGTAAAAAAATTCATGCACATGAATAGGCTGGTTGGTCGCATATCTTTTGGCAAAATCGTCCCGTTCCAGCATACGCGCTACGGTTACCTTGCCGGCCAGCTTCAGCACATCGTCGAACTTCAATTCGCCGAGCCAAGCGGAATTGTAGTAAAAGGTAGTCTTGCTGAAGTCCAAAATTTTGGACAGCTGGCTTTGGTACGTTTGCGCGTTGCGCTGTACGTCCTCCTCGGACAGCTGCTTGCGGGTTTCCGATTTCCCCGTCGGGTCGCCGATCTTCCCGGTGAAATCGCCGATGATCAGCTGGACTTCATGGCCCAGCTCCTGGAACTGGCGCAGCTTCTGCAGCACGACCGTATGCCCGATATGAATGTCCGGCGCAGACGGATCCAAGCCCAGCTTCACTTTCAACGGCTTGCCTGTCGCAACCGATTGGGCGATCTTCAGCTTGAGCGCCTCATCCGGGATCACTTCCGCCGCTCCCCGCCGAATGAGCTGCAGTTGACGCTCTACTTCCTGTTTCTGTGCGTCCGTTAATTCCATCATTGTCATGTCGCTTCTCCTCCTGTCATCTGAACAACAAAAAAGACAACCTCATCGTCCACAAAGGGACGAGAAGGTTGTCTCGCGGTACCACCCTAATTAAAGAGAATGACAGCTCTCCGGCACTCCGGCGCAGGCTTCTCTTTCACTTAGCATCATAACGGCATGGAATGCCGGGTATAAGCTACTGATGCTCTTAGCCGAGCATGTTCCCTCAACCAACTCGGAACGGTAATTCGGAGCCATGCTTGCATCGGTTCGCACCCTTCACCGACTCTCTGCAGCAGCGGCATTACTCCTACTGTGGGCATCGCCCCAGTTCGTCATCGCTTTAATTCATATTTAGATTATCCAACATTTAATCACATGAAGACGGTCTCTGTCAACTGCTTAACTGGCCGTCTGCGACGCCATGCTTTCCTTTTCCCTGCGGAAGCGCAGACGAAGCAAACGCAGCCATTCGTACGTGCGGTCCAGCTCCTTGCCTTTCAGCTCTTCCGTCCCGCACATGCGCTGCAGTACCGGCTTCAAGTAGCGGTCGCCTACGGATTCGAAGGCGTTCCAGGCCTTGATCTGCTCCTCCTCCGGTACTTGCGCAAGCTCGGCCTCCACGAGCGGGTCCATGTCGTAGCCTTCCCGCTCCAGCTCTTCGACCCACTGGAGCAATTCTCTGCGCGGCATCGTCAGCCCGGCTTGCAGATCCGCCAAGCTTCCGCCGCCGGAAGTAATCTCCAGCAGCTTGCGCTTGCCGGCCTCGCGGTCGAGCTCGATGCGCAGCTTCTGCTCCTTCTGGGTCAGCAGCCACGACTCGAACTTGGCCGGGTCAATGCTTCTGGCCACCCAATCTAGCGGGAAGCTGCCCATACGCGTACAATCGGCGGTCAGTTTCAGCATATCTTCCCCGTACATGTTCGTCTTCTGCTCACCGAAGCCCGGAATTTGCTTTAGCTCGTCTTTGCTCTTGGGCAGGAAGACGGACAGCATGCGCAGCACCCTGTTCGTGGCCAGCAAATAGGGCGCTTTCCCCTCCCGCGACGCCTGTTCCCGCCGCCATGTGCGAAGTTTCTCGTACATCTCCTCGTTCGGATGGTCATCGCAATAATACGTCAGCATTTGCGTCATTCTTGCTTTGCCGGATAGCGTCTGCGCGGCTTCCATATCCGAGCTGACCAAAGGGCGGAAGCCGCTGCGGATCTTCTCCCGCAGGCCATGGCGGAACGTGCTCAGCATTTCGTCCCAGCTCATGCCCTGATACCATTGCATCTGCTCCAGCTTGCCGGCATGGTTCGGCTCACTCCAGAATACGTGCCATATCCCCTGTTCTTCACCAATCGATACTTGTGCCGACAGTCTCTCATGTTCCCCCGTTTCTTTCTCCAATGTGCTTAGAAATACAATGTTCATGCTTGCCTCCTCCTGACGATCTCATAATGGTTGAGAAAAACGAAAAAGCACCTTCTCAGCCCAGGCTGAAAAGGTGCTTCCCTTTTTCTTATATCCAAATGATACCATGTTTGACAGATGGGCGCAACCTCTGTTTTGTTGACAGCCCTTTATCGGTTATAATGATAAGCATACTAGAATGAAATGAGGGCCCTTATGTCTGATTTTGACTTTTTATACGACCACCAGGAAGAGACAACTACCCGCTTCGTCTGTTTCGTCGGCAAAGCGCTGCACCGCTTCGATCTCGCGATTATGACCACAACCCGCTATTATGGCAAGAAGCTCATTATCGATTTGCAGAGCGGACGCAGCGCCGTGATCGGCCCGGATGACCTGGCAGAGGAAGGCTACCTGGAATATGCCTTTAAACTGAATGAAGAACAGGCACAGGAACTGAACGAATTCTTGACGCAAATCATCGGATCCATTCACTTCACGGATATTTAATGCTGCCTCGGGGGACACTGGAGAAAGCACGCTTTCCCATCCCAGACGAGGAGGCTTTATCCGATGACCAGTGAATCCGAGAACGATAAGTATAGCGAGACGCCCGGCTTCATGTCCGAGCAGCGGGATGAATACACCGACTTGGAGACGGTGGAATCCCAACGCAACGATCTGATACCCGAGGAATTTCCCGAAGGGCCGTATGGCACAAGCCTGAACGCAGAATCACTCGGGAAAAGCTCGCCATGGCGGAAGGATCAGCGTCCGCCTAACCGGTTCTCCTACGAGAACCACGAGCTGCACGCAGGCATCAAGCGCGACTACCCGGGTGAAGATGACAAGCGGAACGAGCCATTGAATCAGAAATAAACGGCGGCTGTCCTTAAGCAGGTAATTCTGCTTGGGGGCGGCCGCTTTCTTTCGTTCCGGCAGGTGGGATTACCGGATCGATTTCCTGAAATCGCCGGGCGTAAGCCCCTCATACCTTTTAAAAAAGCGAATAAAGCTGTTGACATTGTTATACCCCACGTTAGCGGCAATCTCGTTGATCGTTTGATCCGTATCCTGCAGCAGCGTCTTGCTGACTTCCAACCGCCGCAGCGTTAAGTACTCCAGCATCGTTTTCCCGATTTCCTGCTTAAACATGCGGCTCAAATAGGCATGATTCAGCTTCACCTGCTCAGCGATCATTTCTACGGATAGATCCAAATGATAATGCTCATCCATATAGGCAATAACCGTCTCAATATACGTGTTCTTCTTCGGCTGCAGCTGCTGCAAGCCTTCGCCGACCCTCTTCACGATGCCGCATATCCACTCGTGAATGGCATGAAGGGTCTCTTTGGACGCAAGTTCGCGGAACAGGTTGTGGTTCGTGCCGAAGATGTGCTCCGTATTCACATTCAAGTCGTTCAAATTCCGCAGCATATCTTCCACGATGAGACTGTAGGTGCGAAAAATAACTTCTTCATTCAGCTTCGTACGCGCTTTAATCTGCGAATACAGCTCCATGAACCGTTCTAACGCTTCCTCCGTTTGCCCGGCCTTCACAAAATTAATGATATGCTGCGAGAAATGCGGCGGTAAATAAAATTCATAGTCGGCTTCCCGGGCATGATCTTCATAGAACAGCACGGTGTTCATTCCTGCCACCATCTTGGCGCGAATGACCTCGCTCGCCTCTTTGTAGGCATAGTGCGTCTCCAGGATATGCGAGAACGGGGTGCCAACGCCGATCGTGACGGATATTTTCAACAGTTGAGCGATCACTTGCTGAATGGCTTCACCGAAACGGGCAAGCTCCTCCTTCAGCTGGCGATGCGTAAGGTCCGCGGTATCCAAGTTAATCAGCAGGACGATTCGATTCTCATCGGTTTCAGCCGACAAGCACTCGTATTTGGCCGAAGCCAGCTCCTCGACGATATTGAGCATGGCATATTTGTACAAGTTCTGATCGGTCACGGAATAACTGCCCGCAAGCGAGCTGTATTCATCGATTTCAATAAGGAAAACAACCAGCCCGTTCTCGGCGAAACGGATATGCAAGAATTCCAGCTTGCCGTTAATCTCTTGGATATTGCTAAATTTATTGCCCAAGAGCGCCAGCAGGAATCGTTCACGGAGAGCCGGCAGATTCATGCGAAATTGACGCTCCCAAGCCTCATTTTTACTGAATACATGATCAAGGACAGATGAGATCGTTTCCAGCTCGTTCTTTTGCGGAGAGCCTGACGGCTGCCCCTCTCCATTGCGGTTATACGGCAAGGTTTTATCCATCAACGATTTGATCGGACTGTACATTTTCCTTGACATAAAATAAGACAGAATGACGCCAAGCGCCACCAGAAGCGTGCAAGTCATCCAGGCCACACTGCGAACGTAGGCAAGCTTGGAAAGTAAATACTGCAAAGGAGTTTCGGACACGATGCTCCACTTGTTATGAAGCGTCTTGACATAAGTGATCAGATTCCGGTCTCCATCTTGCTTCGCAATGGTGTAACCGATAGCATCCTGTGCGCTCCCGATCGTTTGTACGATGCGCCCCACATGCTCGGCATCCAGCGGATTCAGAGACGATGATGTGATGACATTGCCGCTGCGGTCCAAAATATAGGTCGTCGTGTGCGGGTTCCCTTCCATCTTCCGCAAGGACGCTTTCAGCGCGGATTCATGCATATGAACGGCCAGCAGCCCTTTGAAATCTTTACGCTGAACAGGAACCTTGAGCACATACGTCACGATTTGATCCAACTCATTCCCTTGGCGGGAGCTGAGCCAGAATCCGGATTCGGCCGCGGACATGCCTTCTTGAATCCAAATATCTCTTGGGGACTGGGCATACGTCCTCGTATAACCGTCGGAGGCGATGATGAGATTCGCTCCTGTCGCATAGAAATCGATGGATTGAATAGCCTCGTTGGCCGTTGCCGCCGTTTTCAAAATATCTCGGGTTTCATTCAGAAGAAACGTGTTGGCCGGATCGTTGACATAGCTGGCAATCCGTCCGTCGAGTCCGATGCGAATGGCGATTGACTGCATCTCCTCGATCATTTTCTCAACCGATGCGTTTTTTTGCTTGGCGGATTGGATCGTCGCCTGACTTAATTCGTTTTCCAACGTAGAAATGGTAAAACTATAGGAAGCATAGCTCAGAATCATGATCGGAAGCAGGATGACCACCAGATAGGAGATAAAATAAGTCCAGAACACTCTGGGCAAATTTCGGAGATATTGTCTGATCGACACAACCGGCGGCATCGTTTCACCTGCTTTCTTCAAAGTAATCCTATTATGCCATAAAAATGCCGTAACGGATGCAATTGTGGCGAGGAAGTCACGAATCGATGAACGATGTCATAACTTGATGATTCCATAAGTCACGATTTCTCTACAACCTTCATGGATTGGAGATAGGCGTGCAGACCTCCCGTCCCCATAATAAAAAGTGTGAGACGCAACTCAAATTTACCGTATTCCATAAGCATCCAGGGGAGGATATTTAAAAATGAACATGAGCAAAGCCGCATCCATAACGCTATCCACAATTTTGCTGGCCGGCACGCTGACGGCGTGCGCAACCGACAGCAGCAATGATGCTGCAGGGGATTCAACCGGTAACGCTGCACAATCCGCAAAACCGAATGAACCGATCAAGCTGACCTTCGCCTCTTGGAGTATCAGTGAAGCCGCAACGAAAGGCGCACTGGAGGAAATGGTCAAAAAGTATGAAGAGAAGACGCCGAATGTCAAAATCGAGTTTATCGGCATTCCTTTCGCTGATATTAAACAGCAAACCTTCGTGATGGCTTCGACGGGGAATGCGCCTGACATCATTCAAACGTTCCCCGCTTGGTTCGGGTCCTATGCAGCCTCAGACATTGTAACGCCGCTCGACGACTTGATGGGCAAAGAATATGTAGACGATTTGATGCCAAGCTTCAAGGAAGATTTCTCGTACAACGGCAAATTAATGGGAGTTCCTTGGGCGCCGACGCCTTACATTTTGTACTGGAACAAAGACCTGTTCAAGAAAGCCGGGCTCGAAGCCAAGGCACCGGCAACGATCGACGAGATGCTGAAAGCAGCGAAGGCGCTTTCGGAGTTGAAGACCGACAGCGGAGAGAAAATCTACGGGTTCGGGGAGCCTTCCGACAAGCTCGCCATCAACGGCGAGATCGCGCTGCGCAATCTGTACAGCTTCGGAGGAGCGCTTCTGGACAAAGACGGGAAGGTCAATGCCAATACCCCTGAAATGGTCAACACATTAAACTATTATAAAAAATTAGTGAAAGACGGCATCAGCCCCTCCGGCGCCAAGCTGAAAGACCTGAGGAATCTGTTCTCCATCGGCCGTTTAGGCATGTACGTAGACGGCAACTACGGAAAAGCCGTATTCCGCAACTTGAGCGGCAAAGGCGCTGAATATGACAAAGTATGGGGAGCGGCCCTTGTACCTGCCGGTGTCTCCGGAAAAAGTGTCTCGATCGGCGAGGCGCATGGACTCGTGATTTCTGCGGATTCCAAGCATAAGCAGGCTGCAGCGGATTTCATTAAATATTTGACCGATAAAGAAGCGATTTCCATTTACCACAAGCAAAGCGATGTCATCTCTGCGCGCAAATCACTCAGTTCCATGTTCACGGAAACGGAATTCGACAAAGTGCTGATGGAACAAATGAACCTTATTCAACCGCTGCCCAAAAATCATCCGGGGATGGAACAGGCGTATATCGATATCGCCGATGCCCTGCTCAAAGTGTCGACGGATTACGCACCGACGGATAAGGTGGCGCAGGAGCTCGACGCCAAATTGAAAGTAACGCTGAAATAAAGCTGCTGGGAGTGGACATCATATGCGAGTTAAAGGAATATCGGAGCTGGCGAAGGACCGCCTGTTTCTTCTGGTTCTCATCGTACCCGCTTTGGCGATGCTGCTGTTCACGATCGGGATTCCCATCGTGAAATCGATTTACATGAGCTTCTTTAAGGTCACACTGCTCAGTATGAAGAACCAGCCGTGGAACGATTTCGCCAACTATGCGGAGATTTTCAAAGACGGGGAGTTCTTCGGGGCTCTGCGTGTAACCTTGACGTATGTCGTCTGCATTGTCAGCGTGCAATTTGTACTGGGGATGTGTTTGGCCCTGCTGCTCAATGCCAACATTCGCTTCAAGAAGCTGTTCCGTACGCTTATTCTCATCCCATGGATTGTGCCGACGATCGTATCGGCACTCTTATGGATGTGGCTGTTTCAGCCGCAGTACGGACTCATCAACTACGTGCTGCAGCAGTTGCATCTCATCAGCAAGCCGCAGGATTGGCTGACCAATCTGGATCTGGCCTTGCCGGCCGTGATCGTAACGGCGCTGTGGCGGCAGCTTCCCTTCATGAGCACGATGCTCTTGGCGGGAATGCAGGGGATCTCCGAGGATATGTATGAAGCCGCACGAATCGACGGCGCCAACCGGAGACAGATTTTATTGTATATTACGCTGCCTATGCTCAAAAACAATATCAAAACCATCACTTTAATCTCGATCATCGAGAACTTCAAAATGTTCCCGCTGTTCTGGATTATGACAGGCGGCGGCCCGCTGAACACGACGACTACGCTTGCGATATACAGCTATAAAGCCGCCTTCGTCCAGCTGAATTTAGGCAAAGGCGCTGCAATCGGCGCCGTGTGGCTTATCATCATGCTGTTGATCTCCATGCTCTACAACAAGCTGTTCTCATTGGGCGAGGAACCCGCTGCGGGAAGGAGGAACAGCTATGCCAAGTCCAAGCCGGTCAAGCAAAAACACGCTGCATAATACGGGACAATATGTAGGCTTATTCGTATTCGTCTTATTTCTCATCTTTCCGCTGTACTGGATGTTCGTGACTTCATTCAAGGACAACTCCGTGCTATTCCAAATTCCGCCGGAGTGGGTGCCGTCGAAGCCCGTTATGTCGCACTATGTGAAGCTGCTGTCCGATAACGTGTTTCTGATCTATTACCGTAACAGCCTGTTGGTCAGCGGAAGCACAACGCTGGTGACTCTGCTCTTCGCAATGTTCGCCGGCTACGGGTTCTCCCGCTTTCATTTTAAATTCAAAAATGCCATCATGTTCTCGCTCTTATCGACGCAGATGCTGCCTGTCGTCTCTCTGCTCATTGCGCTTTATGCGATGTACAAGTCGTACGGGCTGTTAAATACGCATTTGGGACTCATTATCGCCCTGACGACAGCATCCCTGCCCTTCTCGATCTGGATGATCAAGGTTTTCTTCGACAACATCCCGCACTCGCTGGAGGAAGCGGCAAAAATCGATGGATGCAGCCGGTTCGGCATCTTATTCCGTATCATTTTCCCGTTGTCGAAGCCCGGCATTTTCTCCGTCGGCATTTATACGTTCATTTTGTCATGGGATGATTTGCTGTACTCCTTGACGCTCATCAATAAGGATCACCTTCGCACACTGAACCCCGGCATATCCATCCGGTATATGGGTGAAGTCGCTTATGATTGGGCTAACATTATGACGGTTTGCGTCACGGCGACGATCCCGATTGTTATCTTATTCTTGTTTTTCCAGAAATATATGGTCGCCGGACTAACGGCCGGTGCTGTGAAAGAATAGCAAAAAGCCTGCCTCCCTAATCGGAGACAGGCTCTTAGCCTTATTTACCCAGCAGCTCCAGATGTCTGCCGATATGTTTGCGAAGACCTTCGGCGAACACCTCTTCCTGCTCGGCCATCGTTTGGAAGAACTCATCCGCGAACGTTTTGCTGCCATCGGCATTCTTCGCTTGCAGCAGCAAACCGTACGTGATGTGCAGCAACTGACGGGCGTTGTTTTCTTCCATGTAATTCGGCAGATCGCTATCCGACACTTCGGCGAGCGGAACGATTGCATCGATGTCTGTCGTTACATGGTAGTAAGCCGTCGCCTCGGAGAAATGCTCCAACGCGTATTGATGCATGCGGCGGTATAGCGACGGGTTTACTTTCGCTACGACGCGTACGGCTTCAAGCCAGTTCGTGCCGGCTGTTTTGATATGGAACAGACCTTTCGTGTATTGCCCGATGAGCGGGAATACGCTGAATTTGTCACTGCCGGAGTGAATGCTCAGCTTATATTCGAAATGCACGGCAATCGCGGCATGGCTCGCAAGCTCACGCTCGAATTGCGCGATATCGCCGATATAGTCGATTCCCTTCTGGAACTCTCCGCAGAAACGCGGCGCCATGCTGAAGATCTTCACGCCGCGGTCGCGAAGCTCGTTCGCTACCAGGTAATGCGCTTCCGGCGATGTCGGCGTAGCCGTCTCGTCGATGGAAATTTCAAAATCAACCGCGCGGTCCAGCGTCGCAATATATTTGCGGTAAATAGCTTCCATGAAGTTGATTGCCGCATCATAGATCAGAACGTCCTTCTGGAGCGCCTCGCGTGTGTAGTTCAGTGCCGCACCCGGAACGTTAGCCGGTGTCTCCAGGTAGCGCTTCTCATAGTGCTCGCGCAAGCTCGCAGGAAGCTGCTCGTATTTGGCGGATACTTCAGCCGCGGATAAGCCTTCGATCGTATTGTCGATATTCTCGGAGCAATCGAGCGTCAGCATCGTGAAGCCGAGGCGAAGCGCGTATTCAATGTCTTCTTCTTTCTTCAAGTGGTCGCCGTCTGCGCCATATCCATCTTTGTAGCCTTCTTGGAACACGGCGTAAGCCGCTGCATCCAAGACGTCTTCGTAGGTTCTGCCTGTCAGCGCAAGCTCTCGGATACTTTGTTGAGCCAGCACAGGACGAATGTCTTTGCCGCGGATCGTTTGGATGTGACCAGGGCTTGCAATGCCGAGACGGTCGCCGAGACCCATCGTCGCGACTTGCGTTCCGAATGCTTGCGGAGCTGTATATGGAAGGAATTGGTTCAAAACAAGACGGTTAGCATGCGTCAATGGAGCTACTTTCGCGCCGTCTGTAACTTCTCCGTTCAATTGATCGAACAATTCGCCTTCACCGACAGCGACAATACGTTTGCCTGCCTCCGTGCGAACCATCAGAAGCGAAGTGCTGCCAACTTGCGTAAGGGATGCCTCGTATACTTTCACGCCCGGTGCCGAATATGTGGATAGATTGCCTGCTTGGATTGCGGCTATAAGTTCTTTCATTGTCTGTTCCTCCTTGTTTTTGCAAACGGTTGCTAAAATGGTATAGCTTTATCATATCGCAAGTTAGGAGCTTTTTCTCTTCATCTATTCCTATTTTCTGCAGAAACTATTCATATTTTTCACTCCAATCATGGTATACTTCTGTTAGTCCATTCGGTATGAAGGAGTCATTCTTATGCCCAGCACCGTCACTTTCGGCAATGAAGACGAAGGTCCGTTTTATATCCAGCATATCCACCGGTCCGGTTCTTTCGAACGAACGCAGCATATGCATGATATGTATGAGCTCTATTATTTATATGAGGGTGAGCGCATGTATTTCATTCGCGACCGCTCCTATCTAATTCTTCCGGGAGACTTGGTGCTCATCAACCGCCGGGAGCTTCATGCCACGTCGGATTCGGAACGGTTAGGCCATGCGCGTGTCGTCATGAATTTCAGCGAGAGTTATTTGGAGAGCGCCAAAGAGGACGCTCCTTTCCTGCTTGATGCCTTCACCGGGGCAACGCCCGTGCTGCGGCTGGATTTGCCGACCCGGCGGTTCGTCGAGGACATTCTCGGCCAAATGATTCATGAAGCGAAGGAGACGCAGCTTGGACAATCCTTCGCCCTGCGGCATTATCTGATCGAGCTGCTGCTGTTCACTGCGCGCTTCGTGCACATGCATCCCGTCACGTCGCCCGAGCACGTCTCCCCGCTCCACCGGAAAATCTCGACAATCGTGCGCCATATCAATATACACTTCGCCGAACCTGTCCGGCTCGAGGAGCTGGCGGAACGCTTCGAGATCTCTCCCGCTTATCTGAGCCGGATGTTCAAGGAAATTACGGGCTTCTCGCTCGTCGAGTACGTCAACCTCGTTCGCGTGCAGGAAGCGCAGCGTCTGCTGACCCAGACCAGGATGAAGGTCATCCTCATCGCCGAGCAGGTCGGTTTCGGCTCCCTGGTGCAGTTCGGCCGTGTGTTTCGTCACATCACGAAGACGACGCCGCTGCGCTACAGGCAATCGGCTAATTGACGTGCGATCTCGAGGGCGTTGTTGGGCTTAGCACTAGCCGGCTGGATGCGTAAACCTGTTGCCGGCTTGGCGTGCACGCTCGATTGTAGATGGAACATCATATACATTTCTCGCTTCGACGCCGGAGTCGGCGGTTGTTTCTCGCTTCGACGCCGAGTTGGCCTCGGGCGTAAAACGCGCACTAGCGGCATCAACAACACTGCTCCCCGGCGCCCCATCCACCGGAACACAAAAGGGACAGTACCTCCCTAGAGGCACTGTCCCTTCTTTTTTAACCGATCAATCGCAACAAGCCTTTGTAGGCAATTTCCTCGAACTTCGCGATTACCTTCTCCCGGTCCATCGCCCAGCCGCAATCCTCCAGCGCGCACGCCACCGGCGCATCCAGACGGATGGTGGCCAGATCACGCGATAGGTGCAGCATATCCAGCTCGGCTTCGATTTTGGCGCGAACGCCTTTGGGCAGCGAGGCCAAGTTCTCCAGAATGCCGCCGATATCCTGGTACTCGTTCAGCAGCTTAATCGCCGTTTTCTCACCGATACCTTTGACACCCGGATAATTATCCGCCGTATCGCCGGTTAAGCCTTTCAAGTCAATGATTTGCGCAGGCGTCAAGCTTTTCTCGGCCATCAGCGTTTCCAGCGTATAGACCATGTAATTGGAATGCCCTTTTTTCATAATGATGACTTCCGTGTTCTCATCGACAAGCTGGAGCATATCATGATCTCCCGTCAAAATTTGAACCTTCGTCAGAGGGCTGTATGTACGGGCTAACGTTCCGATGCAA
The DNA here is from genome assembly GCF_031456485.1 of Bacillus sp. 3255. Lineage (NCBI taxonomy): Bacteria > Bacillati > Bacillota > Bacilli > Caryophanales > Bacillaceae > Bacillus > Bacillus sp. 3255. The sequence continues at coordinate 206,185 of NZ_JAVDUS010000001.1, forward strand.
TCATCCGCTTCGTATCCGGCAACTCCGACATTCGGGATGTTGAAGCTGGCGGTTACCTCCTTAACCAGATCGAACTGCGGGATCAATTCATCCGGCGCAGGACCGCGGTTCGCTTTGTACGCATCGAACTTCTCGGTACGAAAGGTTTTGCTCCCCATATCCCAGCAGCACACCACATGAGACGGTTTGAACGTTTGTATCGCATCTAGGAAATATTTGAGGAAACCGTAAACGCCGTTAATCGGGACGCCATGATCTGTTTTCATAATATAACCGCTGGATGAAGTCGCATAATAGCCGCGAAATAATAAGGCCATGCCATCGACGAGCAGCACGGAGCCAGGTGAAGTTTCTGACAATCTAATCGCTCCTATCGCATCATAATATAGGTTAATTATAGCACGGCAGCCCGCTTCCCGGCACGCAAAAACCGCCATCAGTAAAAGTTACCAATGGCGGTTCATCCTTTTATCTACCTCAACGGCTCGTATGCCACTTAACCTCCTGCACGAATTGAGTCACCGACTCATTCAAGCGCGCAGAGATCTCATCATCCAGAATGGCTTGTCCCTGCTCGCCCCACGTGACCTGTTTATCCAGCACATAGACGCCCTGTAAAATATTTTGGGCACCTAACGCAGAGAGCACCGGCTTCAGCGCATAATCGATGGCCAGCAAGTGGGAAATCGTTCCGCCGACGGCAAGCGGCAGCACGATCTTATGCTCCAGCCCTTTCTGCGGAAGCAGGTCCAGGAACGCCTTCAGCACGCCGGTATAAGAAGCTTTGTAGATCGGCGTAGCTACCAGCACAGCATCTGCTGCGGCTACGATCGCATTCGCATGCACGATCGCTTCGCTGTCAAACTTCGCATACAGCAAATCCTCTGCCGGAAGATCGCGCACTTTGATCCAATCCACGGTAAGACCGGCTTGCGTCAGCTGACTTTTTGCCACTTCAATCACCCCATGCAGCCGGGACGTAGGGGTTGGACTTCCGGAAATAATTACGATTTTGGCCATGAACTTCACTCTCCATTCGATTAGATGACAAAAGAGACTCCGCTACCTTTGTTCCATACAAAGTGGGAGTCTCCTGCTGTTCGGTCGACATTTTAATTCATAGTATTTAACTTGGAATTATCATACCACCACAGAATGAAAGCGTCAATTCCTTTTTAGTTAGAAGAAGTTCCAACCCGGCAGCCATCTTAAGAAAAAGGAATAGGTCGACGGAATGATCATCCCCGAAAGGATCGGGTAGAACAGCGCGAACATGACGAACACGGCAGCCAAATACCCGTATACCCATCTGCGCTTATGCAGATGCCCCTCTTCCATGTATTCTTTGATGTAATAAGTCAGCATGAGCACAAGGAACGGAACCATCGCGAAGTAGTGGTAGATGAATGTCAGCCTAGGTACGAGCATCCATGGCAAGTACTGCGAGCAGTACGCGATTAACAGCACGCGCAGCAGCTTGTCTCTCCGTTTGACCGCCACATAGAACGAGAGCAGCACGGCGGCGAAGCCGGGCCACCATACAAGCGGGTTACCGAACGAGACGATGCTGGAGAGCATGCCCTGCGGCATGAATTTCGCCTGGTAATACCAGATCGGACGCAGCATCAGCGGCCACTCCCACCATGGCGACGAGAATGGGTGCGTAGCGACGAGATCTTTGTGATATTTGTACATGTGAATCTGATAGGTCACGACATCTTTCAATTTATGCCCTGGTCCCGGCACCATCATGAACGGAATATAAGACAGCGTATAGATGCCTAACGGAATGATAACGAAAGTCAAGACACACCACAGCAGCGTGAAGAGCGTGTTTCGCGCGAACAGCTTCTGCACCATCTGCAGCCGGCTGCGCTCCTCTTCGGTCAGCGGCGGTTTCCCCGTCTCTTCCGTAGCCGAAAGCTCGTCGCCTTCAGGATCATGCGGCTGCTCCGCCTCCCGCAGCAACCGCCGGGCGAACCGGTATTCACCGTACCGCTCGATCAGCGACAAGAGCAGCAGCAGCGCAAGACCGGCGCCGCCGTAGATGACGATCCACTTGGAAGCGGCTCCGATGCCGAAGAACAAGCCGGAGAGTCCCAGCGGAATCAGCGTGGTCCACAGCTTATCGCGGTAAAAGCTGAGCGTCGTGTACCGGTACATGAAATAGAACATGAGCATGATGAAGAACACGCCATACACATCGATGGTCGCAATACGCGTCTGCGCAAAATGCATGAAATCGAACGTAAGCAGGAAGGCGGCAATGAAGGCATACTCGGACCGTCCGAACATGCGCTTCGCGAATAGGTAGATAACCGGAATCATCGCGACGCCGAACAACGTTCCGACAATGCGCCAGCCGAACGGATTCAAGCCGAAGATGTAGATGCCGACGGCCATCAGCACTTTGCCCAGCGGCGGATGCGTGCTCTCGTACGGTTCAATCTGGTGAATATGCTCATAGGCTGTTCTTGCATGATAAATCTCATCGAAATAAGTGCCGTTCATGTATGTAGGCGTATAAGGGACTACACCGGTCTCATCGAACAAATTCACCGGTTTTCCTTCATCCGCCGGGTTGATGTCCTGTTCCTGCACTTGTTGTACCGGCAGCAGCTCAGGGCTTCCGTCCCCAAATATGCCGATCTCGTGCAGGTGCAGCTGCGCGCTCTCTTGCCCGTCGATGACCAGCTTCACATAGCGCGCATCCTTCCTCGGTTCCACCGTGTTCCAGGTGAATACTTTGGTATGATCGGATTTGACTGTGATCTGATCGTGCCACTCTTGGCCGTCCTGGGAAAACCAGAAAGAGTACGAGCCCTCTCCCACACCGCCAAAGGTGTTAATACGGGTAATGTTATGCGAGCTGCCCAAATCGGCGATGACCGATTCGCCTGCGCTTGTCGGCTTCCAGAACGTCTCGGGAGCCTTATGACCGCCTAGATGAAACAAGGCGATAACAGAATAGACGACGACCAGTGCGCCGAGGTACAGCCAATCTTTTTTCGTAAAAAAGCGCCCCTTCGGGCTTCTCTCGACCCCGTCCCGGCTAGGTTGGAAGATGGCGTTCCAGCGCCCCTCCCTCATGTCCGGCGGTTGAGTCTTCCGAACAGGAACGTGATCCTCCTCGATCTTCGGTTCTTGATGTGATTGCACGAAAAGCCTCCATCCCAATATACAAGCATAGACCAATAATATAACATTAACTCCCGAAACGACCAGCATCAGCGGGTCATAACGCGGAATATGGTAATCCTGATTAAAGCTGCGCAGCAGCACATCGGCGATATTGATGAAATGCGTCAAGCTGAAACCGATGAATAAGCCCAAGATACGGCGGTCCCTCGTATAAACGAAGCTGAGCAGTGCCAGCAGCAAGCCGTAATGCAGGTAGCGCTCGTGCATTTTGGTCATACACATGAACACCGCTGTAATAAATAGAAACGCCACATACAATAGAGCTCCTCTTTGACCCTTGCTGCGTATGTATACATAGCATGAATACAAGATGGAGAGAACCATAAGCACGATGCCCAATCTCGCATAGGAAAGATGCAGGAAGCTTGTATTCATATCGATAAAATTACCGCCGAGCAGCGCCATCAGATTAAAGGCATTCAAAGAGGCATAAGGGTATGACGCCAATGTCCCCGAGTACAGCCCGATCAGCCAGCCGTAGCCTCTTCCGATGGCAAATGGCAGCGAGATGACGGCAACCGTCGTCAACCCGCTCAGAACGCTGAGCAGCAGAACCATCAGGTTCCGCTTGCGGATGACGTCGATCAGCAGAAAAATGCCGAAGAGCAGCGCCTGCGGCTTCAACAGCAGCGCCAATGCGATGCAGACCGAGGCCTGCGGAAGCTTCCCCCGCTGTTGAAGCAGGAAGGTCGCTGCAATAAACAGCATGAAGAACGAATCGACTTGTCCCCAGATCGCAGAGTTGGACCAGATCGCCGGATTAAAAGCAAACCATGCCGCAATGCCCATCGCTTGCAGCCAGGTGCGCGCTCCCTCATTGCGGTTAACGGCCAGCCGGAACAACAGGATGACAGTCCCCATGTCCGCCAGAATGGCAGGCAATTTCAGCAGGAGAAGAGAGGCTCCGCTCTCCCACGGGATCGAAAGCTTATGATGAAGCAAGCCTATGAGATACAGGACATACATATACCCGGGCGGGTAATCCAGGAAATAGTCTTTGGCGTTCGTATACATGCCGGATAAGCCAACTGTATAAGCTCTGTCAGCCCACGCCAGGAAGGTGCGAACATCCGTGTCGTAGCCGATCCAGATGGGAGCCAGGTATAGTCTTAAGTATAGCGCTGTCAATAGCAATAAACCGAGAAGTAACAATTTGTAAGGGGCTTCCCCCGCTTGCTTGAACCAGCTTACCATGCGACATCTCCTTAGATATAGACTATTACCATTATACTCGTCCACACTATAGCAGAAAAGGAAAAAAGCACCGACCGGCTTGGTCAGTGCTTAGGTTCAAGCTTCTCGATGCGCTCGCAAATTTCATGCAGCCATTCGTAGTCGCTGGTCAGCGAGGCGCACAGCGATAAATTTTCCAGCTTTATTCGCATCCAGACATAGGTCGCGTTCGCTTCCATGCACAGCATCAGCTCATCCTGCTCTGCTTTGGTTAACTCCCGCTTCTTGCGCAAAGTCCATAACTCCGCCATACGTTGATGAACGGCCAACATGGTTCCATGACCCTCCTGCTACTGTAATTGCTGTCATTATGCAGTATGGACAAAGTTGACGTGGCTGAAACCACCTGCGCTTTTCGTCTTTAATTAAAAAAGGAACGGAGCAGGGCTTGTACCCTGTTGCGTTCCTTTTTTCTTACATGAATTAAGGGATGTGGATAACGGAGATTCTGTCGATCGGGATGAAGAATACAGTTCCACCTGTGCTAGCCATTACAAGATTACCATTTTCAATACCTAGGAATCTACCAGTGTGGTTCGGAGTAGTACCTGCATGAACAGTGATTACAGTGCCAAGGCTGATACGAGCCAAAGTAGCATATACGGAGCAACTCATCGTTTTCTCCTCCTTTCAAACTTTATACGATATCGTATTCTAGCTTTCATAATTTGGTATAGACAAATGGTAGTAGGAATTCGTATATTTCCAAAAAAACAAAAAAAACTTTCTAGCTCACACATTGTGAGATAGAAAGTTTTTCAGTTACAAGCCTATGCGGTAGATTCTTCCTGCTCCGATTCGTTGTTCGCCGAATCCGTGCCCTCAAGGAAGAATTGCACCAGCTTCACATGCTTTTTCAACGATTTCTCGTGAATCAGGTTAATCTTGCCGTTATCCAGCGAACCGAAGACATAGATCAATTCCTCATTCTCATGGGACCAGTCGAAGCCTTCCAAAATTTGCAGGCATTCCGTCCAATCCTCGTTATACTGTCCGTTCGGGAATAAGAACCGGTTCGCATAGAGCGCGATGCTTTCCTGAATGACGCGGTTCGCCGACGTATATTGCGCAAGCCCCGGCTGCTCCGGCATCATCGGCAGCAGTGTGTTGAAGAATTGGTGCAAAATTTCAACGTACGTCGACGGATCGTGGCGAATTTTGCGCTGCAGCTCGTAAGATGGCTGCATCCGCCCCGAGAACAGCATCGTAGCTGTCGCGTACAACCAACTGAAACAAGTAAAGTTGCGGTTGAACGACGTCAAATTGCTGCGGCGCTCCACACCGACCGCTTTCAAGTACACGTTATGATCAACAACCTGTTGAATCACGAGATTGAGCGGATCGATGGAATCGAAGGAATGGCCTAGCTCCTTGCTGACCAACTGCACTTTGGAGTTGATATCTCCGAACAATTGCTGCTCTTCTTCTTCCGTCAAGCCGATATAGATTTGCACGGCGAGCTGCGTTTCCATCAAATCCAGACGTCTGCTCTCCAATTGATTAATGGTGCCTTCAGTTTCCTCGACTTCCTGACGGATATCGGTATCCTCAGGAGCCTTGCGCTGCTTGATCTTAAGCAGTACCAGCTTCTTCTCGTAGCGCCGGACTTCCTTCTGCATTTGCTCATTCACATAGCCGAGAGCCAGAATCCGGTGCTGACCGTCCAGAATCGACAGCTTCGAGCCATGCTTCAGCAGGAATTCCTTCTCCCCTTTGGACAACTGATTCACTTCCCGCAGGGACAAGGTAACAGGACCGAAGAATACATGATCCAGCTCGCGCTCCTGCAGGTACGTCGAGATTTTGCGCCTTTGCATATTGCTGAGCTTGCGCTGTACCATCGGATCGATCATCGTATAATTGAGCAAGTCCTGCACACGCAAGGCTACGGTAGCCAGACCGAATTTCTCGCAAAACGGATGAATCGTCATTTTCAGGCGTAATCCTTCCATTAGCCCACGTCCTCCTTATCGCTGATCAGGAATGCATTCTGTTCTTGATAGAAGCTTTTGATGTAATTGTATGCTTTCATAATACGGGTCCGTCTAGGCAAACGATCCTTCTCGTCCCCGGCATAGATCGCGTTCCAATTCACATGCGGCAAAATTTTGAGCGCATGCTCAAGCGCGTAACGGTTGAACTTGCCTGTCTTCGTCGCTTCGTCGTGAATGAACAACGCTAAAGCGATCTGAATGTTCTCCGACCAGACCAGCTCGCCTTTGGCCGGCGCCTCCAAATAATTCAGCAGTCCGTTGAAGTAAGTGCCGGCTAAGGCTACTAACTCCTGCAGGTCTTTCTCTTCATACTGGTAGCCGTTGTTGCGGGCGGCCGACTTCATTCTTCCTTCGAACAGCGCGACCAGAATTTCGATCAGCAGATGATAGGAGAACAAGTACTCCGGCGATTTGCCGCGTTCCGAGAACATATCCACCGTAAGCTTCTGCATCGCAGGCGCTTTGGAAGCAAGCTCCGTTGCCGCAACGTGATAAAATCTCCGCTGGTCGCGAAGCACGGCCAGATTGCCGCCGAGCTTGCGCGGAAGTTTGTTGATATCCGAGAACAGCTGGCGCTCCTGACGAGCGTTGATGTCCAGATAAGTCATTGTCGAAATCGGGAATGCGTACAAACGGCGCAGTTTCTCCGTGATCTCTTCCATCTTGTCATATTCGCGGCGATCCTTGGCCCGGGCCATCTGGCTTTGCAGATTTTCCATGATGCGCTGGAACGCTGCCAGCCTGTGCTGGCCATCGACAACGTACAATTTCTCAATTGGCTGCAAGCGAAGCGCTTGCAAGTCTTCATCATATTGTCCGGCGCCTCGGGCCGAGAAAATAATGCCTGGGAAATAGATCGGTTGGCGATCTTCCAAATACAGATTCACATAATCGATGAGTTTAGAAAGATTGCGCGGAATAATCGCACGCTGAACTTCTAAATCAACTTCATAGAGTGAAAACAACTTACTCATAGGCAATGTAGCGGCAATTGTCGCCTGCCCGAATGTCTGCCCCAATACTCCGGGAATTTCTACGTACGAAGATGGTTTCTGTTCAGCTAGCAGTTCTGATAATGAGGAAATGGCATCCATATGCATACCCCTTTCAATTCATCAAATTTCTTGACACGATGATTTCATCTATCTCTCATTCTCCTATTTTTACCAAAATCTCAGACTTTCATTCTACGCTTCGCAGCCAATCGCCTATCCGCCTTGCCGCTTCCAGCAGTCTGGCCTCTTCCTGCACCAGCGCTATGCGCACAAAGCCTTCTCCCTCCGCACCAAACGCGTCGCCTGGTATAACGACAACACCTGCGCGAAACAGCATTTCCCGGGAAATTTGTCGAGAGGTCCATCCTTTTGGAATCGGTGCCCAGATGAACATGGTTGCCTTAGGCGGCGGTATGACCCAACCCGCTTCCTGTAGAGCCGAAATGAATACATTTCGTCTTCTTTCGTAAACGGCGGCAACGGAGTGATCGTTCTCCATATCTTCCTCTAATGCGGCGATGCCGGCCGCTTGAATGGCTCCAAATACGCCATAATCGATATTGGATTTCAGCGTTCTAAGAGCTTTCACCGCATCTGCATTTCCGGTCAGGAACGCGATTCGGCAACCTGCCATGTTGAAGCTTTTGGACAATGAATGAAACTCGACAGCAACCTCCTTAGCGCCTTCGATCTCCAAAATACTGATGGGCTTGTAGCCGTCAAAAGCCATTTCGGAGTAGGCAAGATCGTGTACGACAAGCAGCTCATGCTTCTTCGCATAGGCTATCAATCGCTCGAAGAAAGCGCGATCTGCAATTGCAGATAACGGATTGCTCGGGTAGTTAAGCAGGATGAATTTTGCCTTGGCAGCCACATCATCTGGAATGTCATCGAATTGGGGTAAAAAGTCGTTGGATGCGCGGAGGGGCAGCAAATAAGGCTCAACACCCGCCAGCGCGAGACTTGCCGAATATATGGGATAACCCGGATCAGGCACGATAGCGATATCGCCCGGATCGCAGAGAGAAAGCGCCAAGTGAGCAAGGCCGTCTTGCGAGCCCATCAATGTCAGGATTTCATTCTCGGGATTGAGTTCGACGCCGAACCGGTGCCGGTACCATTTGGCTACAGCATCACGGAAAGCCAAGCTGCCTTCCGATGTCGGATAACCGTAGTTGGCCGGATTGCGCACAGCCTCGGTCATCGCCTCGATAATGCGTTCGGACGGGGGGAGATCAGGACTTCCTATACCTAAATCTATGACGTCTACCCCTTGGTTCATAACCTCTCGCTTCCATTCCGCCATTTCCGAAAAAATAGCAGAGCCTAGCTGATTTAAACGTTTGGATCCTTTAAATGTCATGGTTGTTATCCTCATTATGTTGGTTTGAACAGGTTCATCGGACTAATTGATAATGCCCGACTGATGAACGAGCCTTATCATATAAAGCAGGAACAGCACGAGCGCCAGATAAGCCGCTCCGAATTTCCAGCGGGTGGCAGCCGGAACTTCGTAGTATTGTTCCCCGATCCCTAGCGGCACGAAATCGACCTGCACTTGCAGACCTAAGTAGAAGCCTTCCTCTTTGTGCACGTGATCCACTTTGGTCAGATGCACTCGGCGAACGATCGATTGCTCCGGCAAATAAGCATGGCCCTCGAAGCCGATCCCTTGCCAGTACATGACGATCGTTTGGCGGCCGCCGCCATCCCCTTGCAGCTCCGAATAGGTCGTGAATTCAAGCTCGCGCGTATGATTCTCGCCGGGGATAATATAGCCCTGCTGAAGCAAATGGTCCGCTGCGAATTCGAAACGGGAGCCTACCGAGACCAGCTGCTCTTTATTTCTGTATTTGACATATTTCTTATACAAATCCCAGGCGAACATCGCCCAGATCGCGAAAAATATGAGTTGATTGACGTAATAGTCTAAATAAAAAATAAACACCAGACCGCCTATTAATCCGACTATCCACAACCAGCGGGTGACAGCGGTAACAATACGTCCTCCGTCGAGCGGATGGACCGGCAGTAAATTGATCAAATTCAAATAGAATGCAGCGTATGCTATAGAAACAATGGTTGGTGAATCGGTGTATACGCCTAAAGCAAATGCGGCAACACCGCCTAAAGTTCCAAGCACAGGTCCACCAATGCCGATAAATGCTGCCGTTGCTGCATCAGTTGGATTCTTTTTTAGGGTAACTGCTGCTCCGAGGAAAGGAATAAATACTAGCGCCGACACCGGAAGCCCTTTCAATTTTGCCGCTGCCACATGACCTAGCTCATGAATAAGGATCATAACGACAATCCCGATCACAAAAGGCAGCGGGGCGAGATAGGCGTAGGCCCAAATCGTGATAAACATCGAAATGACGGCCCCGCCAGCCTTTCCTAACTTCAAAAATCCGAGAAGCAGCTTGCCTAGCGACAGCAAAACGGCAATGAAACCGCCGACAGCCAAGGGTGACTTTTTGCGCGATGGCTTCTTCTGATCTTCCACCTCACATCACCCCTTCGACCATACATCCTTGAACTCGTCTTCTTTGAATCCGACCGTGACCCGCGTGCCGTCCGTTACGATCGGACGCTTGATCAGTCTGCCGTTGGAGGCTAACAGCTCGAGCATTTGCTCTTCCGTCATGCCCGGAAGCTTGTCCTTCAAATTCATTTCCTTATAGACCTCGCCGGATGTATTAAAAAATTTCTTAATAGGCAGCCCGCTGTCACGCAGCAGCTTGGCCAATTCCCCGGCCGTAGGCGGCGTCTCGAATAGCGGAACGTTCTCCGTCACCTCGACGTTATGCGCCTGCATCCATTTCAGCATGCTGCGGCATGTCCCGCATTTATCGTAACAATATACTTTAACTCCCATGATGTAAGGACTCCTTTGGGTTGACTTAGAGTTAGATTGAGGATCTATTTAAAATTTTGGGCTAAATAATAAGGAATGTCAAGTTATTCCAAAGAAAAACCACCCCTAAGAGATGGATGGTTGTGTGGTTGCGCTACTCATTTGTTTGCAGCCATGCTTGCAAAGCCGCCAAGTCGGCAGGCAGCGGGGCGTTAAATTCCGTCCATTCCCTTGTTCCGGGATGCACGAAGCCCAGCTTGTATGCATGCAGCGCCTGACGATGAAGCAGCCGGCCCACCTCTTCGCCAGCTTGTCCCTGCTCGAATTGGGGCAGCGTGTACATCTTGTCTCCCAGCAGCGGATGCCCGAGATGTCTCATATGAACGCGAATCTGGTGCGTCCTTCCGGTCTCAAGCCAAATGCGGACAAGCGCTGCCTGTCCATACTGCTCTACGACTTCATAGTGCGTTACGGCCGAATAGCCGTCAGGCGTGACAATGCGAACATGCGGCTGTTCGGGATCCCGGTCGATCGGTTCATTGACCGTCCCCTTGAGATTAACGAAGCGCCCCCATACGAAGGCAAGATATTCTTTCTTCACTTGATGCTGGATCATCTGCTCGGATATCTGCTGGTGTACATACGGAGTTTTGGCGATGGCGAGCACCCCCGACGTTTCCTGATCCAGCCGGTGCACAGGCCGGAAGCGGCAAGTGATGCCGGCCTGCTGCCAATGATACACGACACCGTTGGCAATCGTGTTCATATAATGACCATGCGTCGGGTGCACGATGATGCCGGCATCCTTCGCCAAGATCAGCAAATGGTCATCCTCATGAAGAATGTGCAGAGGAAGCTCCTGAGGCAAAATATCCTCCGACTCTTCCTCTTCCATGCGAATTTCGACGCGGTCTCCCGCTTTGACTTTCACATTGATATATTGCCGGATCCCGTTCACCATAATCCCTTGCTCGGTCAGTTTGAGGCGGGACAGCAGCTTGCGTGAGACCATCAATCTTTTTTGCAGCACCGTCTTGAGGATGAAGCCTTCTTCCTCCGGCGGCACGATATAAACTAGCGGCTCATAATAACTCATGATTTACGTCTGAACACCTCGGCGCTGCGCACATACTCCACATCGGCTATTCCCTCGCGGTGATTGGCTGTGCGGGCAATCGTAAAGAACAAGTCGGATAACCGGTTCAAATACCGGCGTACCTCCGGATTGATTTCCTGTGTGCGCGCCAGTGTAACGACCCGGCGTTCAGCCCGGCGGCATACCGTACGGCAAATGTGCAGCGTAGAGGAAACGGTTCCGCCTCCAGGCAGAATGAACCGTGTGATATCCGGCGTTTCCGCATCGTATTTATCGATCCAGGCCTCCAGCGCATCCACCATCGCCGCCGTCACCTTGTAAGGACGCAGCTCTTGCTTCAAGAGAGCGAGATCGGAGCCGCAGTCGAACAGCTCATGCTGAATTTGCAGCAAATCCGGCAGCAGATCGGGATACTTAGCCGGATCCATGAAGCTCATCGCCTGGCCTACGTAGCAATTCAGTTCGTCCGTTGTGCCATAAGCTTCCACACGGGCATCATCTTTATCCACCCGGCCGCCAATGACTCCCGTTTGTCCGGCGTCGCCGGTGCGCGTATAAATTTTCATCCTTTAGCGTCCTCCCTTTGTTACGTTCATCATCTCATAAACGAGCTGCATATCCAAGTGATTCCGCACATGGTCGGCAAGCCTGTCGAAGGCAGCCTCCCTGCGCTCTTGGTACCGGAGGCCTCCATGAACCGGCGCCAGCCCCTTCTGCAGCCGAATGCGGTTTAACCAAGCTCTGCGGAAATCGTCATTATGCAAAATACCATGAATATAGGTGCCCCATATTCGCCCCTCATCCACAACGGCACCGTCGCCATGGCTCCTTGCAGGGTCTATATCCTGAGTATACGCCCTAATTTGAAAAGGAATAACGGCATTCTCCAAAAATCGCGTTCGCCCCATATGGATTTCATAGCCGTCTACGAACAGCTCGGAGCCTTCCTCTGCGAAGAGCGGCGAGGTTCCCTGCACCCGTACCGTGCGCTTCTCAGCCGTAAACACCGTCTCTGTCGGCAGCAGGCCCAAGCCTTCAAGCTCCTTATGATCGGATTCGAAGCCTTGCGGATCGAGCAGCTTTACCCCAAGCATCTGATAGCCTGCGCATATGCCGGCGATCCAGCCATGTTCCTCTCCGGCATAGGCCTTTAGGCGGTCAGCCAAACCGGACTCGGTCAAATATCTCAGATCGTCCATCGTATTCTTACTGCCTGGCAGCAGCACAACATCAGGATTTCCCCACTCCGATAGGTGCGTAATATACCTAAAATGCACGTCCGGCTCTTCCTGCAGCGGATCGAAATCTGTAAAGTTAGATAACCGTGGCAAACGAATGACCGCAACATCCAACTGATCGGCGGATTTCTCAGGAAGGGCCGCATTCCGCTTCTTCATGTGCTTCGAATCCAACGAGGCGGAATCCTCGTCCTCAATCCCAAGCTGCGGCAAGTACGGAATGACCCCGAGCACAGGCTTCCCCGTCCGCTCTTCCAGCCAATCCAATCCCGGCTTCAACAGGCTGACATCGCCACGAAACTTATTGATGACGAATCCTTGGACCCGTTCCCTCTCCTCCGGCGTCAAAATCTCGAGCGTCCCGACGATCGAGGCGAATACTCCTCCACGATCGATGTCGGCGACGAGAATGACCGGTGCGTCAGCCCACGCCGCCAGCCTCATATTGACGATATCGCGATCCTTCAAATTCACCTCGGCCGGACTGCCCGCCCCTTCCAGCACGACAATGTCATACGCGCAGCGCAGCCGGCTCAGGGACTCCTTGACGATCGCTTCCGCCTGCGGAAGGTACGATTCGCGGTACGTTCTCGCGTCCAGATCCGAATATGGCTTGCCGTGCACGACGACCTGTGCGACCATGTCCTGCTTCGGCTTCAGCAGAATCGGGTTCATATCGGTTGTCGCCAGGATGCGGCACGCATCCGCCTGGACGCCCTGCGCCCGCCCGATCTCTCTCCCGTCATAAGTGACATAAGAGTTGAGGGACATGTTCTGCGACTTGAAGGGCGCGACCTGCCAGCCATCCTGCACAAGAATACGGCATAGCGCCGCCGTCAGAATACTTTTGCCGACATCCGAAGCGGTTCCTTGAACCATAAGTGTTGCCGCCCGTTCCCGATTAGGCATCATGTTCGCACCTCCGTTTCGCTGTCCGCACTAGCATCCAGTGTCAGGCGCAGCCCTTCAATTAACCGTTCATTATCTTCGCGCCGCCGGACCGCGACCCGGCAGTACCGTTCGTTCAAGCCCTCGAAGAGCGACGCATCCCGAATGAGAATTCCTTGCTCGCCCATCAGCCGCTGGGCATGCTGAACCGTCAGTCCCAGCTTAGCCGGGAAGGAGAAGAGAAGATAATTGACTTCGCCCGGCACAACCTCCAGGCCCAATTGCTCGAGCCGGCCGGCGAGCCACGCCTTCTCTTCCTGCAGCCATAAACGGCTCGCTTGTTCGTAGGCCTCATCCTCGAGCACAGCGGCACCGATCCGCTGAGCCAAATAGTTGACGCTCCACTGCACCTGCTCCCGCCGGATTTCACGGATCGCATCGGGATGTGCAACCATGAAGCCAAGGCGAATGCCCGGAATCGAATAAAACTTGGTCATCGAACGGATGACAAACAGCCGGCGGTTGGCCGAAGCCGCATGCAGCAAGGAATGCTCCTCTTCGTTCGGGATGAAATCCATGAACGCCTCATCCAGCACAACGCTGCGTCCGCTTTGCACTAAGGCATTCAGCGTCGGGCGGGGAATCAGCCGGCCTGTCGGATTGTTCGGATGACCCAGGAATAACAGCTCGGCATGCTCATAAGCCGCCTCTACGTCCTCCTGCTGCAGCTCGAAGCCGTGTTCGGCCCGCAGCGGAATGCTGTACGTCCGGCCGCCTGCCTTGTGAACCGCTTCTTCATATTCGCTGAAAGACGGCCTTGCCAGTGCCGTTACGGCAGGCTTCAGCACCCTCGCCGTCAAATCGATCAGCTCAGCCGCCCCGTTGCCGACCAGAATGCTCTCCATCGGGATCCGATATTTCTGCGACAGCTTGCTGCGCAGTTCGCGAACCGCAGGGTCCGGGTATTTCACAATATCCAGCCAAGCCTCCGACAAGATTTGTTTCACAACAGGGGGAGGGCCCAGCGGATTCATATTCGAGCTGAAATCGAGAAATTGCTCTTTGGGCCGGCCGAACGTTTCTTCGGCTGTCCACAGATCGCCTCCGTGCCCGTAACGCTCTAACATGCAGCAACCTCACCTTTCCTTATCAAATGCTGATCCAAATGCAAACGCCAAGCAGCAGAGCAGCTTCCAGCAGCTCATTCAAAGCCCCGTAGGTATCTCCGGTCAATCCGCCCAGTTGGCGGCTCATGTAGGCGGCGCCTGACCAGCCGGCCATGACCGTGACGATGGCGAATACGGGCGGAACCGCCCATAAGAGCGTGCTCGAATCTACCCCTGTTCCTGACGCTAGAAGCGTAGTAGTGAACAGCGCTACTAAGAAGGAAACAGCCACATGGCGGCCCTTCACACTTTGGAATAAACTCCCAAGTCCGGATTCCTTCCGGGCGTAAGGCCACCAAGCGATCGCAGCTGCCATAAACCAGCGGCTCCAGACCGGTACCACGGCGAGCAGGAGCCATCCCGGCCCGTGAGCCGCAGCCGTCAGCAGGGAATAGAGCAGTGAGAACTTGAGCAGGAGCAGCAGCACGGCGGCGATGACGCCCATCGCCCCGACACGGCTGTCCTTCATAATCTCCAGCATCTGCTCGCGGGGCCTGTGGCTGAGTATACCGTCGGCGGTATCCATCAGCCCATCCAGATGCAGGCCGCCGGTCAGGACGACCCAGAGCGCCAGAAGCAGCACGGCAGCGGGCATGGCCGGAAGGACGAGCAACAAAACTTTTGCCGCCAGCAGCAGCAGTAAGCCAATGACGCCTCCGGCAAGCGGGTAGAACATAACGCTCCGCCGGAATACATCGTCTGTATAATCGATTTGCACGGGAACCGGCAACCGGGTAAGAAATTGAAAGGCTGCGATGCAAGCACGCAGCCAATCTACAACCGTACGAGCCATATGCACAGCAATCCTCCCATCACGACGAAGCTGACGCCGTACAGCATGCGTACGGCAGTGACGATATCCCGCTGCGTCCGCGGCCGCAGCGGCCAGCCCATACGGGCGCGCTCGCTGGCCGCGCCGCCATAGACGTTCAGCCCGCCCAGCTCAATTCCGAGAGCCCCGGCGACCGCCGACTCCGGAATGCCGCTGTTCGGGCTGGGATGCAGGTGCGCGAAGCGGCGTATCGCCGCCGCTGCGCGCCTGCCCGAGAGGCCCGGCGACAGCAGGGCCACGAGAATGAGCAGCAGGCCGGTGAGCCGGGCCGGCAGCCAGTTCATGGCGTCGTCCCAGCGGGCCGACGCCCAGCCGAAATGACGGTAACGGTCATTTCGGTAGCCGACCATCGAATCCAGCGTATTCGATGCCCGGTACAGCATCGCGAGCGGCGCCCCGCCGATGAGCGCATAGAAGAGCGGCGAAATCACCGCATCGACGATGTTCTCCGACACGGTCTCCACGACCGCGCGTGTCAGCTCTTCCTCGCCGAGTGCTGCCGTATCGCGGCCTACGATGTAGCCGGTGTACTTGCGGGCGCCGGCCAGATCGCCTGTACGCAGCGGATGATAAACGAGATACGCCGCATCCTTCAAACCTTTGATCGCTATCGTTGTCGAGATCAGCCACGTGCTGACGGCGTAGCCCAGCCACACATGAACTTCCCGTGCAGCGAGCACAAGCAGCAGCACCGCGGCGAAGCTTAGCGCTACTGTCGAGACCGTCAGCACGACCCCTTTGGCCTTTTGCAAAGCAGGCCGATCTGCGGTTACCCGCAGCCGGTCCTCCGACCTACGGATCCACCTGCCGATCCAAATCACAGGATGCGTCGGCCACTTAGGATCGCCGATGATCCAATCGATTGCGATGGCGGCGGCCGTCATGCAGACGATTTCCTGCCAAGAGTATATCCATATCATCATTTACATTCACCGTTCCAGAAACGATTTACTTTCCCCCGTATGCGAATCCAACCGGTAGGCTCTGCTTTTCAGCTCGATCGGGATACCCGCCGTCACAAGAAACACCTGCTCGCACACCTCGGCCATCCGCTGGTTCATTCGTCCGGCCAGGTCGCGGTAGATGCGGCCAAGCGGATATTCCGGCACGATGCCGTCTCCGACCTCGTTGGTCACCAGGACGAGCTGTCCGTTGTACATAGACACCGTGGCGGCAAGCTCCTCCACATGCTTCATCACGAGCGCCGAAGCATCCTGTTCGTGTTCATAGCGAAGCAGCCAATTGCTGAGCCATAGCGTCAAACAATCCACCAGCACGACGGCTTCCCCGCCGCGCTCATGAAGCTGCTGCAGAAGCGCCTTCAGCTCGTACGGTTCCTCCCGGGTATCCCACGGAAACCCAGAGAGAAGCCGCTGCTGCTTATGCAGCTGCACCCGCTCCCTCATCTCCTCATCGTAGATTTGAGAGGTGGCAATATATAATCCGCGCTCGGCTCCGTGCATCGCCAGCCTCTCGGCGAACGAGCTCTTGCCGCTGCGTGCGCCGCCCGTTACCAGTACCGCCATGCCGCTTTCGCCTCCTTCTCTTGTTTCCTGGGGAGGAAACCAGCTGTTCTCCTGCTGTTCTCCTGCCGTTCTCCCGCTTTTCTGCCGCTTATGGCTACTCCCGCGACACGCCTGCGCTTTCGAAGGTCGCCATCTCCCTCATGATCTTGCCTGCGGCCTCGATCAAGTTAAAGGCAAGCACCGCGCCCGTCCCTTCGCCCAGCCGCATATCCATCTGCAGCATCGCCGAGAGGCCGACCGCTTCGAGCATGGCGGCATGGCCCTGCTCCTGCGACAAATGCGAGGCGAGCATATACGATGCGCTTCGAGGCGCGATCCGGCTCGCCACCAATGCCGCCGCCGACGAAATGAAGCCGTCGACCACAACCGGGCACCGGTTCTTCGCTGCGCCCAGAATAACCCCCACCAGTCCGGCGATCTCCAAGCCGCCGACTTTGCCCAGCACCTCTAGCGCGAAGTCTGCGCTATCTGAACCCGCCCCGGCCTGTTCCAGCTGCGCCGGGAGCAGTCCGTTCACGCTAAGCGCTCTGTTCACGACAGACTGCTTATGCAGCATCTTTGCGTCGTCAATGCCGGTTCCGCGGCCTACGGCGATTGCCGCCTCTGCGCCGGTCAGCGCGCACAGCATGGCTGCACTGGCCGTCGTATTGCCGATCCCCATCTCGCCTGTGGCGAAGAGACGGTAGCCGTTCTGCGCCAGCTCATCCACCAGCTGAACGCCGGCCTCAACCGCATGTACGGCCTCCTCCGGCGTCAGCGCCGCTTCCTTGGCCATGTTGCGCGTACCTTTCCTGACTTTGCGGGAAACGAGACCCGGATGCTCCAGATCGGCGTTAACGCCCATGTCCACGCACACCACATCCGCACCGGCATGGCGCGCAAGCACATTGACTGCGGCGCCGCCCTGCAGGAAGTTCATGACCATCTGCGGGGTCACCTCCGCCGGGAACGCACTGATGCCTTCCTCGCACACGCCGTGATCGCCGGCCATCACAATGACCGCCTTCTGATCGAACACCGGCTTGATTTCTCCCGTAATTCCCGCAACCTGGCGGGCGATATCCTCCAATTTGCCGAGGCTGCCCTTCGGCTTGGTCAATTGATTCAGATGGTCGTCAGCTTGTTTAACGACGTCCAGATCGATAGGCTCGATTGCTTCAATAATCGCATTCAGTTTACTCATCTCATCATTCATCCTCCGATTGACTTCTCCTCTATTTCCCAGGCTGCAGCAAAATTTGCGGCGATTGGTTCACTGGATGCTGCAGAACGATAGGCTCTGTTCCGTATACTTTGGCAATCAACTCGCTCGTCATAATCTCGGCCGGTGTTCCGATGGCGGCAAGCGTTCCGTTATGTACGACCATCAGCCTCGTGCAGTACTGGGCGGCCAAATTCAAATCATGCAGGACGGCGACGACCGTCAACTGCGACTCCTGCTGCCACTCCCGGATGTAGTCCATCATTTGCACCTGATAGCCGATATCCAGGAACGTGGTCGGTTCATCCAGCATGAGAAGCCGCGGCTGCTGCGCCATCACCTTCGCCAGCGCGACCCGCTGCCGCTCCCCTCCGCTGAGACGCTCGATCGTACGCTCTACGAGCCCTTCCAAATGCAGCTTGCGGATAATTCCGGCAATCAAATCCTCCGCATCCGCGGTATCTTCGCCCAGCCAATTCTGGAACGGGTACCTCCCCATTTCCACCACTTCGCGAATGGTGAAGCCGATCGGCGGCAGCGCATCCTGCTGCAGGACGGCGAGCCACCTGGCCAGCTCCTTGCGAGAATACGAAGAAGCTGGGCGTCCGTCCAGATGGACCGAGCCTTTGGTGACCGGATCCACGCCCGAGAGCAGGCGAAGCAAGGTTGATTTCCCGCTGCCGTTAGGTCCGATGATACCGAAAAACTCGCCGTGCTTGACTTCGAAAGAAAGATTGGCCAGCACCTGCTGGGTATGAAAGTTTTGGGAAAGCTGCTCCACTTTAATCATGTGTTCAACCTCTTAACGTTTTCTTATCCTTATGTAGCAAATACGCAAAAAATGGCGCTCCCAGGAAGGCTGTAATCACACCTAACGGAATCTCCGTCGGACTAAGCAGCGTCCGTGCGAGCGTATCCGCCCAGAGCACATAAATGCCGCCGCCGATCGCCGACAGCGGAATAATGAGCCGGTAATCCGGGCCGGCCAGCAAGCGCACCAAGTGGGGGACGATTAGCCCCACGAATCCGATGACCCCGGCTACCGATACGGCGGCTGCCGTGATGAAGGTGGCAACGATAAGGACAATCAGCTTCGTCCGTTCAACATGCACACCCAGATGCGATGCCTGCCGCTCGCCGAGCGCCAGCAGGTTGAGCGACCTTGCATAGCCTAGCAGAATGATAAGTCCGATGAGCAAATACGGAGTAATAATCGTGATGTACGGCCATCCCCGCATGGCCAGACTGCCCATTAGCCAGAAAATAATCTCATTGATGACCTGTTTGGAAATCGATACCATGAAGGAAACGATAGCGCCCAGAAAAGCCTGCATCACGACGCCGGAGAGAATGAGCGTCTCCATCTTCAATTTCCCGTCGATCTGTGCCAGCCTGAGAACGAGAAACAAAGAAATGAGCCCTGTCGCAAAAGCGACGATCGGGACCGTCCATTGACCGAACAAGGCCATCTGCAGCCCGAAATAGATTAGAAATGCCGCACCGACCGAAGCGCCCGAAGAAACGCCGAGCGCATAAGGATCGGCCAGCGGATTGCGGAGCACGCCTTGAAACGCCGCGCCGGCGACAGAGAGCGACGCTCCGACCAGAATGCCGAGCAGTACGCGCGGGAAGCGCACTTTATTAATGATTTGCTCCGCGGATTGCTCCCACGTGACAGGGATATAATCTCCAATCCACGGGATATGTTTACCGAGGATGCCGGCGATCTGCATCGCCGGAAGGCTGGCCGTCCCCAGCGATAAACTTCCCAGAATAGAAAGAAGAAGGAGTATCGCTCCTACTCCTCCCCACAGCATCAGTTTTCTTTTCATTTATTTCACCAGTTCGGGATAGATGCCTTTCGCCATTTCCAGCAGTCCGTCCGTCAATCTGGGACCCGGGCGGCTCAGCAGGTTCTGATCAAGGCCGATGACCTGCTTGTTCTTCACAGCATCAATCGCATCCCATCCGCTTCTCGTGCGAATGATTTCGTCAAGGGACTTCTTGCTCTTGCTGTCGATGACTCCGTTCGCGAACAGAATGACCGCCGGGTTCTGTGCGATAATTTTCTCTTCGCTGATTTGGTACCAGCCTTTCGTGTCGCTGGCTACGTTAATGCCGCCGGACAGCTTGATGAGCTCGTCCATGAATTCGCCGCTGCCGACTGTCCAGCCCGGGCTGAATTCAATGTATACTTTCTTCTTGTTCTCCTGCTTCACGTCTTTGACGGCATCGACAACCTTCTGACGGTCCGCTTTCATCTTAGCCACCAATTTCGCCGCTTGCTCCTGGCGATCTGTAATCAAGCCGTACGTTTCAATATTCGCCATCGCATCGTCCAGCGTTTTGGGCTCCACTTTGAACACATTGATGTTTAGTTGACGCAGCTTCTCAACCGTGTCCGCTTTCATCGAAACACCGGTAAACACGATGTTCGCACCTGATGCGATCAATGCTTCCTGATTCGGCTTCGTAATGCTGCCTAACTTGGGCTTCGACTTCGCCGCTTCCGGATAATCGTCGAAATCGGATACGCCTACGATGTTGGCCTCCAAGCCAAGCGCGAAGAGCGCCTCCGTTTCGGCCGGCGACACCGATGCAATCCGCTCGGGCGCCTTATCGAACGTAAACTCTTTCCCCGTAGCATCCTTAATTTTGAGCGGATATGCCGTCTTCTTGGCCGCTGCCGGCGTTGCAGTCGCAACCGGCGCTTTCGTCGCCTCTCCGCCCAGCTTCGACGGGTTCGTAATCTCCGCTTCTTTCTGGCCGCAGGCCGCCAAACTAACCGCCGTCGTTAGAGCGACGGTGAGGACTAACGCTTTTCGCATCCATTTCTTTTGCTGCATAAGTAAACCCTCTTTCTTCTCTCGTGATATTCGAATAACCTCAATCGCAAAAAGCCCCTCTGTTCCGAAGAACAAAGGGGACGATAAATCGTGGCGCTCAGCAACCTGTGCGTTGCCTCCTGATTTAACGCGATCCTTTTCCTCGAAGGATGTCGTAACGGCACCATAGGCAGGTATCCTGACTTTCCGGCATCATCCATGACCGGATTACAGTGGCGGGACCGCGCCGGACTCTAACCGGCTTCCCTATTAAGCGGCAACCCCCGTCGGACATCTCTCGCGAGACGCTTCAAGCTGGCTTGCCGGCACCTATGGCTGCATATTGACTATCAGTCTATTCGTCGATTATAGACGTCTTGTTACTTTTGTGCAATCACTTTCAGCACTTGCTTCGCTTCTTCAAGCTTCGGCGCATTGACAGGAATGAAGGCGATAAGGCCCTTCCCTTCGAAGCCCTGCTCTTTCATCCATTTGTTCCCGGCGAGCGGAATGCCATACAGATGCTTCTCGGCAGGCTTGCCCTCCTCGGCGATCTCGATGACCCCCTCCGGGTAATCCTCCGGCTTAATCGTCTCATCCAGGTTAACGAATCCGGCCTGCTGGCTCAAGCCTTTGAATTGCTCCTCGCCCAGGATGAAGATACCGTTGCCTCCGGCCGCGAGTTCGACAATCATTTTCTCCATTGAAAAAATAGGGGATGTATTCAGCTTGACGGTAGGCGTCTCGCCAATTTTCGATTTGAGGGAAGCTTCCAGCTTCTCGCCTGCTTCGCTTGGAAATCCGTTTGCACCCATGACAAATATGGAAACATCCGGCTTCGGTCCGCCGCATCCCGCCAGTATGATCATCAAAGCCGACATCAGCATTACAACAAGCAATTTCACTTTCATGTTGTCCTAGTACCTCCGTATTCGGTCTGCATTTATCGATAGTCGCGAGAAAAGCCGGCTTTCACCGACTTTTCTTCCCGCTATTCATATATTCATTTATTTTGAGATCAAGAATCGTGCTGAGCTCCACGACAGCATCCGAGGTCATTTCTTCCCCGTCGATCACCATCTGCTCTAGCCTGCGTCGCAGAGAATGAATCTCTTCTTCCAGTAAGTTAAGGGAGTTTCGCTTCTTGGCACGCTTAGTCAACCAACGTTGTCCGAATTCTTGTTCATTGATTTGCATCTGATTTCGATAGGTTGATAGTTGGTATTCAAGAAAAGCCATGCTTATCCCTCCTTACTACAAGAATACCAGTTTTCATGAATAATTCATATACATTTTTCCTGTACAATTACAATTTTTTCAGAAAATTTCCGATTCTTTCTAAGGCTTCATTCAGCTGAGAAACACTGTACGCATAGGAGCAGCGAAGGAAGCCTTCGCCGCCTAATCCGAATACATCTCCTGGTACGGCAGCCACTTTGGCTTCGAATAAAAGTCTCTGCGCGAACTCATCCGATGTTAGTCCCGTTGCGACAACGCTCGGGAAGGCATAGAATGCGCCCTGCGGTTCATGACACTCGAGTCCGATGTCCCGGAATCCTTTGACCACCAGCCGTCTGCGTTGATTATAGGATTCCATCATGCGGTCCTTTTCTTCCAAACCGTTGGTCAGCGCCTCATGAGCGGCAACCTGCCCCATAATCGGTGCGCACATCACCGTGTATTGATGAATTTTGGTCATAGCCGAAATCAATTCGCGATGTCCGCATGCATAACCCATTCTCCAGCCTGTCATGGCAAAAGCTTTGGAGAACCCGCTCACCAGAATCGTCCGATCCTTCATGCCCGGAACCGCCGCGAAACTGACATGCTTCTGACCATAAGTCAATTCGGCATAAATTTCATCGGAAATAACGATAAGATCGTGTTCCTCCACAACCTTGGCAATCGGCAGCCAGTCCTCGTAGCTCATAATGCCGCCGGTCGGATTGCTCGGATAGCACAGAATCAAAATTTTGGAACGCGGCGTGATCGCATCGCGAAGCGCCTGCTCCGTTAATTTGAACTGGTCCTTCGCGAAAGTTTCGATTCCGACTGCAACGCCTCCGCTTATACTCGTAATCGGCGAGTACGAAATGTAGCATGGCTCCGGGATCAGAATTTCGTCGCCAGGCGTAATCAACGCGCGCAGCGCCAAGTCGATCGCTTCACTGCCCCCGACGGTCACAAGCACTTCATTCGACGGCTCATATTTCACTTTGAACGACGTGTACAAATAATTGGCAATCGCTTCGCGAAGCTCCGGAATACCGGAGTTCGGCGTATATTTCGTTCTGCCGCGCTCCAGGGCGTACACCGCCGCTTCACGCACATGCCAAGGGGTGGAGAAATCAGGCTCACCAACGCCAAGCGAAATAATATCGTCTTTGCTATTGCTGACCAAATCAAAAAACTTCCGAATGCCCGAAGGCTTCATTTCGCGTACGGCAGGAGCCAAATAGTCCTGCATCGATTTAATTTTGCTCGGTTGGATTACTGTCTCATTTTTGATCATGGCTCTACCTCACCTTTACGGGGAGACCAGCATCCGATGATCGTCCGCTTGATCCTCGAAAATGATGCCGTCCTGTTTGTATTTTTTCAAAATAAAATTCGTTTTGGTCGAAAGCACGCGATCGATCGGCGACAATTTGTTGGACACGAAGGAAGCAACCTGCTTCAGGGAATTGCCTTCGACCTCAACAAGCAAGTCATAAGCGCCGGACATTAGATAGACTGATTTGACTTCAGGATATAAATAGATCCTTTCCGCAATGGCGTCGAACCCGCGTCCGCGTTCAGGCGTAATTTGCACTTCAATCAGGGCGGTAACCTTTTCGTCATCCACTTTGCTCCAGTTCACGACTGTGGCGTACTTGACGATGACCTTATCCGCTTCCATCTCGCTTATCGCTCGCGCCACCTCTTCCACCGCCGTTCCTAACATTGTGGCGATGAGTTCCGCACTGCGGCGGGCGTCTTCTTTCAGTAATTCGAGAATTTTGAGCTTCAAAGTATCCATGGTTAAACCTACCTTTCTAGAATCTTAATACGTTCATCCTTTAATCTTACAATGAATTGCCATCCCAATTCAATTACTCTGCCAAGCAAATTTTCAGATAATTTGTGTATATTCAAATTATCCTATCGTACTAACAAAAAAGCCGCCTGATAATCAGGCAGCTTACTATCGTTCCATATTAAAATTATCCATGCAGCGACCCGAATTTGGATTCGGCTTTGAGCAGCTTCGTCACCATCGGTTCTATTTCGCGATGCTCGTAAGCAGGGCGAACATGGATGCTTGGCTCCCCGGCCAGGCAGCCGATGCCGACCAGCTTGTTCTCGTCATAGACGGATATGACGTGTCCCGCTTGAAGCTGATTCCAGTCCACGGGATGCCCACATCCATTCATTATGCATTCTTCTGTATATGTTCGAATAAATTCATTCCATTGATCGTATTCCGGAATCTCGTTAATATAGGCTAGTTTCACAATCCATCCACCTCTCGATACGAACATCCTTACTTCTATAATTATACCTAATGATGAATTTTTATTCAATCTTTTTCGAATAATTTACATAATATAAATACGCCCGCCGGTTCATAAGATCCGAGCGGACGCAATTGCAGGCACTGTTATTCAAAAAGCTCCATACTCAAATACCTTTCTCCGGTATCCGGCGCGATGCACAGCACTCTTCTCCCGGCACCAAGCTTGCGGGCCACCTGCAGTCCCGTCCATACCGAAGCCCCGGCAGACGGGCCAACCAGGATGCCTTCCAGGCTTGCCAAGTCCCGCATCGTTCGGATCGCATCCTCATCCGCAACCTGTACGATTTCATCATAGACACTCGTGTTCAGAATCGCCGGTACAAAGCCCGGGCTCGTTCCGACAAGCTTGTGAGGCCCCGGGCTTCCCCCTGACAGAACCGGGGAACCTTTCGGTTCCACCACATAGATCTGGATGTCCGGGAGCTGTTCCCGGAGTACCTCGCCTGTTCCGGTAATGGTTCCTCCGGTGCCGGAAGTGGCTACGAAGGCATCTAGACGCCCTTCCATCTGCTCCAATATCTCTGGAGCTGTCGTGGTCCGGTGAATGCCCGGATTCGCCGGATTCTCGAATTGCTGAGGGATGAAGCTATTCGGGATTTGATCCCTGAGCTCCTTCGCCTTCGCGATCGCCCCCGGCATCCGCAGAGCGGCGGGGGTCAGCACAACCTCAGCGCCATAAGCCTTGAGCAGATTAATCCGCTCCTTGGTCATATTATCCGGCATGATGAGGATGGCTTTATAGCCTTTGGCAGCGGCATTCATAGCCAGTCCGATGCCGGTGTTGCCGCTCGTCGGCTCGATAATCGTCGCGCCCGGACGAAGCAGCCCGTCCTTCTCGGCCTGCGCAATTAAATTATATGCCGCGCGATCTTTCACACTGCCGCTTGGATTGAAATATTCCAGCTTCACATAAAGTTCAGCATCCCCCGGCTGCACCAATCGGTTGATCCGTACCGCCGGCGTATTCCCGATCAGCTCCGTGATGCTGTTTACCATTTTACGATGTGTCAAGGGTCTTGCTCCCTCCTCTTCCCATACAACTCTACACACATTTTTATCGGGAAGCCCCGGAGATGTCAAGATTTTATTACGGAAAGCTGCTTTCTCATGAAGAACCAACTGAAGAGAGGAGAGCTGCCGATAACGAGCAGCAGCACACTCACAACAAGCGGATCTTTATTCCATGAAATAACACTGATGAACAGCAGCACCCCGCATACACGACCAACATTAAGTGAGAGCTCGCGCAGAACGACGTACTCCTCCCTTTGTTTGGCGCTTTCTTCCGTGGAACCAATCAAATCGAATACAGCTGAAACCATGGGTACAGAGTACATCGGAAAAAATAGCGCTGCGCCCAAGCCGAAAATCAACAGCGTCGACCACCCGACACTCCAGAAGAACGGCACAATGATGGCGACCACCATCGTCGCACCGATCAGCATGCTGATCTTACGGAATCGCGGTTTGATAAACCGGCCTACCGCCCAAAAGCTTACCAGCGAAACCGCTGACGTGATGAGTACGAAATTTCCCAGACTTGCTTCACTGGAGGTTGAGATATAGACGAGGAGAGCGATCATAAAGCCAAAAACGCCTTCCCGTACACCTTGAAATACAAGCGCCAAGCTGACGCGTTTCCAAGGCGTTTCGTTTTGTTTGAGGCAGCGAATAGGAAACATCCATTCATAGCGGCCTTGTACTTTCCTTTTTTTCAGGAAGAAGCTGATGACGACCCCAGCCAGGAAAATCCCCAGCGAAATGGAGAAAATGAGCCGGTAACCGGCCACACCTCCCAATTTAACGATCAGAAAGCCTGAGATCCACGGGGCAAAAATGCCGGCTCCCGAGCCAAGCAGTCCCACCGTACCGTTAAATCGGTCGCGGTTATCCGGGTCCGTCACCTCGAAATATACGACATTAAAGGCAACCCAGAACAACCCAGCGGAAATTCCCTGCACCATTCCGAGCCATACGAAATAATGAATACTATTTGCGCCAAGCCAAAGGACCAGCATATAAAATACAGCCGATACAGCGACGCCGATGCGCAGACAGTTCATTTTATTATGCTCTTTCACCCACTTGCCAGCCAACCAGAACGTGATGGCCATCGTCAGGTGCGTCGCTAACGTAAACCATCCGATTAAGGTGAAGTCATTTTTCGCTTTCCACAAGTAGACGCCGACAAAGGTGCCCGATAAAGCGTTCGCGCAGCCAAACAGTGTATGGACAATAAGCAGGAGGATCGCTTGCGAGTCCAGACGGCCTTTCTTAGGCTCTCCTTCCGTTTGACCGACTTGTCCTCGATCCTCGAAATAATTCTTCTCTGCGCGTGCTCCAGTCTTTCCCGGATGCAGACGCTGCATACTCTGGTCGTTGTGCATACTCCTCACCTTTCCCCGCGATAAGAATAGCTCTAGTTAAGCTTCCCCATTCGAGTGAAAATATGAGGTTGAAACGAACAAAAACCGAATCCACAGGGACTCGGTTCTTCACTCTTCATCTTTCGACTAGGACTCCGATTTAATCCGTTCAACCATAAGCAGGCGATCCGTATCGGACAATATTTTCTCCACCTTAAAACAGGAAGGGCATACATATACACTCATCGTGAAAGGTCCGGTCAGGAACGCACTGCCGAGCGTTTTGGGAATAACCGGCGTGAACACCGCTTCGCTAACCACCTCGTTACCGGCATGCAGCATCAATTCGTGGCAGCTGGAGCATTCGGGAGCTTCTTCCTGTTCGTCAGTAATATGCTGTACATTCTCTCCGTACTTATCTAAAGGTTCATCAGAGTTGTCCCAAGCAAGCGACAAATCTTCGTCGGAATCCACATAATCCTGCTCTTGGAAGCGCAGCGGCTGACCGGTCTGCTTCACCTTCAAATCAATGCTCCGGTAGTCCCCGAGCTCATTGAAACAATGCGGGCACTCTTCCTCCGGCCCAATCTCCGGATCCCAAACAATCTCCGTTTGGCACCATGGACATACAACTTCATCGTTGGCACTCATGTTCTAATCCTCCAGTTATGCATCAAGCAAATTTCATTAAATAATAAATCCCTGCCGCCACGAACACAAATGCGATGGCAAACAAAGTGCCCCACAGGTATTTCATCTTCAAGCCTCCAAAACTATGTATGTTTCTAAGTTACGCAAGCACCCACTACGTAAGAAAGGGAGACAGATAGCGTCATCGACAAGAAACCGACTGCGCGGTTGTCGTTCTTAATCTCTTCATCAATTTTGAAATAAGGCGTCAAAAATTCAAAAATGAAGTAAGCTACGAGCAGCAGCAAGAAACCGAACCCCGCCCAAATGAGGGAATGCATCATCGTATCGTTGTTTAAAATAGCAAAGCGGAACAAGTTGCAGATACCAAAAATTTTCCCGCCTGTCGCCATTGCGACAGAGAGATTGCCTTTTTTGATTTCTGCCCAATCATCATACTTGGTGACCATTTCGAAAATCGTTAAAAAGATCACAAGCGCAACAACGGCAACTGCAAAAAATGCAAGCGTCGATAAATACGGATTACTCAACAACACATCCACCTCTTCGTTCATCTTGTCTCCCTGCCCCTCTTTCCTGTATAGAGTTTAAATTTTGTTTAAAAATCCCTATATACGGTAGAAGAGACTGAGTTTGGCTCAGTCTCTCGCAGGTACTCTTAGTATATCATTAAGATTGTTTTTTTTCAGCAAGCTTTGCTTTCATTGCCGCCAATTCGTCATCGATACCGCTCTTGCTAGCGCCAAGCCCTTCCAACTCGTCGTCCAAGCTGCGGTTCTTCGCGCGGATCTCGCCGCTCGCTTGAGCTTCAGCTTCCATTTGGAGCACTTTTTGGCTCATACGGTCAAAACCTTTAGCCGCATTGTCAGTCCCGAATCCGGACATCGCTTGGTTGATTTGTTTTTGCGCTTTTGCCGTTTCGGCACGTGCGATCAACAAATCTTTCTTATTTTTCATTTTGTTGAATTCGTCTTTCATCTCGGACAATTGACCGCGAAGCTGATCGGCATTTGTTTTGGCAAGATCGTATTGACTCTTGAGCTCATCGAAACGAACTTGATGCTCTTTCTTGTCTTCCAACGCGCGGCGAGCTAATTCTTCGTTGCCCGCTTCGAGTGCTTTCATCGCTTGCTCGGTGCGCTTCGTAACCATTTCTTCGGCTTCCTCATACTGCAGCTTAAACTTTTTCTCGATGGCAATTTGCTTGGCTACTGCAGACTCTGCTTCCAAAATATCTTCTTCCATGTCGCGCAAGAACTGATTCAACATCTTAACCGGATCTTCCGCTTTGTCCAGCAAATCATTGATCGATGCCATTGTCATATCGCGAAGCCTTTTAAAAATACCCATTTTCAATTCCTCCTAAGGATGATCCATCTTTTATAGTTGAGTTACGTTGTCATCTAGTCACCGGTGCTTACACTGATTACATACGCAACCCCGAAGATTGAAGTTTCAAAAAGATGAAAATATTTTTAAAAGCTATTTCAACTCGACAACCGTCACGCCGGCTCCGCCTTCGTTGTAGTTCCCCATGCGGTAGCTCTTCACATGCTTATGACGGCGTAAGTACTCCTGCATCCCCGTGCGAAGCACGCCTGTGCCTTTGCCGTGAATCAAATATACCTGCCCGAGATTGCCCAGGAAGGACTCATCCAGGAAGCGATCAGCCTCAATCAATGCTTCTTCCACATTCATGCCTCGCATATCCAGTTCCATACGGATGCTCTCATCTCGCGTCCGTTTAACTGTCGCCGCTACCTGTTGCGCAGGTTTCTTCGGCGCTGCGCTGCCTATTTTCTCGAGATTGGCAATCTCGACTTTCATTTTCATAATTCCCAGCTGCACGGTAGCTTCAGTGGAGCTGACAACCTCGACCACGTGACCTTTCTGGCCAAGGCTCACAACCCGCACTTCATCTCCGGCCTCGATACGCTCAGGCCGCTTCTTCGCCGCACGAACCTGCTTCTGGCGCAGCTCGGGCGCAGCTTGATCCAGACGGCGCTTCGCATCCACCAGCCGGTGGTCCTTGACCCCGCCGGCTTCCTCCAGCGCCATGCGCCGCAGCTCGGCGATGACTTCGTCCGCCTCGCGGCGCGCTTTGGCGACGGCATCTCGGGCGTCGCGCTCGGCCTTCTCCAGCAGCTTATCGCGCTGCTCGTCGAACTTCGCTTGCTGCGCTTCCAGCGTTTGGCGCATCGCCTCCGCTTCACGCCGCAGCTTCTCGGCCGTGTTGCGTTCCGCTTCCGCGATGAGGCGATTCTCCTCGAGCGAAGCGATCATGGACTCCACGCGCTTCTCTTCCTCGCCGACCTGATTACGGGCATGCTCGATAATGCGCCGCGATAGTCCTAAGCGTTCCGCAATGGCAAAGGCATTGCTTCGCCCTGGTACACCGACGAGCAAACGGTAAGTCGGACTAAGCGTTTGTATATCAAATTCCATACTTGCATTAATGGTTCCTCGTGTTTGGTACGCATAAGCCTTCAGTTCGGAATAATGCGTTGTCGCAATGATACGGCAGCCTATTTGATGAATGTAATCCAAAATAGAAATCGCTAATGCAGAACCTTCAGCAGGATCCGTACCTGCGCCAAGCTCATCCAGCAAGACAAGACTCTTCGGCGTCATATCCCGTAAAATACTAATAATATTCGTCATATGACTTGAAAAAGTACTCAAATTTTGCTCAATACTTTGTTCGTCCCCGATATCCGCGTAGATCGCGTCGAATACGCATAATTGCGTACCTTCCTCCGCTGGGACGAACAGCCCGGACATGGCCATCAAGCTCAGAAGACCTACGGTTTTGAGGGATACCGTTTTACCCCCCGTGTTTGGACCCGTAACAATAATTTGCGTAAAATCATTCCCCAACTCCAAATCAAGAGGAACAACAATGTCCGCAGCAATCAGCGGGTGTCTGCCGCGTTTGATTTTGATAAATCCACGGTCGTTCAATCTTGGTTTCGTCGCTTTCAGCTCTCTTGCCAGTCCCGCTTTCGCAAAGGTGAAATCAAGCTCAGCCAATTGATCAACATCATAAACGAGCACATCCACTTGTTCAGCAACGAGTGCTGTCAGCGCACGCAAAATCTTCTCAATCTCGGCCTCTTCCTTAAACTTAAGCTCACGAATCTTATTATTCAATTGAACAATGGCATCCGGCTCTATATATAACGTTGCTCCCGAAGCCGATTGGTCATGAATCATTCCGCCGAAGTTGGAACGATATTCCGCCTTAACCGGAATAACAAACCTGTCGTTGCGGATTGTAATCAGGACATCCTGCAGCATTTTCTGCACGGACGAATTGCGCAGCATTTGCTCCAAGCGCTCGCGTACCCTGCTCTCTCCTGTGCGGAGTTCACTCCGCACTCGGCCTAGCTCCGGACTCGCACTGTCAACAACTACCGCATTCTCATCGATACAGCTGTTGATTTTGTCTTCCAGCGGCTTGTTCTCAGTGAGCAGTTCGACCTGCTCTTTAAGCATAGGAATTGCGTATTCCTCATGTACAGCAAGAATGAACCGTTTGAGTCTCCGCGTGCCAAACATGGTCGTAGTTATATCCAATAACTCGCTGGGATTCAACATACCGCCGATTCTTGCCCGATGTAAAGAAGCACGAATGTCCCTGATTCCGCCGAAAGGAGCGTTACCCTTCAAACGTTCCACATTCACAGCTTCATCCGTTGCTTGCAGCCGCAGCTTCACAAGCTCAAAATCGCCTTTCGGCTCGAGCTTCTCTACCGCGTCTTTCCCCAGCGAAGTAGCCGCATGATGCGATAGTTTATGTAAGATTTTCCCATATTCCAAGGTTTTAATAATTTTCTTGTTCAACTGTCCCTACCTCTTTTCTCTACCCATTATTATAAACCAAATGGAGCATGATTAGCTATGGAGACAATGATTATATGGAAGATGCTACCTACCATAAACTTTTAGACAATTGGATACACTAAGTTGTGCACCTATTCCTTCTGCCAAAGGAACCGTAAAACTTCAAACACACCAAGCATTGTTCAACAAAATCATCATTTCTAGTCGTGAGACGCAAACCATTTCTCGCGGCAGAAAAAAGGAGGTTCTTGAATGCATCTTCTAGGACATCTGGTTAGGTTTATTGTATCTGCTTTGGTATTAATGTTTGTCAGCTGGCTGGTTCCGGGGTTTCAAGTTGGTGGATTCTGGAGTGCATTTTTCCTTGCGTTGGTCATTGCCATTGCCGCTTGGATCATCGAAGGGGTCTTTGGCAAACAGATCACTCCCTTTGGCAGAGGAATCGTAGGCTTTCTAGTAAGTGCGCTCGTCATTTGGGCCGCTCAGTTTGTCGTTAGCAATGTGTCGACGAGCATCATAGGTGCCATTCTAGCTGCTTTAGTCATTGGAATCATCGACCTGTTCATTCCTGTGAAAACCCCTTTTGAGCAAGGGATCACAGGAAGAGAAGATCGTCGATAATATCATCAGTTTTCACTTCTGATATCCATTGATAAGGCCCAAAAGAGATCGGTCTGCTGCGTAATTAATCGCCGGGCCGATCTTTTCTTTTGCTCTAAAATTGGAACTCTTTCTTCACTAGTTTGTCACTGCTTTTTCAAAACAGGTACTGTACAATAAATAGGGAAACAAATACATTTGTTCGGAGGGGTATATACATATGAAAAAATTGCTCGTTCTAATGACGGGGGTCTTCTTAATCATTGCGCTTACAGCTTGCGGAGGCAAAGAATCAAAACCTGCAGAAACAACAACACCTGCGGCTACAACCCAAGCTTCTGGTGGCCAAAACGTCGTTCTGAAAGCAACGAACTTCAAATTTGACCAAGCCGAGTATCGTGTCAAAAAGGGTGAACCTGTTACCATTTCCCTTGACAACTCCCAAGGTGTCCATGGTGCATCTATTAAAGAATTCAATGTTAAGCTCGACAACAGCAACAAAACATTTACCTTCACCCCGGATAAAACGGGATCATTCCCTATTACTTGCTCCATCATGTGCGGAAGCGGTCACGCCAATATGAAATCTACTCTGATTGTCGAGTAGTTATAACGGAAATTCCACACCTTATCGCGGCATTCAGCGGTAAGGTTTTTTTGTATTCATTTTATTTTCATAACATTTGGTAACATCTTAGGAACAGTGGGAATAATCGGACGGACACAAAGGCATTCATCCATTTTTTAAACAGAATCATTTCGTCATATTTGATGTTCTTGGAATTTTTAAACATGAAACTGCCAAAATTCGTTATCAAAATAGGCGATTTTGAGTTGTCTGCTTCTTTTTCCTGAGACTTGTTTCTATGTACCTTAGATAAAGCTAACTGGATCTTCTCCAGCATTAATTTAGCAGTACGGTAATTCACTCCCAAAAGCTCGGCAAACTGCGCAATGGAATACGCTTGGCCTTCACGAATTAATGCTTGAATGGCCTTGAACCAAAGCATTAGTGGCAGCTTGGACTTATGCATTACGGTACCGGCTGTTAACGATATTTGTGTACGGCATTCCTTACATTCCAACAGCTTACGGGTTTTCACTCTATAAAATAAATGGTTATCGCACCGCGGGCAGCAAAAGCCGTCTCCCCAACGCCTCTTCATCAAAAAGCTTTCGCAATCTTCCTCTGTTTTAAAAACTTCCTCCAAGGATTCAAATTCATATAAGTTCATAAAATTTCCTCCTTGCAGTTCGATACGAACATTCATTCCTATATTTCCATTATATCGAACATGAGTTCCCATGTAAAGCAAAATTTTACTTTATTGGAGGGGGAACTCTTTCATTTTCGCCCTTTTCTGTGATATCTACAACGAGGTAGCGTAGGAGTTCGCAGGACCAATGTTAGGGATACTTGGGGTTGGGGTTGGGGTTGGGGTTCGGGTTGGTGGCACGACTTTGTGGCGATTATGGCTGCTTGTAGATACTTCAGAAAATGGGCTTGTGCAATATGAAGGGGGCGACGAGAGTAGGACTGAGTTAGAAGGGGCTAAATCAGGATAGGTTGGGGTTGGGGCTTTAAGGGAATTGATGAGGATAGGTAGAGCTTGATAGTTTGGCTCCGGATTGAATTCGCGGCAAGAATGCACAGAAGCCACCAACTTCAAATAGATGAAGTAGGCAGCTTCTAGAGGGCTATTCTTTGCTTCCAAAGCTCTTGCAGCATACCTGCAAGGTTAGGAAGTTCATTGATCAAGTAAGGAGCTGTGACCGAGCTTGAAAGGAGTTTCTGGAGTCCGTCCGACGGAATGATGGTCATGACGTTAACTGCAATGATGATGATTAACAATGCTTCGGCTAAACCAAGAAGTGCGCCGCTCCAACGATTAATAAAGTTCAACCCTGGTGTTTTGGCCAAAACGTTCAATGCTCTTCCGATAATAACCAGCGTGAATTTCACGCCGAAAAATAAGATGGCAAAAGCTAGCGCATTTAAAATATACGTGTCGAGGTTGAGACCTTTTACGATAAATTCATATTTTTCATAGTTCTCATAGGTGGGCAGTGAAACTGTACTGCGAAGGAACGGGGCCACATCTTTGTAGAAATAAAAAGCAACCAGGTAGGCTAATACAAAGCCCGAGAGCGAAACGATTTGAGCGATAAAGCCTCTAAAATATCCCAAGAGCAGGCCCAAAGCAACGATAGCCAGCAAGATGTAATCTAATGTGTTCATCGTCAAGTTGATTTACCTTGTAGGACTATCCGCTTCAACCAGCTCAATCCACTCATTATACTCGGTCTGCAGCTTAGCATATTCTTCTCTTAACGCATTATACTCTTTGGTTATCTGTTCGAGTTCTTTTTGCTGAGCCGCATCATTCCTGTTTTGAGCCAATAGCTCTTCTTTTTCTTTCTGGAAATCCTCCGCCAAGCGTTCTTTCTCTTCTGCAAAGTACTGATTCAACAAAGCCCGCTCTCCCTGTTGCTGCTTAATGAGCGACTCCAGCTGAGACTGGTAATGTTGAATGATGGTTGTTTTTTGCTCCTCATACTTCTGGACAATACTGTTTTGTTGTTCTTGGAAACGCTCGACCAGGGTGACCTTGTCCTGCTCCAAACGGTGAATGTTAGCCTGAAGCTCCTCTTTGTGCAGATTTTTGAGGACCTCCACTTCATCTTGATATTGCTGGTTGATTGCCTCTTTATCTTGTGTGTGCCGGCGCTCGAGTGTTTCTATATCCAAGTTAAATTGTTGACTCAGCTGCTTTTTATCCTGTTCATGCTTCTGAGATAAAGCAGTTTTTTCCTGTTGATGCTGCTGATTGACAGTCTGAATTTGCTGAACGAGCTGCTGCTTTTCTTTTTCGATTTCTTGTTTGGCCTGCAGTTGTTCCTGCAGTTCCATTTCGAATCTCTTGACTTCCAGCTCCTGCAGTTTCAAGGCTTTGGCTTGCTGCTGCTTCTGTTGCTCCAACTGCTGCTGAGCTTCAAGAAGCTGCTGCTTCAACTGTTCCAGCTGCTCCTTCGTTTCCTGCGATTGCTGCTGCTTTTCTTCCAAGCTCAGTGCCAACCGTTCTTGCTGCTCTTTGAATTCTGCTTGTTGCTGCTTCATCAATTCGAGCTGTTGCGCGGTTTGCTGGTGCATGAGTTGTTCTTGCTCCAATTGCTGTTTGATTGCTGTTTGTTGCTGTTTTCCTAGCTCCAATTGCTTATTGAACTGCGTTTGCTGCTGTTCGGACTGTTCCAACTGCTGCTTGGACTGCTCCAATTGTTGTTTGACTTGTGCATGCTGCTGCTTTTCTTGCTCCAATTGCTGTTTAATTTGAGCTTGCTGCTGCTTGGACTGCTCCAATTGCTGTTTGGCTTGTGTATGCTGCTGCTTTTCTTGCTCCAATTGCTGCTTACTCTGAGCTTGCTGCTGCTTCAACTGTTCCAATTGCTGTTTGGCTTGTGCGTGCTGCTGCTTTTCTTGCTCCAGCTGCTGATTATTTTGAGCTTGCGTCTGCTTGAATTGCTCCAACTGCTGTTTGGCTTGTGCGTGCTGCTGCTTTTCTTGCTCCAGCTGTTGTTTGAGCTGCTCCTGCTCTTGCTTGGCTTGTTCTATTTGTTGAGATGACTGCTCAAACTGCTGTTTTTCTTGCTCGAGCAGTTGCCGCGCTTCAGTGGATTGCTTTTTTTCCTGCTCCAGCTGCTGCTTGAGCTGATCGTTTAGCTGCTTCGCCTGTTCTTGCTGCTGTTTGGCTTGTCCAAGCTGCTGTTTGAGCTGCTCCTGCTCTTTTTTGCTTTGATCCGCCAGCTGAGAAGCCCGCCCATGCTGTTGTTTCTCTTGTTCAAGCAGCTGCCGCACCTGAGCGGTCTGCTTTTTTTCCTGTTCAAGCTGCTGTTTGAGCCCCTCATAATGCTGTTTGGCTTGATCCTGCTGCTGCTTGGCTTGCTGCACTTGTTGATTGGCTTGCTCCATCTCTTGTTTTCTCTTCTGCAATTCTTGGCTCAGCTGTTCCTGCTGCTCTTTGCTTTGGTCCAGTTTGCCTTTGTGCTCGTTTGCCAAAGATTGCAGTTTATCGTGGTCATGCTTCAGCTGGTTGAAGGTGACGTTTAGCTTCTCATATGATGCTTTGGTCGCTTCGTGTTCTTTCTGTGATGCGCTCAACTCTTCCATGATTTCGTTCATGCGGAAGCATTCATCCGCCATGTTCACCGCGGCGAGTACGGCAATTCGTTGGGAGTCCAGACGCGGGTAACCTTTGGCGATATGAAACATTTGGTCATTCACGTATTCGGCTACTCGCTTCATATATCCAGTGCTGTTGCTTGCTCTCAATTTATATTGATTGCCATATATTTCAACGGTAATTTTGGATTTGTCCTCAGCGTTCATGCGTTATTTCCCCCTTAAATGAAAAGGCTGGCCTTATCGACGTTAATTTCGATAAGACCAGCCTATTCTCCTGCAACTATCATGAAAGTTGCTTTATTTTCTTAGCTCCGCCTCATATTGCTGTTCAAGGGTTTGAACCACTTTGGCATGGAGCTCGGTGACTTCTTCATCTTGCAGTGTTCTTTCCGCATGACGGTATACGAGTGAGATGGCTACGCTTTTGCGATTTGCGCCAAGACGCTCCCCAGTATAGATGTCAAATACCTGGATGGATTCCAACAGGTCGCCGGCCACTTCGGCAATGGTTTGCTCCATATGACCTACCGGAACACTGGTATTGACAACGACGGCCAGGTCTCTGCCGATCGACGGATAGCGCGGCAGCAATTTGTAAACAATGGCATCTCCGGCCGCGTCCATGATTGGAGCCAGTTCGACTTCAAGCACATAGGTGTCGTCCAGATCGCGCTGTTGTTGAACCGTCGGATGCAATTGGCCCATGCGGCCGATCACTTTGCCGTCAAGCAGAAGCTCTGCCGTACGTCCCGGGTGGAAGCCTTCAGGTGCCGCAGAAGCGTAAGAAAGGCCTTTAACGCCCAAATAGCTCACTAGACGATCGAAAATTCCCTTCAGGTCATAGAAATCAACTGCTTCTGATTTCTGCGCCCAGTGGGCTTGACGTCTTTTGCCTGTCAGTACGATGGAAAGAAGCAGCTTTTCTTCCGGCAGCGTTGCAAGAGCCGCTTCTTCCGTCACGAATGCCTTGCCGATTTCGAAAATGGCAACGTCATCCATCGTACGGTTACGGTTATAGCTGACCACTTCCAGCAAATGCGGCAGCAGGCTGGTCCGCAGCTCGCTGCGCTCCTCGCTCATCGGCATTGCGAGGGAGACCGGCTTCGCTGCAGGGTATAGACTCGGCAGCGAAACGGTTTGGTCCGGGTGCGTGAAGGCATAGGTGATGACTTCATGCAGCCCGCTCTGCGTCAGAAGATTACGGGCAACGCGGCGGATCGACTGGTCTTTGGTCAAGGATCCGGGCGTCGTCACACCGGTCATCAGCGTAGTCGGGATGTTATCGTAGCCGAAGAGGCGTGCCACTTCTTCAATTAAATCGACATCCCGCGTAATGTCTCCGCGGCGGCTCGGCACATGCACGAGCAGCTTGTCTTCGCCTGCCGGCTCATACGTGAAATGCAGCCGTTCGATGATTTGTCCGATCTCGGCAACGGAGAGCGTGGTGCCGAGGTAGTTGTTGACCCGGCCGACTCCGAGCTCGATGCTGACCGGCTTGTGGGATCCGGCAACGGCTTCGACGATGCCGTCCGCCACTTGGCCGCCAGCGAGCTCAGCGATAAGCGCAGCGGCGCGGTTCAATGCCGGGAGGACCGCTTCCGGATTCACTTCTTTCTCGAAGCGCAGGCTCGCTTCGGAACGAAGGCCCAGCTGGCGGGACGTACGGCGCACGGAAGAGCCGGCGAATTTGGCGGATTCAAGCAGAATCCGCGTCGTGCCGCCCGTCACTTCCGAGTTGGCGCCGCCCATGACTCCAGCGATAGCTACAGGCTTCGTGCCGTCCGTAACGAGCAGCATGTGCGGCTCCAGCGTACGCTCTACATCGTCAAGCGTGACGAGCTTCTCGCCGGCCTGAGCAAGGCGTACGTCGATGTGGCCATTGTTCAGCTGATCGGCGTCGAAAGCATGCAGCGGCTGGCCGTATTCCAGCATCACGAAATTCGTGATGTCGACAATGTTATTGATGGGACGGATACCGGCCGCCATCAAGCGGTTTTGCATCCACAGCGGAGATGTCCCTACGCGAACGCCCTCGATCAGGCGGGCTGCGTAGTGGGAGCACTGCTCCGCCGCTGTGATGTTCACGCTGATGCGGTCGGCAGCTTTCAAGCCGGCTGTTCCGGCCGCTTGCAGTGCCGCTTCCGCATCCGGAAGCTTCACGCTGCGTCCGAGGATTGCAGCGATCTCGTAAGCCGCTCCGAGCATGCTTAGGCAGTCGGAGCGGTTCGGTGTCAAGTCTAGCTCCAGCACCTTGTCATTGATGGCAAGCACATCCAGGATGGAGCTGCCGACTTCGGTATCTTCAGGGAGTACCAGAATGCCTTCCTGAATTTCTTTGGGCAGCAGTTTGTCGTTCAATCCGAGCTCTTTGGCCGAGCAGATCATCCCCTGCGATTCAACGCCGCGCAGCTTGGCGCGTTTGATCTGCAATCCGCCAGGCAGCGCCGCTCCGATCATGGCGACGGGCACTTTTTGCCCGGCATCGATATTTTTGGCGCCGCAGACGATTTGCAGATCTTCGCCCTGTCCGGCATCCACGATACAAACGCTTAGCTTATCCGCATCAGGGTGCTTTTCACGCGATTTCACGAAGCCGACGACTACGCCTGTCACGCCTTTATTGCGATCTTCCACGATATCTACTTCAATCCCGCTGCGGGTCAGCTTTTCAGCTAATTCTTCGGCTGTGAAGCCTGATACATCTACATATTCCGATAACCATTGGTATGAAACATTCATGCTTAACCCCTCCTTCTCCTGGTGCTTACAAATGTAAGAATTGCTTTAAGAAGCGCAAATCATTGGTGTAGAAATGACGGATGTCCTCGATGCCGTATTTCAGCATGGCAATACGCTCTACGCCCATTCCGAAAGCAAATCCGGTATATTCCTTCGGATCGTATCCGCCCATCTCGAGCACGCGCGGATGAACCATACCCGCTCCAAGAATCTCCAACCAGCCAGTTTGCTTGCAGGTACGGCAGCCTGTGCCTCCGCACATCGCGCAGCTTACATCGACTTCCACGCTAGGCTCAGTGAACGGGAAGAAGCTCGGACGCAAGCGGATTCTCGTCTCTTTGCCGTACATCTCCTGCACGAATTGCAGCAGGGTGCCCTTCAGATCGCTCATCCGCACATTGCGGTCGATCACGAGACCTTCGATCTGCGTGAACATATGCGAATGTGTGGCATCATCGTCGTCGCGGCGGTATACTTTGCCCGGGCAAATGATTTTGATCGGAACATCGCCTTTGCGCTTCTCCATCGTTCTTACTTGAACCGGGGAGGTCTGCGTGCGCATCAGAATCTCTTCCGTAATATAGAAGGAATCCTGCATATCGCGGGCAGGGTGATCTTTCGGCAAATTCAACGCCTCGAAGTTATAGTAATCCTGCTCCACCTCCGGGCCTTCCGCAACCGTATAGCCCATACCGATGAAAATATCTTCAATCTCCTGAATCACTTTGCTCAAAGGGTGAACAGCTCCCTGTTGGGAAGGACGGCCCGGCAGCGTGACGTCGATCATCTCGGCACGTAATCTGTTCTCCGTTTCCTGCTGCAAATAAGCAGCCTGCTTCTCTTCAATCACGGCTTCAATGGCCGCGCGAACGTCGTTCGCCACTTGACCGATAATCGGTCTCTCTTCCGCGCTTAGCGCCCCCATCCCGCGCAAAACTTCGGTCAGCGGACCTTTTTTCCCCAAATACTTAATGCGCAAATCATTCAGCTCTTGCTGGCTCTGAACGCCGCTAAGCTCTTGCAGCGCTTCCTGCTTCAAAGCTTCTAACCGCTCTTTCATTGAAATCCCTCCTGATTTAGGCCACTCAAATTACCCTGAAATGAAAACGCAAAAAAGACTTTCCGCTCCCTCGCAAGGGACGAAAAGCCGTGGTACCACCCTAATTAGATCCGCCACATGCCAAATCATCGACAAACGACGGGTCTCACTTCATTCCAGATAACGGACAATGCGTCCGGTTCCCTCTACTTAAGATGAAGCATGGGGCTTCACCCGTTGTTCAAAGGACTGCTCGGGAGCGAACTTCGGCAGCCTGATTCTCGGGGCCAGCTCTCAATCATCGGCTTTCCCTCCCTGTCAAGAAGCACTGCGTACTCTTCTCCGTCAAAGCATTTTCACGTATATGTACCAGTTATTATATGCAAGATACAACACATATGCAAGTGCGGACGCCTCAAATCTCTTATTTTCCCTATTGACTTCAAATGCTTCGAGGCGTATATTTTACTTAAACAATTTAAATATTATTTGATTCAAATATTTTACTGTGGAAATATTTGATGATCTAATTATCGGAAAGGAGATCGACGATGGAAGATGATTTGATGTTAGATTACACCAACCGGTTCCGAACAACGTTCGAGACGGTGCATCGCAAAATCAACTCGCTTGTGCTCGCGGAATTAAACTCCGAGCTAACGGGACCGCAGCTCTTCATGCTCTTCATGATCGGCAAAATCGGATCTCCCAAGCAGACCGCTCTGGCTGAGAAAATGGGTGTAAAGCCCAGTGCGATCACGGTCATGATCGACCGTCTTGTCCAAAGCGGGCATGTTATACGGAAACATCATGAAACGGACCGGCGCATCGTTCTGGTCGAAAATACGGAGCTCGGCAACGCGGTGTTAGCCAAAGCGGAACAAGTCCAAGCGGCGGTTATCGCACGCGGTCTGTCCAAGCTTCCGCCGGCCGAACTCGAGATTATGGTTGCTGCCTTCGAGAAGCTCAGATCCTACTACTAAACGCTTAAAGGAGTGAACATCATATGACAAACTTGCAAAAGAACTCTTCCGAGGGCGCCAATCTTGCCGATGCCTCGGCCCCCGCGTTTAAAAACCGCGGTCTATTGTTAACAGGACTCATCATCGCCATGCTCTTCGGGGCCCTAGACGGCACGATTGTCGGTACGGCGATGCCGCGGATCGTCGGCGAACTAGGCGGCCTGGAGCTGATGGTTTGGCTGACGACAGCCTATATGCTAACTTCAACCGTTGTTGTCCCCATCGCCGGTAAACTCGCTGACTTAATGGGACGGCGCGTCATTTATGTGACGGGACTTATTATCTTCATCGTCGCTTCCGCGCTCTGCGGGATGTCCCAAAATATTACGGAACTTATTCTATTCCGCGGCTTGCAAGGGCTCGGCGGCGGGATCATGATGCCGATGGCGATGATTATTATCGGTGACTTGTTCACCGGTAAACAACGTGCCAAATGGCAAGGCGTGTTCGGTGCCATTTTCGGTCTCTCCTCCGTCGTCGGTCCGCAGGTCGGCGGCTGGATCGTAGATGCCTTTGACTGGCGCTGGGTGTTCTATATCAACCTACCTGTCGGTATTCTTGCTGTTATTCTCATTGCCATTGCCCTGCCTAAGCATAAAGCAGCCGGCAAAGTGAAGTTCGACATCCCCGGTATCGTCACCATGATCATCGGTGTGGTTTCCTTGCTGCTCGCGCTGACTTTCGGCGGCAAAGACTTCCCTTGGCTCTCTTGGCAAATCATCGGTTTATTCGCATTGGCGATCGTTTCACTCTTGGCATTCGTCCGTATTGAGAGCAGAGCGGAAGAGCCGATTCTACCCGTC
Source organism: Bacillus sp. 3255 (assembly GCF_031456485.1). Classification (NCBI taxonomy): domain Bacteria; kingdom Bacillati; phylum Bacillota; class Bacilli; order Caryophanales; family Bacillaceae; genus Bacillus; species Bacillus sp. 3255. The sequence continues at coordinate 248,033 of NZ_JAVDUS010000001.1, forward strand.
CGCTTATTCAAAAACAGAACGTTCACAACCATTAACGGCGTAGGCTTCCTGATGTCTATCGGGATGTTCGGGGCGATTATGTTCGTGCCGCTCTTCATGCAAGGCATCGTCGGCATATCCGCTTCCGCTTCCGGTACCGTTATGACGCCTCTCATGATTACGATGATCGCCGCGAGCGTCGTGTCCGGGCAATTCATTCATAAAGTCGGCGTTCGCAAGCAAATGCTGATCGGCATGTTCGTGATGGCATTGGGCTTCTATCTTCTAAGTACGATGGGCATCGATACGACGAAATTGACGGCCTCCCTGTACATGGTGCTGCTCGGACTCGGTATGGGGCTTGTTATGCCGATTCTGACCCTGGCCCTGCAGGAAAGCTTCCCGAAATCAGAGCTTGGCGTCGTCACTTCTTCAAGCCAATTTTTCCGGCAAATCGGCGGTACCTTCGGGATGACCATCCTCGGAGCGATCATGAATCACAAGTCATCGGTGCTGCTGGAGCAAGACTTGACCCCTGTCGTCAAGCAGCTTCCCGCAGAAGCCGGCGGTCTTGCGGCGCAGATGAGCGACATGATCCATACGAATCCGCAAGGCTTGTATTCATCGCTGCTCAGTCCAGAGGCGCTGGCCAAAATGCCGAAAGAATTCGTGGACCATATGCTTCCGATTTTGAAAAACGCCCTAGTCTCTTCGCTCCACCAAGTATTCCTGTACGGTTTGGTATTTGTCCTGCTTGGCGCGGTTCTCACACTGTTCATCGGCAATATCAAAGTGTCCGGCCGTAAATCCAAGAAGACGAATGAAGAAGGTGAAAAAGACCTTTCGCCAGGCCTTGCTTAATGCATGCCCACGAGCTCCCCTCCTTAAATTCCAGGATGGGGGCTTTTTGTTGTAAATAATGGTTTCATTTGTTTTGACATCAATCTGTCAATAGCGTTTAATGAGGTTGGATACTATAAAAAGGAGAGTGCTCGCCATGAAATATCGCAGACTTGGGAAAACAGATCTGAAAGTTTCCATCGTTGGTGTCGGAACCTGGCAATTCGGAGGAGAATGGGGACTGACGTACACGCAAGCCGAAGCGGACGCTATTCTTGATCAAGCCGCTGATCTAGGCATTAACTTGATTGATACCGCAGAGTGCTACGGGGACCATCTGTCCGAATCCTTCATTGGCAGCTATTTGTCCAGACGCAAGCGTGAAGATTGGGTCGTGGCGACCAAATTCGGACACCACTTCCATGATCTGTTTACCAGAACCGACGAATTCAGCGCGGACAGTGTCGTGAAACAGCTGGATGCTTCGCTGAAAGCTTTGCAAACGGACTACATAGATTTATATCAATTTCACTCCGGACCGGACAGCGTATTCGACAACGATGCCTTGTGGACGACGCTGGACAAGCTGGTGCAAGCCGGGAAAATCCGCCATCTTGGAACTTCCATCGGCAGCAACAGCAACATTCATCAGACCGGAGCTTCGACCCAAGTGAATTCCAAAGCGATTCAAGTCGTTTATAACCGCCTGGACCGGGCGCCGGAGGAGCTTGTATTCCCTTCCTGCATCGAGCAAGACCTTGGCGTTCTGGCACGCGTGCCTCTGGCCAGCGGCTATCTTAGCGGCAAATATAAACCTGGCGCCGTATTCAGCAATACCGACGTTCGCCACCGCCATGATGCGGAAAGCGTGAGACAGAAGCTGGAGGAAGTGCAGCGCATCCAGAAGGAAGAAGTTCCGGAAGGCATGGATATGGCCAAATGGGCATTAGCCTGGTGCTTGAAGCACGATGCCGTAACGACGGTGATCCCGGGCTGCAAAAATCCCGAGCAAGTCATCGCCAATGCCAGCGCAACGGACCTGATCAGCGACAACCACCCGCAAGCGTGGAAAGCCTGATCCATAGGAAGGAATGAGAGCTTTATGATTCAACACGAGTCATCCACAACATGGAAGCGCCTGAGTGACCGCTTGGCGGAGTGGGTTGCGGACAATAAGATCCACACGGCGGAAGGCCAAGTAGCTTCCTACATTCCTGAGCTTGCCAACGCGCCTGCGGATGTGCTCGCCATCTGCATCATGGATGCAGATGGGAACACCGTCCAAGCCGGCGAAACCGATTACCATTTTACCCTGCAAAGCATCTCGAAGGTATTCACGTTGATTCTGGCTTTGATGGATAATGGCGAACAGCAGGTCTTCTCTAAGGTCGGGATGGAGCCGACAGGCGACGACTTCAATTCGATGCTGAAGCTGGAGCTGGTGGAGCCGGGTATTCCGTTCAATCCGCTGATCAATGCCGGAGCGATTGCGATTTCATCTCTGATCGCGGGAAACACGCCTACCGAGCAGATCGATCGTATTCTTGGATTTTTCCGGGAGATTGCAGACAACCCGGGGCTAGCTATCCATCAGGAAGTTTTCCAATCGGAATCGGATACCGCCCACCGCAATCGTTCACTGGCTTACTTCCTCAAAGATAACGGCGTCCTCGTCGGCGAGGTGGAGGATGTGCTGCGCGTGTATTTCAGCCATTGCTCGATCCAGGCAAGCTGCAAGGATCTGGCGCGAATGGCCTTGGTCCTGGCACATAACGGCGTCGATCCTGTGCGGGGCAAGCGCTTGATCCCGCGGCGCTTCGTACAGATCGCCAAGACGTTCATGTTCACGTGCGGAATGTACAACGCCTCTGGGGAATTCGCCATGAACGTCGGCCTTCCCGCCAAGAGCGGCGTGTCCGGGGGCATCTTGACGATGGTGCCGGGACAATACGGCATCGGTCTTGTCAGTCCTCCGCTTAACCGCAAGGGCAACAGCACCGCGGGCGTTCATCTGCTCGGCAAGCTTTCGCAGGAATTTGATTGGAGCTTATTTTAATTAAGAAGAGCGGTACTCGTCGATGACGAATACCGCTCTTCGTTATATACCTTCTCATGCTATTGAATGGCTCGTTTGATCCGCTGCAAAGCTTCGATCAGCTCATCGATCTCGTTCTCGTCCAGTCGAATCGTCACGTAGTTCGGGGAGATTCCTCCATCGTTGACTTCCAGCAAGGCCATCTCATCCTTCTCATCCAATTTTACCGACAATTGATCTCTCTCGAGCATATTAATCCAAGCCATGACAGCACCTACTTTCCGCTAGGTTAGGTTTCATTCTCATCCTCGTACGAGTACGGGACTAGTACACGATGAAGTCTTTCCGGTAGACCGTTTCATTATCCTCGGTATCCATCACGCGCATTTCCAGCTCCCAGTTACCGCGGAAAGGAAGGTACGCCCCTTCCGCCCGATAGCTGAATTTGGCGAAGCCATAAGATTCTTCCTGCTCCGTATCCTCGTAAAACGCGATCGGAACAGAAATAGGCGCAATTTCTTCATCGTCCACATAGTGCAGGATCATGAGCACTTGCTTCGGTTTGCCGGATTTCTCCGGTAAAAATACTTTCGCCGTAAAGGTGTTGTTTCCTTGTATCTTCGGCGTAATATCTGCGGAAACATGGACCTTCTCGCCCATCTGGTGCCACTGCAGCGGTTCATTCGGCGGGATCGGAGCAATGTAAGTGAGAATTCCGACCAGCAGCATAATGAGCACCATCAGCGTTAAATCGACCCTTACCCAAATAAAAGAATGAACCGCTTGTTTCCTTCGCATCAGAAGTCTGATCACGGAAGCTGTGATGACAACAAGCACGACGGCACCGACCTTAACAAGCAGCAGAATTCCCCATCCGGCATAAAGCAAGTAACGCAAGCTCGGAAGGAACAACAGGACCGACAATGCGCCGGATACCGTCAGAACGGCAATGGAAATCAAAGCCATGTTCGAAAATTTGTGCATGTAGTCGCCGACGTCCGCGCTTCTCTTCCGCCACTTCGCGTAAAGCAGCACCAGACCGCCAACCCACATGGCTGCTCCCGCCAAATGAATCCAATCCAAGCCGATCGTTGCCCATACAGGGGTAAAAGAGGCCGCGTGTCCGCTGAAGCTTTTGGCCGCAAGCAAGCCTAACGGCCATACCAGGTCCAGCCATGCCCATCTGCCGATCACACCGAAACCAAGGAAGGATAAGGCTAGCAGCAGCAGCCACGAAATGCCGACATTCGTTGCTGTGAGCAGCTTCCACAGCTCTTCCACGCCACCGCCGCCAAGCAGATCCTCGACGTGGGTGAAAATCAGGAATAATAAGGAAACCAATTGGGCCCGCTGCAAATTCAGCGTCCAGGATGCCAGCGCCGTGCGCGCAGCTCTTCCGTTCTCAGTCCCTAGCATTCGCAGCCAAATCACCCAGCCCGCGAGTGCCAGCACCATCAAATACCATAAACCGCGGGAGGCGTACTGCAGCAAAACCTTGGTCGTCAGCGGTCCTGCGCCGTGATCATGGTTAGCATGGGCCGTTGGAAGATCAAGCGCATCTTCTTGCGGCGGATTCCCGATCGTGATCGGGTAGGAGCCTCCTACGGGATGCCCGTCAGCCGAAATGACGTGGTAGCTAACCAGATAAACCCCTTCGGGCAGCTTCGGCAAATCCAGGAATACACCCGTCTGCTCTTTATTCAAGACCGCTCTATTGCTTGTCATCTCATCGCCGTCATGGTTAAAGACTTTGATATAATAAAGTCCGGCATCTAGCTGTTCGTTGAACGTAATGGCGATTTGAGGCGGCGAGCTTGCCAGCTTGGCACCCGACTCGGGAGTTGCCTGTACTAATGACGCATGGGCTGATGCGGACTGCGGAGCGACAAGCGCGCTTAGGAGCATCATTGCTAATATACACATGAAAACCGCAGCTGAGAACCATTTGCGCTTGGGAGTATGATGTTTCTGTTTGTACATAGATAAGTTCCTCTAATCCGAAATCGGCTTACGACCGGCAAAACCATCCTCTTTGCCATGGTAGTAACGAATTCTGTCCTCTCCTTGTTTCCAACACAGCAATACTTCTTGTCCGCCGATGAGCGCCGGAAAATCAACAAGACCCGTATCGATGTCTTTCAGCTCTACACCCGTTTGCTGAAAATGCTGAATAAGTCCGCGCGCTTCGATCTGCAGAAATTCCAGTTCGGCTTCTTGCATAAAGAACGGGTCCTTCTCCGTGCCGGGCTTCTCGGCCAACTCATTTTTCTTGACGCGAAGCTCCATATATTTCTGCTCAAAAGTACGCTTTAAAGCTTGCATTTTCTTCAGCTCCTGGTCGACGAACGGAAGCATGCTGTTCGCTTCCTCCAGACTGAACCACTTTGTATGGGACATTTCGCACCTCCATCCCTCATTTTAGCAAAAAAATTCGAACTCTACGCAGGTTCGTGCGTGTGACCATGCGAATGCGTATGGGCTTGTCCGTGCTCTTCTACATGCGTAACGGACAGCTCGGCATAGCCGACCCCTTTCAGCACCTGAATGCGCTGCTGGAGCTCCCGGAGCTTCTGCACTTTGCCGCGTACGACCAAAATCTCCAAGCATTGCTGATGATTCAGATGTATATGCATGGTAGATATAATGGCATGATGATACTCATGCTGCAGCTCCATCAACGTAATCGGCAGATCGCTGATATGATGATCGTAGACCATCACAATCGTTCCGGCCACCGTTTCTTCCGGCTGCATGGAGCTGGAGGCTAACAGCGCCTTGCGTGTAAGATCGCGAATCGCTTCCGAACGGTTATCATAGCCCTGCGTCGCGATCAGCTTGTCATACTGCTCAATTAACGATTGCGGCATCGAGATGCCGAAGCGAACCAGCGCTTCTTTGTCCGACATGCGGCTATCGCTCCTTTCCTTCTGTCTCTCATCTCTGTCCGAATCCTCTATTCCTACTCTACCAGAAAGTGCCGCCGCCGCAAAATAGCCCGTTCCACTCATTCCTCTCATTCCTATGAAAAAAGCAAAAAGGAGCGGACTTACGTCCGGCCCCTGCCTTTAGATCAAGTTCAGCAATTTCTTCACGCGCACTTCCAGTTCGACGAGAGAGAACGGCTTCGTCATATAATCATCCGCCCCCATCTGATACCCCTTGAGCAAGTCATCTTCCTTCTTCTTCCCGGAGAGCATCAGCACCTTCATCTCGGCGTTCATGATGCGCGAATCTTTCTTGATCCGGTCCAATAAGGAGAACCCGTCGAGCTTCGGCATCATGCCGTCAAGAATACAGGCATCGTAGTTGCTCTCCTGCAGCAAGAAGAGCGCCTCTTCCCCGTCCGAAGCATGTGAAATCGCGACCGGCAAATTCTCCAATCTCGAGGTGACGATAGCCCTCAGAATCGGATCGTCGTCCACAATGAGCAGACGTTTCTCAGGCTCGGACAACGTCCCGGACTTCCCGGGCTGCGTCTGTGCTTCCTTCTCCATAACGGCGCTTACGATACGGTTCCTGCCCTGCTGCTTGGCTTGATACATCGCTCCATCGGCACCGGTCACCCAGTCGTCCAACGTCATCCCGTCGTGCCACTGGGCTATACCGGCTGAGAACGTGATGGAGAAGGTGCGCCCTTCATACTGGGCGACCGGGTTCTCGCGAACGAAGTCCAGAATGGGCTGCATAACCTGATGAGCTTGTTCCAGCGTCGTGTTCGGCAGCGCCAGCACGAATTCTTCTCCGCCGAAGCGCGCCAGCAAATCGGTCGATCGCAGATTGACCTGCACCGAATGCGCAAGACCCTGCAGCACCAGGTCGCCTACATGGTGTCCGTATGTATCATTGATTCTTTTGAAAAAATCGATATCGATAAAAACGAGCGAAATCGGCGCTGATTCCCGCTCAGCCCGCTGCAGCTCAATGCCGATCTGCAGGTCGAAATAACGGCGATTGAAGACGCCTGTAAGCGGGTCGCGGAAAGCGAGCTGCTCGAAGTTTCTCGTTCTTTTGAGCAGACCGTAAATTCTTGCGGCTAACTCCTCATATTGAAAAGGCTTCGTCACATAATCGTCAGCCCCCAGATGGAAGCAGCGCACCTTATCGTGCAAGTCGTTACGGCCTGACAGTACGATGAGCGGAAGCCATTTGAGCGTAGGATCCTCTTTGAGAAATTCGAACAGCTCATACCCCGATTGCGGGTGCATCATAAGATCGAGCGTCACGAGATCATACGTGTGGGTGCGCAATAGCTTCATAGCCGACTCCACGTCCGCCGCCTCATCGACGATGCAATCATCCAGCTGCAAACGGCGGGTCAAATAGGAGCGGAGCACTGCATCGTCATCGACAAGCAGCAGCCGGCTCTTCAGCGTCCTGAGCATGGAGCCTGCGCCGGAATCCTTCTGCTCATCCAACTGGCTTTCCGTTAAAGCAATGTCGTATTCCATCGTCATTTCGCGGAGCAGGTTATGTGTGCGCCCTGCGATCTCCAGAACCGGCGACATCGCTTCAAGAACGTCTTCCTTCTCAGGATCGGCCGCTTGCGTCCATTCCCAGATGCGAACCAGCTCCTCGGCCAGCTTCCCGATTCGGTCATATTCGAAAATCGGGGCACTGCCCTTCAGCGTATGAACAATACGATAAAACTTATGTAAGTCATCCAAGGACGGCTCCTGGCGGATCGTATCTAGAAGCGCTTGCAGTTGCTCCAGCTGTTTCTCGAACTCACGGATAAACAATTTCTTGCCTTGTCTTAATATTCTTGCATCTTTATCTTCCCGTTCTGACTTAGAACCGTTCAACCGCTCAACATGCGTATGATTCATGACGGACAATCACCCTTCGTGCTCATAAAATAATCTCTAAACTATTCGTATTATCTATTTAATAAAAGTCCGACCGTATCCAGAAGCTGCAGCGGGCTGAAGGGTTTCACAATATACGTGGTAACGCCTGCGGCTTTGGCTTTCTCCTTATCCTTCTCCAAAGCTTTGGCTGTCAGAAGGATGACAGGCAGCTCCCGGTTGGCATTATCGCTCTGACGAAGCCATTCGCATACTTCCACACCCGTGCGCTCAGGCATCATATAATCCAGAATGATTAAATCGAACGTTTCCTGCTGCAGCTGATCGATCGCCTGTCCGCCGTCTTCCACCTCCGTTATTTGATAACCTTCGTCAGACAATGTTTCCGTCAGCAGAAAGCGGAGTGCGAGTTCATCGTCGGCCAGCAAAATTTTGTAAACAGACATAAACGGATCTCCCTCAGTCAAATTAATTAGTTTAATTATAGCATCATGCCTTCAGGCAGGATAGGAACTTGTCGAAAAAAAACGAAAAAAATCAACTCCTTTTGCGGGCGTTATATACTTTCCACGAAGAGCCGTCAATGACTTGAAGCCCTTCTGCCTGAGCGTATGTGTACACCCAGCCTTCCCGCACGCCATCGGCATCCCGAACCCATACCCGGTCATATTCATTATCTTCGCCAGGACCGTAGTAGTCCTCCAGGGCATCCATCGCCCGCAAGCCTTCTTCCGTCACTTCCAGCCACTCTCCCGTCACACGCCGGCCTTCGCTGGCCTCCGCCAGCACAAGCGCAGGGTAAGCGCCGACATCAAATAGACGCCCGTAAACCGTGCCGGGTTGCACCGATTTCACATAGGGAGCGGCGACCGCATGGTTGCTTTCCCCAACGAGCAATGTGCCGTAAACGAATACGAATATCACGAAACCCCCTCCTCTATCCTGATTAAACAAGAAAAAAAGCAACATCGCAATGGATGCTGCTTCTATGCTTGATTTGCCGTCAATTCGCGCGTTTTCACAATAATTTTGCGGATGGAATCCTCCGACAGATGGAAGACCTTGATCAATTCCATCACCGTTGAACCTGTTTGGTACAACCGGTAAATTTCTTGGTTTCTACGCTCGATAATAATGCGTGTTCCGTTATTTTCTCCCCAGCCGGCGCGTTTCTGCTCCTTCTTAGGGATATATACGATTTCACCTTGGATATATTCTTGCAATTGTTTCAATAGGTTAGGGGGAAGAACGTCTTTCCCGTTCTTGTAACTCATGGATGGAAACCTCCTCAAATTTTCGCAAAGTTGAACCTTTGTTATGATTTGCAGAGTGTAATCTCATCGCCCCTAAACCTCATACCATTCTTATCAAAATGGAATAAAAAAAACACGACCATAATCGTGCCTGTGGGTTGTATATTCAATTATACAAATTCAGGTGAACGGTTATTCCACGAATGATATTCAGTTAGGAGACGAGTACCTCTGCGGCGGCCGCAACAATCATCGCTACTGTGTTAGTCATTGTGTTCATTAAAAAGCACTCCTTTCACCTAATATTGGAATTTAATTGGGGGGTGGAGAGCAAGTTCTCTCCTGCTTGCCTGTGTTCACTTCGTGTTCACAATTCTCATTATATGTAAAAAGCTTCTCGCTGTCTACTCGCAAAGTTAAAATTATGCGGGGGCCCAGGAGCCCCCGGTTTTGTAACGATGATCTCTGCTTACGCAGAGATCACCTCCGCTTTTGTTGTAATCACCTTGATCACTCCTTTCCGAAGTCATTAGCCGGCCGGCTACATATCTATTTACTCATATTCCCAGCCCGGTCTCAAGTGAAAGAATGGTTATAAGGATTCTTTCCCAGGCGGTTCGCGCAGGCGAGTTCAGCAGGAGCTGAGTGCAGCAGGGCACAGTGCAGCAGGAGCTGAGCGCAGCAGGAGCTGGGCGCAGCGGGAGCTGGGCGCAGCGGGAGCTGGGCGCAGCGGGAGCTGGGCGCAGCGGGAGCTGGGCGCAGCGGGAGCAAAGAAGAGAAGCCCCCGACTCTATGGAATCGGAGGCTTCTCTTCCCGGTCAATGCCCCAGCGCGCGCACCGCGATGCCGCTGCTGTCCAGCAGCGCGCGGATATCGCGCGCAAACTCCACAGCGTGCGCACCGTCGCCGTGGATGCAGATCGTGTCCGCGCGCATGCTCAGATCCTCCCCCTCCAGGGAGAGGACCTTCCCCTCGCGGACAAGCCGCACCACCTGCGCCGCCGCATCCGCGGCGCTCGCCAGCAGCGCCCCGGGCTGGTCCCGGGGCGTCAGCGCGCCGTCCCGCCGGTAGGTGCGGTCCGCGAAAGCTTCGCTCGCGGTCCGCAGCCCTGCGGCGGCGCCCGCCCGGAGCAGCTCGCTGCCGGGCGGACCGAACAGCGTCAGCTCCGCGCTGACGCTGCGTGTCGCAGCCGCAATGGCCGCGGCCAGATCATGGCGGTTCGCCGCCATGTGATAGAGCGCGCCGTGCGGCTTGACGTGCTGCAGGCGGCCGCCTTCGGCATGGACGAACGCCTGCAGCGCCCCGAGCTGATACAGCGTCAGCTCGTAAGCCTCGGCCGGCGTGATCGCCATCTCGCGCCGGCCGAAGCCCTGCAGATCGGGCAGGCCCGGATGGGCCCCGATCGCAACGCCTTTGCGCATGCACAGCTGCACGGTGCTGCGCATAGTGGCCGGATCGCCTGCGTGGAACCCGCAGGCGATGTTGGCGGAGCTGACGTAATCCAGCAGCTCCGCGTCACGGCCAAGGCGATAGGCGCCGAAGCCCTCGCCCATGTCACAATTCAAATCAATACGCAGCGTGATCGTGAACACCCCCAGCAAGTTTATATGGTATGGCGCCCGTTCTTGGCCCAAGCCTTAAGTCCAGCCTCCAGCAGCCTCAAATCCATCGCCTGCAGCAAGAGCTGCTCCTGAGCCTCTCTGAGGCTCACTTCGCGGAAACGCAGCGCAGCGCCTGGCTTTACTTGTGCGACCAAGGGCAAATGCGCGGTAATCACCTGGGCGATTCTCGGATAACCGCCCGTGGTTTGGCAATCCGCCATCAGCAGGATCGGATTCCCGCCCGGAGGCACCTGAATCGTTCCCGGAGTGACCGCTTCCGAGATCATCTCAGAGGGACAGCCGTTATCAAGGGACAGCGCCTCCCCCTCCAACCGGTACCCCATCCGGTCCGATTGCGGGGTAACCGTGAAGCTGTTGGCATACAACGCGGCCTTCGCTTGCTCCGTAAAACGGCCGGCTTCCTTCCCCGCAACGACGCTGACCACAGGAGCGGCATCGTAAGGAGGACGGATATGGGTGCTTACATAACCGGATAGGGGCCGCTTCATCGGGTACTGCCTTGCCTCGCCTATGGACAGCTCATCGCCCGCTCGCAGCGCTCTCCCGGCATAACCGCCTAACGCCGCCCGCAAATACGTGCTTGTGCTCCCCAGCGCCTTGTTCGCCACGAAGCCCCCATGCACAGCCAGGTAAGCTCTGCATCCCTGAACGGCATAGCGGACATGCAGCGTCTCTCCCTTCTCCATGTGAAACGGCTGCCATGACGACACCGGCCTTCCGTCCACATCCGCTTCCATACCCGCTCCGCATAGCGCCAGCAGCATATCGGCCTGTGCGGACAAGACAGGGCCGTTCAGCGTCATCTCCAGAACAGCCGCGTCCGCTCTGTTTCCCGCAAGCAGATTCGCCGTCCGATGAGCGAAATAGTCCATCGGCCCCGAAGCAATAACCCCATACTTGCGGTATCCGAAGCGTCCTTCATCCTGCAGCGTCGACAAGAGTCCCGGCTTTACGACTCTAAAGCCCATTGCGCCCACTCCTTTCCGCGGCAGCATGGAAGACCTCCGGCGTGATCGGCACGAATCTCACTCGGTCGCCGGCTCGCAGCAGAGACGGTACTTCGTGTTCCGGCCGGAAGAGTGCGAGCGGCGTGCGGCCGATGATTTGCCAGCCGCCCGGCGTCTCAAGCGGATAGATGCCCGTCTGCGCGCCGCCGATCCCTACAGAGCCTGCGGGAATACGCTCCCGGGGAGCCGGCTTCCGCGGCGTAGCAAGCCCATCCGGCAAACCGCCCAAATAAGGAAACCCCGGGGCGAAGCCGATCATATACACCGGGTATATGTGGGCGGTGTGCAGTTGGATGATGGTCTCGGCTGTCACATGATGATAAGCCGCAACCTCGTCCAAATCGGGACCGAACTCGCCGCCGTAGCAGACCGGAATCTCCATGACATCCGTCCCGCTGCCGGAGCTGCCTTGCGGGGTCGGCTGAAAGCCCTCCAGGCACGCCTGTATGTGCCGCTGCACAATCTCGTAGGGCAGCAGTTCATCTGCCTCATTCTCCTGCTTGCGAAGCTGTTCCTTATCCGTATGATGCCGATAAACCGCAACGCAGTCATAGTAAATCGTTATCGTCGTATAAGCCGTTACCAATTCCATGAACCCGTCGAAAGGATGCTTCTCCAAATAGGCGCTCACTTGCTGCACCAGATCTAACGTAGACAAGTCAATGCCAGTGCCTAACGTCAGCGCGATGGCTGCATCTCCAACATGATGGCATTCATAGATGAGCTTGTTCATGCAAAATGCTGCTTTTTCAGCCAATTCGCACAAAGCTCGGGCCATAGGTACGCTTCCGCATGATCCTGCGCCATTCCTATGCCATGGCGTCCGCTCTCGAACACATGCAGATCGTAAGGCACCTTATGGCGGCTAAGGGCGCCGGCAAAAAGCAAGCTGTTCTCTACGGGAACGGCGGCATCGTCGGCCGTATGCCACAGGAACGTCGGCGGTGTATGAGCCGAGACCTGCTTCTCTGTCGATAGCAGATTGACCAACTGCTCATCCGGGTTCTCACCCAGCAAATTCCGCTTGGAGCCGACATGTCCGAACTCGTAGAACGAAATGACGGGATAGCACAGGATTAAAGCATCCGGCCGGCTGCCCTGTCTGTCAATCGGATCTGCGGCTTCCGGGTTGCCTGCATCGAACAAAGTACCTGCCGAGGAAGCCAAATGTCCGCCGGCCGAGAAGCCGAGAATACCTACACGATTCGCGTCGATGCCCCATTCTTCGGCATGATGTCTTACCGTGCGAATCGCCCTCTGGGCATCCTGGAGCGGAACGGGATGCTCATACGGCGCTACGCGGTAATTAAGAACGAACGCCGAGATGCCCAACCCGTTCAACCACTTCGCGACCGGTTCGCCTTCATGAGGCGCACGCCTACCGTAGCCGCCCCCTGGGCATACTATGACGGCAGAGCTCAAGCCTTCACTTGCTACAGGATACAAAGTCAGGCTCGGGCATCCTTGGTTCTCCTCACCGATGCTATCCTTGGATGCTCCGGGCCACAATTCGATCGTATTTGCATTGTTCACTTGTGAAACCTCCTTGTGCATATCGTATGTACTATGCTAATCATATCCAATCCGCAAGGAATCGCCTAGTACCGATTTACGAAAAGAAGACCGTCCAGGCAACAGATCCCGGAGGTCTTCTTCATGTCTTGCCTATTCCCAAACGACTTCCCAGTTCCCGTTCACACTGGCTTCGATTGTGCCCCGTTCCATGATATATCCGGCAAGCAGCTCCGCTACGTCGGTAGGAATATCCTTGATGACGGGCTTATCCTGGAACATGGCGTAATTGCCGCCGCCGGCAGCCCGGTAGTTGTTCATTACCACATCATAGGATGCTTCCAGGTCCAGCGGCCGGCCTTCGTACTCCAGCAGCACGACGCGCTCTCCGACGGGACGGGAGATGTTTAATCTATACGTGATGCCTTCCCACATATCGTAGTTGTAATGCTGCGGCTTCGGCTCCCTGAACTTGGCGCTCACTTGAACCTCGCCGCCGTCTGTAAGCTCGAAATATTCCGCAGACTGCTCCAGCGCATCCTTAATGTCTTGTCCGGAGATGCGGATGACTTTCAACGTATTCGGATAAATGTAATTGGATACGATGTCCCTCATCGTAATATCCGCAGGGAAGCCCGGCGAAACGTTGTCAAACAACGCCGTATTCGATATCGAGGCTCCGGACAGCTCCATTTGCACGCGGTTGATGAATTCAATCAGCGCGCTGTCTTTGAGCCGAATCCCCATCGGGTCTTTCACCAGCATATCGCCGGTCAGTTTCCCGATCGGCTGGTCAAGCCATTCTTGGGTCTTGGCCTCGTAGGCGCTCACCAGCTCGATCAGCTTGGCATCGGCCTCGACACCCGCAACCGGGAGCAGCTCGGAGGTTCGGCTCGCGATCGCCCATTGGCCGCCGTCTGTCTTCGACAACGCCAGCCGCACTTTGCCGAGGGTGACCCCCGCTGTTCCCGGCTGAACGACAATGACGCCCCCTACCGTCTGACCTGCAATGCTCCGGTGCTGATGCCCCGTCAGCAGTACGTCGATCCCAGGGACTTCCATGCACAGCCGGTAGCCTTGATTCTCCCCGGTCAACGGCTCGGTCGGCTCGCCTGTCTCCAAGTGCCGCTCGAATCCCCCGTGATAGGAAACGACGACGACATCCGCCTGCTCCTCTTCCCGAAGCACTTTCACCCATCGCTTCGCCGCTTCTACGGCATCCACGAATTGCAAGCCCTCGATGTGCGCAGGATTCTCCCAATTCGGTATATAAGGCGTGGTCAGCCCCAGTATGCCGACCCGCACGCCTTCCGGAAGCACTTTGACGAGATAGGGCTTGCCCAAGAAAGGCTCTCCCGTCTTCTCATCGAGGATCGTAGCGCATAACCAGGGGAAGTCGGATTCCTTGACCGCTTTGCCCAGCACACCCAGACCGTAATTAAACTCATGATTACCGATCACAGCCGCATCGTAGCCGATATAGTTAAGGCCGAGCACCATCGGATCCATAGGCTCGTTGTCCAGTCTGGCATGATGGTAGGCTAGCGGCGTGCCTTGAATGAGGTCACCGTTATCGATGACCAGCACGTTCGCCGACTGCTTGCGCTCCTGTGCGATCAGGGTCGCCACTTTGGATAACCCGACGTCGTTCGGCTTGTTATTCGCATAATGCAGAGGCAGCATATTGCCATGCAGATCGCTTGTCTCCAGTATGGTTAGGCTGCATTGGTTTTTGTCGATTGATTGCGTCAATTTCTCCACTCCATAACATTATTTTGTATGAAGATACATATCCCTTGTCAGTTTAACAAATACTTCACACTATCTTCCATATATTTTATGTTAATGTTATAGTACATCATAGATAAAAAGTAAATTAAATTAAACGGAGGTCAAAAAGAAATGAAGAAATTAACGGTTATCTCCTTGTCCATGGTTGTTGCGGCTGGTCTTCTTGCAGGCTGCGCAAAGAAAGAAACTCCGGCTCCTTCCGCTTCCGCAGGTGCAGCAGCTACAGCTACTCCGGCAGCAGCAGCAGGATTCGTTCCTAAAGAACTGAAAGTGCAATTCGTTCCTTCCCAAAACGCAGAGACGCTTGAAGCAAAAGCGAAGCCGCTTGAGAAACTTCTCGGTGACAAGCTTGGCATCCCGGTAAAAGTGTCGGTTTCAACTGACTACAACGTTGTTATCGAAGCTATGGCTTCCAAACAAGTTGACGTAGGCTTCCTGCCTCCGAGCAACTACGTTGTTGCTCACGATACGCGCAAAGCGGCTGACCTGCTCGCGCAAGCGACACGCTTCGGAGTTGACGATGCAACAGGCCAACCGACGACTGAGCTGGTCAACTTCTACAAATCCGAAATTCTTGTCAAAGCGGATTCCCCGATCAAATCCGTGGCTGATTTGAAAGGTAAGAAAATCGGCTGGCAAGGTGTAACTTCCGCCGCTGGTTACGTTTACCCAGGTCTTCTGCTGAAGAAAGCCGGCGTTGATCCGGTGAAAGATGTAACAGGCGTACAATTCCAAGGCCATGACAAAGCGGTTATCGCGCTGCTGAACGGTCAAGTTGACGCTGTCGGCGTATTCCAAGATATTCGTACGAACATGATCAAGGATTATCCGGAGATCTTCAAACAAACGAAAGTTCTGGCCTTCTCTGACAAAATTCCTAACGATACGATCGCCGTTCGCTCCGATATGGATGCAGCTTGGAAGAAGAAAATCCAAGACGCATTCATCGCCATCGGGAAAGATCCGGAAGGTCAAAAAGTTATTTTCGACGTTTACACACACAAAGGCTATGTTGTAGCGAATGACTCTGACTTCAACATCGTCCGTGACGCCAACAAAGAAATGGGCTTGAAATAAGCCTCTTGCTTCATAACGAATTGAAACCCGGAAAACCTCCGCATGAACCATGCGGAGGTTTTTTTCATTCTACTCCGTTCTGCGCCTGCATACTATGAGTGTGGCACGTCCGCAAATTTTTTTTTTACTTTTGCATGACAAATGTTTACCTGGACTTGTCATATATCATAGTGGGGTGAAAATGAGATGTTCGAAAAGCTAATCAGCTGCAAAAATGAAGTCTCCATCCGGTGCGGTAAAGACGAGATTCGAGGAGTCATCACCAATTATTACTCGGCTTTTCGACTCGTGAAAATAAGCAACGTTTTGATCCCGATCGAGCTGATCGAACAGATTGAGGTGCTGACACCAGCCAGCCCTTCCTCTGCAGCAACACAGATTCGGCGCGGGCCGCTTCGCCTGGTTGCACAGAAGAGACTTTCCAACTAGTGGTCATTGGCATAGGGATAAACCAAAACAGACGCCGCATTTGCGGCGTCTGTTGCTTCTATACGATGCGTTTGCGGAGCGTCCCTGAGATATAATCAATAATCGATACGGTGACAATGATACCGATGAGAATAATCCCTACGCGCGGCCACTGTCTGGCATTCAGCGCGAAGATAAGCGGAGTACCGATACCGCCCGCACCGATGATCCCAAGTAAAGTTGCCGAACGGACGTTAATCTCGAACCGGTACAGCGTATACGAGATGAAATCGGGAATTACCTGCGGCACGACGGCGTAGGCCATCCGCTGCCAGAAGTTCGCTCCAACGGCATTCATCGCTTCCGTAGGCCCCATATCCATATTCTCGATGGCTTCGGCATACAGCTTGCCGAGCATCCCCACGGAATGCAGGCCTAGCGCCATAACGCCGGCGTAAGCATTGGGTCCGACCGCTTTGATGAAGATCAAAGCCATGATGATTTCCGGAATCGTCCGAACGATGCTCAGGAACAGCTTGCCTGTCCCGGAAACCACCCGGATCCGGCTCATATTCGCTGCCGCCCAGAAAGCGAACGGCAAACAGACGACGGCCGAAACGAAGTTGCCCAAGTAGGAGATCGATAACGTTTCAAGCAGGGAGCGAAGCAAATCTTCCCCTTCCGGGATGTAGACATAAGCCCAATCCGGATGGAACAAACCGGAGATCATCGCTTTCGTCAAAATCCAGGTCGTGGGCTGGAAGCCCGTAAGCTCAAGACCGGTCAAGGACCAGATGAACAGAGCGACAACGGCAAACCAACCGATAATTTTGAAGGTACGCGCACGCGCAGCCGGCATCGGTTTCGCGCTGCCTTTGAGCAGGTACGTACGGAAACGGGTACTTACCAAATCGATGATGACAACGACGATCAGCGTATAAATAACGATCGCGCAGGACTGGTCGTAGCGGAACAGGTCCAGCGTATTTTTGAGCAGCAAGCCGATACCGCCCGCTCCTACGAGACCGAGAATAGCGGAAGCACGGATGCTCACTTCGAAGGTGTACAGGAAATGAGCCAAATACGTAGGCGCTACTTGCGGAATGACCCCGAAGCGGATGAGCTTCAGCTTATTCGCACCGACGGCGGTCATCGCTTCCAGCGGTCCCGGATCAATCGCTTCCGTCGATTCGTAGGACAGCTTGGACAGAATCCCGAAAGTGAAGAAAATAAGTGCTAGCGTACCTGCCGTCGGACCGAAGCCGACGAGGACGGCAAAGAGTGCCGCGTACAGCAAATCCGGAATGGTGCGGATCAAGTTCAGGATCAGCCTTGCCGGATAGAACAGCCATGGGTTGGTCGTTACGTTGCGGGCTGCCAGCAGCGCCATCGGGAACGCGAACAGCGCGCCAACCGTTGTCCCGATAATGGACATCTGGATCGTTTGCATCATCGGCTTCCAAATATCGCCGAAGAACGCCCAGTCCGGCGGGAACATTTCCGCGACAAATTTGAAAATTTCCGGTGTACCCGTCACCAGCTTCGTCAAGGTTGCATCCGTCTGGTAGATACTACCGGCCAGGAACAGCAGCATGATAATCGCTGTGAGATATAATTTCGTTCGAGGAGGTCTTTTGACGATCGTCGCACTCATCCCTCCTGCACCCCCAAGAGCTCATCTTTCTTAATGGCACGGCCATAAATTTCGGAGAATACGTCATCCGTCGCTTCCGCCACAGGTCCGTCATAGACGACTTTGCCGGCGCGAAGACCGATAATCCGGGTCGCATACTCGCGCGCTAGATCGATAAAGTGAAGGTTCACGACCGTCGTAATGCCCAGCTCGGTATTGATGCGTTTCAGGTCATCCATAACCTGTCTGGTCGTTAAAGGGTCCAAGGAAGCTACCGGCTCGTCCGCCAAAATGATTTTGGCTTCTTGCGCCAACGCTCTTGCGATGGATACGCGCTGTTGTTGACCACCGGACAATTCATCGGCGCGTGAATAGGCTTTCTCCCGTATGTTCACTCTTTCCAGCGCTTTCAGGGAAAGCTCGATATCGTGTTTAGGGAATAAACCCAGTACAGTACGCAGTGTGGAGTGATAGCCTACACGGCCGGAGAGTACGTTGCGAAGCACAGAAGAGCGCTTGACGAGGTTAAAGGTCTGGAAGATCATCCCGATATCCCGCCGCATGCGGCGCAATTCGGCACCGTTCGCCTTCGTTATCGATTTGCCGTCGATCAGAATCTCACCGGCCGTCGTTTCATGCAAGCGGTTAATGGAACGCAGCAGCGTCGATTTCCCGGCACCCGAAAGACCCACGATAACTACGAACTCACCAGGCTTAATCGTTAAATTAATGTCGTTCAGACCCACAGTTCCGTTAGGATATACCTTGGAAATATGTTTAAACTCAATCATATAAGTCCTACTTTCTTTATATGGTATCAAAGATCAGACCAATTAAATTCCACTTTTTTCGGCAAAATCCTTCTTTATAGGATAACCTTTAGAAAAAATTCATATTCCAATGTTCACCAGTACTAAAATGGTCCCGGATGCTAGCTCCGGGACCCAGGACAATCGTCGTATATTAAGCTTTCGCGCTCCAGCGTTCCTCAATCTTCAACCATTTCCATACGGCGATCGAGACGATCCAGGCCGCGATGAACAAGGCGACCAGGATAAAGCCGAGAACGCCGAAGTCAATCTCCTGCAGCCATGCCCAGAATGATCCTTTCATTCCCAGCTCTTCCGAAAGCACCTGGCCCAGTTCGATGACGCCGATAATTAAAGCGGCAACAACGGCCAAAGCGGTGACGGTCAAGTTATAATACAGCTTCCGAACCGGTGTATGGAAGGCCCATCTGTACGCTTTGGTCATGAACATCCCGTCAGCCGTGTCGAAAAGGCTCATCCCTGCCGCGAACAGCAGTGGAAGCGAGATGATGCCGATGAACGGAATGGCTTCCTTCGCCGCATGGGCGGAAATGGCCAGCAGCGCGATTTCACTGGCGGTATCGAAGCCTAAGCCGAATAGAAAGCCGAGCGGATATACGTGCCAGCTTTTGCTTATGAAGGAGAACAGCGGCTTGATGATCCGGGTAATGAAGCCCCTGGATTCCAGCAGCGCTTCGAACTCCTCGTCATTGTGCTTGCCGCCGCGAAATTTCACGAACATTTTGTACAGGTTGATCAGAATCAGCAGATTGATAATTCCGATGATCACCAGAAACAACCCGGACACTGACGCACCGATGACGCCGCCGAAGCGCTGCATCCAGGGCAGCTCCCGCTCGGCCCACTGTACGGAGAAGGCCGTAACGATCGCCATCAGGAAGACGACCGAGGAGTGTCCGAGCGAGAAATAAAATCCGACGCCAAGCGGGTTCTTCTTCTGCTGCACAAGCTTGCGCACCGTATTGTCAATCGCGGCAATATGATCCACGTCGAAAGCATGCCGCATGCCGAGCGTATAGGCGAGAAGCCCGATTCCCCAGAAAGCCGGAGACGATTGGGCCACGGTGAAAAGCCCGAAGATCCCTAGTATATGAAGGAGCAAAATAAAACCCACGTATCCGCCCCAGCTTTTTTTCTGCTGCATCCAAGATTTCCACATGCTTGTTCCATCCGCCTCTCCATCTTCGTGTTACGATTAATTAACAATGTAGCACACGTGTTCACACATTGAGAAGTCCCCGGCTTACATTTTTGTAAAGAAAACGAACATTTATTTGTTATAATGGAACCGTTCCAAACATCGAAATCTCAAGTTAGGAGTGGACATGCACGATGTCATTGCGTCTTTTCAAATGGTTTACGATCCTTATACCGGTCATTATCATCGGCGGCTTCGAATATATTCGCCATGAATTTCTGCTGAATTACTTGACGATGGAAGCCGGCAACTTCTCCATTACCGTCATCACCCTGCTGCTGTCTTATTTGTTCGCTTCGTGGATGTTTCAGAGCATTGAACGCAGCAATGAGCAGCTCACGATGGGCGAAGCCCGCAGGGCCGTCTATGAAGAGCGGGAACGTCTTGCCAGAGCCCTGCACGACGATCTGGCTCAGACGCTGTTCTTCCTGAACGTGAAGCTGAAGCAGGGCGATCTGGAGGAAGCGAAAGCGGCGGTGTCGGAGATTGATAACTCGCTGCGGCAGGCGATCTTCAATCTTCGCACCCCTCCCGAGGAAGGAACGAGTCTGGAGCAGCGCATCCATAAGTTTCTCAAAGACTGGACGCTTGTGACCGGAATCGAGCTGCAGGAGGAGCTGAGCATCGAAGAGGGCAGCTTCTCCTCTACGGAGGAAGTGCAGCTGTTCGGCATTATCCAAGAAGCTTTCACGAACATCCGCAAGCATTCCATGGCGACGAGAGCGGCAGTGGCACTGACGGCTGAGCAAGGTTCCTGGCGGTTGGAGATTACGGATAACGGCCGCGGCGTCCGGCATGACGAAGCCAAAGGCAAGAAATACGGCATTGAGCTGATGCATAAGCGTGCGGAGGAATTAGGGGCTGTGCTCGAGTTCAAGCCCGCGGCCCCCGGCGCTGTCGGCAGCGAACCCGGCACTGCGCTGATCGTGCGATCCACGGACGGGAGGAATGGATCATGACACACATTCAACCGTACCGCGTTCTTATCGTGGACGATCATCCTCTGGCGCGGAAAGCGATACACAGCATGCTGCAGCAGGTAGCCGACTTCGAAATCGTCGGCGAGGCCAGCTCCGGTGAAGAAGCGATTCGTCTGTGCGGAGAAGCCGCGCCGGACGTTGTCTTAATGGATATTCATATGTCGCCCATGAATGGACTCGAAGCGACGCGGCGCATCAAGCAGCTGTATGGAGGGATCCGCATCGTTATGCTAACCGTCTCCGATGACGTCGCCGATCTCTTCACGGCGCTGCAGTTCGGAGCCCAGGGGTATCTGCTCAAAAACATGGATCCCGACGAATGGCTCACCTACCTGCGCGCGCTGCTGGACGACAATTCCGAAGTAGCCAGGGGGATGGCGGACAAGCTGTTCCAGCGGTTTCGCGCCCCGGCGGGCAACCCTGCCGAAGGGCCGACCCCGAGTATGCTGACGTCCCGGGAGCAGGAAATTACCGCCTATGTGGCGCAGGGAGACAATAACCGGCAAATTGCAGAAAAGCTGCTCATTTCCGAGCATACCGTTAAGAACCATATGAAAAATATATTGGTAAAGCTTGCCTTAGAGAACCGCGTTCAGCTTACCGCATTCGCCATCAAACACGGCCT
The DNA here is from genome assembly GCF_031456485.1 of Bacillus sp. 3255. Classification (NCBI taxonomy): domain Bacteria; kingdom Bacillati; phylum Bacillota; class Bacilli; order Caryophanales; family Bacillaceae; genus Bacillus; species Bacillus sp. 3255. The sequence goes on from NZ_JAVDUS010000001.1 coordinate 269,628, forward strand.
GACACGAAAAGGACAAAACTAGTCGAAAAAATAGCCCACTAGAGTCATACTCAGACGCTTACCGAACAGGTAACATGGACAACATGAGAAGAGTGATTCGAAAGGGGAAATTTACCATGTTCAAAAAATTAATGCTCCATACCGGCATCCTGCTGATCGGTTCCATGCTGCTGGCCGGAGTGGCAAGCGCCCACGTTACGGTCTATCCGAAAGAAGCTACGCAGGGCAGCTATGAGAAGTTCACCGTGCGCGTCCCATCGGAGAAAGATATTCCTACGGTGAAGGTGGAAGTGAAATTCCCGCTGGATGCCGTTGCGATCTCCCGCTTCGAGCCGAAAGCCGGCTGGAAGTACGAGCTGGCCAAAGATTCCGCCGGCAAGATTACCGGCGTCACATGGACGGCAACCGGCGACGGTCTGGCCAGCACGGAATTCGGCGAATTCAATCTGCAGGGGAAAGTCGCGGATACAGCGACCCAGATCGTCTGGAAAGCTTACCAGACGTACAAAGACGGCAGTGTCGTGGAATGGGTGGGCGCGGATGGATCAGACAAGCCCGCTTCTGTCACGACGGTGAAAGCCAAAGCGGGCGCCGTAACGAACAGCCACGGCAATGTCGTTGCCGGTGCTGCGCCGGCTGCCGCAGGCAGCTCCGAGTCCAAGACGCCGCTGTACCTGTCCATCGCGGCCGTCGTGCTCGGCGCGCTGTCCCTGATCGTTTCGCTGACTAGAAAACGCAGCTAGCAAAAAGGCCTTGAGCTCTTCGTCATCACGACGAGGAACTCAGGGCCTTTATTGTTTACGCTGGTAGATGCGGAAATAGTACTCGTACGGATTCTTCTCGTTCCGTTCGCCTTGCTCGCTAGAAACCAAAGTCCAATCGGACAAATCGAGTTCGGACATATAGGTGTCCGCTGCGAATTCATGCTCGATGAACGTAATGTACATCCGGTCCACCTCGGAGGCAAACAAGCGGAAAATTTCGGCGCCGCCGATCACGAACAGCTCTTCGTCCCGGAACGCTTGAACCGCTTCGCTGACCGAGTGAATGACTTCGCATCCCTCGGCCCGGTACGCGGGATTTTGCGTGAGGACGATGTTCCGCCGGCCTGGCAAGGGCTTGCCGATGGACTCATACGTCTTCCGCCCCATCAGAATCGGATGCCCCATCGTCACCGCTTTGAAGAACTTCAAGTCCGCCGGCAAATGCCAAGGCAATGTATTGTTCACGCCAATGGCCCGGTTGCGGTCCATGGCAAAAATAAATGATATGCTCATTGCAACATGTCTCTCCTCTCGCTCGGTACGCTAGATACGCTAGACGGCGACCGGCGCCTTAATCGTCGGATGCGGGTTATAGCCGATCAGCTCAATATCGCTAACGTCAAAGTCGAAGACCGAAGCTACCTCTTGGTTCAGCTTGAGCGTGGGCAGCTCCCTCGGCTCTCGGCTGAGCAGCGTATGAATCTGCTCGATATGGTTGGTGTAAATATGCGCATCGCCGAGCGTATGCACGAATTCGCCGACGCCGAGCCCGCACTCCTGTGCGATCAGATGCGTGAGCAGTGCGTACCCGGCGATGTTGAAGGGAATGCCCAGGAACGTATCCGCGCTGCGCTGATACAGCTGGCAGGACAGCTTGCCGTCCGCCACGTAGAATTGGAACATCGTGTGGCATGGCGGCAGCGCCATGCTCGGCACATCCTCCGGATTCCAAGCGGAGACGATGAGCCGGCGGGAATCCGGGTTCGTTTTGATCATATGAATAACATCCTTCAGCTGATCGATCGTGCCGCCCTGCGTCGTCGTCCAATCCCGCCATTGCTTGCCGTACACGTCTCCAAGCTCCCCGTACTGCTTCGCAAACGCTTCGTCTTCCAGCACCTTTTGCACGAAAGTCGCCATCTGCTCCTCATATTGAAGCTTAAACGCCTCATCCTGTTGGGAGCGCAGACCGAAGTTGCTCATGTCAGGTCCGGCATAATCGCTGCTTTCCACCCACCTCTTGAACGCCCACTCGTTCCAAATGTGGTTATTATGCTGCAGCAGATACCGGATATTCGTATCTCCTTTAATAAACCAGAGCATTTCGCTGGCGATGAGCCGAAACGGCACTCTCTTGGTTGTCACCAGCGGAAAGCCTTGTGACAAGTCGAAGCGCATTTGCCTACCGAATACGGATATCGTTCCCGTTCCCGTCCGGTCTTCCTTTCTGATGCCATTCGTCAAAATATCTTGTAAGAGATCATGGAAAGCTTGCAAGCTGATGAACCTCCATCCTGTTAAATACATATCCATCTATTTTACCTTCTCCGTACGGACAATGCCATGCCTGTTTACGAAAAATATGCTGAACAGCCAACCCGTCCCCGCTATATGCCAAATGTTCCTATGGTGCATTTTCGGCCTGTATGTGGTACTATTTGCTCCTAGAAGAGGTTCGCAAACTCCCTCTATAAAAAACTATGAAAGAAGGATTCATCCATGGCAGGAAGAAGCAATGAAGATTTGAAAGACATTACTTTATTGGGCAATCAGGGCACGAAATATGTATTCAACTATGATCCGTCCGTGTTGGAGGCTTTCGATAACAAACATCCGAACAGGGACTATTTCGTCAAATTCAACTTCCCTGAATTCACGAGCTTATGTCCCGTAACCGGGCAGCCGGATTTCGCCACGCTGTACATCTCCTACATTCCTAATATCAAAATGGTGGAGAGCAAATCCCTCAAGCTGTATTTGTTCAGCTTCCGAAACCATGGCGATTTCCATGAGGATTGCGTCAACATCATTATGAACGACTTGATAAAGCTTATGGAGCCTCGTTACATTGAGGTATGGGGCAAATTCACGCCGCGCGGCGGCATCTCGATCGATCCCTACTGCAACTGGGGTCAGCCCGGCACGAAATTCGAGGCGATGGCTGAGCACCGTCTAATGAACCATGACATGTACCCGGAGAAAATCGACAACCGCTAATTTGACTTTACCGGCAGTGTGATCGTGACCGTCGTTCCGACGCCCTCTTCACTTTCATATATGATTTTCCCGTTCATCGTATCAATAATGCGCATCGTTACAGCTGTCCCCAGACCCGTCCCGACATCCTTCGTGGAATAGAACAGATGGCCGATCCGGGACAGCTGTTCTTTGCTCATCCCTTTCCCATTATCGCTGATCCGGAATTGAACCTCGTCCGTCATACCCGTTAACCAAACCTTCACTTCACCGTCAGCTGTCGTTGCCTCGATAGCATTTTTGATGACGTTGACCAACGCTTGCTGCAGTTGTCCCCGATCCGAATGCATATAAATGTGCTCGTCGAGCTGGCAGGTCAGCGTTACGCCATTCTTTATCGCCATAGGCGATAGCAGAATCAGAATGTTGTTCAGCATATCCGATGATGAGAACGATTCCATCTTCAATGGCTTTGGCTTGGAAAAGTTCAAATAATCATGAATGATAGCCTCGGCCCGCTCCAGCTCCTCCATCGCGATCGTTAAGTACTGCTGGTTTTTGCCTAGTTCATTCGGACGCATCAACTGCAAGAAGCCTTTCACCACCGTCAGCGGATTGCGAACCTCGTGTGCGATAGAAGCCGCCAGCTCCCCTAACGTTTTCATTTTTTCAGCTTTTTGGATTTGCGCTTTCATCCTGGCTCGTTCTACGTTAATTTCCATCAGCATAGCCGACAGCCACGCCCCCAGAACAAGCATGATGCCGAAAGCAAGTAATGCCGTGAGCATTTCGAAGCTGTCCAAATGACCTTCATGCGCATAAAACATATACGATAGCAAAATGAAAAGCATAACCAGTAAAGGACCTAATGAAACCGCAACCGTCGCCTTAATCCTCGCACGGCCGGTCATCAGCCTTACTTTCTTCGAAGCGATAAGCGGGAACAGGAAGCTTAACGTCATACTTACATATCCGAACCAGACCGAGTCGCCTCCGAGATACGTACGTGTCAGTAACATCATCACATAATTGACGAATCCCGCAGCGGGTCCGAAATAGATCGTCGAAATGACGAGGGGGACGTACCGCAAATCCCAATATAGATTAAGATCTTTGTACGAAAAGAGCAAACAGAGGGACGTGGCGATGCCATATAGCATGCCCATCACAACCGGCGACTTCGCATAGCGCCATTTCTCTCCGAACACGCTTTGCAACAACACAGGTGCAAGAACGATCAGGATGTTCAGGAACAATTTTTCCAGCAGCATAGTTCTTTCCCCGCCCTCTGCTCTTGAATAATTTACTTTGTAAATTCTGCAAAAACGGGTAAATTCCTCTATTGACCATTGGATTTAAACTAGGAAAGATAAAAAATGGCAGAAAAGACTTCTAGTCGAAGCCTTTCTGCCATCATTGCTATAGCTGCTATTTAAATGTTAAAACTTGCAGAAGACGCTGCAGAAGGACGGCGCTCTGAGCGCGTGTAGCTTCCTTCTTCGGGTCAAATGTAGATGGAGTTGTACCATCCATCAATTGCAGCTGTCCAAGCCGTTTAACGGCCTCTTGGGCCCAGGAATGAATAAGCGTACGATCTTCATAGTCCTGCGCCTGCGCCTGCCCCTGCCCCTGCTCTTGCTGCTCGTTGTATCCCGCCGCCTGCAAAGCGCGGTCGATCATAACCGCCATTTCCTCCCGGGTAATCGTCTGGTCCGGCCGGAACGTTCCATCCTCATAGCCGGTTGCGATTCCAGCTTCTACGGCCGCATGAATAGCCTCACTGTACCAAGCCGTCTCTTCGGTATCTCGAAACGCCCCGTTGTTGGAAGCTGATTTCAATCCAAACGCACGGGTAATCATCGCCGCTAGCTCAGCTCGCGTGACCGGTTGGTCAGGCCGGAATTCATCTTGGGAAAAGCCTTGAACGAACCATTTATTCGCCATCCGTTCGATGCTGTCTTGGGCCCAATGATGCCTCGTATCACTGAAAGAAATCTCGTTTGCAATAAACATCACCGTGCTGTTCGTGCGGCTGTAGAAAGTGATCTCACCATTAATCACTGTAAAAGGCACCGGTTCATAGCTCGTTGTCCCATTAGCATCCTGAACAACTCGCAGCGCTGCCAAGTTACGCTCCGCGATCGCGGCGATCGCGGGCTTCACTGTGTACGGCACGTATTGTTTGAAGCCGGCAATCTCCACGGTTTGGCTACCGCTTGCCACAGCATGAACCGCGAAATCGATGGATGCAATAACTTGAAGGCCGTCCGCTTTTGCTTGCGCAGCGGCGCCATCCTGATGCGTAATGACCACTTCGATGCGTACGTTCTCCGGCTTCGTTCCAAGCTGAGCCGCCAGCTGGTCCAGGCTCAACTGCTTGACGGGGAGCTTAACGCCGCCCAATGGAGTGGTCAGGGTTACGGATGGAACATCCGCCAATTTACGCATGACGGAAGACGTCAATTCGACCCGCACCTGCTCCGTACCGCTTGGACCGCCGACCGCGAGTGTCAGAGGGCCTTCTCCTTGCGTTCTTAGGATGGCGTCCAGTGTCACTTCGTCCACCTTGGAGGTAACGACGGTCTTGCCGTCCTTCTCCATCACCTCCGTTTTTAACTGACCAGCGGGGCTTGGAGCCACCGCTCCTGACGGTCCTTGATTGACCGGCGCGTCGTTGTCGTCATCGTCGTCGTTGTCAAACTCCTCTGCGAGTCTCGTAACGGTGAGCTGGTACGTCTTGGTCGTTTGATTTTCTGCGGTAACTACAACGCCGATGACGTTAGCCCCGACGTTCAGTCGGATGGCCGAAGATGCAGTTCCGCTGTCCACCGCAGTTCCGTTTACGGTTACGGTTGCTTCAGCGCTTGAAGCTGTCGGGATTATTTGAATTTCCCGCACACCTGCGGGCAGGGTAACCGAGTAGGACGATTCAGTGCGGTCGAACAGCGGGCTTAACGTCCCGGCACTAACGGTTAATTCACTCAACGCATTGTCTGCCGAAGGCCAAGTTTCAGTGGCCGTAACTCCATCGGCTTTCAAATAATCGGTGCCGTTACTGCTCATAATATTTTTCGCTACGGTAATATCCGTCCCTTTTTGCAAATAAATGCCACCGGTGTTCCCCGTAATCGTATTGCCGGAAATCAGCACATTGGCAGGGTCTCCCGCTCCGATATTGCCGGCATTCTGGTCGCCGTTATCGTGCTCCAGCAAAATTCCCCAGTAACCGGGCGCCGTATTGTTACGGATGATGTTATTGACGATGCGGGTGCCGGGCCCGTTCAAAATATTGATCCCAACGCCATTATTAACGGTTGTTGTCTGCTCGATGATGTTGCGCTCGATCCGCGTATCCGGCGTTCCCATCGTGACAACGATGCCTTCGCGTGAGTTGCGGATTACGTTGTCGTGAATATAGTTATTCGGTCCCGTTTTGCTATGGTTGCTCGGTGCGGTACCGCCCGTGTTGCCGAGGCCTACGCCCCCGCCCGTATAAATATTCTCAATCGTATTGCCGTATACGTCGTTCAAATATTCGAGTTCCCCATGAAGATCGATCGCATCCAGCTTTGTTTGGTTGTAGTGATTGTTTCTGAGCACATTATTATGCGCAACGTTCTGGATGAGCGAGCCATGGCGCAAATACGGCCCTTCGAACGTCGAATCCTCAACCACGTTCCAATACGTATCGTTATCGAACCCGAGCCTGTCAACCTTCGGCATCCCTTGAATCGACGTGCCGTAGCCGGCGCCGCCGCCGCCTAGGTCCGTCGCATTGCGGAAGGTGGCATGGCGAACCACGACATCGTGGCTGTTCTCAATCCGAATGGCCATCCGTCTAAAACGCTCGACCGTTACGTGATCAATAGTTACGTTATAGGAAGGATTTTCCCCATAGTTGGCAATGGCGATCATGCTGTCCGGTCCCCCGGCTGCGGGATTGTTCGTCACATGGTCCAGCGAGAACGTTCGGTTCCAAGTCGATGTAACGGTCAAGTTGGAAACCAGCAAATCATGCTGATTGGACGATTTCAGGACGGAGCTGTTCTTCACATCGTCAATGCTCGACTTCAGAATCGTCCCCGCTTCGCTCTCCCCGCGCAAATTGACGCCCGATTTCAGCTTAAGGTTAATAAACCCGTCCGGCGAGGACATCAGGTTATAGACACCGTTCGGGATGTAGACCTCGTCTCCGGAAGCTGCAGCATCGATCGCGTTCTGAATCGCCGCACGGTCATCCTGACCGTTGTCAGCCGGGTTCGCGCCATAATCAAGTACGTTCAGCGTAGCGCCCGTAACCGGATGAGGCGTATGTACCGGATGCGGGCTGCCATCCGGCTTCGTAAGGCCCGGCTGTGTGAACGGAGCCGTTCCCGGCGGCGCCGTCGGTGTCACGTTCGGCACGGTCGCTACCGGCGTATCTCCGGAAGGAAACGGCATGTAGATCATGACTTCGGTTAAACTCGTGAAAGTGCTGCCGTCGGAATTGCCATGACCGACAATGCGCACGAAGCGAGCATTCGTATCCGGAATGTCAAAAGCCTGCATATCAACCGTCCCCGGACGGCTGTTGCCGGTGAATACGTTGGTCCAGCTTTGTGCATCATTGGAGGTTTGAATATCAATCAACGTCGTTCTCAAATCACCCTTGTAAAATGCAATACCTACATAGCCAATCGTCTTCGGTTGCCCTAAATCAAACATAATGTATTGACCGTCTCCAGAGGCTGACCAGCGGCTGAACAAGTTGTTGTCCAGCGTATTGCTTTCCACATTGCCGTCGCTGCTGCTCGCATTGACTTCAACGATCTGCAGAGGCGCCACAGGCGCGGATAGTGTCATAACGTTATACGTCAGCGGCGTTAAGGAATAGTTGCCTACGGCATCCCCTGCATAAACGCTATAAATGACGTTCGTATGGGGAGCAAGTCCTTGAACCGTGTAGTAAGTGCTCCCTGTGACCGTCGTTAGCAGCTCGTCATTTTGATACAGCTTATAGTTCGTAACCGCACTGTCGTCGGTCGCTGCAGGCCAAGCCAGCTGAACGAAGTCCGTGCCCAGATTGAGCGATTTAAGCGCAGATCCCGGGGCCCATGACGGCGGTGTAGTGTCGCTCTGAACGATGCGCCTTACGAGCAGCTGAGGCTCCGGATTCGATGCCGATGTGTTCTCCTTCGCGTAGATATTGACCGGATTCGAAGATTCGGACGCTAGGAGGAAAGACAGCGATTGGCTCGGAAGATGCTGTCTGACATAATCCGTTACATCCACATTGTAATAAACCGGCTTGGAGGCATTCGGTTGTGTGACTGTGAATTGACCTATCGGACTCATGGAGGACAGATCCGTTACCGGAGCATTGTTCCAAGTAAGGGTCGATTCCTGCCAGTCGTTATTCGATAGCCCGTATACTTGGAGGGCGGTATCGATGTCACTGCTGCCTTTTTTGGCAGAGACTTGCAAGTAGAATTTGTAAGTTGCGTCCGTAACGGAAGATACGTCAAATTTGAAGTAGACTTCGGTCTTCTTGGAGCTGCTGGTCGAAAGACTGAATAGCCCCTGCGTCGAACTGGACAGATTCGTTCTGCTGTCATAATTGGTATTGGCCACTTCCGGCTTCGCGTTATCCATCACTATAGCCGCATCGGCGCTTGTCGGCAGCGCAGCCACATCCACCTCCACATCCGCAGCCCTGCCCGGGGCAGGAAGGACCAGGAGAGATAAGACCATCGAAACCATTAACAACACAGCTAGCCTTTGTCGCAAAAAGAAATGATTCATGCCGCAATGCTCCTTATTCAGTTTACTCTCGCAAGTACCGTATACAGGGACGATTGACTGATACATGAGCGACGGCCTATGTGAATAGGAACGCTGCCCCTATGTATGTAAGCGCATACAATATACTGCGATTTCACCATACTACTCCCTTTTTCCCACATTTCATTGTCATTTGTTTAGGTGAAGGAGGGATATTATTGGAAAATTGGCGTATTGAATCCTCTTTTCATAAAAAAAGCCCGCCGCCTCCATGAAATCGGTTACGCCGGGCATTAACTATTCTTTTTCTTTGGCTTTCTTACGGTTCAGAACGATCTGTTCCCACTTCTTCTCGACATCCTTGATCATCGGATGCAGCATATCGTACATGGCAGCCAGCAATGAAAACCTTTGCTCGAAATATTCGAGAGATTCTTGCTGAGCCTCACTGCAAGTCTCAATCGATGAAATATCTTTCATCGTTTTCTCTGCCCATATATGAAACAATTCCAAATCCTGAACAATTCGGCGGATATGATTCACACTATAACTCTCAGACATGTAATAATAATCCCTGCGGTCATTGGTGGACGGCATCTTCCTGCACATGCCCACTCGTTCCATATGGCGTATTTGAACGCTTACAGCGGCTTTGGTTACACCCAGCTGTTCGACAATATCCTGCAAACTGAGAGGTCCTGTGGCAAACAGCAGCTGCGCAAAAATTTTGCCGACTAAGGGACTGAATCCCTTTTTTTCATAATTCAAAGATAAAAAATCACTAATATTTTGCTTCCACTCAGAGAAAGTCAGTTCATCTTGTTCCATCTCGTACTCTCCCCTCATTGCGACATAATTTAGGTGACAATGATTATCATAGTGAAAAATAAATTATCAGTCAACTTTTTATGACAAAGTATTGACATTTTTCGATAATGTGAACATTGTGCAACATTTCGGGTTTCTGAATTGACATGGCGGTTGCCGCGTTTTATATTATGATCATTAACAATGTTGTTAACGATAATAACTAATTATATTTAATTAGTTTACTTTTTTATTTTCCAAAGGAGATGTTCTTCATGAAAAAACCGTTTAAAATTTTAACCACAGGTACACTCGCCGCTGCCATCTTGTTCTCCGGCTCCGCTCTCTCTGCCGGCAAAGCTCATGCTGACGAAGCGGTCGCTTCCCAGGCTGTCCTTCAAGCCGATTCTTTTGCAAGTCAAATTATTAACTATCATTTATCCATTCTGGCCAAAAATGCCGCTGAAGCGACAGGTCAAGATGAAGACGATATTAGAGACGCTCTCTCCGCCGGCAGCACGCTGACGGAAGCAACCGGCGTTAGCAGCGCGGAGCTGCTCACTGACTTGACCCCGATCATCAACTTTGATTTACATAAAGCACAGAGCTACGGTTTCATTACGGCTAACGAAATTCAAACCAGTGAAGCGGTTCTCGCTGAGCAGCTAGGCTCCGCTCTGGAAACCAAAGGCAACCAATTGCCGTCTGCCGGCAATAGTGCCATCTTGGCCCACCTCGTGTTGAACCGTTTGGATAACGTGGTTCGTGACACGGCCAGCTATGCAGGAAAAGAGCAAACTGACGTGATGGAAGATCTTCGTCAAGGGAAAACTCTAGTTCAATCCGCAGCATCTTTGGATTCAGGCGAGCTGAAAGAGGATCTATTATCCCTGCTTAAACAGGACCTCCAATTTGAAGTTTCTACCAAAGGCGCCGTGCAAGCCGACGCTGACCGGTATTACGCTTTGGGCGCCGGCAAGCTTACCGATATGATTAATACGCCCGGTTATAATCCTGAAAGTGTGAAAGCGCAGGCCGCTGATTTAAGCAAGCTCATTGCCAACCGCTTGAGCCGCATCGTTACCGATACTGCTTTCTTCGCCAAAAAAGAGGAGAGCGACGTATGGGAAGATTTGCGCCAAGGCAAAACGCTTGTCGCTTCCGCTACAAGCCTGGATCCAGGTGAATTGAAGGAGAAAATCTCCAACGTGACTCGCCAAGACCTCGATTTCGAAGTGGCGATGGGCCGTGCAACCCAAGAAGATGCGAATAAAGCCTATTCGGAAGCTTCCGCCAAAATCGCCGACGCTATCAATACGCCAGGATTTACACCGGCATCGAGTACGGCCGTTCAAGCCGATCTGCAAAAAATCGTTCAAAACCGCATTGATCGTGCCATCAATGATACGGCTGTTTTCGGCAGCAAAGAAGAAAGCGATGTTCGTGAAGACCTTCGTCAAGGCAAAACACTGGTCGCTTCCGCCGCTAAATTGGACTCTGGCGAACTGAAAGAGAAAATCTTGAACGTGCTTAGACAAGAGCTGGATTTCCAAGTATCGCTGCATCGCGCAACGCAAGAAGAGGCCAACAAGTATTACTCTGAAGGGGCTGCGAAGATTGCGGATATCATTAACACACCTGGCTACCAACCAGCCTCCGCGAGTCAAGCCAAAGCCGATCTGGAGCAGGTGATCACCAACCGCATTAACCACGTGATCAACGACACCGCCGTCTTCGGCAAGAAGGAAGAGAAAGATGTGCTTGCGGACCTTCGCCAAGGCAAAACGCTTGTTGCTTCCGCCACAAGCTTGGATCCAGGCGAGTTGAAAGAGAAAGTTTTGAATGTGCTTCGACAAGAGCTCGACTTCCAAGTCGCTCTGGATCGCGCCACGCAAGAAGAGGCAGATAAATATTACTCCGAAGGAGCTGCCAAGCTTGCCGATATTCTTAACACGCCTGGCTATGCACCAAGCCAAGGCTAATCGCTAAATGAAAAACGGCCTTCCCCGAAATCATGCTAATGATAGAGGGGAAGGCCGTTTTCTGCTGTTTTGATGTCCGAATATTCTGCAGATCGCGCGCAGGCAGAAGAGGAATTTCAAAAACAAAGGAGCTAAGCACATTCAAGCGCTTAGCTCCTTGTTCATTCGTCCGGCAATCAAGCTTGAACGAACGCTTCTTATTTAAGCTCTGTAATAAGTCTGTCAACATCGCCGGTCGGCGTACTGATCGTTTCATAAACCTTCACATAAACGTTGCTGCGAATTTGATCATCCGTCAAATTACCAAACGTTAATTTCTGTGTGCCGCTCATCAAGCGGTTGGCTCCTATGAACGGGAAAAACGTGGATCCGATGGATTTACCCAGCGCATCCACCAGCTCCAACTTCAGCTTGGAGAAGCTATTATCCAGAGTCACAGCCTCATCACGGGTAAGATCCAAATCCAGATTCAATTTGTACGTATATGAGAATCCGGTTGCGCCCATGTTGGATAATTGCGAAAGGGTCCAGCTTTTGATATTCAAATTAAACGGATATAAGGAAATATTGCTGTGGTCCATGGTATTGCTCTGAACATTCACTTGATAGCTTGCAATGGTTGATTTGTATCCAGCTTGTTGCCCTTGTCCCGGCAGCACGCCTTGAATATTCAGCGCATATTGTTCGTTCGTATCGGTCGACGGGAGCGTGTAGCCATAGCTGACGACAATCCCCGTTCCCGGAGCGATATCTTGCGCGCTGACGGTCTGGCGGTTGCCCGAGTATGTGTACCCGTCTTTGCCCGCCAGCTCCGCCGCGAACACAGGGACTGGAATCGGCTTGTCGCCGTTATTGAACAGTTTAAACTTCGCTAGGCCGACTTTATTGCCCGTTTCTTCATTGTTCGTGACATGCAGCTCTTCCAAGGACACGGCCAAGTTCGGATTGATGAAGTCGTTCGACGAATCGAATGCCATCGGCGTGCCGAATGCATAGCTGCTTGCCGTATTTCCTGCACCTGTACCGGAACTTGCGTTAGCCGGAAGCCGGAAGCCGATTCGGCCTGTATTGAACTGCACAGGAGCCGTTTGTCCTTGCTTCAGGAAGCTTTGGGCTGATAGTACATAGAAAGCATTCAGCGTAGCTGTCGGATCGGTCGTGACGGCGAAATGAATGTTTTTTTGCTCGCCCGCATTCAAGCTAATTGCCTCTTGCTCCACGCGTTTGCCTACAAATAGCTGTCCGTCGGATTTGCCGCCCAAAGTGAAATCAGGCACGGTTTCGGTGTAACTGCCGGTATTCTCTACTTTCACCTGAACGACATAAGTCGGCGATTGCCCTGCGAATTGCTTGGACAACGTTGTCGCCGAATACTTCAAGCCGGAGGTTTCACCCGGTGCGGAGAACACCGCTCCCCAATCGCCAAGTAAGGCCGGATCGCTGATGACTGCGTCTTTGCCGCGCCAAATCATGGATTGCACCGGGGCGTCCGCCAATAAGGTTTCCTTTTTAGGATACACTTTGGTATCGACGTTAATCCATAGAAGATCGGTCAAATTCAGGTCCGATTTCAAGCTCACGTCCGCCATATAGTTCATTGTTGCATCGCTCTGCGGAAGAATCGACTTGGCATTGTTAGCGCTCGGCTGCAGCGTATACACCGTGCCGTCAGCCGCCTTGACGCGCAGCTCATAATCCGGAATCCGGATCGTATTGCTTGTCCCGTTATTCAGTTTAATAACGGCGCCAATTCGCCAACCGTCCAACGTTTTTTCCTGCAGGATCCCTTTGATTTGCGCTTGCGTATCGCTAGTGATGGCATATGCTTTCATATCGTCAGCGGGAAGCACCGAGACTGCCGGATGACTTCCTGGCACATACTGCTTTTGAGCTTCATAAGAAGAAGTCACCAGCAGGTCGCGTGTAGCCGGCGCAACGCCGCCGAAGGTGCCGTCAGCTTGTTTGCCCAGCAGATTCAACTGAACGGCCAAAGCCGCATAACCCTGCGCCCAATCGGATACGGTGTTATCCTTCGACCCTGCGGCAGCACTCGCCTGTGCTTCTTTATTCAGCCCGCGGATCAAGAAAGCGGCGAGCTGCTCTTTGGTCACTTCGCCCGCCGGATTGTACGTACCGGCTCCATAGCCGTCGGTCAAATGAGCCGCCTTCAACGCTTCAATATAAGGAAGCGCGTAGCCGTTAGCGGGATCGTCGGCACTCACATCGCTGAAGCTGGATGTCCGTAAGGCATTGTCTACCTTCAATCCGAAAATCAAAGCCGCCACTTTGGCGAATTGTGCGCGGTTCATTTTATCATGCAATCCGAAGACACCATCGCTCACCCCGTCAAATATACCCGCGGCGATCATCGCATCATACTTCACCTTGGTGCCCGCATCGAGATTCGCCAAATCGCCAAAATCAGCCGAGGACTTAGACGCTGAAGCGCCTAATGCCGCTGTTGAGAACATCGTCACAGCCATTGTCGTACTCATGAGTACGGATAAACTCTTTTTCATGTTAGTGCCCCTCTCGTAGTAAATCTGTACATCTCTTCCATTACCTGCTACTTTCAATTACTTTTTCAATTCAACAGGCGCTTTCTTCCTTTGGATAAATAATAGAACGAATGGAATACAAATAAAAGCGGGAATTGCTGAAATAAAGAACGTATCGGCAATCGAGCGGACTAACGCTTCTTTCTGCATGAAGCCAGCCAGGTATACGGCGGCCGTTCCGGCCGAAGTGCCCATATCGACCGACCATGAATAGATCGCGCCCGACAGCATCGATGTCACGCTGTTCGCCGTAACGGAATCAACAGGCACGCTGTCCGAAATATGCTGGTAATGCACGAGCTGACGATTGCTCATGAGCGCCGTGAAGATCGCGATACCGAGCGATCCGGCTACTTGCCGGCATACGTTGGAGAGCGGCGAGGCATTGCCGACCTGCTGCGGCAGAACAGCCTGCATTCCCGCGGTCGTGAGCGGCATCATACACAGGCCGATCCCCAAGCCGCGGATCGTAAGTACGACATTGAGCCAATGATTGGGCGTTTCGGTTGTCAAATGATGAAGCTCCAGCGTCGTCACGCCAAGTATGGAAAGTCCGACGATACATAATGGAACAATGCCGAACCGGTCCGCCAGCTTGCCGCTTATGGGCATCATAACCGCCATCGCCACTGATTGCGGCATCATCAGCAAACCGGTCTGCATGGCGGACAGCCCTTGGATGTTTTGCAAATACAGCGGCGTCAGGAACGTGCCGCCCATCATCCCCATCATGACCAAGGATCCCGAGATTACAGAGATCGTAAATTTGAAGTTCGTAAATAGTTTCAAATCTAGTACGGGCTGCTTCGTCCCAAGCTCTACCCAAATGAGCAGCAGTAAACTGAAGAATGCCACATAGAGCAAGGAAACGATAAACAGCGAACCCCAGCCCTCAGACTGCCCTTTGCTCAAAGCAAGCAGCAAACTGCCGAAGAAGGTCATCGACAGAAGGGCCCCGGGCGTATCAAACTTCAATCCTTTCTTACCAGGCGAGTCCTTCAATAAAACTTTGCCTAAAATAACGGCAAGGATCCCGATCGGCACGTTGATGAAGAAAAGCAGCCGCCAACTATAGTTTTGAATCAAATAACCGCCGAACGTCGGACCAAGCGCAGGGGCGCACATCGCGGCAACCCCCCACAGTCCGATCGCCGTACCGATCTTCTCTTTGGGAAACGTCGTATAAATGATAGACATGCCGATTGGCATAATGAAGCCGCCGACGAAGCCCTGGAGGATCCGAAAGAGAATCATGGTGCTTGCGCTCCAGGCCATCCCGCAAACTACGGAGAAAATAGTAAATCCCGCAACAGAAAATATAAAAATGTTTTTATTACCGAACCTCGCGCCCAAATATCCGCTCATCGGAATGACCATAGCCGAAGCCAGGGTATAGCCCGTGATCACCCATTGCATCGTATTGATATCTGAGCCAAATACAGCGACGAATTTATTCATAGCAACGTTCATTAAGCTGCTGTTGAGCACCGCCACGAAAGTTCCCATCACGATGGCAATCAGCGATAGCCACATCTTTCCGTTGCCTTCTGCTTGTTGTTGGTGTACTGCCGATGTTTCGGCCATAGCTGCGCCTCCTATTCGGCTTTTACCGTGGTGCCTTCCGCGATCTGATCTGTCGGATTCACGATAACTTGTTGACTTCCTTTAATTTTGTCGTTCGCTTGAACATAAACCCAATCTTCGTTTTTCTTCTCCGTCGTAACTTCAATGCGATGTGCCGTACCGTTATCGGCGACGAACACATATTCTTTTTGGTCTTTCTTCATAACCGCGCTTGCTGGAACTTCCAGACGGCTTTGTTGGGAAGCGTTCATGGTTACTTCCGCTACCATACCGGCAAACAATTGACCGTCCTTGTTGTCGACTTTCACTTTAACGGGGAATGTGCTGCTGTTCGTGTTGGAAACAGGGCTGACGAAAGAGATTTCACCTTTGAACGTTTTGCCCGGCAAATTTTGCACGGTAACGTCGACTTGTGAACCGGCTTTCACTTGCGCGATTTGGCTGTCTTCAACGCTCAGCTCGACTTGGACTTGATCCATATTGACAAGAGAGAGCAATTGAACGCCTGGCTGGGCCAGTTCCCCCTCAGAGATGCTCTTCTTCACGATGACGCCGTCGATCGGAGCTGTAATGGTCGCATTGCTCAAGTTGCTGTTCGCAAGGTCCAGACCGGCCTGCAGACGGTCTACATCGGCCTGCAGAGCTTTAATCGTATTATCCGTCGCACCGATTTTGGCCAGTTGAAGCTTCGCTTCGGCTCCCTGCAATTGGGCTTGCGACGCCTTTTGCGCCCCTTGCGCTTGATCGTAAGCAGCCTTAGCCCTTTCGAATTCCATCGTGCCCTTGTCCAAATCTTCCTGCGTCACGCCCGAGTTGCTGTCGTAAGCGTTACGCAGCCGGTTATAAGCGCTCGTCGCCAAATCATAAGCGGCTTTCGCCTGATCTACCGCCGCTGTCGCTTGTTGGTTAGCGCCTTGAGCAGCGGATACCGCGCTCTGAAGCCCGTCGATTTCTTGCTTGCGGGCACCCTGCTGCGTATCGACCAGCTTGGCTTGAGATGCTTGCAGAGCGGACTCCGCTTGTTTCGCCTGTTGGGTGAAATCGCCGGTCTCAATCTGCACCAGCAAATCGCCCTTCTTCACTTTGCTGCCTTCTTGCACATTCACTTGGGCTACCTTGCCTGCAACTTTGGATACGACTTTAATGTCTTGGTCCGGAATAATTTTACCGCTTAAACCGGCGGATACGGGTTGGCCGAGCTTGATCGTTTTGACGCTAACCGCTGCCGCGGCATTCGTCGCTCCTGTAACTTTATCGCCGCATCCGGGCACAATACTAACAACGGCCAGCATGAGTGCCGCGGGAACGACCCATTTCTTTAAATTTTTCATCGGGTTCTAACCTCTTTCCTTATTTGTCCTTCAAATGAATTTTGATCGTGGCGCTGATTCCCGGAGACAACTCGATGCCTTGGCTGTCATCGATTGATATTTTAATAGGTACACGTTGGGTTACTTTCGTAAAATTACCGCTTGTATTCGTTGAAGGCAGCAGAGAGAATGTCGACGCAGTCGCCTTACTGATTTCTTTCACTTTGCCGATGAACGTTTTACCTGAATATCCGTCCAGGTTAAACTCGACTTTTTGACCCGGCTGGATGCGGTTGATTTCCGTCTCCTCGATATTGGCCGACACGTACAATTGGTGCGTATCCACCACCATCGCGACCGTTTGGCCAGGTGATGAAACCTCACCGGCCTTCACCAACGTTTTGATGACCGTTCCCTCAATGGGAGAACGAAGTGCGGCCTGATCTAAATTGCTGGTCGCCAAATTGTTGGTGTCTTGTTGGCCGATGATCTGATCGGCAAGGACATGATCGCCTTCATTGACATCAAGCGACGTCACTTTCCCGGTAATACGCGGCATGACCTTATAAATATCTCCGGCAAGTCTAGCATCTTCCGTAGAAATGTAATTTTGGCCTTCATACCAGAAATAACCGCCGATTCCTCCACCTACGACAACTAGAGCGATTAAAATGACATACAACATTCCTTTACGTTTCATGTTTTCTCCTCTACCTTCTCTTCGATATGACATGCAAATCTAATAAGACATTGCCTTAAACACAAATAAATTACCGCAACTGATCATCGTACTCGTACGACCTAATCTTCAAGCTGGGCAATTTTGATCACGCGTGTTCTTTGAAGTTTTAGACTTTTGTTTTCGAACCCCCTAAAATAGTTGTATAATGAAAGTATGATATTGTATTATACAACTAATCGCGACCATGTCAATGAATATTCGTTTACAATTTCAATGGGATGCCGGATCCAAAATCCTGCCGCGAACGCGAATCGTATGTGATTTTTCGAATTGAATCATCGATGCTGCCGGCTAGAAGCGGAAATATATTCGATATTTCATGTACAATTATCGAATTCGCGCCCGAAAAGGGAATTGTGTATGATGATGTTACCATGGCACAGTAAAGCTAGAGAGGTGAACCCACTTGCATCAACAATCCATAGAGACGATAGAGGAAGAGCTGGCTATCTTCATCCGCCGCGTTACATCGTTCTCCTCGCATCGGAAATTAGGCAATCTCGACAGAGCCGCTTACCTATTAATGCACCGTATATCCAAAGAGGTTCCTACAGGAGTCAAGATTCTTGCCGAACAGCTTCAGCTGGATATTTCAACCGTCAGCCGTCAGGCTGCAGCTCTGGAACAAAAAGGCTATGTCTCCAAATTACCCGACCCTCAGGACGGAAGGTCGTATTCCCTGCAGCTCACCGAGCTGGGTCTAACGGAAATGGCCGAATATAAACGCGTCCGTTCTAACAAACTGAAGGAGCTGCTCCAGGATTGGTCCGACGAGGATGCCGAGAACTTCGCTCAATTGTTGCACAAATTCAATCGTTCCATTTGTCCGAAATAAAAAAGCTATCCCTGAAGGTCCGAAAACCTCCGAGATAGCTTTTTTCCTTTATAGATGCAGGTCAGCTCCGCCCGCGGAATCTCATATGCTTAATTAACTAGTAGAGCGGTTTCGACTGATACAGCACCTGCGGCTGCGGGCACTGCGGGAACGGAAGGATGTCCCGGATTTGGCTGAACGCATAGTGCTTTGTCGAGAATTGCGTATGGTATAAGTACTCGATCAAGTAGATCGATCCGCCTTGTATACTGCACAGAATGCCGGAAGTACCGGTACCGTCCATCATGGATACACCGACCGGGCTGCCGATCCAGGCATATGCTTTGTGCTGCAATGACATGGCTATCACCACCTCCTGCCATACCTTATGCAGAGAGGTGCCTAGAAGTCACTCCGCATCAAGCTTCTCCACCTGCACACGGCCGGAGAAAAAGGTAGCGCCGCCGCCCATATCGGCTACGCGATCCGGCGTCAGGGCGTTGACCAACGCTTTGCCGCCGGCCTTATCCGCCCACAGACCTTGGCTCACCACGACACCCGGCAGCACATCGGAGCCTACAGCGGCTGTCAATTCACATTCGCCGCGCTGATTCCATACGCGCACCTTATCACCGCTGACGATGCCCAGCGCATCGGCATCCTTCACGTTAAGATGAAGCTTCGGCGTTTTCTCCATGCGCACATGCTTCTCATTATGCGCGAACGTCGAGTTCAGGAAGTTGTGATTCGGCGCCGGAATGAACAGAAACGGCAGGCCATCCTCGTCGGGAAGCGGCATATACGTCGGCAAACCCGGGTAGCCCTTCTCCTCCATCTCTCGGGAATACAATTCAATCTTGCCGCTCGGCGTCCGCAATTTCCCTGGAAATAGCGGCTTGACGTCCGCTTTGATGAACTTTCGTTCCAGCAGTCTCTCGTAAGTGATGTCAGCTAGTGCCGGATTACCCGGATGATCCAGCGCTTGGCGGATCAAAGCTTCGTCGCTGTCCTGCAAAGCTTCGTCTTCGTACCCCATCTCCGCAGCCAGCAAGCGGAACACTTCGACGTTCGCTTTGCTTTCGCCGTACGGCGCCGCCACAGGCAGCTGCAAGTGCACATACTGATGCCAATAGGAACGGTAGAAGTCGGTATTCTCGAAGGATGAAGTCGCTGGCAGCACGATATCCGCGTATTTGGCCGTTTCCGTCAGAAACAGATCGTGCACGACTGTGAATAAATCCTCCCGCTCCAGTCCTTCTCGCACTTTATTGGCGTGAGGCGCGACCAGCGCCGGATTCGAATTATACACATAGAGCGAACGAATAGGCGGGTCCAGCTCCAGCAAAGCGCTCCCCAGCAGATTCATATTGATTTGCCGGGCATCCTGCTTCCGCAAGTCAGGCCGCTGCAAGGCAGCGATGTTGTGCTCCAGATAGGCGCCGTTACCCTTGATGGCTCCGCCCCCCTGGTGCAGCCACTGTCCCGTCACGGCCGGCAAGCAGGCGATCGTTCTCACGCACATGCCGCCGTTGTCATGATGCTGAATCCCGTTCCCGATCCGAATGAACGAAGGCGACGTCTGGCCGTACAAGCGGGCAAGACGGTATATATCGTCCACCGGTACCCCCGTGATGGCCGATACGACGGATGGCTCGTATTGACGAACGTGCTCTCTCAGTTCATCATAACCTACGGTGTGCTGCCGCAGGAAGTTCTCATCCGTCATGTCTTCGGCGAATACAATATGCATCAACCCGAGCGCCAAAGCGGCATCCGTCCCCGGCATGATGGGGATGAACCAATCCGCCCAGCGTCCGGTCTGATTCCTATGGGCGTCTATGACGACGATCTGCGCACCGTTCTTGCGCGCCTTCTCGGCCAGCATCACCTGGTGCATATTCGTGCTGACCGCGTTGATCCCCCACATGATGATAAGCTTCGCATGCACCGTATCCTCCGGATCGGTCCCGAAGCTGCCGCCCATCGTATATTTGTAGCCCTCCGTGCCGGCGGACTCGCAGATTGCATACAGCAGCCGCGAAGCGCCCATCCGGTTAAAAAAGCGGCGGTCCATCCCCTCGGTCCCGATCCGCCCCATATTGCCATAGAAGCTGTATGGCAGAATGGATGCTGCGCCTTCTTCGGCGATCAGCTCCTTCCAGCGGCCGGTGATCGCCGCGATCGCTTCCGCCCAAGTAATGCGCTCGAACCGGCTGCCTTCCCCTTTGGGGCCAACCCGCTTCATGGGATACTGCAGCCTCTGTTCATCGTACAATCTCGCCGCCATGTTGCGAACCTTATTGCAAATCGCCCCTTGCGTAACCGGGTGGTCGGGGTCTCCTTCTATTTTAACGATCTTGCCCGCCTCTTTATGGAGCAGCAAGCCGCATTGATCCGGACAATCCAGCGAACAGACCGCGGGAAAAACGCCATCAAGTATTTCCGTCATCGATGTATGCATGTCGTATGAGCTCCCTTCCTACATATCAACCTCTCTACTATATACCGAAATGAGGGGAAGGGGAACCGGAGCCTACTAAAACGACCCGCTGCAAGGCATTGTTCGCCCAGGCGGGTCTTCTTGTTATTCCAATACACTGCCTCCGAACACAAAACGATACTCCAAATGCTTAAAGAACAGGTGATCGATCCGAACGCCTCCGGTTTTCTTCGAGGCCGAATGAATGATTTTGCCGTCGCCCAAATAAATGCCCATATGGCTGATCGTTTTCTGGGACGGATCGAGATCGGCATAATCCGCCGCCCGGTTGCCGCGGAAGCTCGTGAAGAACAGGAGATCGCCCCGCTTCGCCTGCTTCAGATCGCGGTATTTCCGCTTGGAAAGCGTCTCGACGTAAGCCGCTTGGTTCTTGGCATCCCAAGGCAGGTCCATGCCCAGAGCATACAAGAACACCCAACGCGTAAAGTCCGAGCAGTCAAAGGAGCTCGGGTCCAGGCGGTTGGATCCGTACACGTAGGGCGTGCCGAGATAGCTCTTGGCGGTTTCGATCACGTTCTCCGCATATCCGCCGGCCTTGGGCGCGATGTCCGGATTCGGCACGGCTTTGATCAACGGGAATCCGTTGGGCAGCAGCGCCTGCTTAGCGCTTCCCGCCGTCATGCTTCTCACCTGATTCGAGGCATAGAGCTGTTCCACGCCCAAATCTCCGATGTACAGCTCCGCGTCGCCGCTGGTCAGGTTCCAGTCGGCCATCCGGTTGTCGGTCTCATGCTCACCCGATAGACTCCGGACTTCTTCCGTGCCGAGCGCCTTGATATCGGATTCTTGGGGGGCTCCGGAGCATCCGCTCAACGCTGTGAATGTTGTGATGATCACGAAAGTTATGGCTATTTTCCGCATATCGAACTCCTTGGCCTTTGTCCGTCATAGGATTAGGATGCCAATTTTTTGGAAAATCAAACCGCGGAACGCGCAAAAAGGCCCCTTCTCATCGAATAAGGGCCTCTGTGTCCGTTAGCCAAGCGCTGGCTCTTCCGGAGTCTTCCGACATTACCGCTTTTTCCCCAGGTTCAGCTCTTTCATAATTTGCCGGCCTGTCGGCGTCTGTGCGAGACCGCCCTTGGCCGTCTCCCGGTGCTTCTCCGGCATCGCTGTGCCCACCTCGTACATGACTTGAACGACCTCGTCCGAAGGAATGACCGAGCGGACGCCGGCAAGCGCCATATCCGCCGCCGCCATCGCGTTGACGGCGCCGAAGCCGTTGCGGACGATGCAGGGAATTTCAACCAGCCCGCCGACCGGATCGCATATAAGCCCCAGCGTGTTCTTGAGCGCCAGCCCTACGGCATGCATCGCCTGTTCCGGCGTACCGCCGCGGAGCTCGACGAGCGCTCCCGCCGCCATACCGATGGCGGACCCGACTTCCGCTTGGCAGCCGCCTTCCGCGCCGGAGACGAAGGAATTGTTCGCGATCACATAACCGATCGCCCCCGCACACAGCAGTCCCCGCACCATATGGTCGTCGTCCCAGCCGAACCGCTGCTGGGAGGAGATGAAGACACCCGGAATGATTCCGCAGGATCCGGCCGTCGGTGTGGCAATGATACGTCCCATGGACGCATTGACTTCGGAGACGGCAAGCGCGTAAGCCATCGCCTTGCAAGCTTCCTCTCCCAGGGAGGCTTCGCCCGCCGCCATATAGCCGGCAACGCGCTGGGCGTCTCTGCCCGTCAGTCCGCTGCGGGACGTCGTGTCCTCGGTCAGCCCCTTCTCCACGGCTTCCTTCATAATCCGGTAGTAAGCCCGCATTTTCTCCAAGACATACGCCGGCGGTCTGCCGGATTCCTGGCTCTGGTCCGCCAGCATGACGTCTGCAATTGTCTGCCCCTCGGAGGCGCATACCTCCGTTAATTGTTTCAATGTTCGGAATCTCAAATTACTCGCCTCTTTCCGCGAGATCCACGCGTTTGATATCGTAGATCATGCTCAGGGAGCCCAGCTCCTCTATCAATGCATCCGAAACCGTGACGTCCGTCTCAATGACCGTCATCGCTTCGCGGTCCCGGCCTTTCCGGTCCAAATCCATAAAGCCGATATTGATTTGATTGCGCCCGAGCAATGTCGTAATCTCGGCAATCATGCCCGGACGGTCGTGGTGTGAAATAACGAGCGTCGGGTAGACCGCGGTAAATTTCACATCGAACTGGTTCACACTCACAATCTCAATATTGCCGCCCCCGATGGACGCTCCGATCATGACCACTTCTTTGTCTCCGGCAGATAGATGGAATTTGACGGTATTGGGATGATCCGCTTTATCTTTACTCGTCAGGAATGCAATCTCTACACCGCGAGCTTCCGCCTCTTCGGCGGCATGCGGAATGCGCGGATCGTCCGTTTCGAAATCCAGCAGTCCGCCGATCAGCGCCAGGTCGGTGCCATGCCCCCGGTATGTATCCGCGAAAGATCCGTACAGCGTCATTTCGGCCTTGGCCGGCTGCTCCCCCAGCAGCTGTCTGACGACGCGTCCGAGACGGACGGCTCCCGCCGTATGGGAGCTGGAAGGACCTATCATAGAAGGTCCGATAATGGAAAACACATCTTTAAAGCGCATCCTGGAGTTCCCCAATCTTGTATGAGATGGAAGTCGTATATGATTATTGTATGAAGAGTTTCTAGGAATGACAAGGACTTCTGCCTTGTCCTTATTCTCCCGTTTGAGCACCGCTTTCATTCGGCTGGGGGACCGGCTGCAGCAAATTCAACTGCGTGGCGACGGCAACCGCCTTCACGCGGTTATTAACCTGTAACTTGGCGAACAAATTGCGCATATGCACTTTGACGGTCCCTGCGGACATCACTAGCCGTTCGGCGATTTCTTTGTTGGACAAGCCGGCGGCCATCCATTGCAGAACTTCGATCTCCCGCTCCGTCAACCCCTGCACCGGTGCCGTAAGCACGCCGCCGAGCGCAGGCTCCTGAAGATTCGGCGTACCGCCGTAATACCCGATCAACCTCTGGACATAATTGATTTGCGAGGCGAGCATGTGCAGTACGCCGAGACGTTCAGGCGCAAACACACCGGTTGTATAGTTATTTTCCAAATAGAGAACGCCCTGCAGTTCCCCTTGCGCGATGATCGGCAGGCCTAGCACAGATCTTGGCTTATGTTTCACCACATAAGGATCCTGCGTGAATAATCCGACCTTCGATGCATCGTCCAAAATAACAAATTGCCGCTTAATCGCTACATAACTGACCAAGTTTTGGAAAATTCCCTCATACCGGCTTAGCGGCACGCTGCCTTTCGAGCCGCCGCCCAGGCTGCCCGACCCGTTGTCCATTCCGCTCTCCGTCCTGTTCTCCGTCCCGCTCTCCATCCCGCCGTCCGTATCAACCGCCTGCTCGACATACAGCTCCGCCGCCCGCATGGCAACGAAGCAGCCTCGCTGCGCACCGGCAACTTCTACGGCAATGCTCATCAGCTTACCGAGCAGATGCGCCGAGTCCCGCTCCTCCGAGAAGGCTTGCGAAGCCCGCATGACCGCCGCCAGCTCCAGCACTTGTGCATATCCGCTGCTGGCATCGCCGCTTTCGGCCGCATTCGGCTGCAGGACAGGAGCCGCATGCCCCGCAGTCCCGCTTGCCGAATCGTCTCCGCCCGATATCTCGAGCAGACGGGGCACGTCCTGCCAGCCGATTTCGAAGGCGCTGAAGGCTCCGCTCTGCTCCCACATGTGCAAGCAGCTTTCCAGATCCGCTCTTAAACCGAACGCGCTCTGATACCGGCGTTCAACGGTTTTCTCCAGCAGCTTCATGATGATCTCTTCGAGAATCGCCGGTATTTCGGGATGCCCGGCCGATAAGGGCTGCGGCTTCTTGGCCAAATGAGCATGCGCCCATTCCAGCGGATCTCTGGCTTGAAAAGGCAGCCCGCCGGAAAGCATTTCATAGAAGGTGACGCCGAGGGAGTACAGATCGGTGCTGCCCGTCACCACCCGGTTTAATTGGCCTGTCCGCTCAGGCGCCATATAAGGCGGAGAGCCTTCGATAAGCGGCATATTTCTTGCCTGCCGGCCTCCATCCATGGACAGAACGGAATGCCCCATGCCGGTCAGGCTGACCTTCAACGAGGAAGGAACGACGACAATAGTGTCCGGCCGGATATTCATATGGACGATATGCTGCTTATGCAGCCCTTCGAGAATTTTGGCGATTTGAACCGCCAGCTTCAAGAACACGGGAACCGTAAGCGGAGCTGTCTTTACGAAATGGCGCAGCGTCAAGCCGTGCACCCACTCGCTGGCCAGAACAAGTCCATTCCCTTGCCTGAGGAGTGCAATCGGTTTGATAATACCCGGCATTTGCAAGCTTCCGGCTATTTCGTATTCGTTGATGAGCTTGGCATTCTCGATAATGGCCCGATGGCCTTCTTTGACAATTTTCAGCAGCACCTCACAAGCATGCTCCTCTGAGAATGCGTGGCAAACGACAATCGTCGGGTCCTCAAAAATTACTTGCTGTATATGATAGCCTGTCACTGTTAGCATGAGTTCGGCTCCTTCGAAAACTATGGTGATTTTCCTCATTATAGTACCATAGAAAACAGCAAATAACCTTACACCTGCAAAAAGGACCGGCTGGAGCATTCCAGCCGGTCCACACGCTATTTCAAATCCAAGAATCTGCTAATCATGGCTGCCGCCTCTTCACGTGTAATTTCTATGCTCGGACGCAGCGTACCGTCCGGATATCCGCTAACGATCCCATGTCCCGCGAGAAGCGGCACATAACCGCCAGCCCACACCGGGATCTGTTCGGCATCAAGGAAGGACGGCTGATCTGCTGCCGATGGTAGTTCCTGCCCCTCAAGCATACGCCCGATGATGGCTATCGCTTCCGCTCTCGTTATCGGCATGCCGGGATTAAGATACAGCTTATTCTCACTGGAGGCGCCTGCTAACCAGCGGTTCGCAAGTGCCGTCCGCATATAAGGCTCAGCCCATGCCGCAACATCCCCACGATCCGCGAACTCTTCAGGAAGCCTGTCGTAGGATAGCTTCGTTCCTAAAGCGCCGACGGCAATCTTGGCGAATTCCTGCCTCGTGATGGAACGAAGCGGCTCGAAGACAAGACCATCTCTTTGCTGGATGCCGTTCACGGCGCCGATAGAAGCGAGCCGCTCAACGAACGAACGGGACCAACGGTTAGCCATATCCCGGAATTCTATCTTATGCGCATCGTACATGAGTGCATATTTGCTGAAATGAGGCAGCTTGGCCGTTATCGTACCTGCTACAGGCTGAATTGTGCCGCCTGCATATTCCCATCTCTTCGTTCGCTCGTTGTACCAGTAGATGCCCGCTTTGTCCGGGTCCGGGATCTCGTCCAGCGAATAGCGGACCGTCAGCTCGGCGGGTTCTTTCAATGCCACCTGCTTATCGAACTTAAATTCGTAGATATCCCCGATGACCTTGAGTCCTTCCGTTTCATAGGCACTCGGGTTGCGGACAATGCCGACTCCCAGCCCCACACGATCTTGAAGCGGCTGCGAAGGAATTCTCAGTACCGCCCGGTCGCGGATTGTGACAATCGCCTCCTCGTTCGACCGGAGCTCAGCGGAAGTAACGAATTCTACATTATGCTCCTGTTCGATCAGCCGTTTCAAAATGCTGCGCAGCGTCTCGTCAACGGCCTGGTCCGTTGGCTCCCGTTCCTCGCCTGAAGAACTGCCGCTATCCGGGTTTGGCGGTGTCGGCGGGATATACCAATCGTCATAGTCCGGTGCAGTCGGATCCGGTGCACCCGCCTGCTTGCCAACCTTCACGATGAGCGTATCCTCGAAGGCGTAATCCGTCGTCACTGCATAGGAGGCCTTGACGACGAGCTCACCTTCGGCATCAGCGCCGACAAGTCCCTCCTCCGAAACGGAGCCGTTGGCCTCGCCCAGCATGACGTTCCAGCTCACCTGGTTCGGATCGAGAACGGTCGCTACGCCATTCGTATCCGTGGCGACCAGCTCCAACGCCTGCCGGCCTCCGGCGGGAAGACTCAGTTCTTCCCCATCCTGCGAGACGCTGCCTGGTGCAGCATCCACAGGACGAAGCTCAACTTTGGCGATACCGTCTACGACAGGGTTCATCACTTCGGAGCTTGCCGTCGTCTCATTGCCGGCATCATCCGTAGCCGTGACGACGATGGATTCCGACAAGTGTCCCGCCATTCCCAGGGCATGCTCAAAGGAGCCGTCCGACTCGACGGATACCGCCTGGCCGTTGATGCGGACTGTGCTGCCCGGCTCCGCCACGCCTTTGACGAGCACCGTTTTATCCGTCGAAATGGAGCCCAGTCTCTCGATTTTCAAGTCCGGCGCAGTCGTATCCGAGAACACCCGCGTGCCTGTGCGCGTCTGATCCCCGTTGCTGTTGACGGAAATCAATTCTATTAGATTCGTCCCTTCCTCCAAGGCCAAGGTCTTCTTCCAGTCCCCCCCGGTGTAGGTGCCTACGGTCCGGTCGTTCACACGGACTTCGGTAGTTACCGGCTGATCCGCATGCATCTGCAATTGGAACGAGGATTCATTCACGACATACGTCGTTGGACTGCTCTGCCCTTCGTCCCCGTAGGCGTTCGTCACCGGTTCATCGTTCATCTTCCAATGCGTAAGCTGAACGCTTGCCGGATTCGGCACCGGCACATAAGCCGCCGCCGAGACGGCCGGCTGGCTGTACACCTTGCCTCCGTCCACATTCTTGAACGCACCGATCGATACCTTGTACGAGGCGCCCGGTACAAGTCCGGAATTCACACCGGCCTGATCTTGTATCATGCCGCCCAGCGTCGTTCGCTTC
The DNA here is from genome assembly GCF_031456485.1 of Bacillus sp. 3255. NCBI lineage: Bacteria > Bacillati > Bacillota > Bacilli > Caryophanales > Bacillaceae > Bacillus > Bacillus sp. 3255. The sequence continues at coordinate 297,457 of NZ_JAVDUS010000001.1, forward strand.
GTGTCTCCCGCAACATCCACCGTCCCGATGCCTGGTACGGGCTGCCCGCTTGCGTCAAGCAGTTGGAGCGTAAACCCGTCCGCTTCCTGCGGCATGGACCAAGATACGCCCAGCAGTCCGCTGCCCGCCGGCACAGCTTGTACCTCTTGCGGCTGCGCGGGCTGATGCGGATTGACGAACTCAACGGCTCCGCTGCTATAGCGGCTGTCCAGGTTCGTATCGCCCTGCGACAAGACCGCTTTGATATAATAGGCCCCGCTTGCCATCGTGTCGGGAACGGTGATTTCCGCCGTACCGTCTTGAACCGGAATATCTTTCACCAATAGACGGCCCGGGTCGTTCTCGTTATTCGAGCTTAGGAACAGCGATACTCGTTCATTCGTTGCGTGATCGCCTGTCCAATTCACTCTCACCTTATTCGGACTCGACGCAACTGCCGAGGCCGTGACTTCCGTCAGCGTTGCCGGTACGGCCACATCCATTAGAGTCCACGCCAACGCTTGATCGGACTTCACTTTCCAGCTGCCTTCGATTGAACCTGACTGTGACTTCTGAACGGATATATATACCCGTTTCTCCAGAGTTCCTGTCTCGGAATCCTCCGGTGAAATTTCTTGCACCAGATAGTTCTCGTCCAGTACAAGCGGATAATCGTTGCCGCCCGGGTCCGTCACTTGCAGCTTCGGCGGCGTTTCCCCCGTGTATGTCAGCTCGAACAGCGCTGCTTCCTGATCCGCTGAAACGGGTAGCTCGTATTCGTTCGAGGCCGACAACGTGCGTACAAGACCGTCCGTCTTCTTCGCGGACTCGGAGCTGGCCACCCGCTTGATGTTCGTTCCGAATGTCATGGCGGATACATTGCCGGATTCGTCGATGTACTCCTTCTCCATCAGTCCTTCCGCTTCCGGCAGCATGTCGGCCGTCAAGCGCGCGGAAGCCAGCGTCGGTCTGCGGCTGCCCCATACATATTGATAACCGAATGGAATGCCGATGATGCGCACTTTGCCCCATACCTTCTCTGAAGAAATCTCCCCGGAGGCGTGGGCGATTTCCTTGCCGCCGAGTATCGGCACGGCCCTAGGAATGCGGACCGTCAGCGAGCCTCCGCCCGCCATATAGACCGGACCCAGCAAGCCGTGCTTAGAGGAATCATATTCGAATACGACGTACACTTCGCCGATGATGGCATCGAACACTTCCATCCTTGCGCCGGCCTTGAGCGCTACGCCAAAGCTGGTTAGAGAATCCTTGAAATCGATGCTGCCGTATACTTCCTTGAGAATCGGAAATTTCAATATTTCAAACTCACCGGAAAACTCCAATCCTTGCATCGATAGTCCGAGCGTCACATTATCCGCCGTTATGACTTTGGCGACGCTCAGCCCGCCGACCATGACGACCTTGAGCGGAGGCAAAATCGTAAAATTGCCCATAACGGTATCATACAGGTTGCGGAAGCCCCCTCCGCCTTTGGTGATAAAGGCAACAGGAGCAACCGGTATTAACGGAATGCCCGGCTCGCCGCCGACAACGAATACGAAGTTGTCGGGGATCGGCACGCCGCTTTCCGTGAAGCGCAGCGTCAGCAGGCCGTCCAGTTCGACCACCTGGAACTGGACATGGCCTTCGATTTCGAATTTGCGGTCGAACGTGTCCAGCAGAACACGCCCGCTTGCGCCGAAATCAAGCCCCGGCACCATGCCCTTCGGCAGACCGGCCTCGCCTTCGGCGCGGAGTCCCATGAAGCCGAAGGTGTTCGCCCGGCCGAACATGTTCGTTTCCTTCCGCATGCCGAACTTGGCTTCATCCAGCGCGATGCCCAGCTGAAGCATGTCGTCGGTCTGGTCTTTCTCCGTGTCATCCCCCTGCTGGCCGCCGTTATTGGCCGGCGGCGGGGGCGGCGGATTCTGGCCGTTCTGCCCCGAGTTGTCTTCCTCTTCCTCCTGCTTCTGACCCGGATTGAAATTCATAGAGACGGAACCGCCGAACGAGACGGTCTCCTCCCCGATTACGGCATTCTTAATCTCCACTTGGAAGAACGACATATGCTGGATGACCGACAATCCTTTGAGCACTTCCCAGTTAATTTCTATCGCCTTCTCGCCGGCATCCTCGTCCGCTTCAAGCGAATAGCGGCTGCCATTCACCAGCTCGATACTGAATGGACCGAAGGAGAACGGAAAGCCCGGAATCGACAGCACGCCATTACCTTTCAGCTCGACATAATCGCCTTCATGGGTAAGATCCTGTGAATTTTGGCGAATGACCATCTTCTGTGAAGCTTGCCCGAATATCGCGCTCAAATCCTTCGACGCATCATGGCGAATGACCGAATTGATCGTGGCCCCCGCTCCAATTTCAAAGTAAGTATGGCTCGCATCCAAGGAGCGAATCGGACCGCGGAATTCCAGCAGCGCTTCTTTGGAGGCGGCTTCGTACTGATGCTTCAGCTCAGCCAATTTGGTTTCGTTGTCGACCGGCACGAGGGTGTACGTCTCACTGCCCTCTGCGTCCATGTTCTCACCGACGACGAGCAGAATGCCGTAATCTCTCGATTGATAGCGTTTGTCCAGGGTAAGCTCGATTGTCCGCTCAAATGTCCCGATGCTGCCTGCATTCACGCGCACGATGTAGGTTCCCGGCTCATCCTTCCGCGATGGCCAGAGCGTATCATCCAGCCGGACCGACATTTGCTTGTCATCGACAACCGTGACATCGGCACTCGGCACGACAACGGCAGCACCGTCCCGCGCTCTGACCATCTGTACCTGCAAATCGGCAGCGCCTTTCAATACCTCGAAGCCTTTGCCCTGCAGAGCGATGGAAGGGTTGGCGTCCTTCATGTATAGCTTCTTGGGCAGCGCTTCGAGCAGCTGCACTTCCGGGATTTGTCCCGATAAACCCGGCAGGATGACGTAAGAAGCTTGAATGTTTTCGGCTCCGCCCGCCGCTTGGACGATCACCTGGAATTGCGCCGCCTTGTACGATTTCTGCGGCTTCGGACGTACATGCCACGTGACCGTCTTCATGTCACCGACCTTCAGATCTCCGATAGCCTTGGCCGTCTTCTCGCCTTGAACGAGCTCAAGCTCAGCAGGTAACCCCAGTACAGCCTGTACGTTCTGCTGTGCCATCGACCGGTCTAAGGTATTATCGATATCTACGCGAATTTCAAAAGCCGACTCCTGATAGCCGTTACCGGCGCCGTTCACCTTCAGCTGCTTCGGCGCTCCGATTTGCAACCCGTACGCCGCTTCCTTCTGCGAGGTGAAGAAGCTGCCCAAGCCGTAGTACGTCTCATAAACGGCCTCTGCGCCCGGAGCCAAACCGGAAGGATCCCAATACATGGCGACCGCGCTGTCCGCCGAACCATAGGCATTTTGCACCGATGTGAAATCAAGCTGCGGATTTACCGTATAATCCCATTTCGTTTCGGAGATACCGTTCCAATGGGCAATAATCATCCGGTTCGGGGATGTATTTCCCCAGCCCTGCAGGAAACCGTAAGACATGACCTTAGGATTCAACGGATTATCCGTCGCCCGCCAATAATACGGAAGCGAACCTTCGATTTTCGTTTCGTTGCGAATATACGTAGTGCCGCCGGCTAATGACACCGGTGAGGCATCCTCCGGACCCAGCATCGTATCGAGCAAAATACGGGAACCGACGCTTTGATTTTGTTTGGTCGTATTTTTAACTTTATAGGAAATTTTAATATTCCCGGCGTTCGGGTTCGTCCGGTCATCGACGAGCGTAAGCGTCTGGATGATTTCCAGACCTTCGACATGCCATACGGATTGGTTGGATAGACCTTTATTTTCAGGCGAATAGGTAAAATACCCGTTGGACCCCATGAAACCGTAGCCGTTCCCATAAATGAAATCTTGACCGTTGATGCGGAACGTTGTAAACGATGTCTCCGGCAGCTTGTCGCGGAACAAGAGCGGTTTGTTATCGTCGCTCGCTTTGAGCGGAGATCCCGTCTTCGTTGTGACGCTGAACCGGCCGTTCTGCTTGTTAATGCTGACGTCCATGAACTCATTGGCCACTGACAGCGGCTGTATCTCCGCATCAATGGCGAACGCGAGCTCGCCCCCGTATGGCAGACACAGCACGATCGCCATGATCGCCAGTGTCATTTTCTTCCACAATTTCACTCGCCATGCTTGCATGACTTCCCCTCCTCGATCCATGAGAAAAAGCATCAACCCTCCTAGTCCAGTTGATGCTTTGTCCGTTATTCCGAAGCTTTGACCGGTAATATATACACATGAACGAGCTTCGTTTGCCGTTCCTGATCTTGCATGTAGAACGTGTATAAGCCATATTCCTTGACAGGCAGGCTGCCGCTTGTCAGTTCCTGCCCAAGGGCTTTGAAGTCCCCTTTGTTCTTGAATCCGCGCGCCCATTTGACTACGGTTGTTCCTTGCTGGCCAAATAATTGCAATTGAATCGCCTCGCCGTAGACGACCGCTTCCGTCTCCTGCAGCTGCTTGGAGTTGACGAACACCGAGAATGCGGTAGGCGCGATGACGATCGCTTTGCGCACGATACGAGCCACATTGCCTGCACGGTCTGTTACGCTATAGGTAACGTCGTACTCGCCTGGCGTTCGCGTATCGATCGCATGCGTGACCGTCAGCTTATCGTTCAAGCTGCCGTCGAGATTGTCCGACACTTGGACGTCCGCCCCCGGATTAACGGCTTCGCCAACGGCAAGCAGCAGTTGGTCCCCCTTCTGGAAAGTCAGCTTAGGCGTTTCCCGGTCGATATTATTCACATCGATACGCAGCACATATTGGTTATTGAGCTGATCCGTCGCTTCAATCCAGCGGGTGCCGTTCTCCGTGAAGGTAACCGTATTGCCTGTGATACCTGCGTATGTAAGCGGACGGTCCGCGTTGAATGTAACGGTAACGTTGTTGCGTGTCGGCTGTGTCTCACTGAACGTATACGTTACTTTCGCCGTAGCTTTCGTGATGTTCGCTACCGTAGCCACCGCCTCGGCGATATTGCCCGCCAAGTCCTGAACGACAAATTTGAACGTGCCGTTCTCTTTGAACACGTATTGCTTCGCCCGGTTATTATTCAGCACCTGTACGGCTTCCGAGCCGCTTACCGTCACGATAACATCGTCTTTGGTCGGCGCAGCCGTGCTGTAAGACAATGTCAGTACAGGCGGCGTGCGGTCGATATTGTACACATTCGCCGTAACGGTCGCCTCATTGCCTGCGCGGTCCGCCACTCGGAAGCCGTAGCTGCCGTTGGCCGCAAAATCACGCGAGATGCTGCCGTTATTATTGATGGCGACAATCGGCTCATTCGCTTCCACAGTCGCACGCACATCCGCATTCGTCTTCGCCGACATCGGCGTCGAATACTGCACGGTCGCGACCGGCGGTGTCTTGTCGATCCGGTCAAAGGCCGCATTGACTTCGCGTCTGTTACCTGCTGCGTCTTCCATGACGAACGTGAACGTTCCGTTCTGCACAAACGTAAAGGCAGTCGAACCGCTGTTGTTCACAATGGTCGGGAGCTGCCCCGAGTCGTCCTGCGGGGTCAGCGTGGCGATCACATCCCGGTTCGTCCACCCCGCTTCGCTGTACGTGACCGTCCCTATCGGCGGCGTGCGGTCAATATACGTCACCTGAGCGGTCACTTCGCCTTCGTTGCCGGCGGCATCGCGGTAGTAGAATACGAAGCTTCCATTCTCCTTGAACGTATACTGCGAACTGCCTCCGTTGTTCGTTATCTTGACCGGCGCATCCTCGCCTGTGAAGGTTAGTGTCGCTTTGACGTCTTCCTTCGTCCATGACGTCGCACTATAGGTGACAACGGGAACTGGCGGCGTCTTGTCGATATAATCCACAACGGCCGTCAATTGCGACACATTGCCTGCTTCGTCCGCGAAAACGAACGTATGCGTGCCGTTGTCGGTAAAGGTGAAGGCTCGGTCTCCGACCACGGAGACGATACCGTGATTCTCATCATACGTAACCAGCGTTACCGTAACGTCCTCATTCGTACTGCTCTCTGTGCTGTAGATGAGCTCTCCGGTCGGCGGCGTCACATCGATATGATCGACGATAACTTCATCCTCGCTCGTCAACATGGTTGCGGTATCGAGCAGCGTGTATCTCAGCGATCCGTTGGATACGAAATCGTAGACGACCTTCTGGACGGTTTGCGAGACCGGTATTGCGTCCTCCGGAACGACGATTCCACGTAACGATAAAGCCGAATTGCCGGAGGCATCCACCGTTACGCGTACCGGTCCGTTGGTCCAATCCTCTGGCGTTACGGTCACTTCCGCATAAGGCAGGCTGCGATCGATGCCCGTTACAACAGCCGTCGCTCTGCCGACGTTGCCTGCGTCATCTGCAAATTCAAATTCGAACGTTCCGTTGTCTGTAAAAACATACTCTCTGCTGCCGCTAACGGGCTTCGTCACACGAACGGACTCATTGGTCGACAAGACGGCTTTGACGTTGCCTGCGGTGCGCCCCGGAGGGCTGTAAGCGACTGTACCGACCGGCGCTGTATTGTCCAGCTGGAACAACGAATTCGTGTGCCGTATCGTTTCATTGCCGGCCTTATCCTTCACTTTTGCCCATAAATACCAGATGCCGTTCGCCCCGCTCAGATCGGCCTGGCGATTGCTGGGGAGCGCCGTCCATGTCTCGGGCTCCGTGTTCGCACTCGTGGACCAGGCATACGCGTACGTCATCTCGTTAGCTCCGGAGACGTTGTCCGTCGCGGTAATAACGGAGCTTGCCGTTTTTCTTTTATCCGAAACACCCTCGCTGCTGAATTGAACTTGCGGCTTGATCTTATCGATCCATGTTACGGTAGCGACGGCCGTGTTCTCATTGCCGGCTTTATCGCGGAACACGAAGGTGTAGGTGCCATTCGCTTGAAACTCATAGCTGAAGCCGGTGAGATTGAGCACGTCGATGTCGCCCGCGGCCGTTATATTATCGGAAGCTTGCAGCGTCGCTGTGACCGATTGGTTCGTAAGCTGCGCCGTGCTGTAGGTAATCTTCACCGCAGCCGGTTTCGTTAGATCGTAGATGACCGTGTCCGAATATGCGGGAGAGATATTGCCCGCCGCATCGCGGTATTGAACCGAAATCGTCCGTGTGCCTTCCATCTCCGGAATGGTTACCGTCTTCGCGGCGGCGAAAGGCTCCCAACTGCTCCAAGTCGATCCGCCGTTCACGGAGAAACTCATGTCGATAGGCCCATGAGCATCCGTCGCGGTCAGTTCAACAGGAACCGCTTTAAGATTCGTCTGCTCGGCCGGTATATGGATGGTTCCTTCAGGAGCCACGCTATCCAGCAGATAAGGTCCTCCCCTGACGAGCTGCCAGTTGCCGGCTTGGTCGTATACTTTGGCATGAATATAATAAGTGCCTGATTTGCCGGTGATCGTAAAGGCGCCGCTCGTTGACGTGCTCCAATCGGCATCATTGCCGTCTGTGGTTGCTTGATCCGAGACGAGATATTTGATGACATATTGACCAAGCGCTGTTGTAACGTTGTCGGACAGGGTCAAGCTTGTCGTCACCGAATGGCTGTAGGACGATGTGCTTGCTTTGCTGAAAACCGCCGTCGGCTTCGTGTTGTCCAGTACAAAGCCTTGCGTGGTCGTTCCATATCCGACATTCCCTGCGCTGTCAGCCGTCTTAAGATGCAAGTACATCGTGGTATTGGCTCCTGCCGGTGAAGTGAGCGTAGCGCTCTGCGTCGTCGCCGTACCGCCTCCGTCCGCGAACGGCATCCAGCCCGCGGTGCTCGAGGGCGGAACGGTTACGCTGTTCGACCAGATGTAGGAGGATTGAGCCAGCCCCCCTCTAGCTTCCTGCAAGGTGACCTTCACTTGACGGCTCTTGGCCGGCGTATTGTTCCCCAGCTCGGAGAACGTCACGACAGGCGGCGATTTGTCAATAATATACGCCAGTGTCTCTATCGTTTTGGTGTTGCCGGAATCGTCCGCCGCAGTCGCTTTCAACTTGTAGCTGCCCTCCAGGCTGTTAGGCACCTGAAGCGTTCCCGAACTCGCCGTCGCTGTGCCTGTCGAATAAGCCGCCCCGTCCTTGAGCCATGCATAGTCCAACTTCGTAGACGAAAGATTATCGTACATCTGATACGAAATCGTGTGGCTTGTCTTGGCCTTGCCCGATAAAGGCGTCAGATTTAAAACAGGCGGATCATTATCGAAGAAAAAACGTCCCGTCGATTGAACGGTTACGTTCCCGGCGGCATCGATGGCCTTGGCGTGAAGGTAGAATACGCCTGAGCCTGCCGGATCCAGCGCCGGCGCTCCGCTGATCATGCTCGTCGTAATTTCGGCGGCAGGCGGTGCGAGGGAACTTGGCGTCCATGCATAGAACAGCGCGATATTTCCGTTCGACGGTGTGTCCGCTGCCGTTACGGTAACGGCATGACTCTTTTTGAAAATATAATTGTATGCTTGCCCGAACGTGATCGTCGGCGGTTCATGATCGTAGTTAAACGGCCCTGCCGTTGAGATCGTCTCGTGTCCGACAATGTCGACCGCACGGGCATGCAAATAATAAGCGCCGTTGCCTTCCGGATCCGGTGCGGCCGTTCCGCTCGCAATGACCGTATTGATATCCCCTGGAGCAGGCGTGGCAGCCTCTTGCGTCCACTTGTAATAAGTCGTTACTTTGCCCTCTGCCGGCAGGTCCTTTGTCGTGATCGTAACCGCGTGATTTCTTAGGTAACTTGAATTCGAAGCTTGTCCGAACGTGATCACCGGTGCGTCGTTATCGATGTACACCTCTTCCTTGAGCAAGCTCTTGAAGTAAGTCACGTTGTCCATCGATGTACCGTCGCTGAAGTACGTTCTGTAATTCGGGAACGAATGCCAAGAATTATCCAGCTTGCCATTCGTATAGCATAATTCCGGACCCTGCTTCAGGGTCAATCGCCCGGATGCGTCGGAGGCTCCTACCCGATAAACAAAGTCAGGTATATAATCCTTCACGCTTTGCGGATCCAACGAAGTGCGGAATGCCGCTTGCGTCGTTTTGCCGCTTCCCCCCGACTCTGTCATGAGGATGCTGTCCCTATGACACAGCACATAACCTCCTGATTCAAACTCCACACGCAGGAGTCCCAAATCGCCCGCCTTGAGGAAAAATCGGTTCGTCTGCGGGTCGATGGCGCTAAAACTCATATTCCGCACGGCGATCGGCTGCTTCATAGCCGCCGGGATTAAAGCCGCTGCCGCTAAGGCCTGATTCGGATTAGGCATAATACCTATAAAGCTAAGGATAAGCGCCAGCAGTAATGAACTTATTTTTCTCATACATACCTCCTATTCGCTATTGGCCTTTCTCTATGTAGGCAAGTACCAGATTCCGACAATATGTCACATTTTCAATTATAAAAATACATGTTTATGCGACCTAAGCACCATACCCCAAATGGGGTATATTTGGTTAAGCCCCGGAAAACTCGAGCAAGCCACCCCAAACAAATAAAAAGCCCCTACGTACGCGTGAAGCGTACATAGAGGCTTTGATTCGTCTATAATTCCCGTTAAACCGTAAGCGCGGCGGCTTGGGCTTGCTTCTTGAACGGACTCTCTTGAAGGCCGTTTACGTTCCTGCCTTTGCCGAATGGAATGCATAGCGGGGTGCCGAACAACGGATCTTGAATGATTTGGCACTCCATATTAAACACCGTACGGATCGTCTCTTCGGTAATGATGTCTTCCGGCTTACCTTGGACGGCGATCTTCTTATCGTGAATAGCAACGATATGATGCGCGTAGCGGCAAGCCAAATTGATATCATGAAGGACCATCACTATACTGCGCTGCTGCTTCATGTTCAGGTCAAACAACAAGTCGAGCACTTCGACCTGATGCGACATATCCAAGTATGTCGTAGGTTCATCCAACAGAATCGTATCTGTCCCTTGGGCAAGCGTCATGGCAATCCAAGCGCGCTGCCTCTGCCCCCCGGATAAGGAATCGACCGTGCGATCGGCGTACTGCTGCATATTCGTCGCTTTCAGCGCTTTGTTCACCATGTCCTCATCCTCGGCGGACCACTGCTGCAGCCAGCTCTGATACGGATATCTGCCCTGCTTCACCAGCTGCAGCACTGTCAATCCCTCGGGAGCTACCGGACCTTGCGGCAGAATGGACAGACGCTTCGCAATCTCTTTGGTCGGAAGCTTGGCGATGGCTTGACCGTCCAATAGGATGCTGCCGTTCGTAGGCTTCAACAATCGGGCCAAGGAGCGCAGCAGCGTCGATTTCCCGCAGCCGTTGCTGCCGATGAACACCGTGACCTTTCCCTTCGGAATCGCAATATCCAAATTCTCATAGATACTGGATTCTCCATAGGTTAACGTTAATTCTTGAGCCTCGATCGCATGCATCGGTATCAATCCTTCCCAGGGTCATATATTGAGAAACGAACATGTCGCACATCTTCGTTTATGTACAAGTTATAGGAGAAATTAGCTTTACAATCTAAGTGTAAAGGTGATGATAACCGTTGTCAATGAGTTTGAGAATCATTTTCACTGAAAATAATGACAATTCCGCTAACAGACCCCCTTATGAAAAAAAAGAGGCCCCAAGAGCCTGAATCAGCCTGGGACATCTTTTGAATTGAACCTGCACCAGGACCATGGCGCTGGCCACTGCCTTCATGCCGGCATGCGGCAAATCCGATTCTATTCGCTTCGCACAAGCTCTACATCGCCGGAAATTCCCCATTTGACGAAATGCAGCGAACTCACGCTCGTATGCTCAGGGGCATCGGGGCGATCGGCGAAATTCCTGACTCCGCGATATTGATCAGGGCTCGTTAAGTAACGGTCGCCTTCATAATGACGATGAGGGCCGTAGGAATTGAATGTGCTCGGATACAAGCTGACTTCCAGCTCCCAGGTCCCGGCTGTCACAGCTTGCGGCAAGGCGACCGTCCAATGCGGTCCCCAGCACCAGCCCAGCTCCTCACCCGTCAGCCGCACATAGGCCGCATCACCTTGTACATCCGTCAACCGAATGGCGGCAGCGCTGTCTGCAGCGCTAAGCGTGACGGTCTTCGTCACGGTTGCGGGCGCAGCGGCGAACGGGAAGCCCGACGCGATGAGATCCGCCGCGTCAACGCCGGCAGTCAGCGGGACAAGCCGGAAAGGCCCGTCCGTCAACCATTGCCGCTCATCTTTGGCAATAAGGGGCGATAGGCTTTTGACGGCAAAGCCCCCGCTCACAAAAGCAATCGGACGCGCCTCCCCGCCGGCACAAGGGGTGACCTCAATAAGCAGCGTGCCGCTTAAATCGGCCATTTGGTTCGGGAGCTGCGCTTCCCAGCCGTTCTCTCTTCGTTCAAGGGAAAGTATTTCACCGTTCACCCTTGCTTCCTGGACGGGATCGAGGAGCAGCAGCGTCAAGCCGCCGATCAAGTCAGGCTGCTCCAGCGTCAGCTGGGCTGCAAGCCTCCCTTCCGGTACAGGAATAAGCTCGACGTAAACCCGGTTCGTCGTCAAAGGCTCTGCGCGCCATGGCGATTGCTGTAAGACAATAGCTGCGATTCGGGCGTCCGCCTGTTCAGCGGCTCTCGCAGGGAGCTCCCGCAGCCAGTCGCGGGCTTCGCGAACAGTAACACCGGCAGCGCGGAGCTTCCCTGGATAGCCCTCTGCCTCCCATCTGCAGCCGTCGGCCAACAGCACGCAATCATAATCTCGCTTCCCGATACGCAGCATTCCGTCCAGGAGGACGCCTTCCTCCTCGATCACCCGCTCCTCGGTCAATTCGTAATGCACCCCGGCGGCATAGCTAGCTTCGACCAGTGCGAGCAGCTTCGCATTAAAGAGACCTGCCGGCGAAGAGGGAATATTCGATCCGTCATGCTCGTTCATCACCATACAGTCCATCGGATCGAAGGCGGCCATAACGCCGCGAGTCGGCGTCACGATGAGCACATCCGGCTTTTGCTTCAAATCGGGAAGCCGCGCCGCCTGCTCTTTGATCGAAGCCAGCAGAGCCGGGAACGCCGCTTTCCAAGTCACATGACTTGGCATGGATGGCGGCCAGTCCTGTACGGCTTTGGTTGTCAACTTCAGCTGGTTCAGATGAAGCACGAACATCTCGATGCCGTGGCTGGCCAACCACAGACAATAGTCGGTGAACGTCTGCGGAGAGACGCCCCAGCCGCTTCCGCCCATCGCCTCGACCAGCGCAGCGCTCCGTCCCTGCTGCACCGCCACGGAATGCGCGATACGCGGATAGAAGTTGTTGCCCGGGAAGCGTTCTAGCGCATCGATGGCAGGCGTTTCCACGCCCTTCAGCACCTGAAAAGCGGATCCGCTGTAGGCAAGCTGGAAGAACGGGCTTTCCTCCGCTTTCAAGTGAGCGGTGAATTTCTTCCCGTGCTTCTCACACCAAGCTGCGACCGGTTGATAGAAGCCGGTGATAATTGCGTCCGTCAGCATCTCCCAATAGCGGACCCGCACGATCTCGTATCCTTCTCCCTCGGTGAATAGGAGATGGAGCAAGGGCAGCAGAGCTTCCCCATAGCGCCGCTCATATTGCTCGGCGAACCGGTCATCCCACGGAATTGCGCCTGTCTTGACCGTGAGGCCGTGTCCGTCAAGGAAGGCGACTTCGTCGGAGAAGAAGCCCGTCACATAGTCGAACGCTTCTGCACTTAAGCCTTGGCGGTAGCCTTCGTACGTAATGTCGAGGAAGGCTTGAGCCGCCAACGGATCCAGGGAGGAGACGGCCGTCTTCGAGCCGAAAGCGATGCGGCCTCCGCCGGCTTCGGAGGGCTGTGGAACCCACTCCACCCAGGCGCATGCAGACTGCGGCAGCCTCCTCAGCACTTCGCCGTTCGCCGTGCCGGAGGGCCAGCCGTTCTCATCATAGATCCAGAACGACATGCCCGTCGCTTTGGCGTAGAGAATCAGCTCGGAGACGATGTCCAAGTACCCGCTGCTAAGATAAGCAGGGCTGTCCGGATAAAACCGGGGATGGAATATGACGCCTTCCAGCCCCGCAAGCCGCAGCTCATCAAGCTGCGCCTGCAGTGTGTTCAGATACAGGGCATCATTAATGGACCATAGACTTAAGAAGGATAATGGCAAGTTATTCACACCTCTGCCCGCGGGCGTTATTGGGTTCTTGCTTTCAACCGTTTCAGCTCCGCGACAATGACGAAGGATACGATGACGAGCAGGAACCAGGACACGATTTTGGCCGGATGCACCACATGCCACGCATGGCTTTGATTAGGATACTTCCAGGCTCCGAAGTAGGTCGCGATATTTTCGGCAATCCATATAAAAAATCCGACACACAGAAAACCAACCGGTATCGACATTCGGTACAGGCTCCGGTCTAACCGAAACTGGATGTGCGACTTAAAAAATAAAAGACACAGCAGGGCAATCAATATATACCGGATGTCGTACACGGCGTGATGCGTGAAAAAATTCAAATAGATGCAGGCGCCAAACGGAATGCAGACCCATTTGGAGGGATAGGAGATGAGCGTCAGATCCAACCTCCGCCAAGCCTGGCATATATAACTGGCTACACTAGCGTACATAAAACCGCTGTAGAGCGGCACTCCCCATACTTTGCTGTAGGCTTCCTCCGGGTAGCTCCACGATCCCATATGGACTTTGAATACCTCGAGTACAATGCCGATGATGTGAAAAAGACAAATGACCAGCAGCTCGTCCTTCGTCTCGAGCTTGCTCGCGAACATGCCGATCTGTATCAAGATGCACCCTGCCAGGATAAGGTCATACCTGGAAATCCCCGGCACATCCACAAACTTCGTGATGGCCAGCAGCATGAAGATGCCGACTGGGAATATGCAGCACATCGCTTCTTGGTACGTAAAAACCGCCAGCTTCCTCCATGCCCCTCTCATTGCACAGTCCCCTCCAATCGTTCTCTCTATTTATTACATGAAATAGACGATTGGAATTATACATAAGATTCAAGGTGAAAGAGGCAAATCAGCAAGTGGAGGCTGAGCCGCTGCAAAGTTGAGCGGCAGTGGAGCAGCAAGGCGGGAGCAGTGCTAAGCAGCCCTGCGGCTTCATTCCCGGATCAGCCCGGCCTCCGCCCGGCTGAGATCCAAATCATACCGCAGCCGGCCGCCCGGCTTCGTCAGCTCGATGCGATACGCATCGCCGCCAAGCTCCTCGACCAGGAGCTTGCTTGGCGCCCCGGATCGCGAACCCCCGCTCGCCGGCTCATAGTGCAGCGCCTGAATGAACAGCACGGCGCGCTCGGCAGCCGCCCGCTGGATCAGCGAAGTGCGGTTCCCGCTCGGCGGATTGTCCGGCGTGAGAGCGGCGTACATGTCCGACGGCTGCGAGCACCAGATCAGCTGTGCAAGCTCGCCTTCGCGCAGCTCGTAGCGGAACACCCGCTCGCCGGCTGCCAGACGCCGCTTGTCCCTCAGCCACTTCTGATCAAGCCGGCTCAGCCGCTCCTCCGTTCGTGTCCATGAAGCTGCCGCATCGCTGCGCAGCTCGCCGCTGATATGCGTGCACAAGTGCACGTCGCGGGGCTCCGGCACGGTCACGCTCACGATATCGAGCATGTGGTCTTCGGCCAGCACATTCACCCGCCTGATCTGTACCCCGGCGTACGCCTCCACATCCCACGGGCTCAGTTCCTTCGGAAGGATGATCGCATCCTTCATATAGAAATCGTCCCCGGACCAATCCACGGCTGTCTCGGCCCATGCTCCCCATGGCTGCCGGACAAGCTGCACCAGCCTGCCGTCACGCGGAGGCTGGTCGGCGCCGCTGATACTTACCGTATTGTGCGAATACGTATGCTTGAACCAGCCGTAATGCGCGGGTATGCCGTATGCCGTCGTTCCCGGATCGACCAGAAGAGGCGTGCTGCCGCATACGACGGATAAACCCAGACGATCCATATGATCGTGCTCGCCGCCGAACCTGCTGTGCTTCAGGATCGCCTGCCAGCCCGCTCCGTTAACCAGCTTCGTTAACCCGCTTGCGGGGAACGACTGCGTACGGTGGGTAGTCTCCCATAGCGATAGCCTGCCGCTGTCGCTTGCACTTGCCGGCGCCTGCTCTTGTCTCGGCACCTGCTCCTGCTCCTGCTCCTGCACTTGTTCCGTCAACGGCTCCAGCTCCCGCCCGAACAGCAGCGCATACACCGAATCCCTGCGCACGGTTCTAACACCGCTGAATCGCGGATCCGCCCACTCTGTTCCGTAAGCTGTCAGCAGCAGTTCCTTATAAATATGATCCCCGTACACATCAAAGGCAATTTCGTAGTACCTCGTATACGTCCCTATGCTGTCCCCCAAGCCCGCATCGTTCAACGTCGGCATTGCACCGCTTGGCAGCACAAGATGCAGAGGGTAGTCGAACATCGCCTTCAGCGCCTTGTTCGACCACACCTCCCATGGCGTTCCTTCGGCGATCAAGGCATAGTGGAGCAGGGATTGGAAGGCATAGAAGTGATACTGTACGTTCCCCTCGTACCATAAGCCATCCTCATAAACGCCGCGCGCCAATTGATCCTCCAAGCCGTATTCGCCCGCAAGCCCCGCTTCCACGATCGCCTGATCGTCCAGCAGCAGCCCGATGGCTGCGATGGCGGAGGTGATCAGCACGGCGTGATTATGAATCTGCTTCTCCTTGTGCAGAATGAGGAACCGAACGCACGGCTCCAGCAGCCCGCCGCGAATATGCGCTTCCTCTGCGGGGGTCAGATGGCCCCGAATCAAATCGAAGCCCAAGGCAAGATCCATGATCCAATGCGCCTCATCCAGCGTTTGTGCGAACAATTTGCCCGGACCGTTATACGGAATGTCTCCGTGCGTCTGATAGGACTCATAGCAGTCCGCGTATGCGGTTAAATACGACTTCACCATGCCGATTCGCTTGACGTCGGGTTCAATCGCCGTCAGCAGCGCGATATGATACACGGCACGGCCGATTTGCGTATGCGCAATGGACGTCCATGCAGAATTGAAGGGCTCCCCTGTCCGTTCCTTGCCGCAGGTGGGACATTGATGACTGAACGGCGAATGCCACTCGAAGCTGAGCCGCGTCCCGTCCTCATGACAGTAGTAATAGTGCGTCCACTGGCCTTGCTCGTTCATTCGAATCGTATACGTAATGCGCGAAGCCTCCTCCGCTTCCTTCCGCAGAAGAGCGATTCCTTCATCGAATTCCGGCCGCGCCGCGTTGGCGCGGAGCCGGTCCAACCTTCTCTTATCCATACCCTTCCCTCCTTCAATACGGGAGTGATTCGCTCTAACCCTTGAGCGATCCTGCCGTCATCTGCATAAATGATCGATTCGCAACCATATAAACGAGCAGCAAAGGGAGGATCGATAAGCACGCGCCCGCCAGCATATAGTGTGTTTGGACCGCAGCCGACGCGCCATAGCGCAAATAGGACAGGCCTACGGTCAGCGTCTGCAGCTTCGGATTCGTCATCGTGAACACGAGCGGACGCAAATATTCGTTCCATGCCCCGCAAAATGTAAACAAGGCGCCTACGCCCAACCCCGGACGCATCAGCGGCAAAATGATCCGCCAGAATATGCCGCCGCTGCTGCAGCCGTCAATTCGCGCAGCCTCATCTAATTCCCGGGAAATACCTTGCAGGAAACTTAGCAAAATAAAGAAAATATACGCATGTCCGCTTACGAGAATAAGGACGACGCCCCAAAGATTCGTATGCAGGTGGAGCTTCACCATCAGCTCGAATTGCGGCCGGATGACGACAGCGCCGATGGAGATGAACATCGTGGCGGCTTGTATGCCGACGAACAGCTTTTTGCCGGGAAAGCTCATCCGGTCTACCACGTACGCTGCCATCGAGGCCACGACCAGCGTGCCGATCGTTGTCATGCCGCTTAAGAACAGAGAGTTCCATGTAAAACGGGCGAAGTTCGCCTGTATCCAGGCTTCCTTGTAATTCATGAACTGCCAGGAGGCCGGAATTATCGAGCCCCCTTTCGTAATCTCATGATTGGACATGAGCGAGCCCAGAAAAGTGACAACGACCGGAAAGGCGATGAGCACCGCCGTAAGCAGCAAGAAGATCCAAAGCAGGCATCTTCCGCCGAATTGGCCGATCGAGAAGGATTGCGTTCTCTTGTTGACCCCGAGCTTCCCCGGAGCCGTTTCCATAACTTCCATAATCCCCGCTTCCTCCCTATTGAAGTTTGTTCAAGCGTCTGGACATCGCGTGGTATGCCAGCGTGATGATGCCTACAATAACGGCTGTCACGAATCCGACCGCGCTGCCATAGCCGAACTGCTGATCCGTCACGGTGCCGGATGGCGTTGGGAAGAACAGCTTGTATACGTATAGATACATGACTTCCGTCTTGCCGACAGGTCCGCCTTCCGTGAGTACCATGATGCTTTCGTACCCCTTGAGCGAGTTGATGATGGCCAACATGATCACGATCTGCAGCACCGGACCCAGCATCGGGATCGTTAAATACCAGAACTGCTGCCATTTATTCGCACCGTCGAGCGATGAGCTTTCGTAAACGTCGTTCGGAATATTTTGAAGACCGGCCAGGAACAGCAGCATGTAGTTGCCGACAGCCCCCCATACGGCGATAATGATCGTCGTCAGCATGGCGTGTTGAGGCCCGAGCCAATCGATTCTTTCGGAGATGATATGAAACTTCAGCAAATATTGATTCAAGATACCGTTATATGAGTTGAAAATAATGAAGAAAACGACCGCCATAACGGCGGAGCTAATAATCGTCGGCATGAAATAAATCGCCCTCAGCCAGTTGCGGCCGCGGAGCTTCCCGTTCAGAATAACGGCCAGCACCAAGCATAATGGCAGTGTAATGATCAACTTTCCGCCTGCATAAATGAACGTGTTCCATACGGAATGCCAGTACTGCGAATCCTCCATCAGCCTTCGGAAATTATCCAAACCGATAAACGAGGCTTCCCCAAAGCCTTTGTAATCGTAAAACATGTAACGGATCGCCCAAGCGATCGGATAGACCCCCAGCACCATGGTCAGCAGAAAGCTTGGAAACAAAAACAAATATGAAAACCCGATCTGACGAGTCCGGTTCATCCCATTCCCCTCCTGTTATCTCTGTCATTAGAGAGCGAGAGTGGAGCTCATCACTCCACCCTCGCGGCAATTCCGGCTATGCGGTTTACTTCGCCATCAATTTCATTGGATCGAAGTTCGGATTCGGCTGTACTTTCACAGTGCCTTTGGCCACAGCTTTATCGAGCGCTTCGTTGTAGCGTTTGTTCAAATCTTGCGTAATTTGATCCAGGTTCCCGCCGCTGATCATATATTTGAAGAACGCATCGTTGTATTTCATCCCTTCCACCGTAACCGTAGGCTGCAGCGGCCAAGTGCCGTCGTTGCCGGTCGGCAGGAAGCCCTCGATGCCTTTGATTTCCGGTTTTTTGGCAACAGAGGAGATCGACGGCACCATTGATAAGCCGAAGCCTTTCTCATGGTACGTTTTCAACACCTCGTCGGCATACATGAACTGCATGAATTTCCATGCTTGGTCGGCGTTTTTGGTCGTATTGGAGATAGAGAGCCATTGGCCGCCCAAGAAGGAGCTTGCGCCCTTGACCGTTCCGTCGATCGTCGGTACCGGTGCCGCGGCCCACTCGATTTTGGCCGGGAATTGATTCGCATATACGCCCGGCTCCGAGGAGAAGGAGATGTACATGCCGATTTTGCCTTCTGCGAACTGCGCGCGCAGCGGGTCGATATCCAGCGATTCCATGCCTGGCAGCGTGCTGCCGTCGTCCACCATTTGCTTGAACGATTGAATGATATCTTTGTAACCCGTGAAATCGAACTTGGCGGTTTTAAAATCGTAACCGAACCCGCCGAATCCGCTTGCTTCCGCGATCACGCGGGCCGAACGGCCAAGCGCGCTTTCCGGGCTCTTGAAATTAAGGGCGAAGCCGTAGGAGCCGGAAGCTTTGCCGACTGCCGTTATTTTCTTCGCATCCTCGACCATTTCTTTCAAAGTTTTCGGAGGAGCGGTAATGCCGGCCTTCGCGAAAAGCTCTTTGTTATACACGAGGCGCAGCGTGGAACCGTAGTTCGGAAGGCTGTACATTTTGCCGTCGATGCGGTTAAAGTCGTCGATGATCGGGAATTTCTTCTTCATATCGTCGGTTAGATACGAATCGATCGGCTTCAGATAGCCTTTTTGCGCGAATGGCTGGATCGTATTTTCCTTCACGCGCATAACATCCGGTGCTTGTCCGGAAGCGAAGGCCAGGTCGATCGCTTGGTTGAAATCCTCCGTTTTAACGACCATTTCGACCTCGATGTTATCGGTGTTCGTTTCGTTGAATTTCTGAACAACGCTTTTGATATAATCCATATCGTGGCGGTCGCCCGTCCAATATTGTAGCTTCGTTTTATCTTTCTTCGCAGGCGCTGCGCTGGCGGCTCCTTCCGCCGGTTTGCCGGAAGCTGCCGGGGTAGTTGCGGCATTGTTGCCGGAGCTGCATGCCGCCAGACTGCTTGCAAGCAGTACGCTTAACGTGACCGTCCCTAATCTTTTTACCATGTTGTAATCCTCCCTTTGGTTTGCGAACCCGCAGCGCTAGCTGCGATTGTGCTTTCTCTTTACACTTCTTATACTAAAAGAATTCGTATCCTCTGATAATGTGGTGGACTCGTGAACGAGGGCAGGTTTTTCTATATTTGCATCGGGAGAGGACCTCCCATAAGGCTGAACAGCCCCTCCTAAAACAAAAGGCAAGCCCTCCTCACGGAGAAGGCTTGCCCAGAGCCGTTTCCTTAAATTCCGTCGGCGTCATGCCGGTCTGCTTCTTGAATACTTCGCTGAAATAGCGCCTGTGCTCATACCCAAGCCCCTGTGCAATTTCTTGCACCTGATAATCCTCGATGAGCATCGCCTTCGCCCGTTCTATTTTCGCCTGTGTGACGAACTGCTGGAATGGCGTGCCTGTCACCTTCTTGAACAAATTGGAATAGTATCCCCAGCTTAAATTCACCTGTTTGGCGCAATGTTCCAGCGTCAAATCCTGATGCAGATTCGCTTTGATATAGTCCATCGAACGGTAAATGATTTTCTGCGACTCGCTGGCGCGCTCCTGATGAATCATCCGGCCGCCGGTCGCGCAGAGATGGACGAACCACTCTTGATACTCCTGCCAATCCGCGCCGCCGTCGCTTCGGATCGCCTGCATGCCCGCCTCGAACTCCGCCAAGGAAGCACGCGGGAATTTCTCCGAAAGCACGCGCAGCATGCGCAGCGCCAGTCCTTGCAGCAATCGCTCCACCATCCCCGGCTGCGGCCGGGCGGCCGCCCTTCCCATTTCGGCGAAAATATGCTGAATCCAGGCCATACATTTATCCTGATTGCCGGAGCGGAACGCGAACATGAACTCGTTCTCGCTTTCCTCGGTATAAATCCATTCAACCGGAAGGTCGGAGGTCTCCGCTTTATAGCTGAAAGCCCCGTTCCCTCCCGTATAGAAATGATAAGAGAGCGCGCTAAGCGACTGCTGATAGCTCTTGGGCAGCTCCTGCACCTTCCCCGCTGCGAGGCCGATGCCGATGGAGATCGTGAACTTCGTATGCCTTGCGATATTGGCGCAGCATTGATCCGCAATCGTCATCGGAAGCTCGCTATCCCCCATATTCAGAATGCAAATATACCGGTTGAACGCTTCCCGGAAAACCACCGCCGACGTATAGGAAGCGATGGTTTCCTCTACGATATTTTGCAGGGAGAATCGCGCGAGCTCCAGCTCCTTCACGGGAACCTCAGCATATTTGTCCGTAAACTGGTCGATCTGGATCGTCAGCACGACCATGGGCGGTTTCAGGGCATGAATGTCCAGAAAGCTCGTCAGCTTCGCCAGCTCGGCTTCGTTCATCTGGTGATGCACAAGCAGCGACAAGTATTCCTGACGCAGCGCGGGCATGCTTTCTTTCATTTTCTGCTCCAAGGCCAGAACATGGCTGCGGTTCAGGTTCTCCTGCTCCCACACCTCTTTGGCTTTGACCACCGCTGCCACAATCTGATCGATGGAAAACGGCTTCTTCACATAGTCCAGCGCGCCGTACTGAATCGCCTTCTGCGCATAATCAAAATCCGTATACGCGCTGAGTATGACGACCTTGCTGCCGGGCAGCAGCTCCAGAATACGGCGGGTCATCTCCAAACCATCCATTTTCGGCATGCGAATATCGGTCAGAATGATGTCCGGACGGCTCTCGCGGATCATCGCAAGCCCTTCCTCGCCGTTCGTCGCGCTGCCGACGACTTCAATCCCATGGTCCGCCCACGGAATTTTGGTTGCAATCATCTCGACGACACTGCGAATGTCATCCACCACACACAGCTTAACCAGCCGGCTCATGAAACTCCTCCTCGCTTCCATAGCAGGGCAGCCACAGCTCAATACGAGCTCCGCCCTTCTCCGTATTCGTAATCTCCATCCGCTGCCGGTCCCCATAATATAGCTGCAATCGCGTAAATATATTGCGCAGCGCATAGCCGTGCTTCGAAGCAGCCGGGTGCGTCATGCTCTGCAGCAGCTTCTCCGGAACAAGCCCATGCCCGTTGTCTTCCGCCAAAATATGCAGCCAATCCCCATCCAGCCGGATCGTCAGAGCAATCTCCCCGCCGGCGGTCATATCCTTGAACCCGTGCAAAATGCTGTTCTCGACAAGCGGTTGAATAATAATTTTCGGCACAAGACAAGTAAGCAGCTCTTCATCGACCTCCATGCGGCATTCGAACAAGCGCTCATACGATCGTTGCTGGATCGCCAAGTACTGCTGGACATAGTCCAATTCATCGGCCAGTGTGATGAGATCCCGGCCTCCGCTCAAACTTAACTGAAACATCTGAGACAATGCCAAAATCATTTCATTGACGTCCTCGTTTTCGCCCAACACCGATTTGCAATAAATCGTATTCAACGTATTATAGAAAAAATGCGGGTCCATCTGCGCCGATAACGCCTTGATTTCCGCCTTTCTTTTGTCCCGCTCCCGGTTCTTCACGTCTTCGATCAACTGCTGAATTTCGTCCAGCATCCGGTTAAACCGGAACCCGACCTGCGACACTTCGTCTTGATAAGCACTCTCGAAGCGTACCGTCAGATCGTTATCCTCTACCCTCTTCATCAGCTTCTGCAAACGGTAAAGCGGCTTCAGCAGCAGCTGCGTCAAATTGTTCGCAATGAACAGGGAGAGAACGATGAAGCCAAGAATCGCGTAGGTCGTCACTTTCTTAATATTGTTCAGCTTCGCGAGCAAATCGTCCTTCGCCTGAATGGACACCATCATCCAATCGTCCTTCGCCTCCAGACGCGAATAATTCACCAGGAAATCTTTGCCGCTATCCTTATAATAAAACGACCCTTTCATCTCTCCGCTGAATTGAGCCATAAAGGCAGCATCCTGAATGAAGCTTCCTTCCTCGGGCTGATCACCGTAGATCACAGATTCGCCTCCGGCATCAATGAACGCGTACCTTTTATTCGATTTGGACAAATTGGCCATATACAGCTCGCGCAGCGCCTCTTCCTTCACATTCACCACGACGTACACGCCGGTCGGCTCATACCCCATGAAGGAATAATCGCCTACGCCTTCAACGACGAGAGAGATGACCTTCTGATTTCCGGTAAAAAACCGATCGACATGCCCCTTGCTCCAAAAGCCCCGCTTCAGCTGCTTGAAATGCTCGTACATCTCCGAGTCATAGAAGGAGTTCGCCGTATTCCTCACGTAGGAGGTCGGATAAAAATCTCCGATCGGCGTCGCGATCAAGATGCTCTCGATCATGGATTCATTGAATTTCACTTGAGAGAACACATTCTGCAAAGCCGTCAGCGACTTGTAGTAGGTGCTCTTGTCCCGGCTCTCCACATCCTTCATCAATTGCTTGAAGGCATCGTTAAACATCAGCGCTCTGACGGCGATGCCGATATTTTTCAGCCTCTCGTTCACGATCTGCGAGGACTGATTCACCGTATCTTGACTTGATTGCAGCGTCCTCTGCCCAATCTCTTTGGAAGCGATCAAATAGGCGATGCTCCCGGTTGCCATGAGTCCCAATGTGATGAGCACAACGAACGTCAACCATATTCTTTGCTTCAGCGAGAACGAATGAAACATGCGGGACAACAACGGCCACAATGTATTCATAGGCGGTTTCATGCACCCTTCCTGTTGCGAAAATACAGACTCTACCTATTTTATTATAGTGCACATGAACCTTGTTCGACATGATAGAAATTCAAGAAAGGGGGCAGCTTTTTCTATATGGGGGTAAAGCAACGTGCTGGCGTTCGGCTGGGTAGCCCAGCCGGGTGCCGCTCGAAGAACTGAACTCTCTATCCGGCTGGATGGCCCACTCATGAAGCAGACGTTCGGCAGCTTATCTGAGACTATGGAACCTTAACGGGAATTCCTCCCGTTAATTTCTTTCCGCCTAA
Organism: Bacillus sp. 3255; assembly: GCF_031456485.1. Classification (NCBI taxonomy): domain Bacteria; kingdom Bacillati; phylum Bacillota; class Bacilli; order Caryophanales; family Bacillaceae; genus Bacillus; species Bacillus sp. 3255. The sequence goes on from NZ_JAVDUS010000001.1 coordinate 320,962, forward strand.
GGGGTTGGGCACAGTTAACTGGAATTCCTCCAGTTAATTTCGCCCATTTCCCCTTGGGAGCCGCGAAGTGAGCTGGATTAACAGGAGTAAATCCAGCTAAAGCGACTGCAGCCAGCCAATTAGCCATAATTAACGGGAGTATTTCCAGTTACCAGGCTGCCCTGCTGGTCTTCCCGCTCGTGGTCCACCCGTACCCCAATAGGGACACGTCATTTTTTGCCCCGCTTGTTGCTGTACTTTTTACTCTACATGTTGCTCTGCTTGCTACTGTACTTGTTACTCTACTTCTTCCCCCACTTATCCAGCTTGATACCATACTTTTTACTCTACCCCGTACTTGTTACCCTGTTACTCTACTTGTTGCCCCCTTGTTACCGTACTCGTTACCCAACCTTTTGCTCTGCTTGCTACTGTACTTGTTACTCTACTTCTTCCCCCACTTATCCAGCTTGATACCATACTTTTTACTCTACCCCGTACTTGTTACCCTACCTGCTGCCATGCTTGTTACCCTGTTACTCTACTTGTTGCCCCCTTGTTACCGTACTCGTTACCCAACCTTTTGCTCTGCTTGCTACTGTACTTATCACTCTACTTCTTTACCTCACTTGTTACTCTACTATTTACTCTACCTGTTACCCTGCTTGATACCCTACTTTTTACCCTACCTGTTCCCCCGCTTGCTACTCTACTTGTTACCTACTTCTTACCCCACTTATGGCCTCCCTGCCATTAACCCGCCTGCCCCCTGCTTGCCGCCCTGCCAGCTACACTACTCGTTACACTGCCTCCCCCCGCCACTCCTACCACTCGTCCGCCGACAGACAAGCTAAAAAAAGCCTAAGGGAACGCCACCTTAGGCCCATTCATTTATTTCCCCAGCTTATTCATGTAGTCAACATATTCCTTCTCGGCATCCGCGGTTGCCGGGTACCATTCTTTGGACAGGAAGTCTTTGAACTGCGCCTCCGTAATTTGGCCCATGATGAATTTCAGTTCCTGATCGTCTTTCTTTTTCACCAAATCCGGGATCGTGCTGTTAAGGTTCAAAATTTTCGGAGAACGAACCGCAGGCACGTTAACGACGGTCACTTGCTTCAATGCTGCATCCAGTTGCGATTTATACGTATTCAAACGTTCAGGCGTATCGGCGCCTTCAATGATCGCACCGTTGCCGTCAATGGCGTTGGCCAGCGTCATGTACGTGCTCGTGACAGCGGCAAGCTTCGTCGCTTGATCGGCGGTACGAGAGATATTTTTGGTCGCCGGATCGTAATTGTCGAACGTCACGCCTTTCAGTCCGAGCTGGAAGAGCGCATTCGCTTCCGTCGTATTTCCCCAATCCAAGAATTTCAGCACGGCATCCGCGTTTTTGGTCGACTTCGGAATCATCCAGCCGCCCCACATCGCCGGTGATACCAAATCGGTGGCGACGCCTTTGCTGTCTTTCAGCACCGGTTGATACGAATATTTTTTATCCGATTCTTTATCCTTCGATAAGTTCGCCATCACCGCATACTGGTGACCATAAATGATACCGACGCGGTTCTGGTTCTGTTTCTCTTGATCCACATAAATTTTGTTAATCAAGAACTCGGGATCGATGAGTTTCTCATCGTTTAATTTCTTTATATACGTTAGGTAAGGAATATAACCCGACATCTTCTCCCTGATTTTATAGGTGCCGTCGGTGTCCTTGACGCCATTGATGATCGGCAGATTGAACGCGGAAGCCAAGAAGAAGGTGGAGTTCCAGACAGTATTGCTGCCCAGCGCCGGATTGGACATGCTTAAGCAGTACGTGTCCGCTTTCCCGTTGCCGTCCGGATCGTTCGCGGTAAATGCTTTGCAAACGTTGGTAAACTCATCCAAGGTAGTCGGAGCCTTCAGGTTCAGCTTGTTCAGCCATTGCTGATTGATAATATATCCCCAATGATTGAGCACATTCGTTCTCGGAATGAGATAGGTTTTTCCGTCGTTAATCGATTTGACTGCGTCCCACATTTCTTTGGAGATATTTTTCGTTAAATTCGGATACTTGGCAATTTGGTCGTCGAGCGGAGTAAGCAAGCCGTCCTTCGCCCATTTCTCCAGGTTGGCATCGGCGCCGCCCCAGTTATAAATGAGGTCTGGCAAATCTCCCGAGGCCATCAGTACCTGAAGCTTATCGACATAGTTGTTGATAGGCGGCGCTTCTACGGACAATTTGACATTCGCCAGCTTCTCCGCTTCGGCAATAACCGGGTTGTTGTCGATGACGACTTGCGCGTTCACCCTGTTGAACATCCGGATCGTGGTAGGCGCCGCCGCTTTCGTTGCCGCCGGTGCGGCCGAGCTGCCGCCCGGAGCCGAAGTCGCTGTGCCGCTGGCCGGCTCATTGGAATTGGAGCAGGCGACGACGAGTGAAGACAGCAATCCAACACAAACCAAACTGCTTGCAATGTTTTTGACGGACCGTTTCAAATTCAACATCTCCTTTGTATGAAAGCTTGTATTAAAACTGCGGGACTGTGCAGATTTAACCGAAACCGAACCGAAACCGATTACCCTTTGATCGAGCCCACGAGAACGCCCTTCATGAAATATTTCTGCATAAACGGATACACCAGTAGGATCGGCAGCGTCGCGAAGATGATGATCGCCATCTTAATCGTGAACACCGTCACCCCGGTATTGTTCATGTCCATCGCATCTTTGGCAATCCCGCCGTCGTCCACAACCATTTCTCGCAATATGAGCATAAGCGGCCACAAGCCCCGCTTGGAGGTGTAAATGATCGCCGAGAAAAATGTATTCCACTGCGTAACGGCATGGAAAATGACGAAGGTGGCAATCGCCGGCTTGGACAACGGTACGATGATGCGGAACAGCACCTTCAGCTCATTGGCCCCATCCATGAAAGCGGACTCCTCCAAACTCGCCGGGATAGCGCTTACAAAGTTTTTCATCAAAATCAGATTGTAAGCCCCCAGGGCACCGGGCAAAATCATAGCCCACAGCGTGTTGTATATATCCAAAGTTTTGATCAAATAAAAATTCGGAATCAACCCGCCGTTGAAAAACATCGTGAACGTGATCAGAACCATGATGACATTTCGGCCCTTGAGGTCCTTCTTCGAAAGCGGGTATGCCGATATGATTAGTAGGGTAATATTCAGCGCTACGCCGACAATCGTGATGATGAGTGTGTTTTTGTACCCCGTCCACATCAAAGGCATCTGCAAAATCTGCTTATAGGCGGAAAGCTCGATTTGATTGGGAATGAGCTTGAGCGGGTTCTCGAGATATTCCGAATAAGGTGTGATGGAGAAGGAGGCTACATAAAAAAATGGGAATAAACAAGCCAGAGCAAACAAGGTGACGATTGTATAATTCAGAGCGTCGAAAATTTTATCGCCAAACGAACGGATAACCACTCGGACCACCTCCTTTTACCATATCCCGTCCTCCTTCATCCATTTGGCGATCTGGTTGCTGACCAGCAGGAAGATTAAACCGATCACGGACGTGAACAGCCCCACCGTCGTCCCGAACGAGAACCTGCCGCCGAGCAAGCCCACGCGGTACACATAGGTTTCGAACACCTCGGAAACGCCCAGATTCAAAGGATTTTGGAGCACGAAGATCTGCTCGAAGCCGTTCCCCATAATGTGCCCCAGCCGCAAAATGAGCAGGATGACAATGGTCGACTTGATGCCCGGCAGCGTGACATAGCGGATTTTCTGCAGCCGGCCCGCCCCGTCAATGCTGGCAGCCTCGTACAGCTCCGTATTAATGCCGACCATCGCGGCAAGGTATAGAATGCTCTCCCAGCCGGACTCTTTCCAGATGCTGCTGAGAATAACCAACGGTCGGAAGTAGTTGGTGTCGGCGAGAAAGAAGATCGGCTCGAAGCCGAGCTGCTTGATGAATATGTTGACAATTCCCCAGGAAGGCGACAGGAAATTAACCAGAATGCCGCCAATCACGACCCAGGAGATGAAATGCGGCAAGTAAATGATCGTCTGCGTCACCCTCTGGTAGGTGCGGTTGCGCATTTCATTCAGCAGCAGAGCGAGGAGGATCGGAAACGGGAATCCGAACACAAGCCTCAGGAAGCTTAAATATAGGGAGTTCCAGAACACCGTATAGAAATCGCTTAGCCCGAACATATACTTGAAGTTGTCCAGGCCGACCCACGGGCTTCCCAGGATTCCTTTGGAAAAATTGAAGTCTTTAAATGCAATGATGATGCCGTACATCGGAACGTAATTGAAGATCAGGAAATAGATGACGCATGGGATCAGAAGCAGATATAGATACTTTTTCTTATTGATATAACGCAGCGTAAGTTTCATGTTTTTGGCCAATAAAGATGCCATACTGTGTACCACCGCCTGACTGGGATGTCTAACGACTCGGCTAGCTTACTTGTGCTGAATCGCGCGCTGCTCCCGGAAAATGTCATAAATATCTTTCGTTAAAATGATGCTGTCCTTGTTCTTCGCATAAAAGCTTCGATACCAGTCGTCCACCTGTTGGCCTCCGGCCTTCTCCCAGGCAGCAATCGCATCTTGTCTCGCCTGCTCCGGACTGTAGCCCGGCGTCACAATCGACTTAATCCATATATCGCCTTCGCCTACGCCGACATGCCTTGTCGTGTTCGTCATAATGGCCTGAAGCTCCTTCGGCAGCTGCGGCATTTGCTCCGAGTGGGTCGGGCCCGCAACCGGAAGGTCGAAGTTCACATAAGACGAATTCAGCTCGAACATGGTCTTCACCTGCTGCTGCAGCGGATCGTTCGGATCCAGCTTCTCCGTGCCGAAATAACATTTACCCGCCAAGGTCGGGGAGGTCAGCATCGCAAAATCGCCGGATGCGTAATTGAACTCCCGCTGCCAGCGGCTCAAATCGGTCACTTGCGGGCATTGCCCGGGCAATGTTCGGCTGTGCACGCCTTCGAAGCCGTAATACATCGTTTTCATGAACGTCTCGGAGGAAGCAAAGTCAACATATTTCATAACCGCCTCCGGGTTCTTCGTTTCTGTATTCACCACGGCCGTCATTTGCACCGGATTCACGAAGATCGGGTTAAACCGGCCGACCGGCGTCTTCGGGTAGGGGATAACCGCAAGCTCTGCGCTGGGGGCGTTTTTTTTCAATTTGACGTAATAATCATTGTAAAAGGTGACCGGAACATTAAATTGATCCATGTAGATGCCGATTTTGCCGGAGATGAAATCCTGCTTTGCCTTCGAGCCCGTTTTGTCGCTCAAATAATCCTTATCCACCGAACCAGCGCCGTACAGCTGCTTCTTAAAAGCCGTTGCCGCCGCAATATTGTCCCACCCATGGATCAGCTCGTTGTCATGCACGATGAAGCCGGGATACGTGATGCCGAACATCTCGTCCACGCTGGCGCCGGCATTATAGGACAGAGCCATTCCATACGTGTCGTCCCGCCCGTTGCCGTCCGGGTCCTGCTCGGTGAACGCCTTCGCTACCTGAACCATCTCCTCCGTCGTGGTCGGAATGTCCAGATGCAGCTTCCGGAGCCAATCCATCCGGATAAACAATCCGCGCTGCGGAATCGTTTCGTTGATGCGGCCGAATTGATACAGCTTGCCGTCGGCTCCCGTCCCCGCCTTCCTCAGAGCCGGATATTTCTGCAGAAGCGCCTTATACTCGGTACTGTAAGCTTCGATCATGTCATCGATCGGACGCAGCAGCTTCTGGTCGATGAGCGGATTCTTGATCTGCGGCGCATACTCCAAGATAAGATCCGGCGCCCCGCCGCCGGCGAACAAGGTGGCGAGCTTCTGCTCGGATTGCGTCCTTGGCACCGGGACGAACTTCACGTCGACAGGCCCCGCTTCGTTAATCCAGCGCGTCATGATATTATTGTCGATCGTCCCCTCGCCGGACGTAATATTACCCCGGTCGTAGATGGAGACGGTAATGTGGGGGCGTTTCCCCGCAGGCGTCTCCGGCGCTTGGCCGGGAGGCCGGCCGGAGCAGCCCGCAGCCAGGGCCAGCAGACATGCAGAGAGCGACAGTAGCAGGAATAATCGTTGCCATCGAGCTGGCATGCGGTTTCCACCTTTCTGCTCACAAGAGTACGCTATCATCTCCTTTTCGCTTCGGGCATCCTGAAGCACCTTATGCTCTTATTGTAAGGAGTGGAGAAAGCGCTAACATTCACAATTTATGGGGAAACAGAGATTATTTTTAGGTCGTGGTTCCTTGCATCTGCTTTCGGTAATCCTTCGGCGTCAGACCGGTCGTTTGTTTGAACAGCTTCGCGAAGTAGTTCGGCAAATCATAGCCGATCATGCCGGATATTTCCGTAATTTTCAGATCGGTATTGGCCAGCAGCTGCTTCGCCTTCTCCATACGGAGTTCGATCAGATAATCGACGAAGCTCCGCCCCGTTTCCTTTTTGAACAAATGGCTGAAGTACGTCGCGTTCAAATGAACCTGCGAGGCGACCAACTGCAGAGGCAGCGGCTCCGCATAATGCTCCTCCATGTACCGGGCCGCCTTCTTGACGGCAGTCTCGCTGTACTTGTCCTGCCACTTCAAGAAGCTGCCCAAGAACAGCTCCAGCTCCTGTCGAACCCAGGCGTACACTTCGTCTCCGGAGGAGAGGCTGTGGAGCTTCCCGATGCGCTCCGTCAGCAGATAGGGCTCATGCTCGCCTTCGAACTGCTTGCGGGCCGTATCCTGCAGGGCGAAGCTCAGCGACAACGCTTCGATTTTGCCCGTTTCCGGCGGCATTCCCTGCACGTCCAGCAGCCTCATCTCCAAATACTGCTTCAATAGCTCTATCTGTCCGGCAGCGATATAAGCTGCGATTTGGTTAGAGACCAGCTGCTGGCGAACGCGGTTGATCCCGTATTCCCCAGCAGGACCGTTAGACGGCTCCTGCTCCGGCTCCGCCGGCAGCCCGTTCCCGGCCACCGCAGCCTCATATAAGTCGGCCAATCGGTTCAGGCTCATAACCGTGCCGGCCGGCTGCGGAGAGATCGCAATGCCGAGCAGACGCTGGACCGTCGCAGAGGCGGCTTGACCGACATGCAGCCCATCCACCGCCTGCGGCAGCAGCAGCGCAAAGCGCCCGTATTCGATCAGCAGGAGTTTGCCGGCAACGCCGTGGGCGTCCAGCACCTCGCTGATGATGTTCAGCATCGCAAACTGCAGCACTGGCACATCCCGCTTATGATACTGTTTGTGCGCCGGATAGAAATCCGTGACGGATAAGACGTACAGCCTCGTGCCGATCCATGCATGTTCCAGCTCCGCCGCCACCTCGAACCTGTACGGGAACCTGAGGAACATTCCCCTTAGCGTATTTTCGAGTAACAGCTGATGCTCGTTCTCCTTCTGCCTTAACTTGGCATGCCGCTCCTGTAGGGCGATCTCCACTTTGTCCAGGACGTCATAAATATCCTGTTTGCTGCATGGCTTAATCAGCAGGTCGAAAGCCCCGTAACGCAGCGCGGTTTGGGCATACTGGAAATCCTGATAGCCTGTAATCACGACGAACGTTATATCCGGGAATCGGACCTTCATCCGCTTGAGCAGCTCCAAGCCGTCCATCAGCGGCATACGAATATCCGTGATGACCAGATCAGGCTGACATCCCGCAATCAAGCTCTCGGCTTCCAGGCCGTTCTCCGCTTCCCCGCATACTTGCCAGTTCGTCCCGGAATCGGCGATCATTTTGGCCAATCCTTTGCGAAATAACGGCTCGTCTTCAACCAGCAGCAACTGATTCAACATCAGCACCTCCTATAGGGGCATAACCAGCTTCATAAGGCAAACTCAAACGCATCAACGTCCCCTGTTCCAGACGCTCTACGTCCAAACGGTACGGCTCGCCGTGCACGAGATCGATGCGCCGGATGACATTGCGGATCCCAATGCTCTCCCGCTCTCTGCCCGGGTCATAGACGGACTGGACGGCTGCAATGCTCTGTATCGCTACCGGCCCAATACCGCAGCCGTTATCCTCGATTTCGATACACACATCCTCCCCCCGCCGGTATGCCCGAATCCATAATAACTTGTTGTCCGGCTGGTCCCGAAAAGCATGAACGAACACATTCTCCACCAGAGGCTGAAGCAGAAGCCGCTGCATGCGGCAGCCCGCCAGCCCTTCCTCCGCTTCGATACTTACCGACAACCCTTCGCCATGCCTCGCTTCCTGAATCGTGATATAGTTGCGGATTTGGGCCAACTCGTCCTGCAGCGTGCTCGGCGTGGAAACCGAAGCTAACGAATAGCGCAGCAGCTCGGATAAGGAGGTGACAAGCGAAGCCGTTTCCGCATCGTCATAGAGCAGAATAATTTTCCAATAGATCGAATTGAGCGCATTGTATAGAAAATGAGGATTAAGCTGGGCTTGCAGCGCCTTCAGCTCGGCTTCCTTCTCGCTCAGCTTGCTGATATATACCTCCTGAATTAACGATTGAATGTTCGCGACCATGCTATTAAAGCTCTCTGCCAGAAAAGCAAACTCATCGTTGGAGGTCTTGGCAATCTCCACCTGCAAATTGCCCTTACGCAGCTGCTGCATCGCTTGTACGAGCCTATGCAGCGGCTGAAGCAGCCTGCCGCTGAAGAACGATACGCTGAGCGCCATCAGCAAGACGCTGACAAGGCCGGAGATGAGCGCCACTTGGTACACGATCCGCCCTTTATCTTCGATATCGGCCAGGGATATGCCGCTCACCAGCGTAAAGGACCGGGCTTCGTAGACACTTTTCACGAACAAATAGTCGTCCCCTCCGTCACGCTCGATGAAGGTCTTCTCCCGGTTCCCCCATTCCGGCACGAACCCGGATCGCCCTTCAGGCTCTCTGCTGTAGAGAAGACGCTGATATTGATCGAATATATAAGCTCCGGAGGTATGGCCTTTCATGAGCGGTTCGAGCGTGCTTGCGAGGAAGGACTCGTCGATAACCATGATCAGCATCCCATACACCGCTTGCTGCTTCGTTGATTTCAGCACGCGCGCGGCGACAAGATTGCTCTTCGAGCCCGACGGATCCGAAGTATCCGGGATGTACATCCGCTGCCAGACGATTTCCGCCGTATTGTTGTTCATTCCCTTTTTGACCGCCTTATAAAATTCCGGAAAAGTCACCTGCATCGAAGCATTGGTGTGGCTGAAATAATTGTTGTTGCCCTGCAGGTCGACAATGTACAGCGCGCGTATTTGCGGCGTCTCGTTTTTCAAGGGAAGCAAAATATCCGCCAAATCCCGCTCCAGCACGAACCTTCGGTACGCCATACTCTCCCCTTCCGCGGGCTCCGCGTTCATGGCTTGGACTATCTGCTCCACGAGCGGATGGAAGAAGATAAAGTCCGTAATCCGGTACATATCCTGGATTTTGAAGCCGATCTGCTCCATCGTTTGCTCGCTTGTACTCTGATATTGTTTGCTGATCTCGCTTTCGAACAAATTCAAATAAACACGGTAGGACACATACCCGGTCACCACGGAACACACAATGATAATCACTGACAAAGTCAAAATTAATTTCACTTTAAAATGCTGATTAATATATTGGAGGACCAAACGGTGCTTCATGCGGGCGAATCCACCACCTTCTACATTGCGTGCCGAGTAAGCGCTTAAATATTGAAATATGTACCATATTGTAATACATCTGCACCGATCTCACATCCATTAATTATGGATAAAGGGATACGATTTTTGGTTAGGCGGCCTTCCCCCCGCCAACAGGAAATAACCGAGGCTAGCGCCTCGGCTGTTTCTTGTGAATACTCGTGTGAGTGTATTCGGATTATCATATACAATTCCCCTTGTGGCGGGAAATCGGGTGATTCTATTCGAATTATCATATACATTCCCGCTTCCGGCGGCGAATCGGATGATTCTATTCGAATTATCGCATACATTTCCGCTTCTAGCGGAAATTCCGTTGGATATCGCGGCTTCGCTATCTACCCCGCATACCAGAACAGCGCATACTCCGTCATCACGGAAGCATGGCCCATCTGCCGCAGCATCGCCGTTACGTTCCCGCGGTGATAAGTGCCATGATTGACCACTTGCAGAATCATCTCGGCCAAACTCGTATCCCGCACGCCCGCATACGGATTATCAAGCACAATCGTCCGTCCCAAGTCCTCTTGGCTTCTCAGAAATGCTTGGAACCGATCCGCCAATTCCGCATACATGACCTCGATCTCTTGCATGGTCTTCGACTCCACTTCGGGCGTCAGCACGCGGGAATCGGCCATCGCTTCATGCATGCTTTTGCCGCTCATCATATCCAGCCAGCCTGCATCCACGATATAGATGTGCGCCATCGCTTGGGCCACCGTTCGAAAGACGCTTTGAACCTCTTGCCTGTAAATGTCTTCACCAAGCTTCCTCAGGTGTGTCAACATCGTCTGGTTCGCCCAAACATGGAAATCGTACATCTTTCTTACTTCTTGTGCACCTTGCAGCATCCGTATCGCTCCCTTTCATCGATCTTACTTATCTTCATTATAAGGTAGGTACAGTGACAACATAGTGTCAGTGAAAGAACACGGGCTTCTTTTTTTCTCAAAATACCGTTCGTTCGGTCACCTTTCACCGGTCGCCGGTTACCAGTCAGCAGGTCATCCGATCACCCCAGACTTTCCGCACTTCCCGCACTTCCCGCACCTCCCAGACTTCCCGGACTTCCCGATCTTCCCGAATTTCCGGGAAATTAGATTTACGTCCTACGGCCGAACAGGAATTTGTCGGTTTATGGCGAAACATGTGTAGGTTGATCAATTTGTCAAATGCCATTATTACCAAAAGAGGACGTGAAATTGTTGAAACTTTTAACGCGCCGGCTCGTCGTATTGACTTTACTCTTCGGCACTAGCGGCTCAGTCGTGCAGGCTCAAGCGCCATTCGATACGGATAGCAACGGAATTCACATAGACGATCTCGTGAAACATATCCAAACCAACGGCCTTGCCGACGTGAACCAGGACGGACTCAACAACCGGTGGGATGTATCTGCGATGCTCGCGCAGGTCTCGCCTGTCAGCACGGAGCACGCTGTCACTACCGGCACCGTCACAGGTCTCGCGGTCGATCAAACCGGCCTTCCGCTCGCCCAATTAGCCGTCGCTCTGAATGGAACGACTACTTCCGCATATACCGATACGGAGGGGCGTTATACGATCACGGACGTCGCCGCATCCACAGGCAATGTCGTTACATCGGCCGTCTATGGCGCGGAGTCGGCCCCTTTCGCCGTATTGGCCGGGCAAACGACCTCATTGAGAGCCCCCCTTCAAGTGACCTTGCCTACAGGCACTGTGACGGGCACCGTCTACAACGCTGACATGATTCCTATGTCCGGCGTCACCGTGACATTAGGCATCGGATCCTCCGTATCGGAACCGCCGACTTCTACCGTCACGGACAGCCAGGGACGCTTCAGCATGGCGAATGTGCCTGTCGGCCAGCGCAGCTTCTATGCCAGCTCGCCGCTGGGCTTCACCGCCTTCGGTGTAAATGTGCAGGAAGGCGCCAATGACACGAGCACGATCATAGGGGCTCAATATGTGACCGTCACAGGCATTGCCTATGATTCCCATTACACCCCGCTGGCCGATGCGCAGATTACGATGGTGACGGCTAACGGCAATCTCGTTACGACGACGACCTCGGCAGCTGACGGCACATTCTCCTTCTCGAACGCCGTCAAGGGGATGACCTTCACTTGGCATATGAGTAAGCAGGGGTATATGGATGCTGCCATGACACTCATGGCTTCGAGTCCAACCGACGTCCACAACCGGTACTTCCTAACGGTAAGCGACACTCCCGTCCGTACGGATCACGATCTTGCATATGCCGCCGGCGTGAATGTCGATCGCTTTAACGTCGACCTCGGGGGCTACGCCGGCCCCGTTCGGCGAAGCTATTCGACGTACTCGTACCTGATTTCGGAGAGGCTGGATGAACCGAATAACCAGATTGCATTCGTCGGCGATCTGGACAGACTGAACGCAGCCCTGCTCGATCCGACAGTCAGCACCATTTATGTTTACCAATCGATCGCCGGTACACAGCCTCGAGAAATCGTCAGCCCGTCCCGTCCGGTCAGCATCGTCAGCGGCACGGACCGGTTCGTTCAAGCCACATTGCCTGCGGCGTCCTCCTTGAGCTGGACGAACGTGAGGCAGGTCGATTATGGCGATATTTTCGGCTTCGTAAGATCGTTTGACAATCAGACGGTGATTATGGCATCGGTTCAACTAAGCGGAGCGTCAACGGCTACGACATATACAGATGGCAGCGGCTTCTACCGGTTTAAAGATCTGAGCTTCGGAACCTACACGCTGACTGCCTCCCGATCCGGCCAATATGCGCCGCAGTCGTTCACCGTCGACACGAACGCGGCTCCGTTTTTCCTGAATTTCAGCTTGGAATACACGGCACAGCAAATAGCTCACACAATGGAAATCCCACAGCCTGCCGCAGGGCAGCAGCAATTGGCCATGCCGGCAGTTCCATCCGGCTATACAGTCGCTATCGATAGCAGCAACGATGTGCTGAAAATATCGCCAAGCGGCGCTATTACACTAGGTGCAACTACCCAGTACGTAACGGTCATTTTCAGAGTTACGCATGGCTCCGACGTCGGCTACCGTTCCGCCACGATTACCGTTCCAGGATACACAGGTTCCTGACTAACAAAAAGATCAGCTAAATCAACAGATTTGGCTGATCTTTCTTATTTTCCACGGAACATATTGCAGAATTCGCGTAAGTTCCGCCTATTCCGCAGCCCCCGCCTTTTTCCCCGCCACGATCGTAAACTCCCATGGGATATTCTCCTTGTTCCATCCGCGATGCTCGTCGAATCTCTCCAGCGCAAATCCCGCCTCTATAACGGCATTGATAATTTCGCTGAGCGTGAACGAGCGAAGCATGACAGGGGGAAACTGTTCCTGCTCCTCCTCCTCGAAGAAGCCTTTATAAGCGAGATCCCCACGGCGCAGCTCCGTATCGAAATACTTCACTTCCTCCGGCCCCGCAGCTCCAAGACACCGCCTCAAGGGATGGAAATCGCTGAGCACCAGCTGGCCTCCCGTTCGGAGCAGCGCGTACAGAATCGACATGAAGGTCCCGATCTTATGGAAATAATGCAGAATGCCGCCCTCTAAATATAGGATATCGAAATACCCGCCATACTTCTCCCGGTCAATTTCATAAATATCCGTGACCACATAATCGATCGACGCGCCGGCATGTGCGGCCAGCTCCAAGGCATATCGGCGGTTTTCCTCCGATATATCGAAAACGGTGACATCCGCACCTAACAAAGCGAGAGGAACCGCCTTCCTGCCGTTCGAACCGCACAGATTGGCAATCTTGCGTCCCGCCGCATGGGCCAGATAGGTTTGGTGCTTTTTGAGGCAGGCAAGCGGGTTCCTTACGATCTCAGCCGCTTTCTCTTCCGGCGAACCATGGTGTTTCGTCCAAAACTCATAGGCGCGATATTCCCAGGCTCTCTTATTCAGCGCGCTTTGCTCATTCATTCGCCGCTCACCGCTTTCGCATTGCCGAAACGATGAATGCCGAAGTCTGTAATCGACGAGGCGAGTATGGCATCCCTTAACGGATGCAGATTCGGTGTAAATCTGACATCGATGTTCAGCTGCATGAGGCGGTCCAGGAGCCGGGTCATCGGCTCAACTTCAAGCGGCACGACGGTCTCCCGGGAAATATAATAGCCCGCACAAGCATCGAACAATTGAAACGTGTCCTCCGGCATCCTGTATCTATAAAGTGTTGTGCGTTGAATTCGTTCATACCAGCCGGTTTCAACCGTCACGACAATATTGGAGGAAGTTAGGCCGAAAAATTGCTTTTCATCCGCAGCGGACATGCCCCCGTTCCTGGTGTACACAATTCGCGGACAATCTCTCGGAAAATAAAACGTAAACGCATGTTCCTCATCGATCGCCCAGACGACCGGAGGCATATCTCGGCGATTGTCCTTCACTCTCGGCATGAAAACTTCAATTCCGCTTTCCTCACTGAAATGATACAGCTGCATGGGCCACTCCTTCCGTCCTGTAGGGAATTAACAGCTTTTACCTTCTCCCAGATCTTCGCTATGGAGTTCTAGGTTTCCTGCTGCTAGCCCGTCAGTGGCCGGCTCCACAATGTTAGGTGGTCACGCGGGCGATCATCTGATCGCGCCTTGGACCAACGGAAACGGTCTTGAACTTGACGCCGACCGCCGACTCGATGAAGTCGATATACCGAATGGCTGCTTCCGGCAGGTCATCCAGCGTCCGGGCTTGCGTAATATCGCAATTCCATCCGGGCAGCCTCGTGATAACCGGTTTCGCCCCGGCCAGCTTCGCGGTTACGGGGAACCGATCGACAACCGTGCCGTCTTCCAGCTCGTAACCGATACAAACAGGGATCTCATCCAGATACCCTAGTACATCGAGATTCGTCAACACGGCCTCCGTCGCCCCCTGAATCATGCAGCCATACCGGGTCGCTACCGCATCGAACCAGCCCACGCGTCTAGGGCGGCCTGTCACTACGCCGTACTCGCCTGCGTCCCCGCCCCGGCGTCTCAGCTCTTCCGCCTCATCGCCCTGCAGTTCGGTCACGAAGGGCCCTGCTCCAACGCAGCTGGCGTACGCCTTGACCACTGCAACCACATCCGTGATGCTATGCGCGGGAATGCCCGCTCCGACAGGCGCGAAGCCGGCCAGCGTTGACGAAGACGTCGAGAACGGATAAATCCCGTGATCCGGATCGCGCAGCGCTCCAAGCTGCCCTTCCAGCAGAATCGGCTCCCCCCGCCGAATTGCCGAATGTAGCAGCTCCGTCGTATTGCCCAGATACGGCGCTATGGATTGGCCCAACCCTAGAAGGTGGTCCAGCATCTCGCTTGCATACATCGCGGGGCGACCGTACAGATGCTGGAGCAGCGTATTTTTGGCCGGAAGCAGGTGATCGAGCCGGTCCCGAAGCCTCTTCTCGTCCAGCAAATCGGCGGCCTGAATGCCGAGCTTCGCATACTTGTCAGCATAAAATGGCGCAATACCGCGCTTCGTCGAACCGAAGCTCCGCTCGCCAAGCCGCGCTTCTTCCAGCTCATCGAACAGGCGATGAACCGGCAGCACGACCTGCGCCCTCTCCGAAACACACAGCTGCGGCTGCGGCACTCCCCTGGATGCGAGCTCCTGCAGCTCGCCTAACAGCACCTCGATGTCGAGCGCCGCTCCCGGACCGATCACATTCGTCACTTTCGGATAAAACACACCCGATGGCAGCATCCGCAGAGCAAACTTGCCATAGTCGTTAATGATCGTATGGCCTGCGTTGCTCCCCCCTTGAAACCGCACGACATAAGCCGATGTTGCCGCCAGCACGTCCGTTACCTTCCCTTTGCCCTCGTCGCCCCAATTCGCGCCTACAATTGCCTTTACTGTCAATGTATTCGCCTCCCAGCCTTGTTATTGATTACATCGCTAATTATAATGTCTAGATAAGGCATTAGAGAAATTGATATAACTAATACTTGATATAAAAGAAAGTAATGCTAAATGGACGTTAACATGGAGTGGTACCGCACCTTCTATTGGACTGCCCGGTCAGGGAGCCTGTCCCGGGCGGCGGAGCGTCTGCACATCACGCAGCCTGCGGTAAGCCACACGCTCAAGCAATTGGAAGAGAAGCTTGGCGGTCCGTTATTTTTTCGGACATCCAAGGGTGTTAAGCTTACGGCGGAGGGCGAAGTGCTGTTCCGGTACGTGGAACAAGCCTTCAGCTTCATGGAGAGCGGCGAAAAGGCGATTGCGGAGATGCACAACCTGCACAGCGGGGAGATCAACATCGGTGCAAGCGATACGCTGTGCAGACACTTTTTGCTGCCCTATTTGGAGCAATTTCATGAGCGCTACCCGGCGATCCGCATTCACGTCACGAACAGAACGACGCCTGAGACGCTTGCGCTGCTCAAGGACGGTAAAATCGACTTCGGCCTCGTCCACCTGCCCGCCGCAGACAAAGCAATCGAATTTCGCGAGAGCTCCGCGATTCACGACTGCCTCGTCGGCGGCAAACGGTTCGCTGCGGCTGGTTCCGGGCAGCCGCTGCCGCTTAGCGAGCTGATGGATTACCCGCTGCTTATGCTGGAGCCGGGAGGCAGCACGCGGCGGTATATCGATGACTACGCGGCTGCGCACGGTGTGCGGCTTGAGCCGGAATTCGAGCTGGGCAGCCTCGATTTGCTCGGGCAATTCGCACGTAGCGGCTTCGGCCTCGCCTTCGTCATCCGCGAATACGTTGCGGACGAGATCGCTGCCGGCGCGCTCTTCGAGGTGCCGCTATCTCCGCCGATTCCCGAGCGGCGAATCGGCATCGCAACGTTAAGAGGCGTTCCGCTATCAGCCGCGTCGAAGTCTTTTCTCCGCTTGCTCCCCTAGCGTTAAAGCTGCGCACAAGTAACCTGCCTTCGCGGCTCAAACCTGCATGCATGCCGCACTCCTCTTCTCCGGCTCACCAACACTCAAACTTGCAGCCGTTTCCTGAGCCGAAGGGAGAGTGTCCGGAAGGTCGCATGGAGGGAATCGAGGGAACGAAGGGGATGGGAATACCTGTAAATAAGCGCTAATTCGTGTTAGACTGTTTAGTATCCTGTTTACCATGGCTAGTCCGTTCAATCCAAGCATAGGATGGACTTATGATGGACGAAGGAGGCTGAAGATGACATGGCACCAATTAAACCGATTATGGATACGGCAACAGCCCAAGCTCTACTGGAGCGAATCTTAAAAAGCCCGGTTACCGACGTACAGCCGATAGACCAAGGCGAAGTTAGCAAAGTGTTCAGTTTCCGACAGCAGCAGCAGTCCTTCATCGTTCATTTCAATAGCGGCAGCGATGGCTTCGTGCGCGAGCGATATATCCACGCAACGTTCTCGCCACAAGGCGTACCGGCTCCTCGCGTACGCGAGATCGGCCGGGCGAACGAAGATTTATGTTATGCCATTGCCGATAAAGTGCCCGGACGGACGATCATTTCGTATCCGATTGAGGATATCCGGAGGATCCTTCCGGACGTCGTTGAGCAATTCGCATTAATTAACCGCTTACAATTAGGGGGAACCAAAGGATACGGCTGGATTCAGCCATCCGGCGACGGCTCCCACGATACGTGGACGGACTTCCTGGCATCCTTCTTTCTCGAGAAGCAGACCGGCTTCTGGGAGGGGTGGTTTGCGCTATTCGAGACCACCTTCCTGGAAAAGAAAGTGTTCGACAGGCTGTATGGCGTCATGATGGAGCTGGCCAAGCATTCACCTGAGCAGCGCTATGTCGTACATGGGGATTTTCATCTGGGGAACATGCTTTCGGACGGTAACAAGGTAACCGGTATTGTCGATTGGGAGATGGCCTTCTACGGTGACTTCGTCTTCGATTTGGCCTCCCAGCACCTCTGGACCCCGCAGCTGCAAATTCCCGACATGGTGCGCAGCGCCTGGGCCGACCGCGGGCAGGAGATCCCCCATTTCGAAGATCGGCTGAAGTGCGCCCTGCTTTTCAAAGGCATCGACGGACTGCGATTCTATGCCAAGAAAGACGACCGGAACGCTTACGAGAGTGTGAAAGCGGAACTGCTGCGGTTGGTGAAGTGAGTGGAAGACGCATGAAGGCGTGCTGCTGTTTCCCGATCCATAGGCCTTGAAATAATAAAGCTCCCAAGCACCGAGCCGTCCATCCGCCCAGTGCTTGGAAGCTGCAATTAATCAAAATCGTATCTTTGCTCCGCCCAGGGATCGCCGTACATATGGTACCCGTTCCGCTCCCAGAAGCCCGGCTTATCCTTCGGCATAAACTCAATGCCGCGCAGCCACTTAGCGCTCTTCCAGAAATATAGATGCGGCACGACCATACGCACCGGAGCGCCATGGTCCGGGGTCAACAGCGCGCCATTGTGGCGGACGCCAAGGAAGGACGTCTCCCGCAGGAAGTCCTCCAGCGGCAGGTTCGTCGTCCAGCCATGCTCCGCATGCAGCATCACATGCGTTACCTCCGGTTTCAGCTTCACCCGCTTCATGATCTCCGCAACCGCGATGCCCTCCCAGACGTTGTCCAGCTTAGACCACGTCGTCACACAGTGGATGTCATTCGTGAACTCCTGACGCGGCAGGGCCAGGAACTCTTGATGCGATAGCGTGACCTCCTCCTCAACCAAGCCGAAGATGCGCAAATCCCATTTGCTCATATCGTTATAATAAGGCACGGATCCGTAATGAAGCACCGGGAAGCCTTGGGTCAGCGTTTGCCCAGGCGGTATACGGTCATTCTGTTCATGTTCCTGTGACGGCTTATGACCAAATTGCATGACGGCCTCCTACTCGTTGCCGATGTAAGCGGCATACTCATCCGCTGTAAGCAGACCCTCAAGAGCGTCAGCGCCGGAAACCTCAACCTCGACCATCCAGCCTTCGCCGAACGGTTCGCTGTTGACCAGTTCCGGAGAGCTTTCCAAGGTTCCGTTCACGTTCGTCACTTTACCGGACACAGGCGAGAAAATATCCGAAACCGTCTTGACGGATTCAACACTGCCGATGCTTTCGTTCGCGGTAATGGATGCGCCGGCTTTCGGCAGCTCGACGAATACAATATCCCCCAATTGATCCTGGGCGAAGTCCGTAATACCGACGCGGACTACCGTGTCCGACAGCTTTTCTACCCACTCGTGCTCTTTGGTATATAACAAATTCGCTTGTACATTACTCATCGTTTACACCCTCGCTTACATCCAAATTTTGCTTATAGCTTAATCTAACGGGAACATCCATGTCAAGGCGGACATAGGCAAGGACAACCGGCGGCGCAAGCCTGTACGGAACAAGCCCGTTTGGTTGGTTCGGCTAAAAATTTATTCAAAATTACAATTGACATTTCACACCACTCTAGGCAAATATTAATACTATACTACAAATTGAATATTGGCGAATGATGGTACAGGGAGAGACCGCAAGGCAAGCTAGCGGCGCCGAAGGAGTAAGCCCGGATGTGGTGAATCTCTCAGGCAAAAGGACCTGTATCGGACGCATCTCTGGAGAGCTTCGATCACCGCAGGCAGCGGGGAGTCGGACACCCAAGGGGAAACTCGGCGAGCGGCCGAGGTAACTCTCAGGTACAAAGGACAGGGCAAAAGGTATGTTTGTGTTGCATATCTTTTGCTCTTTTTTGCGTGCCTGCAATTTTTGGCGATTTTGGGCAACCTAGGGTAAGTACATTATCGAAGGCGAGGGTAAAGCATGCTGAAACGAACACCGCTCTTTCCGGTTTATGCGGAGCATGGAGCGCGAGTTATTGATTTTGGTGGCTGGGAGCTGCCGGTGCAGTTTACGGGGATTCAAAAAGAGCACGACGCCGTCAGGCAGCAAGCCGGGCTTTTTGATGTGTCGCACATGGGGGAGGTCAAGGTTACCGGCGTAGGCGCCCTGCCTTTCCTGCAGCTAATCACCACCAACGATGTTGCCAAACTAGAAGACGGCAGCTGCCAATACAGCCTTATGTGTTATCCCGACGGCGGCGTCGTAGACGATCTGCTCGTTTACAAATTAGGCACGAATGACTACATGCTCGTCATCAACGCCTCCAACATCGATAAAGATGTGGCCTGGATGCGGCAAAACGCCATGGACAATGTCACGATCACGGACATTTCCGATGAAACCGCCATGCTCGCGCTGCAAGGTCCTCATGCCGAGCGCATTATAGCCAAACTTACGAAGGCTCCCGTTCATACTTTGAAAACGTTTCGATTCCTCGCCAATGTAGACGTTGCCGGCATTAACGCTCTGCTGTCCCGCACAGGCTACACCGGCGAAGACGGTTTCGAGCTGTATATCGACGCCAAGGACGCCGCTTCACTGTGGAAGCTGCTGCTGAAGGCCGGCGAAGAACATGGCCTGGTTCCGGCCGGCTTAGGCGCCCGCGATACGCTGCGTTTCGAAGCGCGTCTTCCCCTCTACGGACAGGAGCTTTCCCAAGACATTTCGCCGCTGGAGGCCGGTCTCTCTTATTTCGTAAAGCTGGATAAGGGCGACTTCATCGGGCGCGAGGTCCTTGCCGGGCAGAAAGCAAACGGCACGCCGCGCAAGCTCGTCGGCATTGAGATGATCGAGCGTGGCATCCCGCGTCCGCATTACCGAGTATTCAACACGGACGGCAGCCCGATCGGGGAGGTGACCACAGGCACCCAATCCCCTACGTTCAAAACGAATGTCGGCCTCGCCTTAATCGATTCCGCCTACAGCGCGCCGGGGACGGAATTGCTTGTGGAAATTCGCGGGGCACAGGTGAAGGCCAAGGTCGTCGCCACCCCGTTTTACAAAAGAAAGCCGTGACCAGAGAGGAGCAAGCCCTTATCATGACGTACCGCCATCGCTATTTGCCTATTACCGAGCAGGATCAGCAAGACATGCTGGAAACGATCGGCATCTCTTCCATGGAAGAGATGTTTCAAGATATTCCGCAGCAAGTGCGCTTCCAGGGCGAGCTGAACGTTTCGAAGGCGCTCGACGAGCAGGGCCTCCTGCGCTATATGCGCGGTCTCGCCTCCCGCAACGCCGACTTCGACCGCTACGCCAGCTTCCTCGGCGCGGGCATCTACGATCATCACCTGCCTGTGGTGATTAACCATGTGATCTCGCGGTCGGAATTTTACACCGCGTACACGCCTTATCAGCCGGAGATCTCCCAAGGGGAGCTGCAGGCGATTTTTGAGTTTCAGTCGTACATTTGCGAGCTCACCGGCATGGCCGTAGCGAACGCCTCGATGTACGACGGGGCCACGGCGCTGGCCGAAGCCGGCGCCCTCGCCAGCGGCGCGACGAAGCGCAGCCGGCTGCTCGTCTCCCGCGCGGTGCACCCGGAAGCGCGCGCTATCCTGCGCACGACCGCCCGCGGGCTGAACTTGGAAGTGGTCGAGATCGGCCTCACGCCGGAGGGCGTGACCGACTTCGCCGACCTCGCTTCCAAGGCCGAAGGCGCGGCCGCCGTCATCCTCCAATCGCCGAATTTCTTCGGCTGTCTGGAGGATATCCGGGCGGCAGAGCCGATCGCGCACGGCGCGGGCGCACTGCTCGTCGTGAGCGCGAACCCGCTCACGCTCGGGCTGCTGGAGGCGCCGAGCAAGCTCGGCGCCGACATCGTCGTCGGCGACTGCCAGCCGCTCGGCATCCCGGCCGCGCTCGGCGGGCCGACCTGCGGCTACTTCGCCGTCGCCGAAAGCTGGATGCGCCGCATGCCGGGGCGCATCGTCGGGCAAACCGTAGACCGCGCGGGCAAGCGCGGGTTCGTGCTGACGCTGCAAGCGCGGGAGCAGCACATCCGGCGTGAGAAAGCCACGTCGAACATCTGCTCCAACCAGGCGCTTCTCGCGCTCTGCGCATCCGTGTACTTGTCCACGATGGGCAAGCAAGGCATACAGGACGTCGGCAAGCTGAACGTCCAGAAAGCCCACTACGCGGCGAACCGTCTCGCAGCCGGCGGCAAGCTCTCGCTGCCTTTCACCGGCAGCTTCTTCAACGAATTCGCCGTCAAGCTGCCTGACGGCACAGATGTGCAGGAGCTGAACCGTAAGCTCCTGCAGCGCGGCTTCATCGGCGGCTATGACTTGGGCCGTGATGATCCCGAGCTCGCCGGCCATATGCTGATTGCCGTCACAGAGCAAAGAACCCGCGAAGAAATCGACAGCTTCGCAGCCGCATTGGAGGAACTCGTATGACGATGAGCGATAACAACAACGTGAATGTGAGTAGCGACGGCAAAGCGCTCATATTCGAAATGAGCCACCCCGGCCGTGTCGCCTATTCCTTACCGGAATCCGACGTCCCGGAAGTGGAACTGAGCGAAGTGCTGCCGGCCAAATTTCAGCGCCAGAGCGCCCCGGAGCTGCCGGAAGTCTATGAAGTGGACGTCATCCGCCACTATACCGCTCTGTCCCGGCGCAACTTCGGGATCGACAACGGCTTCTACCCGCTGGGCTCCTGCACGATGAAATACAACCCCAAAATCAACGAAGACGTAGCCCGCTTCCCGGGCTTCGCCAAAATACATCCGTACCAGCCGGAAGAATCGCTGCAAGGCGCCCTGGAACTGCTGTACAATCTCCAGCAAGATCTTGAAGCCATCACCGGCATGGATCGCGTAACCTTGCAGCCTGCGGCCGGCGCTCACGGCGAATGGACCGGGCTCATGATGATCCGCGCCTACCATGAGAGCCGCGGCGAGAAGCGGACCAAGGTCATCTGCCCCGATTCTGCACACGGCACGAATCCCGCCAGCGCTACGGTCGCCGGGTTCGAGACCGTTACGATCAAGTCCGACGAACGCGGCCTCGTGAATCTGGATGAGCTGCGCCAAGCGGTCGGACCGGATACGGCCGCGCTGATGCTCACGAATCCGAACACGCTCGGCCTGTTCGAGGAGCAGATCGTCGAGATCGCGGCGATCGTGCATGAAGCCGGCGGGCTGCTCTATTACGACGGCGCCAACGCCAATGCCATCATGGGCATCACGCGTCCCGGCGACATGGGCTTCGACGTCGTGCATCTTAACCTGCACAAGACGATGAGCACGCCGCACGGCGGCGGCGGTCCGGGAGCCGGTCCCGTCGGCGTCAAAGAGAAGCTCATTCCGTTCCTGCCGACGCCGCTTGTGGCGAAGAAGGAGGACGGCAGCTTTTATTTCGACTACAACTATCCGCAATCGATCGGCCGCGTCAAAGGCTACTACGGCAACTTCGGCATCCTCGTGCGCGCTTACACGTACATCCGGACGTACGGTCCGGAAGGTCTGCGCAAAGTGTCCGAGTTCGCCGTGCTGAACGCCAATTACATGCTGGCTCGGTTGACGCCGTACTTCGATGTGCCGCACCCGCGCTTCTGCAAGCATGAATTCGTGCTGTCGGGCAACCGCCAGAAGAAGCTCGGCGTCCGCACGCTCGACATCGCCAAGCGATTGCTCGACTTCGGCTATCACCCGCCGACGATCTACTTCCCGCTGAATGTGGAAGAGTGCATCATGATCGAGCCGACCGAAA
Source organism: Bacillus sp. 3255 (assembly GCF_031456485.1). Taxonomy (NCBI): domain Bacteria; kingdom Bacillati; phylum Bacillota; class Bacilli; order Caryophanales; family Bacillaceae; genus Bacillus; species Bacillus sp. 3255. Next base: position 344,064 of record NZ_JAVDUS010000001.1, read on the forward strand.
CCGAAAGCAAGCAAACGCTGGACGCTTTCATCGACACGATGATCCTGATCGCCAAGGAAGCCGAGGAGAATCCGGATATCGTCAAAAATGCGCCGTACACCACGGTCGTCAGCCGCTTGGACGAAGCATTGGCCGCGCGCAAGCCTGTGCTCAACTGTTCGTGCGGATAAAACAAAGGGGCTGCCTCGAATGGCAGCCCCTTGTTTCGCTCGTTAACCGGCCGAGCTGACGGTCCTGCGCCGCGCTAACGGACACCGGCGTTGTTAATTACTCAATGGAGGCCAGTCTCGACACACCCCATTCGGCAAATAAAGCTATTTATTCACTTCATATAAATAGTAAACCATATCGCTCGGAGCGCCTGCATGTCCCAGTTGACGAAGCATCGAAGACAGATTGCCGCGGTGATACGTACCGTGGTTCACGACATGCTGCACCAATTCTCCGATCTCAGCGTTCAGCACGCCGAATGTCGGATGGTTGAACTGCCGCACCGCTTGCAAATCGCCGACGCTTTCGAGGAAATCGCGAAATTCACCCGCCAACTCCGCATAGGCCGCTTCCAGTTCTTGTAGACTCTTGCCCGAGGTCTTGGCTTGGGTGACGCCAGCCAGCTCCTTGATTTGCTCGTAGCTGCCCCCTTGGATCCCCGTCAACCAAACCTTGTCGACATGGTAAATGTGCACCAGTCCATGGTGAATCGTCGGGAATACATCCTTAACCTCTTGATGCACAATGGCCTCCGGCAGCTCCTGCAGGCGCGCGAATACCTTTTGATTCGCCCACACGTGATAGTTATACGTTTTAATCGTTTGATTCGTCATTATACGTCATCCTCCTTAAGAATGAACCCCCGCTTCCGAAGTAACGAGGCGTTGAAATGTTGTTGCTTGATAACGACATTGTACCTCCTCTTCACTGACAGAAACGGTCAGTCAATCAACGACGACGCATAAAATTGATGCAAATTTTGGGTAATGTCCAAGAGAAGCCGAATGAGCAGCTGCGGCTCCTTCACTTGGACGGTGCCCCCGTAACTCAGCAAATAATAGGGCAGCTGGGCGCGTATCGCTTGTTCCGATAACTGAAAACGGGCTTCATGCCTTGTCCGCTCCGCAAGCGTATGAGCCAGGTACCAATGCCCGCACAGATCGTCCAGAGCTTGCTCTTGGCCTGTAATGACGACATCGATCCGCTCTTCCGGGGTATCCCGGTCAGGAAGTACGCTGTCGAGAATAAATTGGCGGGCCGAGAAATCGGCCGGTCTCTGGAAGGTCAGCTCCGTTCGGGACACTTCTTTCATACGATCGACGCGGAAGCTGCGGATTGCTTGCCGCAAACGGCAATAGCCTACAACATACCACTTGTTTTTCCAACAGACTAAGCCATACGGGTCCAGATCGCGGTCCTCCGCCACCGAGCCGTAGCCCTTCTGGTACCGCATGTGCAGCGTAGCCCGCTGGGCAACCGCCAACTCCACTTCTTGCAGCAGCGCAGCCTCCGCTGCATCCGCTTGCGGCTGAATGACGTCCAGCCCTTGTTCGTGCAGACGAATTTGCTCCAGCTGCTCTTGATTCGTATATGTTTTCAGCTTGGCAACGGCCTGACTCAACTTCTCGCCATACGGATAACCGGCTTCCATGGCGAAGGCCGCCGCATGAATGAGCGCCTTCTGCTCATCGAGATCGAATACGAGCGGAGCATCGCTAAACTGCCCGAGCAGGCGGTAGCCGCCGTTGTGGCCGGAGTCCGCAATAATCGGAACACCGCTCGTGCATAGCGCGTCGATGTACCGGTATACGGTTCGGACATGGATTTCCAGCTTGTCGGCCAGCTGCTTGGCCGTGATTCGCTTGTGTGACTTGATGAGCCATAATATGGCCAGCATTTGATCCGCTTTGGACACGCCGCGCAGTCCTCCTTGGGTGTGGTTTCCATTTTTTCCATCATAGCATGTTCCCGGCTCTTTTGCCGATCATTCTACTGTCCGTTTACTGCTCTCCGCAACTTAAAAGAGGCCATCCCAAGTAGTTTCCGCTACTTCGGACAGCCTCTCGTTACTTACTCGGATAGACGTTCAACCAGCTGATGGGACGGCAGCACAAGGTCGCCGCGAATCGTGCAGGCATTGGGATTATCTATGCTATCCAGGAAGTGCTGCACAACACCGGCAAAGCCCCGGCGCTCCAGCACCGTGTCCCAGCTCCCAAAGGTCTGCACGCGCGGAGCGGCCCCTTGCTCATAGAACACCGCGGTCTCCAGGTTCGTCACTTCCACCGAACGCCCGCTTCCGTGCAGCTCAACCTTCTCCAAATCCACGCCGGCCAGCCTCACCATGCTGTATGTACCCATCGAGCTGTCGAACGCAAGCGTACCTGACGCATGAAGCAATCTGCCCTCGGGATCGACCTGCTGATGACGGACGGCGACTTCATAAGGAGTCTCGCCGAGCCATAGCAGCACATCCAGCATATGGATCAAATCGTCATACAGCGTCTCTTTGGCACTGTGCCCCTGCTGCTTGATCCGGTGCTTCACGGCTGAGCACCAGTCGAAGCCGCCCGCTTTGCGAAGCCAGTCGCGCGCTTCCATATAGAGCGGAGCGAATCTGCGGTTAAAGCCCGCCGCCAGCAGCACCCCTCTGCGCTCCGCGTAAGAAGCCATCTCCACGGACTGCGCCCAGTCATAGGACAATGGCTTATCGACATAGACGGCTATACCGCGTTCCATGCACTTCATGGCAATCTCATAATGCGTCGGAGTCGGACTATGTACGAAGACGGCATCCAAGCCAAGAGCGAGCAGCTCATCCAGCTGCGTCGTACCGAACGGTATCCGGTACTTGGCGGCCATCCGTTCAACCGTTGCCGGCGTGAAGCTCATGATTCCTGCGATCTCTACCTGTTCATTCACCGAAAGAAGGGGCAGGTATACTTTTTGGGCAATGTCGCCTAGCCCGATGATTCCGATTCTTCTTTTTGCCATACCTCGTTCGTCAACTCCTTATTTGTTTCCCAAGTACCCTGCGTCCCACGACCAAGGCCAGCAGGAGCAGCACGGCGCCGACGAGCGTCGAAACGCCATAAATCTGCATCCAGATCGGGGCTGCCGCAATCAAGGCATACACCTTGCCCCCGACGATCGGGCCCAGAAATGCCGCAACGCCGGTAATCGCCGAATACGTTGCAATATACATGGGTCTTTCACTTTTCGGCGTATCACCGATGGTGAACGTAAAAACCATTTGATTAAAGCCGCCCAAACCGACGCCCAGCACAATATGTACCGCATACAGCACGGCAATCGCAGGAATGAACGCAATCGCCCCCCACAACAGGCAGGCCAGGGCGATGACCGGCAGCGACCACAGAAGCAGGGTCTGTGCGGAATAACGTGCATTTAGGTTACCCCAAACATAATAACTGCCCATCATCACGAGCGTATGAACGACCGTAATATAGGAAACCGTTTCATAATTAATAGCCATCAGCTTGAGCATCACATACGAAAAGAGCGGCACCGTCAAGCTCTGTACGAATAAGAACACCGCCAGAAAAATAATCGCCTTCAGAAAAGCGCTGTCCTTGAGCGGTTTACCGATCATCCCGAGCGGATTCGATGCCGTCGACGGCTCGAACGGCGGGTTCGGATACAAGCAATAGGCCAGCACGTTGAGCAGCGCACAGACACCGACAATGATGAATAAATAGTGGAACCCTTGCCCGCCGGGATACCGGTCCAACAGCTGCCCGCCGACGAACAGAGCTAGAGAGCTGACTGCACCGAGTATCGTATTGCGCAGCCCGAAATAGCGCCCCCGAACCGGTCCCGGCACCGCGTCGCTGATCAACGAGGTCCATACCACGCCGCCTGCGGCATTGCCCAAATGAGCGACGGTATAGAGCACGATATACGTCACAACCCACAGATGTTCGGGAACAAGGAAAGGGATCAAGCCGACGGAAGCCCACAGCAATCTATGTGTGGAGCCGAAGATGAGCAGCATCCGCTTGCGGTTACGGAACTTTTGCATGAGGACGGCCATGCCGATCTGGATGATGTTCACTACGGTCGTAATAGCCAAAATAAATCCGATCTCCGTTGATGTCGCACCAAGGTACAGCAAATACCCGGTTAAAAACGGACCGCCGAGAAGCTGGAAGATGACGACAGCCGGAAATCCCTCCAACGTGGCGATGAGCAGACTTTTGCGGTAGTAAGACATTTTTTTCCTAGGCTTCCACACGCTATCCAGCATTTTCATAAGCTGACGCCTCCATTTTGCAAATGTAAAGCCTCGTGACTGATCTAATAGTTTACAAGATATAGGGCGCTTATGTTAAAATAGGACAGTCTACCTAATCTATCATGTCAGGCGGGATCATCGAAATACTATGAAACCAAACCGTATTGGCCTTATTGCAAGTATATTGCTCTTTTTGACTTTTATTGTACTCTCTCTTTTGTTTGAGTCAACCGTTTATTTGTATATCGCCAGCTTCTGCCCGTTACTGATCGTCCCTTTCCTGCCCGATCTCCGTTCGGGTCAGTACATCAAGCCGAATCAAGCCAAAGGCGCCGTCCGGCTCATTACGATGGAGAACAAGGACAAGTCCGGGTCGGACTTTCTTGTCATCTTATTCGAACCCGGCTATGTCAAATGGAAGAACTCCAAGCTGTTCTTCAATCTGGACGACGTGATGAAAGACGTATATATTAAGCCTGATCCGTTCGCCGCTACAATGACGGTGTTGAAATATGACCTGTTCCCGCACCGTAGAAAGAAAAACTGGGTCGGTATCTCCCTCACCCAGCTTCAAGAGCGTATGGCCCAGCTTTCCTACACAACGAACGAAATTAACCGGATCGTCATTCAGATGTCCGATATCGCCGAGCTGTTGCAAGGCCCATCAGCCAAACAGGCCGCGGCCGGACGCAGTGTGGGCGCCTAACAAACATAAAACACCTGACCTTGCGGAAATCGCAAAGCCAGGTGTTTTTATTTATTTATACAAATCACACAAGTAAGCGGCTAGTGTACGAACCATCACGCCTGTCGCTCCTTTGGGCTCGATGCCTTTGGCCGACCACAGCCAAGCGGTGCCGCCGGTGTCGAGATGAATCCAAGGCGTCTCTTCGGCGAAGTAGCCGACGAACAAGCCGCCGGTAATGGCGCCTGCCCAACGGTCGGTGGAAGGGGAGTTCTTGACATCGGCTACATCGCTCTTCAGCATGTCGCGGTATTCCGGGTAGTTCGGCAGCTGCCACAGCTTCTCCCCCGCTTCACCGGCCGCTTGCAGCAGCGGCTTCAGGAATTCGTCGTCGTTCGTCACAGCCCCTGTCGCCACATCGGCGAAGGAGATCAGAATCGCGCCGGTCAACGTGGCTACATCAATAAGCTTCGTAGCGCCGAGCTGCTTGGCGTAGGTCACGCCCTCCGCCAAGATGATGCGGCCTTCCGCATCCGTATTCAGCACCTCGACGGAGTGGCCGCTGAGCAGCGTGACAATATCGCCGGGACGGTAAGCGGTGCCGGACGTCATATTTTCCGCGGCCGGTATGACAACGGCCAAGTTGATCTTCGGCTTCAGCTGACCGACGACATGCAGCGCTCCGAGCAGCGTGGCGGCTCCGCCCATATCGCTGATCATCTCCTCCATGCCGTCGGGGCTTTTCATCGAGATGCCGCCGGTATCGAAGGTTACGCCTTTGCCGACGAGGCCCAGCACGTCGGCGGAATCGGGATCACCCTTGTACTGCAGGGTGATCAGCCTTGGCGGGTTGGCGCTTCCTGCGCCAACCGCGATGAGGCCGCCCATGCCCTTGGCGGCAATCTCGCGCTCGTCCAGCACTTCGCAGGCGAAGCCGTAGTGCTGGGCGAGCTTCAAGGCTTCCGCGGCAAGCGTAGCCGGAAGCAGCTTGTTGGCCGGGAGGTTCGTCAGATCCCGGGCGTAGTTCGTGCCCTCCGCAACCGTCTCGGCGGTTGCGATCGCAGCCGATAGCAGCGCTGCATCTGCAGCTGCTTCGGCCAGCAGCACCGCCCGGCGCAGCTCATCGCGCGCCGGCTCGTTCTTGCGGTACACCGCGATGCGGTATGTACCGAGCAGCAGCCCTTCGGTCAGCGCCATGACGGCGGACCGGCTGTCGATACCGCTTGGCAGCTTCAGCGCCAAGCTTTCGAGCTTCAGCGCGAGCGTCTCGCGCGCTGCATAGACGGCGGCTGCGCGCAGCGTATCGCGCGTGGCTCGCGGGCCGAGCCCGGCCACGAGCACGTACGCGTACGGCAGCAAGCCGTGGGTGGGCAGCGCCTCGAGCTCGCCCGAGGCGCCGGTGATCAGGCCCTTGGCGCGCATGCGCTGAAGGGCCTGATCGAGCTGCGGGTGGCCGAGGACGGTGTCCTCGCGCAGCTCGGTTTCGCTCAGGCAGACGAGGATGGCGTCTGCCCCGTGTTTGTTATCCGTGAAGGACGTGAACACGTCCGTTGTGATGATCGTTGTTTTGGCAAACATGCTGGCATTCTCCCTGTCACATTAATAAAAAGATGCCGCCTTCTGAATGACGGACTGCATAGGCAGATGATACGGGCATTTCTGTTCGCAGAGCGGCTGCTCTTTGCAAGGGTCGTGATCTGCACAGCCTATTATTCTTTCCTTCTGCCGCTCAAAAAATGCATCGCCCTTCGGCAGCAAACCAAATTTCTCCCGAACCCGGCTCGCAATCATCACATCCGGAATCGCAATTTCGAGCGGGCAGGAGCAGTAATTGCACCGTCTGCAATCGTGTTGTCCGAGCTCAAGCGCTAATTGCTCCAGCTCCCGGCGCTCTTCGACACCGACCTCTTGCTCCTGGGCTGCCAAATTCTCCTGTACTTCCTTAATGCTGACCATCCCCGAGATAGTGACATGCACGTCCTGGCTGTACGGATAGCGAATGGCCCGGTCGACAGGTTGAATGAATCCCCCGGACAACGGCTTCATCGCCACCTTCATCAGATCCAGCTCAGTTGCTTTCGGGATTAGCTCCTCCAAGGCGAAGGGCTGCGCCAAGTTCAAATGAAACAAAATTTGATCGAAAGGATACTTCTGAATCCATTGCGTCAGCAAATCGGGCCTGTGTCCGGAGATGCCGATGAAGCGCACCTTCCCTTCGCGCTGAGCCTCCAGGGCGGCCTTATATGCGCCTTCGACGTCCATCGCTTTCTTGAACTCGCTCACATAGTTCACATAGTGAATTTGGAGCAGATCCACATGATCCGTCTTCATCCGCACCAAGCTTCGCTCGATTTCCGACTTTGCAGTTGCATAATCGCGGGCGCCTGTTTTGGTCGCCAGAAAATATTCATCCCGGCGATGCGAAATACATTCGCCGATAATTTCCTCGCTGTTCCGGTACGCCGCAGCAGTATCGATATAATTAATGCCGTGATCCAAGGCATAATTAAGCGTTTCTCTGGCCTGCTCCAGCGGTACGCCGGGCAGGTTCATAGCACCGAATCCAAGTGACGATACGTTGTAGCCGGATTTTCCAAATCTAGAGTATCTCAAGCGAGTAGCTCCCTTCCCTTGTCAGTTAACGGGTATATGAATAATTGCACATGCAACCATTGTAATACAACTTGGTCCTACTTTCCATGCAGTCGTTAAGCGGTAAAGGGAACTACACGGAACTACAGGGAGCTATTGGCAGCTATGTGGGGAAAATTGCAGGATAAGGAATGTACATGGCGAAATTCCATCGCAATTACATATCCAGAGGTGCCTCAAGCAGTCGGTCCATTGAGCTCTTCCTGCGGCTAAATCTGTTTGGGAGTTGCTAGGCTCTGCCAAGGTGTTGCCAAGGTGTTGCCAGACTGATTCCTGTATGGGCTTAACCATCATGGAAGGCAGCAAGCGGAACCGCTTAGCTGGATTTTCTCCCGCTAAATTCATCTGTAGCGCCTCTCACAAGCCCCATAGCAGGAATTACTCCAGTTAATTTGCTCGTTTAAGGCGAATAGTGTGGAAGATCGCATGAAATAACTGGAGCCTTTCCAGTTATTTGACCAAATCGCCTCCCATCTCACTCCATTAACGGGAGAAATTCCATCTACTCCAAACATTCGGAGCACAGTCCGCGCTATAACCGCCATCGCCCTTGTTCTTTCTGTTATATGTACAATTTTGGGGATCCATCAAGTCGGGGTTGAGCAGAGATTGCAATCGATAAGGGTAACGTAGTTGAGTAGTTGCAGCTTTTTTGGAGTGTAATGTGGCAAACAAGATGCTTAGCTTCTATAAATAGTTCGGTAACCGTCAGGTTAAGCTGTATCGTTTCTTTCAGCAGTATCGGTGGCCGGAGTAGCATAGCTCTCTCCCATCCGTAGTCGTCCTACTTTGCGCAACTACCTTAGCTGGATTTTCTCCCGCTAAATTCATCTGTAGCGCCTCTCACAAGCCCCATAGCAGGAATTACTCCAGTTAATTTGCTCGTTTAAGGCGAATAGTGTGGAAGATCGCATGAAATAACTGGAGCCTTTCCAGTTATTTGACCATATCGCCTCCCATTTCACTCCATTAACGGGAGAAATTCCATTTACTCCAAACATTGGGATCACAGCCTGCGCTATAACCGCCATCGCCCTTGTTCTTTCTGTTATATGTACAATTTTGGGGATCCATCAAGTGGGGTTTGAGCAGAGTCCCCTAACATGCCGAGCTGTTGTCGTCCCGCCAGACGGCTCTACCGTTCAGGCAGCACAAATAACCCCAAGCCGCTCATCAGAGAGACTTGGGGGGGCGATCCGATCATCGATCATTGTCATCATCTTTTTTGGAGTCCCAATCACGATTGCCCCAGTTCCAATTGAAATCGGGGGTCCGGTCGTCCTTCGGCGTCGGCTTCAACGTCGGTTTGGCCGTAGGCTTGCTCGAGCTCGTCGGCTTGACGGTTGGCTTTACACTAGGTTTTGGTGTTTCTCGCGGCTTTGACGATGACCCACTCTTGGAGTCATCGTCATCTTTGCGGTCCGTCTTTGGCGTTGATGTTGGCGTTGGTGCCGGCTTCTTATCGTCGTCGTCACTCTTGCCGTTCTTATCGTCACGATCCTTCGAATCGTCTCGATCATTCCATCTGCCATTCTTGTTATCGGTCTTGCCGTCGTTCTTGTCGTCATTCCTGTCGTCGTTCTTGTTGTCGTTCTTATTGTCGTTCTTGTTGTTGTCATTCCTGCTGTCATTGCGGGCATTTTTTGGCGTTGACGTCGGCGTCGGCTTAAAGCTGACTTTGTTGTTGTTGCTGTTGCCGTTGTTACCGTCATCGCTCTTGCCTGACTTAGGCGTGCTCTTCGCGTTCTTGTCATTGCTCTGGGAGTTCTTATCTTTCTCTTGCTCCCTCTGCATTTGCTGCAGGCGCTCGCTAAGCTTGCCGGACTTCTCTTCGGCGACCAGTTTGGACAGGGACGATTTGTCGATCGGCTTCGACGGCGTCACGAGCTTGTCGAGGCCTCCGTTATCTTTGGCCAGCTGGTGAATAGAGACGCTTTTGATATCGTCGAGGGAAACTTTGGCTCCGTTATTGACAGCGTTCAAATAAATCGCATATTTCCCTGCCGACACGCCGCTCGCTTTCGCCTCTTGTCTCACTTCTTGCGGGGCGGCGAACGCTGTCACCTCATAATTTTGGACTTGATCGGGATGAGCCTTTTCGATATGTTTGCTGACCTGAGCCTTCAGCTTGGTGGCGATAGCTTCATCATCAACATTGGCTCTCGTCTCTACGATGGTGGAAGAGATAATGATGTCCCCTTCCCCTTTGGCCAGGGCGCCTTGCTCGGCTTTATCGAGAATGTCCGATGTCACGTTTTCCAGCGGCTTGCCCTTGTACTCCAGCGTGCTGATTAACGCATCCCCGTCGGGGTTTAACCCTTTCAAGTCCTGTACCAGCTCATCATTATCGATGCCGATCTCGATGCTTGGGTTAATGTCGATAGTGACGTATGCAACCACCTGGCCGCTTGGCAAGCCTCCCGTCAATGTCGACACCAAGACGAAGCACATGATCATTGCTGCCGCCAATCCGGAAAGAATGGCCATCTGTGGTACACGGAAGCGCCGGCGCGCAGGCGCAAACAAAATTTCTTCCCCTACTTCACAACTTCGCGTCCCCCTAGGAAGCTTCTCAAATCGACCCTCTGGACCCATGACGATAATGGAGTTGTCGCTGATTTCCATTACGATTCCCTTGTTCATGCGCTGTTCTTCCTTTCTTTATGCTGTCCTCATTCTCGAATCTGTAAATAATCCCGCAAGTAAGGGTATGGACCGTTATAGATGAGAGCAATTGCGATCAAATATTTACGGTTGCGCTCCAATGTCTTTCTCGATACCTGTACTCGCTCCAGCAGCTCTTTAATGGGCAGCTGCCGTTTCGTCAGAAGAGTCCGCATAAGTTCCGCATCCTGTGCCAGCGTCCGACCGATGCCGAATAGCATTTGTCTGGAATCGTCATGTTTAGGTGATGCTTCCGTCAATTCAGAGAAATCGATATCAAAATCACTTAGGCAGCGGCTGAAATCCATAATTTCGCTTCGCCGTTCTTCAAGTCCTTTTTGTTTTTCATAAGCTTCAATGGCTTGATGAACTTCAATCGGATTGAGTAGATTATCTTCATCATCTTCCTGATCGAATGAACTGTAAGGAATCTGTCCTTTGAAACGTTGTTCTTTCCGCAGAAAATCAATAAGTCTTCTTCGCATGACGGTTTCGGCGAACCCGAGGAAGGATCTCCCCATCACGGAGGAATATTGATTAATAGCTTCATTAAACGCCCCCAAAGCAATACTGAATTCATCGTCACGAGCCGGGTCTATATATCTTTTACAGAACCTGCTTGTCACTTTGGCAACGTAAGGCTGGTAATCGGAAATAAATTGGTTCCTAAGTCTTAGGTCTCCTGCTTGAATTTGATGTATGGTAACCTCAAGGGAAGAGGCATGGGGTTCACTTTGTCCCGGGGATTCCTTTTTTCCAAGGAATCTTTTGAATAGTACCAGTAGCACCTTTCCACCTCACAATATAGTAGTTTCGTCCTTATGTATCCTGATTCGGGGGGTACGGTTCAAGTAAAATACAAATAAAAAGCAAATTTATTATAACATAGATGTTCAAATGAGCACCTACTGGCAAATAAAACCTTTGGCTGCGATTTCATTTTAGCATAGAATCCATTACAATTAGGGAGAGGAGGTGTTTCCGTTGGAACATGGAAATCAACTTGGCAAGTTTCTCGAGTCGCTGCGGGGGAAAATGTCCCTGCGCAAAGTTGCCAGCAAAAGCGGCCTTTCCCATGCCTATATACGAGATTTGGAGCTAGGACGTAATCGTACCACGAATGACATCATCAAGCCATCTCCTGACACCTTGCGTAAGCTTTCGCAAGCTTATCAGTATCCATATACAGATCTTTTGATGAAAGCGGGTTATTTGGAGGAAGCGTCGTCCATGCAAACGAATCGGGACATCCGGTTGGAGCATATATGGTACGTGGAGTTCGGCGCGAAATCTATTAAATATTATTCGGCTGAAGGTGTCGTGGAAGAAAACGTAGAATCTCTCGTAGCTTTTACGAGTTTCATAGAAGCACTGATGGAGCAGCAATTTGCGAAAGTGGATATGCATCTGTTTGTGAATCTGAACAAAATAAAAAAGTATGCCCCCGCAGAGGGCAAACTTTATTTCGATGAACATGCAGATCATTATGTCGGTATTGCCGCACTGCCGCAAATGAAATACCATCAGACACTGCTTGAGTACGAGGCCAGGAACAACGGTCTTCCCGCAGAGGTTGAAGCCGGCTCCCGCCGTTCATCTTTGAAAACGAAATTCCTTACTTAACATCGCATAAACGAATAGCACCGTCGCCATCCCTAACAATTGAACAGGCATCAAAGCGCTGATGACGTTCTCGGGCGAGGCATGCCGATGGAGAATTCCGACGATCACAACCGCGATATATAAGTAGAAGCCCGCATTTTCTTTGGATAACGGAATCCGGGTATAGTGCGTAAGAAAGGTGAATCCCAGCCGGAGCTTGCGCATGCCGATCAGGACGGCGCATTTGGCGATGAGGATCATCGTCAGAACGGTAACGGATGCTTGCGGATTCGCCAGCAATTCGGTATACGGGGTAAGAGATACCCATTGGCAGAGGAGAAGTACGCCCGTAGATACGATGATCGATACCACATAGCCGGATACGGCGATAACGATTGCAGGTATCAGACGAAATTTCCAAACGGCCATGAGCAGGAAGCCAAGAATGCTTATGTATAAGATAGGCCACTGGTCGAACCTGGTTACGATCGCCCCGGCGCAAGCGGCTAGCGATACAGCCAGCCAATGTGGTTTTACTTTTTGTCTGAACAGTACTAATGACAGCAGGATCATGGGAACAAAATCAAAACAGGTTAGTATATATTCCGCCCATGTTAACAATTACAATCCCCTCATTTCTAAGCTTGCTTCCAGGAGATTACACTCACTTATCTACATCTGGTAATTATACAGCATAACGAAGCTTTATCGTTTAATGTGGACTAAGATGGCAGTTTCTGCGCATAAGTTGACAGCAAGCATTGGCGAATGAGCGGAGGAAGGAAGTGCGATGATCGTATGGGGCATCGTTTCACGGTTGCCATCGTCGAAGATAATTATTGGGTAGGCCAGCTGCTCAAGAGCTATAGCGAGCAATGCGGGCTGCGCGTAACTGCGGTCGTTTCCGACGGCGAACAATTCATCAGCCAATATGAGCAGCTGCGTCCGGATATCCTGCTTGTCGATATCGGACTCGAAGGCTCCCTGGACGGCATTGCGATGGTGCGGTCCTTACACAGCGCGGGCTACCGGCCTAAGGTCATTATGGTCAGCGGTACGACCAATATCGAGCATATCCTCACAAGCTTTCACGACCTGGATTCGCTTTACTTCTTGTCCAAGCCTGTGCTGCTGCCCAAATTTCAAGCGGCTATCCGCAAAGCCATCGATGAAATACAGTCGGAACGCAGCCAGTTGAGCGCAATGCCGACTCCCGTGCCAACAACATGGATTACTGTCAAAAATCAGAAATCGCATCTGCCGATCTCGGAGGAATCGATCCTCTTCGTTGAGAAGGAGGATAAACGGTTGACCCGGGTTCATCTGATGAACGGCGCCCAAGTGGAGACCAGCACGAATTTATCGGAAATCGCGGCCCAGAGCTCTCCCCTCATATTCAGCCCGTTCAAAGGATTTCTCGTCAATCTGCGGCACGTTGTCTCCTATGTCAAAGAAAGCGGATTTCCCGCTTCCCGCCGGTTTCTTATCCATTTGAATCATACACCGGTATTAGTTCCGCTAAGCCGCAGCCTGCAAAAAGAGTTCGGACAACTGCTGCAGAACATGGCCGTTAAGAACTGAACATCTGGAGCCAAACAAAAGGCTGCTAACTTCCAACTAAGGAAGAAGCAGCCCTATCTACTAGCAAGAACCTCAAGACCGCACGGCCCCTCGATCGTTAAACGTGTTTAACTTTGGGGTCCCTACATCCTCTTGGAGGTTTTTTTGTTTTTCAGCTTATCCCGGCGCACACTCAGCATCTTCAACCGTTTCATCAACTGGTCTTCCCACTCGGCGTCGTTCAAGGACTTGGCCACACCCAGCAGATCAAGCGCCATATCAATTTGGCTGCGTACAATATCCAAAGGCTCCTCGCCCTCATGATTCACACAATTATCGTGCAGCAGATGGTCTTTGCCATCGACATACTCAACGAAATCAACTTCAGCAGCGCCATCCCCGTGGGCATACTCCGCCAATATTTCATATTCATTTTCCACCAGATAATGAACCTCAATGCGGTGACATACCGGGCAGAAGAGGATGGGCACATTGTGAATTTGCGTACGAATGTGCTTGAGCGTGCCTTTCGTGCCTATCATACTAGCTCCACAACAAAAACTCATCGTAATCACTCCTTAGCGCTTTCCGCGGAGGAAAGCCGGCATCGTCAGTATCATCTTCGTTTTCCCGGATTAGTCCAATATATTCGCCGGAAAAGGTTGAAATTCCTTTTTTGCGGGACATCTAGATTTTAGCAATCCGCGCATATTTTGCTGGGTGGGGGCGAATACTTTTACAGTCAATCAGCCGTTGAAAATTATGTCAGGAAAGAGGAACCGGCTTGAAGTCTTCACCTGCTCAGGACGATAAAATTCCGGTGCGATATCAGAAGGACTTCCTTCATCTTATGGCCTTAGGCGCGCATTCGCTCTATGCATATTGGGAAATTTCCGACAGGCGCAGATGGCTGGTCTCGCAGCATTTCCAGTGCGATTACCGGGACATGCCGAGCATCCTGCGTTTGTACGACGTCACCGATGTGATCTTTGGCGGCGATAACGCTCATGCCAGCTGGGATATGCAGGCGCAGCCGGATACGAATAACTGGTACTTCCATCAGTTGAGCGCGAATCGCAGCTACATCGTGGATGTCGGCACCTATACCTGGGAGCGCGAATTCATTCCCCTGCTGCGCTCCAATTGCGCTGTCACGCCAAGAGATACCGAAGCAGCGTGGGAAGGCCCGAAGACACCGGCTCAGCCGGATACGGGGGCCTCGCCAAGCGTGCCGCTCGTTTACGAAAACATTCAAGCCTACTCTCCTTATGCGAGGTGACTTACGCTTTGATCGATCGCATCAAGCCGAAGCCGGAGCCGAAGGGATATTTCGCACTTGTGCTGCATGCTCATCTTCCCTATCTCCTCCTTCGGGAACAGGAGACATTAGAAGCGCCATGGTTCATTGAAGCCATGACAGGAACGTATTTACCGATACTGGACGTTATCCAACAGCTTGTACAGGATGAAACGCGCTTCCGCATCACCCTTGCCTTGACACCGACGCTTCTCTCCCTATTCAGCGATCCGCTCCTGCAAGCCAAGTACCGTCGAGCCCTCAGCGAGCGGATCGCGCAGGCCGAAGAGCAGGTTCGTTCGCTAATGACCCCCTCGCTCCTGCCGCTGGCCAAACAGCATGCGCTTCAGCTTCAGACGCTCCAGACCTTGTACGAAAGCTTCCAGGGTAATTTGATTGCGGCCTTCAAGCACTATCAAGAGCTTGGCTATGTGGAGATTGTCACATCCGCCGCGACGCACGCCTATTTGCCGCTGATGAGCACCGCGGAGGGGGTCCGTGCTCAAGTCCTGACGGCCGTCAGAGACTACGAGCGCCACTTCGGGCTGAAGCCCCGCGGCATGTGGTTACCCGGCTGCGGCTATACGCCTGGTTTGGAGCGGATTCTGAAGCAAGCCGGCATCCGCTACTTCTTCACGGATGCCCTCGCCGTGCAATTCGCATCGCCGCAGCCCCTTCGGGGACTGCTGGCACCGACCCTGACGCCCTATGGCGTCATGGCGTTTCCCTGCGGCTCCGCCGCCATGGAGAGAGCCGGGCAAGCGGCAAGCAGGGCGAGCAAAGATGATGCCGGTATTCCGCTGCATCCGTTGCTTGCCCTGGAGAAGGCCGGAGACGATGCCGATGCCTACATCGCCAAGCTGGGCAGGCAGGCCGTACGGGGGTGCCGCTGGCTGGACCGGGAGCCGCTTATTACGGCTGCCTATGACGCGGAGCTGTTCGGACAAGGGCGGCAGCAGGGCCCGCTCTTCCTGGATCAGCTCTGCCGCAAACTATTCCACGAACATTCCGGGGTCAAAATGGTAACACCCGGCGAATACCTCGAGGAATACGAGTCCGCAGGTACCGCCCAGTTGAACGAATCCAGCCTGGGCCGGGAGTCGCTCTCGCACCCATGGCTGCACGGCGGCTGTGATTGGATCTACCGGCACCTGCACCAAGCCGAGAAGCGTATGGTTCAGCTGGCGACAAGTCATGAGCATCTCGCCCGTCACGGCAAGCTGAATGCCGCCGTTCTCAAGCGGGCTTTGAATCAGGCGGCACGCGAGCTGATGCTGGCGCAGTCCAGCGATTGGGCGCTCATGATGCGGCCGGAATCCGTTCTAAGCGAGTATGCCGCTGAACGGACGACCGCACATCTCGGCTGTTTCCACCGCCTATGCGACCAGATCGAACGCCAGACGGTAGACGAGAGTTGGCTGGCTTCCATTGAAGAGGCGGACCGTTGCTTGCCGGATATTCACTATCGCGACTATGTAAGTATTCGGCAGCTCTCCCCTGTTCCCATTATGGAGCGCCGCCAAGATTGGGACGCTGTGCTGGCGGAGACGCAGCACAACGCCAATGTGTTCATGCTCGCCTGGGAATATCCGCCTAAGCAAGTCGGCGGTTTATCCAAGGCGGTTCATGAGCTGGCCGAGGCGCTCGCCGCCCGCGGTGAGATTGTGCATGTCGTCACGACGGCCCATGACGGCGCACCTTCCTTCGAGAAGATGAACGGCGTATACGTTCACCGGCTCCCTGTGGAACATTCGGGGCCTACACCTTTTTACCACTGGACGTTCGAACTGAATCTGGCGATGACGGACCACCTCGTCCGCTGGCATGAAAGCGGCGGCCGCATCGACCTGCTGCATGCGCATGACTGGATGGTGTTCCATGCCGCTAGAGAAATCAAGACCAGCTACGGCATTCCGCTCATTGCGACCATCCATGCGACCGAATGGGGACGCAACCAAGGCCATCTGCACTCGGAGCTGCAGCGAAATATTCATGAGATCGAATGGAAGCTGACCTATGAGGCCAACCGCGTTTTTGTTTGCAGCTCCTATATGAAAGAGGAGATCGTGCGCATCTTCCAGCTCCCGGTGGAGAAGGTAAGCGTTCATCACAACGGGATTCGGCTTCCCGCTCCAACCGATGCAAGCGAGCGTCCTCCCGCTCTTGCCGGAGAGGATCCGATCATTTTCTATATCGGCAGACTCGTGTATGAGAAAGGCGTTCACGTGCTCATCGAGGCGATGCCCTCGATCCTCGCGCAGGTGCCCCAAGCGAAGCTCGTCATCGCCGGATCAGGTCCGATGGAGCCTGAGCTGCGCGCTGCCGCCGCCCGCTTGCACGATCGCGTACTTTTTACCGGCTTCATCGATGACGACTACCGGGCACAGCTCTATCGAGCTGCCTCCGTCTGCGTCATTCCCAGCCTCTACGAGCCTTTCGGCATCGTTGCCTTGGAAGCCATGGCGCACCGCAAGCCGCTCGTGCTCTCGGATACGGGCGGTCTGGCGGAGATTATCCGGCACGGTGTGGACGGCTACAAGGCGCTGCCTGGACACGCGGACTCGCTCTCTTGGCACATTACGGAACTGCTGCTGCAGCCCCGCGTGGCTGTCAAGCTGGCAGACAGCGCCTACAACTTACTGCAGAAGCGTTATCAATGGGACCGCATCGCTCAGGAGATTCAGGAGGAATACAGGAAGCTGACCTATGAACTTGTCGTCACTTAAACACTAGGCTGCAAATAAGGAGGTTCCCATATGAAGGCTGTTATTATGGCTGGAGGCAAGGGCACGCGGCTTCGTCCCCTTACTTGCCATCTTCCCAAACCCATGGTGCCTCTCCTGGGAAGACCCTGCATGGCTTATATTATCGAATTGCTGCATAAGCACGGCATTCGTGACATCGCCGTCACGCTGCAGTACAAGCCCGAAGTGATCCGCAACTATTTCGGCGACGGCGAAGGGTATGACGTGAAGCTTCACTACTATGAAGAGACGACCCCGCTGGGGACAGCCGGAAGTGTCAAGCAAGCGCATGAATTTCTGAACGATACGTTCATCGTCATCAGCGGGGATGCGTTGACCGATTTCGACTTGCATGAGGCTCTTGCCTTCCATAAGGAGAAGAAAGCCAAAGCCACTCTTCTGCTGACCCGCGTCTCCCATCCGCTGGAGTACGGCGTCGTCATGACCGACGAGAGCGGCCGCATCACCCGGTTTCTCGAGAAGCCCAGCTGGGGGGAAGTATTCAGCGATACCGTCAATACGGGCATTTACATCTGCGAACCGGAAATTTTGAACAGGGTGCCGTTCGATCAGGAATTCGACTTCAGCACGCAGCTGTTCCCGGCCCTGCTTCAGGATCAAGAAGGGCTGTACGGCTATGTCTCCCCCAGGTATTGGATGGATATCGGCAACCTGCAGCAGTACAGGCAAACGCAATTCGATATGCTGGACGGCAAAGTGCAGCTTGACATTCATGGTACGGAGCTGCGTCCCGGCGTCTACATCGCAGACGGCGTAGAGACGAGCTCTTCCGCCCGCATCGTCGGTCCGGCCTACATCGGTCCTGGAAGTCACATCGGCGATGAGGTGGAGATTGGCGAGTACTGCATCGTAGGGAGCAATAACCGGCTGGCCAAGGGAAGCAAGCTTACCCGCAGCGTGCTGTGGGATCATAACCACTTGCTGCCGAACAATGAATTGTCCGGTTCTACGCTGACCAGCCGAATCATTTGCAAAGAAGCCTCCTTCCTCGGTGAAGGCTCCGTCATAGGCAACCACGTGATCATCGGGGCGAACAGCCGCGTCGAGCCTCACGTGAAAATATGGCCGCATAAACAAATTCGCGATAAATCCCGTCTTCATTCATCTTATATATGGGGAGATCACGCCGCTAGAACGCTATACCGAACCAGCGGCGTAAGCGGCTTACCCAACTTGGAACTCACTCCCGAAATGGCCGCCAGATTCGGCACCGCCTACGGGGCCACGCTGGCTTCCGGCCATACGCTGACCGTCAGCTGCGCCCCGCATGCGTTCACTCGCTTATTGAAGCGAACGTTGACCGCCAGCCTCCAATCCGTGGGGACGCACGTGATTGATCTCGGGGATTGCCTCGCGCCCGCCGCCTCCTTCGCGATCCGTCAGTTGGGCGCCGCCGGAGGCATTCATCTCGATTGGTCCGGCAGCGAGAACGAAGCCTGCCGGCTGGCGTGCATGGACGCCGAAGGACTGCCCATCACCAGAGCCGCCGAACGCAAGGTGGAGAACAGCTTCTGGCAGGAGGACTACGGACGCGCTTCCATGAAGCAGCTGGGCAGCTACCGGGATGAAACGCATTGGCTGCGAACGTATGTGGATGCACTCTCCCGGGAAATCGCCGAAGAAGCCGACAGCTCGCGCACCCCTGCCCTGCGTATCGTTGTCCAAGCCAGTGCTTGGCTGCAGCCGTACCTGCTGCCCTTCTTCGAGAATTTGGGCAGCGAAACGGTCCATGTATCTGCCGCCGCGCTGCAGGAGCCGCTTCCCGTCTTCACTTCGATGACCGGAGCCGATCTCGGGCTCCATATTTCCGATGACGGGCGGACGCTGCAGCTCATTACCGAGCAAGGGGAAATCGTCGATCCCGATATGCAGACGGTTTTCCTCTACCTGTGCTACCTGCACGGCCGCCCTGGCACGACAATCGGTGCTCCGGTCAGCGCCCCCGCGCTCCTGGAGAGCATGGCCGAAGGGCTGGGAGCGACAATCGTGCGAACCAAAGAATGGGAGCGCTCCATCTTGGAAGCGACGCCTGAAGCGCGGATGCACCCGCTGTTCGACTCGCTTCTGGCCATTGGACTCGTTGTCCTTCATCTGAATCGAACCGGAAGACCGCTCTCCGAGCTTCTGGCGATGATTCCGAGCTTCTATCTGCACCGCGAAGCCATCGACTGCCCTTGGGAAGCGAAGGGCCAGGTGATGCGCAGCATGATGGAACGATCCAAAAATACGCCCGTCGATCTTGTTGACGGCATCAAATTTTATCACGAAAACGGGTGGATTCTGCTGCTGCCTGACAGCGACGATCCCATTGTTCAGCTCATCGCCCAATCCGCAGACCGGACGGCAGCCCGGGAGCTTGTACAGTCTTATCGAAACCACATTCTAAATGCGCTGCAATAAGCATAAGATATGACAGACATATCCAAACCGGGTGTTTCGAAGTCTTAAGATGAAGGGGAGAGCGGCGTGAATATGATTCCCAGCGTTTCCAGGCAGATTGCTTTTATCCAGTATGACGATCAGTCTTCTAGTATGACGGTTCAATATCATACCGGTTTCAAAGCATCCTATACGAACATTAAACAGGATGACTATCTGTCGATCCTATCTTCAGTCAACCGATATGATTCTTTAATGCGACTGACGGAAACCCGTTTTATGGAAGACCAGCCTCCGGCGAAGTAGCGAGGATACAGGAGATCTCCCCTTTTGTATAAAAGGCGGAGATTTTTCGTTTCGCGGGTGCATATGCTACAATATTGTCCACAGGTTTTCCCGGTTATTTGCCATAATTATCCTGAGAAAAGGTGAGTCAGATTCCAACCCAAGCTTTCAACGCCCACTTGAGTGACAGGGACGCCCTCCACTTGCTCGTGCAAACTCCTACTAACCTGTTCGCTTACTGGCAGCTGTCCGCCAGAAAAAAAAGAATGGTGCAGGAGCACTTCAATCGGGACTGGCTTATGCTAGAGCCGCTGCTGCGGTTCTATGAAATCGATGAACAGGCTGGATGCGAGCCGCCCTCCCTTCAAGCCTATGAGCTGCCGCTGCCGCAAGGAGATTCCTGTTTCCTAAGCGGCTTTGAACCCGGCTTGCGATACTTCGCAGAACTCGGCATTCGGAATGGACAGGGACAATTTCTTCCGCTTCTGCGTTCTAATCCGATTCAGACTCCCCATATACATACGCATCAAGTATTTCCATCCAACCTGACAGATCAAGTAACTTATCGGCCTGCGGCCGTTCCCTTACAGCTCCTGGCGCCTGAAGCCGATGAGCAATTCTCTGCCTACTCGGTGTACGTCCCCAAGCGTACGTACACGGCAGAAACCGAATTCGGAGGCGATTGCGATTGAGATCTGACGTACACGGTTATGTAGCTTTGCTTTTGCATGCCCATATCCCTTACGTTCGCCATGATGAAGCGACCGTCACTCTGGAAGAACGATGGTTTTTCGAAGCTGTTGCCGACAGCTATCTTCCCCTGATCGACATGATGGACCGGCTGCTCGAGGAGGGCGTGCCGTTCCGGATTACATTATCCCTGTCTCCGCCGCTGCTCGCCATGCTGGACGATCCGCGCATGCAGCGCCGGACGCGCAAGCATCTGGCTACGCTCTGCGAGCTGGCTCAGCGCGAGGTCATCCGGCTGTGGGGCCACGCCGACTTCGGCCCCGTGGCCCGAAGCTACGCCGACCGCTATCACCGGCATCTTGTCCTGTACGACCGCCTGCGGGGCGATCTCATCGGGAAATTCCGCAGCCTAAGCTTCTCAGGCTGCCTCGAGCTCATCACGTGCGCTGCGACGCATGCATTCTTGCCGCTGATCAAGCAAGACGCCGCGCTGCGCGCACAGCTGGAAGCCGCCGTCCGTGAATTCCGGCGGCATTTCGGGTCTCCTCCGGCCGGTATCTGGCTGCCGGAGTGCGGCTACACGCCTGCGGCGGAGCCCCACCTGAAGGCGCTCGGCTTGCGCTACTTCGTCGTCGACGCGCACGCGCACCCCGCCGCCGGGCAGGGGCTGCCGCTGCGCTCGCCAGGCGGCGCCTGCGTCTTCGCCCGGGACCATGAAGCCGGCGCTCAAGTATGGAGCGCCGAGTCCGGGTACCCGGGCGATGCCGACTATCGCGAGTACTACCGCGATATCGGCTTCGACCTCGGCCGCGACGGCGGGGCCGAGTGGGAGTACTTGAAGCCCTATGTGCTGCCGGACGGCGCACGCGTCCACACGGGCTTCAAGTACTACCGCGTCACCGGCAGCGGTGACGCCAAGGCGCCCTACCACCCGGCGCGGGCCGCGCAGAAAGCTCAGCTGCACGCTGAGCATTTCGTGGCCTCCCGGGTGGCGCAATTGAGCCGCATCGCCGACGGCGCGGCTCAGCCTCCGGTCATCGTATGTCCCTACGATGCCGAGCTGTTCGGCCACTGGTGGCATGAGGGCCACCAGTGGCTGGAAGCAGTGCTGCGCGGGTTCGCTGCGCAGCGCGATGCCGGTGTCGCCACCATCGAGATGACGACACTTGGCGGCTACGCCGCCGCTCATGCGCCGGCTGCGGCAGCGGTGCTGCCGGAGTCGAGCTGGGGCCGCGGCGGCTATGCCGAGGTCTGGCTGCAGCCGCGCAGCCAGTGGGTGCAGCCGCTGCTGCACGCGGCGGAGGACCGCATGGTGCTTGCCGCGCAGCGGCACCGCAAGCCCGAGCCGCTGCAGCTCCGCGCGCTCAATCAGGCCGTCCGCGAGCTCATGCTGGCCCAAAGCAGCGACTGGACGTTCATTCTGGACGCTGAGACGGTAACAAGCTATGCGGTGAAGCGCATAAAGACTCATATTGATAATTTCCACAATCTGCTAAATTTAACGGAGGCTGAACAGGACTCGGCAGCTCGCGAGCTCTCTGAGCTTGTCATTGCACTGGAGAAGAAATCCCCTTTGCTGCCCGAGGTCGATTATCGCTGCTTTCAGCCCCCTTCCATACTTGCTCCATCCCCTTCCGCCTTGCCCGAAGGAGCGTCGCGTCTGCGGATTCTCATGCTTGCTTGGGAATATCCGCCCCGGGTCATCGGCGGGCTCGCCAGAGCCGTCTGCGGCTTATCCGAAGCGCTGGCGGCCGACGGTCACGACGTTCATGTCGTCACGTGCCTGGCGCCGGATTGCGCGCCCTATGAAGTGGCGGACGGCGTGCACGTCCACCGTGTGGAAGTGCTCTCCGCACCCGGAACGCTGCCTTTCTTGGACTGGGTGTTTCAAATGAACCTGGCTTTCACCGACACCATCCTGCGCTTGTCCGGGCAAGGCGTCCGGTTCGATATCGTGCATGCGCACGATTGGCTCGTGTACCATGCAGCTCAGGAATGCCGGGAGGCGCTCGGTGTGCCTCTGCTGGCAACCATCCACGCGACCGAAGCCGGACGGAACCAAGGCAAGCTGGATACTCCGGTACAGAAGCGTATTCATCAGCTCGAGCAGCAATTAACGGAAACCTCCGACCATCTCATCGTCTGCAGTCAGGCGATGCAGCAGGAGGTGGCTCGACTGTTCCAGGTTCCATCCCATAAAGTGAATCTGATTCCCAATGGCGTCAAGCCGTTTCGGGTTACGGCCGCCGATCATCAAGGGGATAACCCGTCACTTGCTCAAGCGCTTTCTCTTGTGCCGGGGAATCCTCCGCAGCGCATACTGGCCTTCCTCGGAAGGCTCGTCTATGAGAAAGGCGTGCACATTCTCCTGGCTGCCATGAGCGATGTGCTGCATGCCGTCCCTGAGGCGAAGCTTATAATCGCCGGTGCGGGTCCGGAGCTGGGAGGGCTGCAGGAGCTGGCGGCTCCGCTTGGAGATGCCGTCGTATTCACAGGCTTCTTGGACGATAAGGACAAAGGACTGCTGCTGCACAGGGCGGAGCTCTGTATTTTTCCCAGCCTCTATGAGCCGTTCGGCCTTGTTGCACTCGAAGCGATGGCTAGCCGTACGCCTCTGATCGTATCGGATACGGGAGGTTTGTCCGAGATTGTGGAGCATGAAGTGACGGGGATCACCGTGTCTCCCGGCAATGCGGAGCTGCTGGCAGCGCAAATCGTCCGCCTCTTGCAGCATCCGTCCGAAGGCGTTCGGCTGGCTTCCGGCGCTTTGTTCGAGGTAACGAATCGTTACCGCTGGGAGCAGATTGCGGCCGTCACTTCCGGCATCTATTCGCAAATGAAAGGTTCCTGCGAACCATTATCAGGTATATTCCCGCATCAGAAGGAAATAATCAAATAATATGGGTAACTATACCAAATGAAAGCGCAACCGGTCGAAATTTTCAGATATTTTTCAAAGAATCATTGATTCCTTGGTAATTATTAGGTAACCTAGTGGCAGGCCTTTGCGTACATTCAGAGGGTGCGATTAAACAAACGAGTGGGGAAGTGATTGTATTGCCTAGACATCTGGTCATCGGAAACGGAAAATTTCTTATTAATCTCGATCAGCATTCCTACATGCGAGATCTGTACTATCCTTTCGTCGGCCAGCTTAACCATATTGGCGGCTATCAGTGCCGTGTAGGTATTTGGGTGGACGGTGACTTTGCCTGGCTGAATTCCCCGGAGTGGCAGTTTAAACTGGGTTATGTAGAAGATTCTCTGGTTACCGAAGTTACGGCAACGCATCCCGGACTTGGGATCACGCTGCTTATGAATGACGGCGTTCATCAGCGGGAAGATATTTATCTCAAAAGAATCCAAATCACGAATCATAAAAATACCGTGCGGGAAGTCCGGATGTTCTTCAACCAGGACCTGCTCATTAACGAGACGGAGGTCGGCGATACCGCTGCCTTCTACCCTTTGACCAATACGGTATTCCATTATAAAAAAGACCGGTATTTCATGTTCAACGGCAGCACCGGAACGGAAGGCATTTATCAGTATTCTACAGGGGTCAAAAGGTTCTATAATGCCGAAGGCACCTGGCGCGACGCGGAAGACGGACATCTCATGGGCAATGCCATCGCGCAGGGTTCCGTGGACAGCACCATCTCCTTTCGCTTGTTCGTCCCTCCTAACGCCAACCAAACAATGTACTATTGGATGGGCGCCGGCAAAACGCTGGAGGAAGTCAAGAAGCTCGATGCCTACGTCAAAGACAGCCACCCCGGCAAGCTGCTGGACCGTGTAACCGTCTACTGGCAGCGTTGGGCCAACAAGATCGAGCGGGACTACGGCGATTTGAACGGAGACGTACAGCGCCTCTTCAAACAGAGCCTTCTGCTCGTCCGTACGCAGACCGATGTGAACGGCGCGATCATCGCCGCCAACGATTCGGACATTATGCAGAGCAATCGCGATCATTACAGCTATATGTGGCCTCGGGACGGCGCTTTAATCGCCTACTCCATGTCCATGGCCGGCTACCAAGGGATGATCATTCCCTTCTTCAACTTCTGTGCGAACGTGCTGTCACCCGAAGGTTACTTGCATCATAAATACAATCCGGACGGCACCGTAGGCTCCAGTTGGCACCCGTACATTCATTCGGGACGCGTTCAGCTGCCCATCCAGGAGGACGAAACCGCGCTTGTGCTGTTCGCGCTATGGGCCGACTTTCAGAAAAACGGCAGCCTAGAGTTCGCGCAGTCGCTCTACCGCAACCTCATCCGCCGGGCGGCCAGATTCATGTCCACATACATCGATCAGGAGCTGAACTTGCCGAAGCCGAGCTATGATCTATGGGAAGAGCGTTACGGCATCTATACATTTACCGCGTCAGCCGTCTATGGCGGACTGATCGCCGCTTCCAACTTCAGCAATTTGTTCGGCGATGAGGAGCGGAGCAACCGCTATAAGCATACGGCGGAGAAAATTAAAGCCGGCATCCTCAAGCATCTGTGGGACGAGAACGAAGGCCGCTTCGTTCGCGGCTTATATATGGAGGACGGCGTATGGGTCAAAGACATGACGCTCGAAAGCTCCGTCTACGGCATCTTCGAATTCGGGGTGCTGCCTGCGGATGATGAGCGCGTCGTTGGCACGATGAAAGCGAATAAAGCCGGACTGTCCATCAAAACCGATATCGGCGGTATTGCCCGCTATCATCATGACTACTACTTCCAACGCTCCACCGATATCGAGAATGTGCCAGGCAACCCCTGGATCATCTGTACGCTCTGGATCGCAGAGTGGGAAATCGAATACGCCAAATCACTCGCCGATCTCGAAGCGCCGCGTCAAACGCTGGAATGGGTCGTGAAGCATGCCATGGAGAGCGGCGTGCTTTCCGAGCAGCTGGACCCTTTCAACGGGGATCCGGTGTCGGTCGCTCCGCTTACATGGTCGCATGCGACGTACGTGCTGGCGGTTGTCAAATATTTGAACAAGTATAAGCAGCTCGCAGGAAAATCGTAACATGACCAAATAGGAATAGCCGCAGGGTTCGTCATTTGATTCTAGATCAAGTGCCAGCCCTGCGGTTTCTTGTTTATTGAGCTTGCGCTCACCCTACTCCAGCGAATATTCGCCCTCATACGTCGGAGCGTCCCACAGCTCCTCCAACTCGGCTAGATCACTTAAGGCCATTCTGATTAACCACCCTTTGTCATAAGGCGATTCGATCAGCATCATTGTCGCTCGTTCCAGCAGCATATTCACAGCGGTCACTTCTCCGGACAGCGGAGCGAGCAAGTCCATCTCGTCCTCAGCCGTTTCCATGGAGCCGAGGAAATCTCCCTGTCCCAGTACCGCACCGCGCTCCGGAAGCTCAATGAACAGAATCATCCCCCATTCGTTCAATCCGAGTTCCGTCAGTCCGATGACAGCCTCATTTCCATCCTGACGAATCCAATAATGGTCCCTTGTATAGCGCAGTTGCGCAGGTACGGTCATATGCCTTCGTTCTCCTTCTGACGAAGAAAAGCTCCCCCGCCCGCATTCGCATGCCAGCTAAGAGGAGCTTCTCTATGTATGAAAAGCTTATTTTACGACAAGGTTTTTGTCGCCTGGTTTCCAGTTCATTGGGCATAATCCGCCGGATTGCAGAGCTTGAAGAACGCGAAGTGTTTCTTCCACGCTGCGGCCTACGTCGTTGTGGTTAACAACTTCGTATTTCAATTCGCCTTCTGGATCGATGATGAACAGACCGCGCAGCGCGATACCTTCTTCTTCGATCAGAACGCCGTAGTCGCGTGCAACGGATTTCGTGATGTCAGCAGCAAGCGGGAATGCCAATTGGCCAAGACCGTTGTCGTTGACTGGTGTATTGATCCATGCTTTGTGCGTGTGGATGCTGTCGATGGACACGCCAAGAATTTCAGTGTCCAGCTCTTTGAATTGATCAGCAGCTTGACTAAGCGCTGTGATTTCTGTAGGACATACGAATGTAAAGTCAAGCGGGTAGAAGAACAATACTAACCATTTGCCTTTGTAGTCGGACAAAGATGCTTTGCCAAATCCTTTACCGTCACCGGTAGCTGTCTCCATTGTAAAGTCTGGAGCTTGTTTACCAACTAAACGCTCTGCCATGTGTATAATTCCTCCTCAAATCTATCTTATTCGTATAAAATGGTATCATCCGAATAGGTGAAAGTCAATAATTAGAGACCATATTAATTAATAATTATTTTAATATATGAAAGCTCTATGAACGTGCATGATTCAGCTGCTTTTTCACCTGAGCAACCTCACTCCATCGTCACTCCGCGACCTCCGCTATCACCACTATCCCCTCTCGTCAGGAGAACTGTCGTAACTGCGATTCCTCGCTATCTCACTCTGCCTGACTCATGACACGGTCGCTGAGTACCAGCCCGCCCCATTCTATATGAAATTTCATATAGAATCTTCGCAATAAGGGTAAAAAGCAGCAATTGTATATGAAAAATAGCTTACAATCAGCCTTTCAGCGTAATTCTCGGCTATTCTACTCGAAAAATCATACAGAATAGCAGCGGCTGGCCTACCCCACTGTCACTCCGCGACCTCCGCTATCGCCACTATCCCTTCTCGTCAGGAGTAGTAACGATTTGATGTCCTGCCAGCCCGCCAGCTACTCGTTCACCGGCGGAACCCTCACTATCGCCTGTTGCTCGTCTCCTCACTCACCTTCGGCACGCTCGCCAACCGCCTGAGCTCCGCCCCCCCACTCGCCTTCGGCACGCTCACCTATCGCCTGTTGCTCGTCTACTCACTCACCTTCGGCACGCTCACCTATCGCCTGTTGCTCGTCTACTCACTCACCTTCGGCACGCTCACCTATCGCCTGTTGCTCGCCTCCTCACTCACCTTCGGCACGCTCACCTATCGCCTGTTGCTCGTCTCCTCACTCACCTTCGGCACGCTCGCCCACCGTCGGAACTCCGCCTCCCCACTCGCCTTCGGCACCCTCGCCCACCGCCGCACTTGCACCTACGCCGTCTACGAGCTCCAGCTCAGCAAGCAAAAACAAAAAAGCTTGCCCGCTAGTTCAGCAGGCAAGCTCTCTTCCTTATTTACGCATAGCGTCAACGATCAGTTGGCCCATAGCCAACGTACCGATCGCTTTGCTCTTATCAACGGCGATGTCGCCTGTGCGGTGACCCGCATCCAGCACTTCCTTCACGGCGCGCTCGATGGAATCCGCAGCGTCGTGGTAACCGAACGTCAAGCGGAACATCAGAGCAACGG
The DNA here is from genome assembly GCF_031456485.1 of Bacillus sp. 3255. Taxonomy (NCBI): domain Bacteria; kingdom Bacillati; phylum Bacillota; class Bacilli; order Caryophanales; family Bacillaceae; genus Bacillus; species Bacillus sp. 3255. The sequence continues at coordinate 372,167 of NZ_JAVDUS010000001.1, forward strand.
AAAGAATCGTTGCGATCGGGTTGGAGATGCCTTGACCCGCGATATCAGGGGCAGAGCCATGCACCGGCTCGTACAAGCCGAAGCTGCCTTCGCCCAGGGAAGCGGACGCCAGCATGCCGATCGAGCCTGTCAGCATCGCTGCTTCGTCGCTCAGGATGTCGCCGAACATGTTCTCCGTCACGATGACGTCGAAGGAAGACGGACGGCGCAGCAATTGCATCGCGCAGTTGTCGACGAGCACGTGCTCAAGCTCAACATCCGGATAGTCAACCGCTACACGGTTAACCACTTCACGCCACAGGCGGGATGTTTCCAAGACGTTCGCCTTGTCGACGGAAGCCAACTTCTTGCGGCGAGTGCGCGCGATGTCGAACGCTTGACGGGCGATACGCTCAACTTCGTTCACGTTGTATGTGCAAGTGTCGACGGCTTCTTGACCGTTCGCAGACTCACGGCGGAATTTCTCACCGAAGTAGATGCCTCCGGTCAATTCACGAACAACAATCAAATCCGTGCCTTCGAGAACTTCAGGCTTAAGCGTGGAAGCTTCTTTCAAGCAGTCGAAAATGAAAGCCGGGCGAATGTTGGAGAACAAACCAAGCGCTTTACGAATACCAAGAAGTCCTGTCTCCGGGCGAGTTTCTTTCGGGTTGTTGTCCCACTTAGGTCCGCCTACAGCACCTAGAAGAACAGCGTCTGCGGATTGGCAAACCTTCAATGTTTCTTCCGGAAGCGGTGTGCCTGTTTGATCGATGGCGATTCCGCCGAATAACGCATGTTCCGTTTCAAATTGATAACCGAAAAGCTCTTCGGTACGTTTCAACACTTTTTCCGCTTCTGCAACGACTTCTGGACCAATACCGTCTCCAGCGATGACGGCGATTTTCTTCACATCTGCCATGACTGTCATTCACTCCTTCAATTAGTAAAGCTGCTAGATCAGCATCTCTATCGACTATATGATGCTCTCATTGTAACATAAGATTGCCTTGGTCATTAGATATAAAAGCTATTGCTTTAATAGGTACCACCTATAAGAATAAGCATAAGGAGCTGAAGTCCCGCCACCAGTTCTTAAGACCTAGCTATAATCCGATCATTTTCTACCCTGCTCCTTATCCTCTTCTCCTTACTAAATTCCACCGAATCCGTAAAATATACAAATAGATGCATAACTAGGAGGTCTACCATGAAAAAATTCACTCAAATATCAACTGTATTGCTCGCGGCCAGCGTCCTGCTTGCAGGCTGCGGCGGCGGCGAGAAAGCGGCAGACAGCGCAGCGGCAACAGCTGCAGCCGGCGGTTCCAAAGAGAAAGTCAAGCTCTCCATCTGGCATAACTGGTCCGGTCAAGATGCGAAAGCGATCGCGATGCGCAAAATTCTCGACGACTTCAAAGCGCAAAACACCGATATCGAGCTCGAGGTTGAAGGACTTCCGACAGACGGTTTGAAAACCCGTTTGAAAACGGTAGCCGCGGCAAACGAAATGCCGGACCTGTTCGTGATGTGGCCGGATGCGATGACGAAGGAATTCGTTAGCGGAGACCTGCTGCAGCCGATCAATGAATTCCTGGACAGCAAGCCGGAGTGGAAAAACAACTTCATTCCGAACGCGCTGGACGGCTATACCGTTGACGGTAAAGTGTACTCCGTTCCGATGAACTTATCGCCGACTTCTTTCATTTATTACAACAAAGCGCTCTTCGATCAATATAAGGTACAAGTGCCAAAAACGTGGGACGAGCTTAACGCGGCGATCAAAACGTTCAACGACAACAAAATCATCCCGATTGCGCTTGGCAACAAAGCCAACTGGGCGGTTCAATCCACGATCTTCAGTGCGATTGCCGACCGGACGACAGGCACGGACTGGTTCCTGAAAGCGGCGAAGCAAGATGGCGCCAAATTCACCGATCCGGAATTCATCCAATCCTTGAATACGCTCAAATCGCTCAGCGACAACAAAGCGTTCCAAGACGGCTTCAACAGCATCGATCAAAATCAGATGAGACAGCTGTACTTCCAAGGCAAAGCCGCTATGTTCATCGACGGCGGTTGGGCGATGGCCGACGTTGTGCAGAACACACCGAAAGATGTACTTGCGAACACGCACATCGCGCTGCTGCCTCCGGTTAACGGCGGTAAGGGCGAAGCACAAACAACGTCCGGCGTCGTCGGAACAGGCCTTGGCGTCAGCAAGAAGCTGACAGGCGCGAAGAAAGACGCTGCGCTTAAGCTGTTCTATGCTCTATCCGGACCGGAAGGCCAGCAAGCAACGCTTAACAGCTCTACGCTCGTGAGCTACAAGATCGATCTGGACCCAAGCAAAGCGCATCCGCTCTTCGTTGAGTTGAACGAACTGATGAAAACGACGAAAATCACGCCAGTTTACGATTCCAAATTGAGTTCAGCGACCGTTGAAGTCATCAATAACAGCTTGCAAGAGCTGCTGATGGGCGGTAACGCCGAAGCGATCGCGAAGAAGATTCAAGATTCGCAAGCAAGCGCAGTCGGTAAATAAACACTTATACTAAAAATATCCAGCCCTCCACATCTGTGGCAGGGCTAGATACTTTCACATGCAAAGGAAGTGAGCATAATGAATGCATCCTATGTCCGCAGGTTCGTTATACTAAGTCTTGCGCCTGCCATTTTAATCTATGCTTTATTCGTATTCGTCCCCGTCATCTGGTCCTCGTACTACAGCTTTTTTGACTGGAAAGGAATCGGAGCGGCGAAATTTATCGGTCTGAAAAACTATGTGGAGATCATCCACGATCCGATTTTCTGGAGATCATTGAAAAATAACTTTATTTTCTTGATCGTATCCGTCTTCGGTCAGCTTCCTATCGCGCTTATACTGGCTATTCTGCTTCATAAAAGCAATGCGCTGCAAAGATTCATCCGCTCGGCCGTATTCGTTCCAATGGTCCTCTCCTCCGTCGTCATCGGGATGATCTGGCAGTACATTTATCACCCGCAAATCGGCATCCTGAACTTCCTGCTCGACAAGCTGGGATTGTCTAGCTGGAAGCTGCAGTGGCTGTCGGATTCGAAAATCGCCATCTTCGCGCTAGCGCCTCCGCTCATCTGGAGCTTCGTAGGACTATATCTCATTATTTTCATTTCCGCTTTCCAAAACATTCCCGGCGAAATTCACGATGCCGCTCAAATCGACGGCGCTGAGGGAGCCCGCAAAATGTTCTCGATCACGCTGCCTATGATCTGGACGACCGTGCAAATCGCCATCATTCTATGTATCTCCGGCAGCTTGAAATCCTTCGATCTCGTTTATGTGATGACCAAGGGCGGTCCTGCTCACGCGACCGAGCTGCTCGCAACGTATATGTACAACTCGACGTTCTCCTCTTACCGTTACGGCTTCGGAAGTGCGATCTCTACGTCAATCGTCCTCATCAGCTTGATCTTCATCGGCTTAAGCCAATGGATTACCAGCCGCAAATCGAAAGCATAATGAAAGGAGGAACGCGCGCATGCAACCTATTGCCGCACAACCTGTACAAGCAAGATCATCCAAAACAGCCTTGTCATTCGGGCTGATCAAGCAAGGCGTGCTGTGGACCTTTTTAACCGTCTACGCCGTTCTAACGTTATTTCCATTGCTCTGGCTCATCATATCCTCTTTCAAGACGACAGGGGAATTCTTCAACAGTCCGTTCGGGCTTCCGACTTCCTGGCAATTCGCCAACTACGCTACAGCCTGGAAATCGTCCAAAATGGGGACGGCCTTCCTAAACTCCGTCATCGTTTCCCTGGTTTCGCTGGCACTTACTTTATTCGTCAGCTCCCTGGCCGCCTATGTGCTTGCCAGACTGAAGTTCCGTTTCAAAGGCCTCATTCTGACGTTCTTCGTGATCGGGATGCTGATTCCGATTCACAGCACGCTGGTTCCGCTCTTCATTCTGCTGAAGCAGGTTGGCTTGCTGAACTCGTACTGGGCACTTATTCTGCCTTATACCGCCTTCGCTCTGCCAACGGCGATCTTCGTACTGACGGCTTACCTGTCCTCGGTGCCCAAAGAGATCGAAGAAGCCGCCTATATTGACGGCACACGGCTTTGGGGTGTATTCTGGCGCATAATGCTGCCAATTTCACTACCGGCTCTATCAACTGTTATCATCTTGAGCTTTCTGCATTTCTGGAACGACTTTTCGTTCGCGCTCGTTTTCATTTCCAAAAGCAGCATGAAAACATTGCCGCTGAGCATCGCCAACTTTGCTGACGGCTATCAAACCGATTACGGCTTGACGCTTGCCGCCATGACAATTGCCGTTATTCCGACCATCGCCGTCTACTTGGCCTTCCAAGAGCAGGTGATGAAAGGCATGACCGCCGGCGCCGTGAAAGGCTAATTCGGATCGAAACACACAGCTAAGGAGGTCAATAGCGTTATGGTCAAATGGTTCGGCGATTCGCTGAGAAGCAAACTATCCGTCATTATGCTCATGACGACATTGATCCCTTTGCTGTTCCTCGGTACGTTCGCCTTCGTCATCTCCTCCAACATTACGGAGGAGAAGGCCCAGCAGGCGGGCCTGGACACACTGGCGCAGATGGACGCCAAATTCCGTTTCATTTTGCAGGATGTGGAGAACATGTCGCTCTTCCTCATCGGACAAAGCGAAGTTCAGGCGTATATGAATAGACCGGACGAAACGGCCAAAATCAAAATTTTAGGCCTCATGACCAATCTCGTTTACTCCAAGGATTACATTTCAAACATTACGATCTTTTCAAACAATCCGAATGCAAGCGACCCTCTCTCCACGTCGACGATTTACAAAACGAACATGCTTGAAATGGTCGATATCGGTCAGATCAAGGATAAAACGTGGACGAATCTGTATCATATCCAAAATTATTTAGGCGATCGGCGGGTGTTTTCCTTCATTCGTCCTTACCGCAGCTATAACAATTATCAAACGCTGGGATGGCTCTCGATTACGCTCGACGAGCAGGTGCTGTCCCGCATCTGGTCCGAACCGAAGCTGGCCGAAGGCCACGGGCAGGTAGCGTTGCTCAACACACGCAATGACATTATGTCGGCGACCGACAAGAGCTGGCTTACCCTGCCTGTCGAGTCGATCTTCCCCGGCGTCAGCAAGAACATCCAAGCGAAGCCTTTCGGCGAGTGGACCTACGGCCAAGGGAAGGACAAGCAGAATGTGCTGTATTACCGGGAGCCTTCCATCGGATGGACGCTGCTCGGTATCATCCCCTCTCAGCTCTATCGCGCACAAAACAGGTATATTTTGCAGCTATCCGGCATCGCCGTCGTGCTGGCTGTGCTGACGAACGTTGTGCTGACATTGTTCGTGATTCAACGGGTGACGAATCCGCTTCGCGTTCTAACACGTCTGCTCAGCAAAATTAATCCCAACGAGCCCCTGCCGCAATATGCAGCGGATTCGCGGGATGAAATCGGAAGGCTCGCACAGAGCTACAATATGCTGGGCACGCATATCGAAGCGCTCAAGAAGCAGCTCATTCATGAGGAGACGCGCAAAAAGGAAGCGGACATGCGAGCGCTGCAGGCGCAAATCAATCCGCATTTTCTGTACAATACGCTGTCGTCCATTCATTGGATCGCACTGCTCGCTGAGGAGGAACGCATTGCCGAGATGGTCGGGGCATTGAGCGACTTCCTGCGGTTCAGCTTGAACAAAGGCAAGGAATACTGCACCGTCGCTCAAGAGATCGCCCATATTCGGAATTATGTCCTCGTGCAGTCGATTCGCTTCCCCGATGAATTCGAGGTTGCCTACACCGTCGACGCTGCGCTGAATAACACCTATATGCTGAAGCTGCTGCTTCAACCGCTGGTCGAGAATGCGATGATTCATGGCATTCAGAAGAAAGAGGTCAAGGGCAACATAGCCATCTATATCGAGCAAAAAGGATCTATGATCCATTTCAAAGTCATGGATGACGGCATCGGGATGACCGAGGAGCAGCTGACCGCAGTCCGGGCCAGCTTGAATCCGCAGCATGGCCTGCCGGCAGCCGATGCAAGCTACGGTATGCGCAATGTGCATGAACGGCTGCAGCTGCATTATGGACCCGAATCCGGCCTGACGGTCGAGAGCAAATGGCAAGCGGGCACCTGCGTTTCATTTGTCATACCAATATTGGAGGAACGCCATGAGAATCATGATCGTTGACGATGAAGTCATCATTCGTACGGGACTTGCGAAGGTCATCAAATGGAAAGAGATCGGGATCGATTTGCTGGCACCGGCCGCCTCGGCGGAAGAAGCGCTGCGGCGTATGCCAGAGGAGCATCCTCATATTCTGTTGACCGACATTCGCATGAAGCATATGAACGGTCTGGAGCTTGCCGCCAAGGCCAAAGAACTGCTGCCGGAAATCGAAACGATCATTCTCTCGGGCTATGACGATTTCGTCTATATGCAGCAGGCGATCAGGCAGGGCGTCAGCGACTATTTGCTGAAATCCAGCCGTCCCGAAGAAATCATGAAGACCGTGCTCAAGGTCAAGCAGAGCATTGAACAGAAGTGGAAGCACCATAACCAAGATCAGTACAAAAATAAAGAGATCCGCAACCGGCTATTCGAACAGCTGGTGATTGAAGGCGCGACGGCAGCTATGGATGCCAATCTGTTATCCGAATATTTGCCGCGCTTACTTCCTCAACCGGATGCAGAGGGCAGCCTCTTTCACGTCTGCATGGTGACCGCGGAAGGCTGGGATGAGTCGGCGGCTGCGACCTCTCTGCTCTTATTCGCCGTAGATAATATGCTGCATGAGCTGATCCGCTGCGAGACTTTGATTCACAAGCAGCGGATTGTTGTCGCTATGCAGCAGAAAGCCGGCTCCGAGGCTTACGCTCCTCCTCAGGCGGCGCTGGACAAAATTGAGCGGCTGCTCAAATGCAAAGTATGCCTCTCGATCGGAAAGCCGGTTCATCGGGCTGAAGATTTGCATGAATCTTATACAGCAGCTGAATATGCCCATAGCTATAAACCGCTTTTGGAGACATCCATCCTGGATTATTCGGATATTGTCGTTCGCAAAGGAGGCAAGACGGTCTGTTCCCATGAGGAGGAACGGGAGCTTTCCGCCATTCTGCTCGAGAACGACTCCATTGCACTGAAAAACTGGGTGCACCGGTATATGCAGCCGGAGCTGGAAGATCCGCAGATGACGATCGAATCCCTGGAGTCCTTGACCCGCTCCGCCGCGCTATCGGCGCATCGCTGGCTCGAGCGCGTGATGGCCGCTACTGGGCGCACCGGCAGCATCGAGGAACAGGTGGGTCCGCTCGTCCTGCACCGCGGCACCGGGCTGAAAGACGTGCTGTTCCAGCACCTGCTCGCCCTCATGGAGCTCTACCACCATAGGCTTGGGGAAGGCCAAGCGACGCATACCCAGAAAGCGATGGCTTACATCCAGCAAAATTTGGGCAAAGACGTGAGTCTGCAGCAGGTCGCCAAATTCGTTCATCTGCATCCGAACCATTTGAGCGAAGTGTTCAAGAAGGAAGCCGGCATTACCTTCGGCGACTATGTGACCCGGCAGAAAATCAACCGGGCGATGGAAATTCTCGCGGTATCCCCGGCCAAAGTCGCCGAAGTTGCGGGCGCGGTAGGATTCGAGGATATCAAGTATTTCAGTCAAGTGTTCAAAAAGTTCACGGGGAAAACGCCAAGCGAATTCAGGGAGGAAGCTGTCAAACAGGTTAAGCTGACTCCTCTATCATAAGGCACCAACAATCAAGGGAGAGAACAACACATGGAATTATCAGGCTTATGGAGACTTCAACAATTCGAGGTTGGCGAGGCTAGGCCGCTCGAAGTAGCGGCAGCCGGACTGGACGACCGCTTCTGGATTACAGCGCAGGTACCTGGCGATGTGCATTCCGCTCTTATCGAGCGCGGGCTTATCGATAACCCTTATTTCGGACATAACGATGCGAAGAGCCGATGGATCGAGAAGAAGGAGTGGTGGTACCGCTGCGCCTTCAACTATTCGTTCGAAGCGAATCCGGGCGAGAAGCACGAACTGACGTTCGAAGGCCTCGACACCTTCGCCACGATCTATGTCAACGGTAAGGAAATCGGCACGACGAACAATATGCTGATGGGCTATACGTTCGATGTGACGCGTGTGCTTGTGGATGGCAAGAATACGATCGCCGTCAAATTCGATCCGTTATATTTGCACAACCGGGACAAAGAGCTTGTTCAATGGTCCTCCTATACGAAGGAACGGCCTTGGCTGCGCAAAGCCGCGATGAATTTCGGCTGGGATTGGGGTCCGCGCATGGTTACTGTCGGCATCTGGGGGAAGGTTCGCCTTGAACGCAAGCGCCTGGCCAAGCTGGACAGCGTGTTCGCCAGAACGGTATCGCGCTCCGAGTCCGCCGCATCGATTGCGGTCGACGTGGATGCCATCTCTTTCCGCAAGGGCATTGAGCGGGAATATGAAGTGCGCCTGCTAGCGCATGACGGCCAAGTTGCCGCCTCGGCGAGCGCGATTGAAGCAAGCGGGAGCAGGGCATCCACCCATGCCTTCACGCTCGATATTGCGAATCCCCGACTATGGTGGACGCATGATCTCGGCGAGCCGTACTTGTACGAGCTGGAGGTTCTGCTCTATGCCGACGGTGAGCTCGTAGACCGTTATAAGAAAGCCTTCGGGATTCGGACGATCGAACTCCAGCTGCAGGATGACCAAGGCAGGAACGCGTTCGCTTTCATCCTTAACGGCGTGAAGCTGTTCGCTAAAGGTGCGAACTGGATTCCTGCCGATCACTTCATCGGCAGCATTCCGGATCAGCGCTACCGGGATTTGATCGATCTCTCCGTCACGTCCCATATGAATATGCTGCGTATTTGGGCCGGCGGCATTTATGAGAAAGACGTGTTCTATGAAGAGTGCGACAAGCGCGGTGTGCTCGTTTGGCAGGATTTTGCCTTCGCGAACGCGTTATTCCCTGATTATAACCATGACTTCATGGAGAACGTACGCCGAGAAGTCGTCTACAACATCAAGCGGTTACGCAATTATACGTCCCTGGCTTTATGGTGCGGAAACAACGAAATTGACTGGCTCTACGATATGAAATCGTCCGGAGGCGACATTGACTGCCCGTTCTGGGGGGAAATCATCTATCATGAACTGATCCCGGAGGCGCTGGAGCTGCTCGATGACAGCCGCGCTTACTGGCCTTCCTCCCCATTCGGCGGCAATGACGCGAACGATCCCGATGTCGGCGACCGGCATAATTGGCAGGTGTGGCACGGTTCTGTCTATCCTCGCCAGTTCGGCGATGCACCGCTTCTGGATTACAGTATCGAAGGCGTCACGTTCAAAAATTACAAGAAAGACTTCACCCTCTTCAGCAGTGAATTCGGCATGCACGCTTCCGCGAACCGGTACACGCTGGAGAAAAATATTCCGGACGGCCAGTTTTATTGGAACAGCGTAGAAATGGCGTATCGGAACAAGGATACGAATCATCAGAAGGGCATCCTGCTTATGGAAGGCTACACCGGCATTCCGTCCGACATCGAGGCGTATATGAACTTCTCCATGCTGACCCAAGCCGAGGGCTTGAAATACGGTATCGAGCACTACCGGCGCAACAAGCACCGGACGAGCGGATCGCTCGTATGGCAGCTCAACGACAGCTGGCCGGGAACGAGCTGGTCGCTGATCGACTATGAGCTGCTGCCGAAAGCTTCTTTCTACTATGCCAAAAAGTTTTATCACCCGCTGCTGCTTTCACTCGATCACGAGCCAGGACAACCGCTTCGCGTCTGGGCGGTTAACGACACGCTGGACGTGCTGGCCGGAGATGTCGTGCTGACGGTGTTGAACTTCGCAGGCGAGGAGCTGTTCAGCCATACGTTCCCGGCTCAAGTAGCGGCGAATGCAGCCGTCATGCTCGGCAGCCTGGAAGAAGCCGATGTGCTGGGAGGCGCTTCGCCAAGCGAGGTGGTCGTTAAGCTGAGCACAACGGCATGGGCGGCGCCGGACAACCTGTTCTATCTGCGCGATCAGAAGGATCTCCAGCTGCCGCAGACCAAGCTGAGCGTTATCGTGGACGAAGCTGCGCAAACGGTGCAAATCACGGCGCAAGGCGCTCACGCCCGCATGGTGAAGATCGACGTTCCGCAGGGCAACATCCGCTTCAGCGATAACTTCATGGACTTACTGGCCGGCGAGCAAGTCACCGTGAAGATCAGCGACCCGTCGGGTAACAAAGTCGCACTCAAGGGCTTACAAGTGCGCGCAATCAATATGTAGGGTTTGGCCATAACAAAAAAGCATCGGCAAGTGATGACACTTGCCGATGCTTTTTGTGTTATACGCTTTGTAAGTAAGATTCCATCGCTTTCGCCAACCGCTGCATCCCGAGAATCGTGTTCTCGCGATCCGTATGCGTGTAGTTCAAGCGCATCGTGTTATACTGCGGATTCTCGGCATAGAACGTCGAGCCCGGTACGAAAGCCACGCCTTCCTTGACGGCGATTTTGAGCAGCTCCTCTGCGCGAATATGCTCAGGAAGCTCGACCCAGATGAACATGCCGCCCTTCGGATCTTCCCACTTCAGGCCAGGCCAGTTCAGCTCTTTCAGCAAGCCGGACATGAAAGTCATGCGGTCTTGATACTGCTCGCGGATCAACGCGATATGCGCATCCAGATCGAAGTGCTCCAACAGGTGATACAGCGTCTGCTGGTCGATCGTGCTGGAGTGCAGATCGGCCGATTGCTTGAAACGGGCAAGCTGGCGAATAATCTCTTCGTCGCCCATGACCCAGCCTGTCCGGAATGCAGGCGCTACTGTTTTGGAGAAAGTGCTGGTATACACCACATTGCCGCCTTCCGCCGCACCGCCCAGCGAGAAGACGGACGGATAGGTTGCATCGCCGTCGAATTGAATCTCTCCGTACGGATCGTCCTCCAGGATCAGCACATCCGCCTCGCGGCAAATGTTCAGCAGCCCTTGGCGGCGTTCCAAGCTCCATACACGGCCTGCCGGATTCGAGAACGTCGGGATCACATAGACCAATTTCGGATTATGCTGCGCGACCTTAGCTGCCAGATCTTCCAGAATCATGCCATCGTTATCGCTCTCGACGGAAATGATTTTGGCGCCTTTGGCCTGAAAAACTTGAATCGCCGCTAGGTAGGTCGGTCTTTCCACCAGAATGATATCGCCTTCATCAATATAGACGCGGGTCAGCAGATCAATGGCTTGCTGAGAGCCCGTCGTGAGCAGCATTTGATCCGGCGTTACCTGCATGTTCTTGGCGGCCATCCGTTTGCATAAGGACTCGCGCAGCGGCTTGTACCCTTCTGTAAGGCCGTACTGCAGCGCTGACTTCCCGCCGCCTATAACGCGTTTAAACGCATCGCTCACCGCGTCCAATGGGAAAAACTCTTCGGCAGGCAGTCCGCCGGCAAAAGAAATGATCGAGCTGCCTTGAGTCAGCTTGAGAATTTCTCGTACCGCCGAGGATGAGAAACCTTCTAGCGATTTAGAAAATCGATATTTCATATATGGACGCATCCTTTCGCATTTGTAGAAAGCACCCCTCCTCTAGCTTGGAGGTGAGGTGCTTATCCTGATCGTTCCGTCATATCATGATCGGCTGATTAAATCAGCGTCACATTGCTTCTGTTGCTTGTCGGCGTCTTGCGTTTATCAATGAGCCTGTTCACAGCGTCCAAGTAAGCCTTGGCGCTTGCTTCCAGAATGTCGGTCGAAATGCCCCGTCCTTGAACGGACACATCGTTCTGCTTGAGTACGACATGCACCTCGCCGAGCGCATCCTTCCCGTGGGAAACCGACTTGATGGAATAGTCGTCGAGCTCGACCTCTTCCTTCGTCGCCTTGTCGATCGCATTATAGATCGCATCGACGGAACCGTTGCCCACGGCGCTTTCCGCCACTTCGCTGCCGTCTTGGAAGCGGACATGTACGGTCGCCGTCGGTGTCATTTGGTTGCCGTACGCCACTTGCAGCGTGCCCAGCGCGAAGATTTCCGGCGTTTCGATCAGCTTCTCTTCGATCAGTGCGCGAATATCTTCGTCTTCAACCTGCTTCTTGCGGTCGGCCAAATCTTTGAACTTGCCGAACGCTACGTTCACTTGCTCTTCGGCAAGGTCGTAGCCAAGATCGATCAATTTCTCGCGGAAGGCGTGGCGGCCGGAGTGCTTGCCCATGACGAGCTTGCTTTCCTTGACACCGATGGTCTCCGGAGAAATGATCTCGTAAGTCGTTTTCTCTTTCAGCATGCCATCCTGATGAATGCCCGACTCGTGAGCGAACGCGTTCGCGCCGACGATCGCTTTGTTGCCTGGCACCACCATGCCGGTCAGCTTGCTGACCAAACGGCTGGTGCGGTAGATCTCGCTCAATACCAGCGATGTCTTCGCTTGGTAGAAGTCCTGGCGAGTTTCCAGCGCCAGCACGACTTCCTCGATCGAGGTGTTCCCTGCCCGCTCGCCGATCCCGTTGATGGTGCCTTCGATTTGGTCGGCACCGTTCAGAACCGCCGCCAGCGCATTCGCCGTCGCCATGCCGAGATCGTCATGGCAATGTGCGCTCAGCTGGATTTTCTCAATGCCTGGGACCGTTTCTTTCAGCATTTTGAAAATATTGCCGTAGTCGTACGGCGTCATATAACCGACCGTATCCGGAATGTTCACGACCGAAGCCCCGGCGCGTACAGCCATTGCCGTCACTTCCGCGATGAAGTCCAGCTCCGTACGGCCCGCATCTTCGAGCGAGAACTCGATTTTGCTGAAATATTTCTTCGCATATTTGATTGCGGCTTCCGCCGTTTCCAGCACCTGGTGCTTCTCCATCTTCAGCTTATGCTTGCGATGGATCGGGGAAGTCGCCAGAAATAAATGAATGCACGGATCCTGAGCGCCCTGCAGCGCCTCACGGACCGCCTCGATGTCCGTCTCCTTCGAGCGGGACAGACCGATGACAGAGGCGTTCTTCACCGCTCTCGCCACGGCATTGACGGCCGCCAAGTCACCAGGTGATGCAGCCGGGAAGCCGGCCTCCATCCGATCGACACCCAGCTTCTCTAGTTGAAGCGCGATTTCGACCTTCTCTTGGGTGTTCAGATTCACGCCTGGCGATTGTTCTCCGTCTCTGAGTGTTGTATCAAAGATGTAGATTTTGCGCACCATGGTCACCTCCTAAATATTTACTCGTCTAAATAGTATTCACAGGGAGTGACTGGGAAATTCTCCGCAATCACTCCCTGTGGGGATGAATAACTATATGATTCAATCAAGCATTCAATTACTTTTTGATCCAGTGCATCATTTCGCGCAATTGGGAACCAACAACCTCGATTGGGTGTTGAGCTTCGTTGCGGCGAGTCGCGTTCATGAACGCGAAGTTGGATTGGTTCTCCAAGATGAAGTCGCGAGCGAATTTACCTTGTTGGATGTCAGCTAGAACAGCTTTCATCTCTTTTTTCGTTTCAGCTGTGATGATGCGAGGTCCTGTTACATAGTCACCGTACTCCGCTGTGTTGGAGATGGAACTGCGCATGGAGGAGATTCCGCCTTCATACATCATGTCAACGATCAATTTCAGCTCGTGCAAGCACTCGAAGTAAGCCATTTCAGGTGCATAACCAGCTTCAACCAATGTTTCGAAACCTGCTTTAACGAGTTCAGATGCACCGCCGCAAAGAACGGCTTGCTCACCGAACAAATCAGTTTCTGTTTCTTCACGGAAGGAAGTTTCGATAACCCCTGCGCGCGTACAGCCAATACCTTTTGCATAAGCAAGACCGATTGCTTTCGCGTTGCCAGTAGCGTCTTTCTCGATCGCGATCAAGCCAGGAACGCCGAAGCCTTCAACATAAGTACGACGTACCATGTGACCTGGGGATTTAGGAGCAACCAAGAATACATCTGTACCTTCAGGAGCTACGATTTGGCCGAAATGAATGTTGAAACCGTGGGAGAACATAAGTGCTGCGCCTTTTTTCATGTTCGGTTGAATGGACTCACGGTAAACGCGAGCTTGTGTTTCGTCCGGCATCAAGATTTGGATCACATCAGCGCGTGTAGCAGCTTCTTCTACGGTTACGACTTCGAAACCGTCGTTTTTCGCTGCGTTCCAGGAACGGCCTTCACGAAGACCGATGATAACGTTCAACCCGCTGTCACGCAAGTTTTGGGCTTGAGCGTGTCCTTGGGAACCATAACCAATAACTGCGATTGTTTTACCTTTAAGTACCGCTAAGTCTGCATCTTTTTCATAGTAAGTTGTAACTGCCATTTCGTATAAATCCTCCTTTGATATGATGAATCCGTTTTGTCTACCCCTTGAGTGGGTGTTTCAACGGTTTACCCTTTTCAAGCGCTAAAGAGTCCGCCGCTCAAAGCCCCACTCAAGGAGCCTTGCCTGCTGCTTTGTTGCTGCTTTATTTTAAAATTTCAAACTATTTATCTGACGGAACCGCGAATCATGGCTGTAGCTCCCGTACGGGAAAGCTCGCGGATGCCATAAGGACGAAGCAATTCTACCATTGCATCTATTTTATCCGAATCTCCCACAACTTGCACGATGATTGAAGAAGGTCCAATATCGACTACTGCGGCGCGGAATGTTTCTACAATTCCGAGAATTTCGGGACGCATGATCGGCTCCGCATTCACTTTAATCAGCGCGAGCTCTCTCGCTACCATCGGGTTCGAGCTCAGGTCAACGACTTTGATTACGTCGATCAGCTTGTACAGCTGCTTGGAAATTTGCTCCAGCGTGCTGTCATCCCCCGTCGTGACGATAACCATCCGGGAAAGTCCGAGTTCTTCGGACTCTCCTACGGTAATACTTTCAATATTGAAGCCGCGGCGTCCGAACAATCCGGAAACGCGCTGCAGAACACCGGGCTGATTGTTTACGAGTACGGAAATCGTATGTTTAGTTGTCGTCATCATTCCGAATCCCCCATTAACATGTCGCTAATTGTATCGCCTGCTTTAACCATCGGGAACACGTTCTCTCCTTTTGGCACGACGAAATCAATCAAGACCGGTCCAGGTGTGTCAAGCGCTTCCTGCCAAGCTTTTCTTGCTTCTTCCTTCGTCGTGGCACGCAGACCTTTGACGCCGTAAGCTTCCGCAAGTTTTACGAAATCCGGGCTGCCGGCCAAATCGATGTGGCTGTAGCGGTTATCGTAAATGATTTCCTGCCATTGGCGAACCATGCCGAGCACTTGGTTGTTGAGAATCACAATCTTCACCGGAATGTTGTGAATCGCACAGATCGCAAGCTCTTGCGCGCACATTTGAACGCCGCCGTCGCCATTGATGGATACAACCAGTTTGTCCGGGTTGCCCATTTGCGCGCCGATCGCGGAAGGGAAGCCGAAGCCCATGGTGCCAAGTCCGCCGGACGTTACCAAGGAGCGCGGGTTCTTGAATTTGTAGAACTGTGCCGCCCACATCTGATGTTGACCGACGTCCGTCGTTACGATCGCTTCGCCTTTCGTTGTCTCGCTGATCATCTCAACAACGTATTGCGGTTTCAGTTCCGTCTCGGTATCGCCGTACTTCAGCGGGAACTTCTCTTTGTTCGCTTGAACTTCGGCAATCCATGCTGCGCTCTTAGCCGGCTTGGCTTTCTGATTCGCCAGAGCCAGAACGGTCTTCACATCGCCGACGCACGGAATGTCCGTCTTCACGTTCTTGCCGATTTCCGCAGGATCCACATCGATATGAGCGATCGTTTTCACCTTAGGAGCGAAACCGTTCAAGTTCATCGTTACGCGGTCATCGAATCTCGAGCCGATGGAGATGATGAGGTCCGCATTCTGGATAGCGGTGTTCGCCGTGTAAGTTCCGTGCATCCCCGGCATACCGAGCCACAGCTCGTGCGCGCTTGGGAAGCCGCTCAGTCCGAGCAGCGTCGTTGCTACCGGAATTTGCGTCGCATTCACGAACTCGATCAATTCCTTGGATGCGTCTGCGTATACAACGCCGCCGCCTGCGATAATGACCGGACGCTCCGATTCTTCAATCGCCTTAAGCAGCTTGTCGACTTGCAGCTTGTTCGGCTGTACCGTCGGATTGTAGCCGCGGATGTTGACTTCCGTTACGGGCTTAAATATCGTTTTATGAGCGGAGACATCCTTTGGTATGTCAATGAGAACCGGACCTTTACGACCGGAGTTCGCAATATGGAACGCTTCATGAATGATGCGCGGCAGATCGTTTACGTCCCTAACCAGGTAGCTGTGCTTCGTAATCGGCATCGTAATGCCTGTAATGTCAGCTTCTTGGAAAGCGTCCGTACCAATAAAGTTCGTTGCAACGTTCCCTGTGATGACAACAAGCGGAACGGAATCCATGTAAGCCGTCGCGATCCCCGTGACGAGGTTCGTCGCCCCCGGTCCTGATGTAGCGATACATACGCCAACTTTGCCTGTGGAACGCGCGTAGCCGTCGGCAGCATGAATGGCTCCTTGCTCATGTCTTGTCAGCAGGTGGTTGAAATCGGAAAAGCCATGCATCGCATCGTAAATGTACAGAACAGCGCCGCCCGGATAGCCGAAGACGCAGTCCACACCCTCCAGCAATAAGCTTCTTAGCAGAATTTCGGAGCCTGTGATCAGGTCCGGCTTCGTCAGCTTGTCAATTAGTTCTTCCTTAGACCTCTTTGGTTCAGTTTGAACATTCATTGTGATCCTCCTCTCAAAAAATAAGTACTTGTCATACATCGTGCTTCTTTAGAGAATAAGAAAAACCCCATTCATCCCGGACACGCGTATAACGTGTTAAACGGGACGAAAGGGGTTTAAGCTTCCGTGGTACCACCCAAATTTGCTACGCGCCTCACAGCACATAGCCTTAGCAGGTATGTTCGTCATGAATCATACCCTCAGCACGATAACGTGTGCTCTTCCGATTCTCCCTACTGCTTGCAGCCGAACTGCAAGTTTCAGGAAAACAGCTCCGAGGTGACTTCGTACGTAAGGGATTAAGGCGATGGTTTCAGCAAGCCCAACGCTCTCTGCGCATAAGTGCCCTTATGACTTCTTCCTCTTCATAGCCGATTCATTCGTGTAGCTCATCAGATAAGATGATTAAGGACTATTATATGCATCGCCGGAGCATTAGTCAATAGGGCTTATCGAATAAAACGCTCGAATGTGTGGGAAGATACTACCAATTCAGGAAACGAGGGCTTCTGCTGATGAAATCTTCTCTGAAACCCGCCATCCCATTATCACAGGATTTGCACGCCAACCTTTCGAAACTGCAGGAAATGCTCGGCGATTCTCCCGATATCATTATTCGCTTGCTCGATATGCAGGTAACGCAGGATCACTACTCCCTTGCGCTCATGTACATCGACGGGCTCGCGCAATCCGAATCTATTCATAAGCATCTCATCCAACCTCTCTTAAACGTCAAAGCCACGGAATCGGTCAGTGAACAATATTGCGGGATTCATGAAATTCTGCAGCAAACCATTACCGTCAGCGAGCTATTTGAGGCTAAGCATGAGCTTGAGGTGCTCAGCGCCATTCTGGAAGGCGGCACCGCCATCTTGATCGACGGCTTCGACGAAGCCTTCATCGCCTGTACGACCGGCTGGGAGAAGCGCGCAATCGAAGAACCGCAGACGCAAACAGTGATTCGCGGACCCAAGGAAAGTTTCACGGAAGATATCCGGACGAATCTGGCTTTGCTGCGCAGGAAGATCAAGTCTCCGGACCTCCGCTTTGAAAGCATGAAGATCGGTCGTCTGACCCGTACCGAAATCATCATCACCTACATCACCGGCATCGTGAATGAAAAGGTGTTGAATGAAACGCGCAGACGGCTTTCGCTTATTGATACCGACAGCATACTAGAGAGCTCTTACATTGAGGAATTTATCGAGGACAAGGGCTATACGCCTTTTCCTACCCTGCTGAACACCGAACGCCCCGATGCGGCGGCAGCGGGAATTCTGGAAGGTCAGCTGTTGATCCTTGTCGACGGTACCCCCTTCGCTTTGATGGCGCCCATCACCTTCTACAAATTCCTGCAATCCAGCGAGGACTATTACCAGCGGTATGATATAGCTTCATTCGTGCGTCTCCTTCGGTATGCTTCTTTCTTCGTCTCCATGCTGCTGCCGTCTCTCTATATCGCGATCACGACTTTTCATCAGGAGATGCTGCCCACCACCCTGCTGATTTCCCTCGCCGCCCAAAGGGAAGGAGTTCCTTTCCCTGCCCTCGTGGAAGCGTTTCTGATGGAGATTACGTTCGAGGTGCTGCGTGAGGCGGGCGTACGGATGCCGCGCGTCGTTGGCCCCGCGATCTCCATTGTAGGGGCTCTGGTGCTCGGTCAGGCGGCGGTGCAGGCCGGGCTCGTATCAGCGGCGATGGTGATCGTGGTATCTTTTACAGCGATTTCCAACTTTGTCACACCGGCGATTAATCTTGCGGTTGCGGCAAGACTGATCCGCTTCATGCTCATGATGATGGCCGGACTGCTGGGACTCTTCGGCATCTTATTCGGATGCATGTTCATTCTTATACACATGTGCTCCATTAAATCGTTCGGCGTCCCTTATATGGCGCCGGTTTCTCCGCTGATTCCGGCGAATTTGAAGGATATCTTCATCCGGCTTCCTTGGCGGAGATTACTCACAAGGCCTGAAGGACTGAGCCAAAATGTGTACCGACAGCCTCCTCCCGCCAAAACGTCAAAGAAAAAATAACACGGAGGGCCGGAAATCATGAGCTTCAAGCGCCGGGCGGTATGGACCATCATCATCGCTATCGTCATCTGCTGCTCGTGCACGGGCTGCTGGGACCGGAAAGAACTGAATAAGATCGCAATCGCTTCCGCTACCGCTATCGATTGGGTCGAAGATCACTGGCAGGTCTCCTACCAGGTCGTCATCCCTCAATCCATCTCCAATATGAGCGGAACCGGCATGCAGCAAGCGCCTGTCATGGTGTTCTCCACAACCGGAGATTCCATCCAGGAAGCCGTGCAAAGAGCTTCTCTGGAGATGCCTCGAAGAATGTTCTTCGCGCACAATCGGGCTGTGATCATTGGCGAAAGCGCCGCCCGCAAAGGGATTTCGCCGATCATTGAAGTCTACTTGCGAAGCGCCAATTCCCGGGAAACGGTCACCTTGCTCGTCAGCAGAGACAAAGGCCGCAATGTGCTGGAGCAGCTGCTGCCGCTCGAGAAGATCCCGGGCGCTGCCCTGCAGAACATGGTGCTTAACGAGGACAAAACCGACGGCAACCTGAAACAAGTGATGATCTATCAATTCGCAATGGGAATGCAGGGAGACTCCGGTTATAGTATGCTGCCCGAAGTGTATATCTCAGGAACAGGCAACGAGTCCACCTCCATCGAAAAATTAAAAAACACAAATTTCGATACGAAGCTGAAAATGGGCCGCATCGGCATTTTCCAAAAAGACAAGCTCATCGGTTGGATGACAGGGCATGAAGGCTATGGCCTCAACTGGATTAAGGGCGATATTAAGCAATCCATTCTATTTTTCGCTTGTACGAAGGACAGTAAGCAATCCCTCTCGGCTATTCGCATCAACAAAGCTTCAACCAAGGTTGTTCCTGTTTATAACCAAGGAGCATGGCTTATAAAGGCAGAGGTTAGAGCGAGCGGGAATCTGGTCGAGAACGGCTGTATGGTCGATGCTTCCAAACCGGAAGGAACCCGCAAATTGGAGGAACTCATCAGCGGTACCATCTCCGATCTGATGCAAAATTCTTTGCATAAAGCGCAAGCCATGAAAGCGGATGTTCTTGGATTCGCAGGGCTCATCCACCGGAAAGATCCCAAAGCCTGGGCGAAGTTACAGCCTGACTGGGGCGATCATTTCGCGCGAATTCAGATGGATGTCACGATTCGGGTCGAGATCGAGAACATCGGCATGAACAACAAATCGGTCAAGCAGCTTATTGAAAGCGATAATCCATAAGGCGACGGAAGAAGGGGGATCGGCATGGAACGAATCAGCAACTACCAAATAGGCGTTATGATCATTCTTTTCCAAATCGGCAGCACGCCTCTGTTCGCCATCGGCAGCAAAGCCAAGCAGGATTCCTGGATCGCCATGCTTTGCGCGGCGGTATTCGGTTTGCTTCTCTTGCGGTTGTTTCTCTATATCCAAAGCATCGCCCCTGACCAGTCGCTCATCGTTCTCCTGCGTATGTGCTTCGGCAAAATTGCCGGAGGCATTCTAAGCATCTGCTTCACCATTTACTTCGCCTACGAGTCCATGCGTAATGTGCGCGACTTCGGCGAAATTACGAGCGTAACGCTGCTCGCGCAAACGCCGAAGTTCGTCGTCATGCTGCTCGTTATGTTATTGGCCACCTATATGATTATCATGGGGATCGAGACCTTCTGCCGCGTCGTCGAAAGCTTGATACTGCCTGTGCTTATCAGTTATGGCGTACTCTCCCTGCTTATTTTCGGCTCAAGATTGATGAGTTTGGAACATATTCAGCCGGTGATGGAGAAGGGCCTCACGCCTATCCTGAAGGCGGCCTTTCCTGATTTGGTTTCCTTTCCATTCGGTCAAATGGTCGTCTTCCTGATGTTCTGGCATCTCATGGCCGACAAGAAGAAGATTAACCGAATCAGTACCATTTCTTATCTTGGGGTCGCCCTATTTCTTATTGGCATGAATATAATTAATTTGTTAGTGCTTGGCCCCTCCCTCATCGGCAACAGCACGCTGCCCTTCCTGCAAACCGTGCAGCTCATTCAGGTCGGGGATATCTTCGAGAGGCTGGATGTATTCGTCACTCTGCTGCTGTTTCTCGGCCTGTTCGTTAAATTGGCGGCTTTCTACTGGGCCGCTGCTTATGGCGTCTCTCAGCTGATGAGAGGGAACAGCAAGTATTCCGTATGCTTCGTCGGTATCGTGATTTTCATTTCTTCCTTCTTTGAGCCTAGCTATACCTTCCATGTGTGGTTGGGACTGGCGGTCAGCGTCAAGCTGTTTCCTATCTTCCAAGTGGCGCTCCCCTTCGCCATGTTCATCGCGATCCTGCTCCGCAAGCTGAAGAAGCGGCCTTCTCCCGATGAGAGCAAGGAGCTGCCGGCAACTTGATCCCGCCGTACGCGGGCAGGATGTCACCGGTAACGCCATATGACGCAGTGCGGTGTTCTATGGCGGCACTGCATGCCGGCCATGTAGGCCTGGTCGCCCGTGGGCCATACAGCAGGTCCGCCGCTAACGATTCTGTAGGAAATTTAGAATACATTCCACCTTTTTACCGCCGCAATCCTGGGCAAATAAAAAAAGCTTGCCCCTCCAAGGGACAAGCTTTCTGAAGCGCGAAGCGAAGCTTACGCGTTTACTTTTGCTTTTGCAGCTGTAGCCAAATCGTTGAATGCTTTCGCATCGTTTACAGCCAAATCAGCCAAGATTTTGCGGTTGATGTCGATACCAGCCAATTTCAGGCCGTGCATCAATTTGCTGTAGCTCAAACCGTTTTGACGAGCGCCAGCGTTGATACGTGTAATCCACAGTCTGCGGAAATTACGTTTCGTTGTGCGACGGTCACGGTATGCGTACACCAAAGACTTCATAACTTGCTCTTTAGCTGTTTTAAATAAACGGTGTTTGGAACCGAAGTAACCTTTTGCCAGTTTCAAAATTTTCTTGCGACGGTGAGCGCGAATAAATCCGCCCTTGACTCTTGCCATTGTTAACTACCTCCTGGGATGTATAAATAATGTTCGAATTCAGAAATTACTTGATGTTAGCGAGTTGTTGTTTCAAACGACGTACATCGCCAGGAGCCATAACAGGGTTCGTGGACAAAACGCGTTTTGTACGAGAAGACTTACCGGATAGCAAGTGGTTCTTACCTTGTTTGTATCTCAGCACTTTGCCTGTGCCCGTAATTTTGAACCGGCCTTTCAAGCTGCTGTGTGTTTTCATTTTCGGCATGTGTTGTTCCTCCTAATTTAGTATACTCTCGCCAATGTTGTAGCTATGTTGTAGCCTTCGGCGTTAAGATCATGATCATGCTTCTTCCCTCAAGCTTAGGAGCGCGCTCCTGCGAGGAAATGTCCGCTGTTTCAGCAGCCAGACGTTCAAGCACTCTGCGACCAATCTCCGAGTGCGCGATCTCGCGCCCGCGGAATCTGACGCTGGCTTTCACTTTATCGCCGTCGCCAAGAAATTTAATCGCATTGCGAAGCTTCGTTTGGAAATCATGCTCATCGATTGTCGCGCTTAAGCGAATCTCTTTGATATCCACAACTTTCTGGTTCTTGCGAGCTTCTTTCTCTTTCTTCTGCGTTTCGTAACGGAATTTCCCGTAATCCATGATGCGGCATACAGGCGGCTTAGCCGTCGGAGCCACATTCACCAAATCCAAGTTCGCGTCTTGTGCGATTTGCAGAGCTTCGCGAATCGGCACAATGCCGAGTTGTTCTCCGTCCGCCCCGATCAGGCGTACTTCCTTCACGCGAATTTCCTCGTTAATCATATGGTCTTTGCTAATCGTATTCCACCTCCATAAAGTATGTAACTCTCTATCGGAATGTAAAAAAGATGCGGGCGCAAAGCGGCCCACATCTTCATCAATAACAGGTTATGAACAACCTATTGAGCATTCATGATGATTCATTCAAACCAGCCAACTGCACAGTCGGTCAGGTGAGAAGCGGGCGCTTCTGCTTTTACTTGAAGTATAATATCATCTTGTAATTGAAAAGTCAACTGACTTGTTTACTTTTCATTTCGTCCAGCCGAATGACCCGCGTATGCTCGGTATGGCTCCATTGTTTGTTGTTTTGCGTGAAGAACGCATAGAACGTAATCGGCCACCAGGATATCATGAATATCGGGTACAAAATTAAATATTTATAGACGGCGCGCGGCGATTTCTCGATCATCATGGAGAACGGCAGCATCAAGAACGTCGCAAAGCTCACGGTGTTGAATAAAACCGGATTGACATCGGCCAGAATCGGCGTCTCCGACCAGCCTGGCGTGACGGATTTGATCCACAACATGACGGTAATGATCGCCCCGAAGAAAAAGTTATAAACGTTGGCGGAATAAATCGCCGCGTCGATCTTCGTCCAGCTGCCTTCACGGATCCCTTGCCACAGCAGCGGGAAGAAGTAGCGCTTGGCCACGTCGAAGTGTCCTTGCATCCAGCGCAGGCGCTGTTTGGCCGAAGCCTTGAACGTCAGCGGCTTCTCGTCGTACACAACCGCATCGTAGTTGTAAGTCGGTCTGATGCCCATTTTGATGCAGCGCATGGAGAACTCCAAGTCCTCGACAAGCGAAGTAGCTCCCCAACCAATCTGCTTCAGCAGCTTGGATTCGAAGCACATGCCTGTTCCGCCCAAATAGTTGGCCAGACCCAAGTTCGTGCGGGGCATCTGCCAGAAACGGTTGGCGAAGTAATACGAAATCGCATAGGAACCGGTAACCCAGGAATCGTTCGGGTTCTTGCTGTCCAGATAAGCTTGAATAACGCGGGAACCGGAGCAAAGATCATTGTTCATGTGAAGCAGGTAGTCCGGGCTGGCCAAGTTGTCGGCGTCGAACATCACGACGGCGTCATACTGGCGCTCGCGCTTCCAAAGCTCCTTCAGCATCCATTCGATCGCATACCCTTTCCCTCTCAGGTTCGGGTTGTGGCGTTCCATCGCATAGACACCGTGGCTGCGGGTAATCGCGGCCGTATTGTCAGTACAGTTGTCACAAATCACGAAGATGTCATACAGCTCTTTCGGATAGTCTAGCGCCTTCAGATTCTCGATCAGTGCACCGACGACCTGCTCTTCGTTATGTGCGGCGACCAAGACCGCAAACGATTTCTGCGGCGCAAATTGCTTCTTGCTTCTTGGACGGTACCACCCGAAGAACGTGAGAAAAAACTGATACGCACCTACGAGCGCCAAGCCAATCTGAAACGTAAGCACAATATTGTCAAGCATGAAGCAAAGTCCCCCTTTTTTTTATGCACACAAGCTATCTTTGTATACGCATAGTGCGCAGTTATGTACAGGTGAATTAACCGCTCTTGATTTTCCTCTCTTTCCCCTTGTTTGTCAAAGTCTGCAAAGTCCGAAAAATAGCCCGTTCTTTGAGATTTAAGGGAAAGGCGCACAAACTTTGCGGCATGTGCTTGAAATCAGAACGTTAAAGTCCTGTTTTCAACGTTTTTCATTTTATTGTGTACAAAAAGTTCACCATTTAGACGACTGTGACCCCTCGTGATGATACGGGTTTAATTATAATTCACCTGAACTGCCGCTGACAACTTTTGCCGCGCTTGCCTGATTACGGCTCTCGGACCCCCGCTGCGGCTTCCTCTTCATACCATTCGAGCCTCTTCCGTACGGAAAGTCCGTTGCCAAGCTTTTCCTCCGGATAGGGGCTGAACTGCCCGACCTTCAGCATAACGGACTTCTCGGGATCGATGCCATACGACCTAAGCACTGACTTTTGTTCGCGTGCTTTCAACCGGAAACGCCCCTCATCGACAACGATTTTAAAAAATCCCAAATTGTAAGGGTTTCCATTGTCTGCCATATAGGTACAATGGATTGGGATATCCAGCATCCGATTGGGGTAAAATGGAAAAGGAAGCCTCTTCCTTACTTTCCATGATTTCATCAAACTTGAATTTGTAAACGCGCCTAATTTCATATTTATTACTGCGTTAATCCCCTTTTAATAAAAGTTCTCTATACTTGGAACCAGCAGGTATTCTCAAACTTGAAGGAGGCTACTACTCATGAGCAAAGTCGTGAACTGGCTTCAGCATCATGAAACTCGCATGTTCCACTTTGTGAATCAACGTATCCAGCACTTCTTCCTGGACCATTTCTTCTCCCGAATCACCCACCTCGGAGGAGCTACGGCGACGATCGTCATTTCCTTATGCTTCGCATTGTTCGGGCAAGGCGTGATGCGAACCGCAGGCATTCAAGCTCTCATTGCGCTGACGCTAAGCCATATTCCGGTCGCCGTCATCAAGAAGAAATATCCGCGCCTTCGTCCTTATCTGGTACTTCCCCAAACCATTACCTACAAAAACCCGCTCACGGATCACTCCTTTCCGTCCGGGCATACGACCGCTATCTTCTCGATCATCATTCCCTTCATAGCCGCCATGCCTGTCCTTGGCGCCATTCTTCTGCCGCTCGCTTTCATCGTCGGCCTGTCCCGCATCTATCTGGGGCTGCACTATCCGTCCGATTGTATCGTCGGCTGTTTCATCGGTACGGCGGCCGCGCTCCTCACACCAGCATTATGGGGGTAAACGAATGAGAATGAATGCCTTGCACGGTAACAAACGTGTGCTCATCCTCTCCGAAGGCTTCGGAGCCGGTCATACGCAAGCAGCGTATGCACTTGCCCGCAGCCTGGAGAAACATGGTTCCACGATTGAAACACGCGTTCTGGAGTTGGGAGCCTTCCTTCACCCGACCATCGCCCCTTGGGTATTCCAAGCCTATAAGAAGACGCTCAGCGCTAGCCCCAAGCTCTATGGGCGATTGTACCGCTCCCAGTACAAGAAATCGTTGAACCGTCTTACGCAACTAGCGCTGCACCGCATCTGTTATGCGCAGACGGCGGCGATTATTCAAGGTTGGGCTCCGCATGCGATCGTGTGCACCCATCCTTTTCCCAGCGTCGTCGTTTCCCGCCTTAAGCGATCCGGCCTTAACATCCCCCTGTGCACAGTGATTACGGATTATGACGTACACGGGACTTGGGTAAGCCGCGAAGTGAATAAATATATGGTCTCAACCGAAGATGTCAAAAACAAACTGTTGGGCCGCGGCATATCGCCCGCCCAGATTGAAATAACGGGCATTCCCGTGCATCCCGGCTTTCGCGAGGAGCACGACAAAGCCATGATCCGGCAGCAATTCCAGTTATCCGCCATGCCGACCGTACTCGTCATGGGAGGCGGCTGGGGCTTGATCGGCGGCGATTCACTGAGCGAGCATCTTGTCGCATGGCGGGACCGCATCCAGTTCATCTTCTGCTTGGGCAGCAATGCGAAAATGCTGGCGAAGCTTGCCGAAGACGAGCGCTACCGCCACCCCAATATCCGCCTTCTCGGATTTACGCAGGACATCGATAAATTAATGGAGGTTTCGGATCTGCTGGTTACGAAGCCGGGCGGCATGACGTGCTCGGAAGGACTGGCCAAATCGGTTCCTATGCTGTTCTATGATCCGATTCCCGGACAGGAAGAAGAGAATGTACACTATTTCACCCAGCAAGGCTTCGGCGAGCGCATACGCTCTGCGGATACGATCGCGAATTGGCTGACCATGCTCGCAAGCCGGTATGACGATGTACAAGCGATCCGCCGCTCCATCGATCACCAGAGGAGAAGGATGCCGGCCGCGGATTGTTCGGAGGTCATCCTGCAATTGCTGGGCTGACGGGCGCGGAGAACATCAAAGGCTCACCTTCGACTGCCGGGATGCAGCCAAGGTGAGCCTTTATGGAGTATTATTCAGCTTTGGCGTTCTTCAAATCAGCCAGATGCGCGGCAAGCGCCTCTTGACCGATCACCACTTCGCAGCGGTGAATGTTCATGCCTTGCGAAGCGAACTTCGTCTCGTATTCCGTCATGACATGATCCGGGTGAAACCCTTCCGCATGAAGGTTCAAGGAAATGTTGCGCATCCGCAGTCCCATGTCCGCGAACGAGTTCAGCGAGAACTCGAACAATGATTGCGAGTCCGTTTTCAGATGAATTTCGCCGTTAGCGTTCAAAATTTGCTGATATTTGGCCACAAAGCCCGGATGTGTCAATCTTCTGCGGGCATGCTTCTTCTTCGGCCACGGATCGCTGAAGTTCAAATAAATGCGCTCAAGCTCTCCTTGAGCGAATGCTTCTTCAATATGCTCGATATTGAACAGCATCAGTCTCAAGTTAGGGATGCTGAGCACATCGTCCTCTTCATCCGATGTCTGGATGTCATGAGCGGCCTTCGCCTTCTCGCTCGCTTTGCGGATCAGCTCATCATACATATCGACACCGATGAAATTGATGTGCGGATATTTCTTGCTCATCTCGCTGATGAAACGCCCTTTGCCCATACCAAGCTCAGCATGAATCGGGTTGTTGTTGCCAAACAGCTCCGCCCATTTGCCTTGATGATCTTTGGCATTCAGTACAACGAGTTCCTTCTGACGTTCTATATCTTCCCGAATTCCTTTTCTTCCCCGTAACCGCATCTAGTATTTGCCTCCTACACGTACAAGCTATCGAATACAAATCATAGACCATTCGAGGGAAAAAATCAAAGGATTTACACTTCCAGCTCGTGATAAGCAATCGTTTTGGACGTTGCGGGGAACAGCTTCCGGTCCAGGGATCGGAGCACTTTGCGCTTTGCTTCTTCGGTGATGTGGGAAGAGGCGGCAAACCTCACACCGCTGCTCAGCGCCAAAGCCTCATTGATCGTCAATTCAACCGAGAGCGTATCTGTGGAAAGAGAACGAGTTGTCACCATGTAGATGTACCTTCTTTCCTTTTGCTATTTTTAATGATAGTTTCGGTTCGGTTCCCTTCCTTTATGAATGGCAGATTGTGTCTTGGACATGATGACAGCAAAGTGCGGGGAACAGCGGGAAGCTGCGGTGAAGCTGCGGTGAAGCTGCGGGAGAGCTGAGAAAAGCTGCGAGAAGCTGCGTGACAGCTGCGAAACGCTGCAGGAAAGCTGCGTGGAATTTCAGCACCGCGGTTCTCGCGGCTATAGGATACGGCTGCTGTGTGGGCAAAAAGCAAAGCCCTTACCTGCTAACGGACACAGCGGCCGTTATTGGGCAAAAAACGTCGCATTTTTGGGGCTAACGGACACCAGGGATCTTATTTGGCCATATTCCGCTCAAAAACAGACATGAATGGGCAAATAACGGCACTCGTGTCCGTTAGGCGTTCAGAGATGCCTTTTTCATGGAATAAGGGCCTCCCTGTCCATTAGCCGTACCTACTTTCCCAACACCAAAAACGCCCTCCATATTGGAGGACGTCTCGGTTTTCGCCGCTATTTACTTATAGCTCTCGTCTCTGCGACGGTTGCTTCCTCTCAGACCCGCAAGTCCAATCAGACCGACAAGACCCAACCAACCCCAGTCCATATGGTTCTTGTTTGCTGTAGTGGCATAGGCGCGATAGGATGAAGTATCATAATTGCCGCGATGGGTGTTGTTCGTCAAAGCCGTTCCGGTTGTACTCATCCGTTCCATCATATTGTTGCCATAGCCATTAATTTGGCCCAGGACGCCAGTGCCAGTGCCGTTGGCATTAGTACTTCTGCCTGTATACGTGTTGCCATAAGTTCCGTACGAGCCTGTCGTCGTTGTGTTTGGCGTAGCCGTTACATTCGGCGATGAGGTGACAAAAGGAGCAACGGCACCCGTGGTTCCTGTAGCACCAGTTCCCATGGTTCCCGTACCTGACGTTCTGCCGTCAATCGTCCCTGCGCCATTCATCAAGCCGGTACCGGTGCTTGTCCCCGTTGTTGCGTCATAACTGCTCCCCGTGTAACCCGATGTTGTCGTAGTCCCCGTCCCCATAGTCCCCGATGTCCCCGTATGAGTATTCATCGTCGATGTACTCATATTCGTATTTGCATACGCCCCAACTGCCCCAAAGCTCAATGCTGTCGTCAAAGCTACCGCCATTGTCAATGTACGAAACTTTTTCACTGTTGTCATTTCCCCTCTCGGCATATGTTCGTCGTGCAAAGTTATGATGCTCCGATCCGATCCGTTTTAACGGGGGAGTTGATGGAAAGGCAGGGGTCGCTTTCAAGTTTGATTTTCGCTACAATAGGGGGGAAGGAAAGGAGCTTAACACTTGATGTCTACTACAATTCATGAGTTTCTTCTGCTATGGGGGGACAAACGTTTCCATACATGGAATTACGAAATGCGCGAAGTTTTCGGCGAGAAAGTATTCAAGGTCATGCTGGATGCCGGCTTCACCTGTCCGAACCGCGATGGCAATATTGCCACCGGCGGCTGTACGTTTTGCAGTGCGCGGGGGTCAGGCGATTTCGCGGGAAGCCGCCGTGACGATCTTGTGACCCAATTCAACAAGATCAGAGATCTTCAGCATCAGAAATGGCCGGAAGCCAAATACATCGGGTATTTCCAGGCCTATACGAATACGTATGCTCCCGTTGAAGAATTGCGGGAATATTATGAAGTGATTTTGCAGCAGCCCGGCGTTGTCGGCTTGTCGATCGCAACCCGTCCCGACTGCCTGCCGGACGATGTCGTCGAATATTTGGCCGAGCTGAACGAGCGTACTTACTTATGGGTCGAAATGGGTCTGCAAACCGTGCATGAATCCACTTCGACGCTCATCAACCGCGCTCATGATACGCAGTGCTATCTGGATGCCGTGGCCAAGCTGCGCAAGCATAACATCCGTACCTGTGCGCACATTATTTATGGGTTGCCGGGTGAGACGCACGAAATGATGTTGGATACCGGCAGAGCCGTCGCTCAAATGGACGTTCAGGGCATCAAAATTCACTTGCTTCATTTAATGCGCAAAACGCCGATGGTCAAGCAATACGAAGCAGGCTTGCTGCAATTCCTCGAAAAAGATGAATATGTGAAGCTAGTCGTCGATACGCTCGAGCTGCTGCCTCCGGAAATGATCGTGCATCGCCTTACGGGGGATGCGCCGCGCGACCTGCTGATCGGGCCGATGTGGAGTCTTAAGAAATGGGAAGTGCTCAACGCGTTCGATAAGCTTATGAAAGAAAGAAACACCTGGCAGGGCAAATATTGGCAAGGCCGGGCGAATTAAATTTTCGCAGGCATCAAACCCATTGCCCATGGTGATCGTTTCCTAATATATAGCGAGAGCTTATATGAAGGAGAGGATTGCGATGGATGTAAGATGGGGAGCTGCCTGGCTCGGACTCATGTTCGTTATGGCCGGCTGCAGCGCGAATGAAGGAGCGCCGAAGCCGGAGCCGGCGGCGGCTGCACCGACCGCCGCCGTAACGACAGCGCCGTCACCGACCGTGACGGCTGCACCGACGCCGTCAGCGGCAGCGCCGACGGCCACACCCGCTGCGGCGACGCCTGCCGCAGCAACACCCGCGCCGGCGACAGCAGCGCCGGCCAGCAGCACGCCGCAGCCTAGCGCAGCGGCTGCGAAACCAACCGCAGCGGCCGCGACCGCTGCGCCCGTGGCGGCTACGGCGAAGCCGACGCCGACGCCGGTACCGATGCCCGCGCCCGCGAGCGCGTCGCCAACGCCGTCAGCCAAGCCGCAGGCGGCTGACACGGTCAGCGCCGAGGCGGCGCAGGCGCTGTACAAGGACAACTGCATGGCCTGCCACGGGGCAGGGCTTGCCGGAGACTTCGGCCCGAACCTGACGAAGGTCGGTTCGCGCAAAACCAAAGAGGAAATCACACAGCAGATCGTCAAAGGGAAAGACGAAATGCCGCCTTTCGGAGGTTCGCTGAAGGCCGAAGAGATCGAAACGCTGGCCGCATGGCTGGCAGCCAAAAAATAATTGTCTCAAAGGCATGGAGGCTTAAGTAAGCATGGGTTTTGTTTCTGTTCTAGGATATGCGCATCAACTGATCGGACAGCGCGTACAGCCCGGAGATACGGTCATCGACGCCACGCTGGGCAACGGCGTCGATACCGTCTTTCTGGCGAAGCTGACGGGCCGCCGCGGCTGCGTGTACGGCTTCGACATCCAGCAGCAAGCGCTGGATCAAACCAAGATGCGTCTGGAGAAGGAGCTTCCGGACGCATCTTCTTCTGTACATATGAGCTTATGCAGCCATGCGCTCATGGAGGCGGCTGTGCCGCAGGACCGCCATGGCCGGGTAGCCGCGGTTACGTTCAACCTCGGCTACTTGCCCGGCGCCGATCCGGCGACGATCACGACGCAGGAATCAACCCTTCCTGCGCTGGAAGCAGCCCTTCGTTTGCTGCGCAAAGGAGGCATCGTCACGATCGTGCTGTACAGCGGGCACGCCGGCGGCTCCGAAGAAGCGGCGGCCGTCGAAGCTTGGGCGCAGCAGCTGCCGCTCGTCTCTTATCAAGTACTGAAGTACCAGTTCATGAACACGAGCGCACACGCTCCCTACCTGTTAGCTGTAGAAAAAAGATAGAGCATGGTATAATGCTAGTAGCTTTTTATTACATAGAGAAAGTAGGGAGAATAGTGAAATCATACCCGCTTCAATTTCAACCCGAAATGAAAGAACGTGTCTGGGGTGGCAGAGCCCTGGAGAAATTCGGCTTCACGCTGCCGGAAGGCGCGATTGGCGAAGGCTGGATGATCGGCGATCATCCCAACGGCACGACCAAAGTGATCAACGGTGAGCTGGCCGGTCTTGGATTGGACGAAATCCGGGAGAAATACGGCAAGACGCTATTCGGCACCAAAGGCTTCTCCGAGAAAAACGGACGTTTCCCGCTCCTCATCAAACTGCTGGATTGCGAAGACGATCTGTCCGTACAGGTTCATCCCAACGACGATTATGAGAACCTGGCTCCGGGCGAGCTGGGCAAAACGGAAATGTGGTACATTCTGGACGCCAAACCGGGCGCCAAAATTATATACGGAATGAAAGATGGCGTAAGCCGCGCAGACTTGGCGCAAGCGATTGAAGAGAACCGCATTCTGGACTGCCTGCAGGAAGTTCCTGTAGAAGCCGGCGATTCCTTCTACATTCCGGCGGGAACCGTTCATGCGTTAGGCGCAGGTGTGCTGGTTGCGGAGATTCAGCAAAATTCCGACACAACCTACCGCCTGTACGATTACAACCGTCCGGGACTAGACGGCAAGCTGCGCGAGCTTCACATCGAAGATTCATTGAATGTGATCGCGTATGAAGGCTCGGGCTCGACCCGCATGAAAACGAACTTGAACGAAACCGGCACATGGCTGACGCTGGCCAAGTCTCCGTTCTTCACGGTGGAGAAAGGGCTTGTCGGACCCAAATGGGAGCTGAGCACATCACCGGAAAGCTTCGTCATTCTCGTCATTGCCGAAGGCAGCGGAACGCTCCAATGGGAAGATGGCAGCATCTCCGCCAAACCGGGAGATTGCTTCTTGCTTCCGGCCAATCTGGGCACGTATGCGCTCGAAGGCGGCATGACAGTGATCCGCAGCTACTTGCCTTAATAAACAACAAAGCGCTCCAACCGTCATCTGCGATGCGGTGGAGCGCTTTGTTCTTTCCTATTCTTCCGACAAAGAGCTTTCCTTGAGGATGACGTCGTGTGCGCCGCCCTCAACGAGCGATGTCGCCGATACGAGCGCAATTCGCGCATTGCTTCTCAGCTCTTCCAAAGTTACCGAGCCGCAATTGCACATCGTGGACTTGATTTTGCCGATCGTTTTGTCCAGGTTCTCACGCAGGCTTCCAGCATACGGAACGTAAGAATCGACACCTTCCTCGAACAAGAGCTTGTTCTTGCCCCCGGTATCGTAACGCTGCCAGTTGCGAGCGCGGTTGGAGCCTTCTCCCCAATATTCTTTGACGAAATTGT
Source organism: Bacillus sp. 3255 (assembly GCF_031456485.1). Taxonomy (NCBI): domain Bacteria; kingdom Bacillati; phylum Bacillota; class Bacilli; order Caryophanales; family Bacillaceae; genus Bacillus; species Bacillus sp. 3255. The sequence continues at coordinate 404,728 of NZ_JAVDUS010000001.1, forward strand.
TGCCGACTTTCAACTTACGGGTCGGGCTTTCATCGAACCGTGCGAAGTATCTGCCGAGCATTACGAAATCCGCACCCATCGCGAGCGCGAGCGTCACATGGTAGTCGTGAACGATACCACCGTCGGAGCAGATCGGAATATACGTGCCTGTTTCTTTGAAATACTGGTCTCTTGCCTCGACGACTTCCATGATGGAGGAAGCCTGACCGCGGCCGATCCCTTTCTGCTCGCGGGTAATACAGATGGAGCCCCCGCCGATGCCGACCTTCACGAAATCTGCGCCGGATTCCACCAAGTACAGGAAGCCTTCGCGATCCACCACGTTGCCTGCCCCGATTTTCACATTAAAGTTCTCTTTCACGTACTGCACCGTTTCACGCTGCCATTCGCTATAACCGTCCGAAGAGTCGATGACGAGAATATCGACGCCCGCTTCTACAAGCGCTGGAACTCTCTCTTTATAATCCTTGGTGTTGATGCCCGCTCCGACGATGTAGCTTTTGTTCCCGTCCAGCAGTTCCATCGGATTCTCTTTATGCTCATCGTAATCTTTGCGGAAAACAAGCGTATCCAGGCGCTGCTGCTCATCGACGATCGGCAGACAGTTCAGCTTGTGATCCCAGATCAGGTTGTTCGCTTCGGACAGCGTGATGCCGGATTTGCCGTAAATCAGCTTCTCGAACGGCGTCATGAACTCATGAATCGGACGGTTCAGCGTGTCGCGGCTTTTGCGGTAATCACGTCCTGTTACAATACCAAGAAGCACGCCGTTCGCCGTCCCGTCGTCCGTAATGGCGACAGTGGAGTGGCCCGTTTCTTCTTTCAGTGCCAGCACATCGCTTAACGTATGATTCGGTGTCAAGTTGGAACGGCTGACGACGAAGCCGGCCTTATACCCCTTAACCTTCCGCACCATCTGTGCTTCCGACTCAATCGACTGCGAGCCATAAATAAATGAAATCCCGCCACAACGCGCCAAAGCGATCGCCATTCCATGATCGGATACAGCTTGCATGACTGCAGATGAAAACGGGATGTTCAGCGAGATTGCAGGTTCCTCGCCTTTATTGAATTTCACAAGCGGGGTTCGGAGCTTCACATTCGCCGGCGTGCATTCCTTCGTTGTCAGGTTGGGAATCAGCAGAAACTCGCTGAAGGTACGGGATGGTTCCATGTAATACGTGGCCACTTTACGTTTTCCTCCTCATCGATCCATAGGTAAATTTTTTCAATCTTATCACTAACCCTTACCTGTGGTCAATGGTTTTTTCAGGAAATGCCCGTTTCATCCTTTCCAGATTTGCGGTTCGGATCCTTTGCTTGAGTATTCCATATACGAAGGAGTAATCTCCAGTACGACGTAATTCGGGTCGTGAGGACCGTCGAACCACTTGGCCATGTCATCCGTCCACAACTTCTCGCGAAGCGCATTGTCATTGCTGATCGCTGCCGTCGCTTGAATTTGCAAAATATCGGAGGACGCTTTCCCGTCGAATCCTACGAGAATATGAACGTTCGGATTGTCCCTAACCTCGTCTACTTTATCGGTTTTGCGGTTCGTAGCCAGATATATCGTTAATCCTTCGTGAAAAAGCGCCATGTACCGAACTTTCGGCTTGCTGCCCTCCACAGTTGCGAACGAACAGATGGAGTTAGCCTCCAGTACCTTCTCAATTTGCTCCTCGAGCTTGCTGCTATGGGTTCCGATCATGCGTAATTCTCCTTCCAGGTTAGGTTCAGGTGTAATGTCAATTTCCACTCTCTCAACTATCCTAGATTACCCTGATCAGGGACGCTTCTATACGGATGCAGAGCCGCTTGCACGGCTTGGCTGCCGGCTTCTCACAGGGAAGAGAAACGAGATGCGCTATTCTTTCATAAACCGCTGTTTATGGGCCTTAAACGGAAATTTGGTGCCCTATATTCGTTGAAAACTCAATCAATGGGGCTGTATGGGCAAAAAAGAGGCTCCCAGTCCCTTCCAAGTCTTGATGTCTTGTTTTCCCGGAAATAGCGCACCCTGTTTCCACATTTGCCGACCCAAAGTAGGGCGGAACCGGTTAGCGGATGAAAAAAAGGTGTCCCCAGGTCATTCAACCTGGGGACACCCCCTGATGCTACACCACTAACGCTTGGTTCAGCGGCATCGTATAGTAGCTCGCCGGCTGCTGCGCATCCGGCGGGAAGTACACGACGAGCAGCTCCCGGCTGGCTTCGTCGAGCTCACCGGTTTGCAGATACGTCTGCAAACCGAAAGGCAGCACCTCAATCATGACATGCTTGTGGATGTCTTTCTCATGAATGCGGAGCTTATGGAAATCTCCGCTTACGCGCTCAGGCTGCTCGGCCAGCAGCTTGAGGTAGGCGATCTGCTCGGACTTGTCCAGCGTGAAGTCCCACCAGATTTTGCGCGGCTTATATTTATGGCCCAGGAAATAGTCCAGCTTCATAAGCCCCTCGATGACCGGCATATTGGCCGTTCCCCGATGCTGCAGGAAGTCCCGCAGACGGGTGAACAGATCCTCGAGCTGATGCCCGATCTTCTGCCAGCCGCGGCTTTCCCAGAAGTCGCCGAACTCCTGGAAAAAATCGAAGGCCGACGTAAATTCATTCGCAATCAAATATTTGACCGTATGGTCCATCCGGTGTGCGTTCCAGTATTTCTCGAGCACGTCCTCCACGCGCTTGATCCGAATTAAATCGGTGAACGGCAAAATGTCATTCCCCAGAATTTCATAAGGGGCATGATCCATATACACGTAGCCGTATTTGTCCGCATCCTTGCGCATGCCCGTACCGCGCAGCATTTTGAGGAAGCCGAGCTGGAGCTCTTCCGGTCCCAATTCGAATACATCGTTGAACGTTTTGCGGAAGGAGTTGTAGTCTTCCTCCGGCAGACCTGCGATGAGATCGAGATGCTGATCGATCTTGAGGCTGTTCTTCACCTTCGAGACGGTCCGGCTCAGCTTCATGAAGTTCTGTCTGCGCTGCACGAGCTCGTTCGTCGTGTCATTCGTCGACTGCACGCCGATCTCGAAGCGGAACGTGCCCGGCGGGGCATTCTCCGCCAAGTAATCCAGCACTTCCGGCCGCATGATGTCCGCCGTAATCTCAAACTGGAAGACGACGCCGCGATGATTTTCAATAAGAAACTCAAAAATCTCCATCGCGTAGTCACGCTTGATGTTGAACGTCCGGTCTACGAATTTGATCAGCTTGGCGCCCGAATCAATCAAGTACAGGAGATCCGACTTCGTCCGCTCCATATCGAAGTACCGCACGCCGACCTCAATACTGGATAGGCAGAATTGGCACGAGAACGGACAGCCGCGGCTCGTCTCGAAATACACGACGCGGTTCGGCAAGCTCGGCAAATCCTCCTGGAACCGGTGCGGGGACGGGATGTCGTTCAGATTCAGCTTCGGTCTGCCCGGCATCAGCACGACTTCGTCACCTTTGCGGTAAGCGAGCCCGTACACGAAGTGATATTTCTGCGTCGTCGAGATCTCCGTCAGCAGCTGGTGGAAGGTCTCCTCCCCTTCGCCCATGACGATGAAATCGACCTCCGGAACCCGGTTCATCCAGTAATCCGTATCGTAGGAAACCTCGGGACCGCCCAGCACGATGATCATTTCCGGCCTGATTTTTTTGATCATCCGAATGATGTGAATGGTTTCTTCAATGTTCCAAATGTAACAGGAAAAACCCAGCACGTCCGGCGCCTTCTGATACAGGTCGGAGACGACGTTCATCACTGGGTCTTTGATCGTATACTCGGTTATTTCCACATCGAAATCCTTCTCGCAGAACGCTTTCAGATAGCGCAGCGCCAAGGAAGTATGAATGAATTTGGCATTCAGTGTAGTGACAAGTACTTTCATAGTAAAAAGACCTCGTTCTGTTCTCGTTTATCGTTCTATCTAATTCTACACGAAAACCGAGGAAATACAAAGGCGCGGGCATGCAGCTGCAGCATATCTACAGCACCATATCGTCGTCGAGCATCGGATTTTCATACGGAAACTGCAGGTAGGAGGCTTCCTGGATCGCATTTTTCCACCGTTCGGCATGCGAGTGAAGCTGCTGCTCGACCTCCTGAATCCGCTGCTGCAGCTCGCCGTGACTTTCCGGTTCACCGTTATGCAGCGCCTGCTGCAACGAGGAGCGCTCCTCGAACCACTGGGTCAATTGATATAAAAGCATAGGAATTCCACCTTCTCTTACATATGGAGTAAGATCCAGTATTCCCTATAGGAGGGCCCGGCATACGGGCGAAGGTTCGGACAGAGGCTGAAGCTTGCCGGCTTCAGCCTCTGTCCGCCGAGCGCCGTCCTAGGACAACAGCGCTCCATCCTGCACGAGCACTGCCTGCAGCTCGGCAACGTCGATTTGCCCCGGCAGCACGCCGTGCTTGACCGCGAGGCCCGCCGCCGAGCCGGCCGCTTGACCGGTCGCCATGCAGCTTGGCGTTAGACGCGTAGTCGCCAGCGCTTCATGGGTCGTCGATATGCACCGGCCTGCGGTGAGCAGGTTCTCAATTTTTTGCGGGAGCAAGCAGCGATATGGGATATCATACGCGCCATCGCCTTGGACCCAAGCGGCTGTCACACCTTTGCCGGACGGATCGTGAATATCGATTGGGTACCCGCTCCGCGCGATGACGTCTTCAAAATGGCGTCCCTGCACAACATCGTCCACTTGCAGCGCATACTGGCCGTCAATGCGGCGCGTCTCGCGGATGCCGATCTGGGCGCCGACCGAAGAGATCGAAGCCTTCTCGAAGCCCGGCAGATGATCCCGCATGAAGGCCGCCACCATCAGCACCTGTTTGCGCCCGAGCTCCTCCGCTTCGGTCAAATCCTCCACGTTGGTGCCGTCAAGCCCCTGCACGCGCGTCGTATTCACCAGCACTTCGTCGGCTTCCGGCCCCGTGAAGAAGAGCACCTGATCGCGGTTGATCGGCAGGTTCGCTTCCTTCCAGTGCTTGAAATAGCCGAGCACACCGGACAACGGCAGCTCCGCCAGCTCGGCGAACGGCGTTTTCTTATAGAACTCGTCCGGATGATCGATCATATACTGTTTGACCGCCGCCAAATCAACGCCCCGCATCCGGAACTTCATCGTCATCGGCTGTGTCAGCCTATCGCCGTCCCGGCCTTGCAGGCAAGGAGCGCCGGACAAGTACGCGAGGTCGGCATCGCCCGTCGTATCGATGAACACTTGGCCGCGCACGTTGATTTTACCGGACTTGGACGTCAGCTGCACCGATTGAATGCGGTTATCCACCGTCTCCACCTGATCAACGAAGCTGTGAAACAGCAGCTTCACGCCCGCTTCCTTGAGCATGTCGACGGCCAGCACCTTGTAAATTTCGGGATGATACGGCGTAATCGTGTGCACGAAGCCGACTGTGTCCCGCAAGTGGCCGGGCGAAGCATTCATCGCCATGAGGCGGTCGATGATTTCCTGGGCCAGCCCTTTGATCACCTGTTTGCCTTCCGTCGTATGGAACGTCATCCAAGGATAGACGAGCGCTGCGGTCGACATGCCTCCGATGAACCCGTATTTCTCAATCAAAACCGTCTTCGCCCCGCTCCGCCCCGCGGCAATGGCTGCGTTCACGCCGGCAGGCCCTCCGCCTACGACTACGATATCCGCTTCTATGCTTTTGTTCATTTAAGTTCGCTCCTTCTTCTGTACATTCATCCTCGCTTTCCTCAAGTATAGTTTAAAATTTACTTTCAATTTAGTTTAAAATTAGTTTAAAATTATCGGTAATAGAACGCTTAAAAAGGAGACTTCCAGCCTTATGCGCAAACGAATAACGCTGCATGATTTAGCGGATCGGCTCGGTTTGACGATTCAGACGGTATCCAAGGCGCTGCGCGGGCTGCCCGGCATGTCCGAGCAGACCCGTAGCGAAGTATTCAAGCTGGCCCGTGAGCTCGGCTATATGACCAAAGACCAGAAGCAGACGCTGCAGCTGGACCATATCTCTCCCTTTCCGGTCGTTCAGCGGCGTTTCGTACTCGTTCAGAACAAGCTGTCCCTGAACTTCAACCGCCTGCTGCTGCAAGGCCTTCACGAGCGGTTCATGGAGTTCGGCCACACCGTGCAGCCGCTGCTCATCCCGCCGGATCTGAAGCCCTCGCAGTTCGAAGCCTGGGCCGAGGAGCAGGAGCTGCTGTACGCGGAAGGCGTGTTCATCGCGCCCCGCATGAATCACGACCTGCTGGAGCGCCAGCTGCTGGAGCTGCCCCTGCCGCGGATTCTGCTCAATTTCCCGCCGCCGGAATCCCGGGTCGACAGCGTCATCTGGGACGTGTACGAAGCTGTGTTCCAGTCTGTAAGAAGACTTGTCCGCATGGGGCACACGAACATCCTCTACGTAGGCGATACGCGGGATCAGCGGGGCTTCGTCCTTCGCTGGCAAGCTTTCTGCGAAGCGATGAACGAAGCCGGCCGAACGGTCCATCCCGAGGAGCATGCGATCCTGCGGGACGGCACCGAGAAGTGGCTGAAGGACTTCGAGGCGCTGTATCGGGCGCGCAAACCGACGGCCGTGATCTGCGGCATCGACGAGGAAGCGGCGCCTGTCTATCATACCCTGCGCGCAATGGGTGTGGGGATCCCGCAGACATGCTCGTTCGTCGCCTTGCTCAACGAGCAAGTGGACACACTCCCCCTCTGCTCGCGCCCGCAGCTGCTCATCCGCGAATCGGGCTACCGTGCGGCAGACCGGATGCTGTGGCGGATCGCCAATCCGCATCTGCCGCATGAGCACGTCCGCCTGCAAGGGAATTTTGTCGCAGGAAGTACAATCTCTCGCGTATGAGCATGGCCGGTGAGCCTTGGAAGCGGAACAAACCGCCAGGAAAGTTTCCTGGCGGTTTGTTCATCTGTTGGATAGCGGTACCTCGCATCCTGGACGCGGGCTGCTCCGCGCTTATTTCAAAGCTTTGAAAGTAGGCGTCAATCCCGTACGGTCCTTCCGTGCATGCCCTGCCTCCCTTCTGCTCGACTTCATGCCGCTCACTCGTCCGAACTCAAATAGTAATTCGCCAGTTTGCGCAATTCTTCGGCCTTCCGGGTGTCGCCCCGCTGTCCCTCCCGCTCGGACATCCATGCCATGAGCATCCCAAGCCTGAACTCGGCGTTTGCCTTCATATCGATAAACCATTGGTCGTACAAGCCGGACATGATTTGCTTCTGCCGCATCGAGCGGATGAGCCGGAGGCTGAGTTCGTATTTCTTCTCATCCCGATCCTCCATCAGTCTCACAGTTTGCAAATCTTCAAGAAAATCAACCAGATCGCATTCGACCTTGCATTGGAAATAGAGACGTTTGTGGTCTGATTTCAACAAGGAGACCCCGTCCTGCATAAGCAGCTTTTTCAAATAATTGATATAGACTTTCAAGTTTTTCATGGCTGCCGGCAGCGGAACATTCGGGAAAACCGCATCGCACAGTTCCTCCTTGATGGAAGAGGGATGCATCACAAGGTAGGCCATAATATTGGTGGCATACCGTTTGTTCCAGCCGTCCAGCAGCTCCCGACCGTTCACAAACACACGGAAGCCGTACATCAGCTCCACTTTGAGCACGGGATCGTCCTGACGCTCATCCGCAAAAAACGTTTGGATGAACGAATTCCGCATCTGCTGAAGCGATCCCGCAATTGCCAGATCTTTGGCCGTTCTGACCACGGGAGCTCCTTCCATTTTACGCCGGATAAAGCCCTTAATCCATTGTACCGTTACGCCGGGCTGGTCGATAAAGACGGCATTGGCCGCATGCGGAACGATATAAAACGTCGCGCCGGGAATACGTTCAGCCGTCATATTTTGGAAAGAAGAAGGATAAACTGTATCAAATTCCCCAGCAAGGAGTAAGGTCGGGTTTTGGATCACATGGAGCTCGCTGAGCTGCCGGCTGAGGACTTGCAGTTTAAACAGCTTCGTATAATTGGCTATGGAAACGCCCAAATACATATGGTAAAGCCGCTGGGCTTCCTCATGCTCGAAGGGAGCGACCGTCAGGGCGGGCACCAGAAATTTCTCAAGCGTATAAGGAAGGCCATGCGAGTCGATCAGATTCAAGTAGCTATCGATGGCCACACTCCCGTCCTTTTCGGGAAAAAGCATATTCATCGAGATCAGAATCAAGCATTGTACGAGATTCGGATAACGAATGGCGAAAGCTACGGCGAGAGATCCGCCAAAGCTGTGACCCAGCAGATGGAAGCTATCTATCTGCAGCTGCCGGGTCAAGACATACACATCATCGACAAATAGACCCCATGAAACTTCGTCCAAGGTCGGTTCACTTTGTCCGCATCCGCGCAAATCGACAAGCAGAAGACGATAATCCTCTTTCAGCCCGTCCACCAAGCGCCCCCATCGTGAAGAGTCAAAACCGTTTCCATGCAGGAGAACGATTGTTTCCTCGGAGCAGCTCGTAGAAGGTATAAGTTCGTAGTATAGGCTGACTCCATTGACGTGTGCAAAAGCCACCGGTGCACCACCATTCCATGCTATGTTAGGTTCTATCATATAAGGAACGCGGCCAAGAAACAATATGCGCAGGCAAAATGGAAAAAAAGCGCAATCCGCAGATTACACTTTAGCTCATTTTTCTCTTCTCATCCAGAGTTACGCGATTCGTCGGGACATTTTGACCACAACCATCGCGTTGGCGATGGTGACCCTGTAGCCTAACTGAACGGCTTCCGACACCAAAAACCGCAGGGAATCGGCATGCCGGCCGAATTCGGGAAGAAGCTTCCCGGATAAAGCCAATACGTCCTCATGAACCTTCTCCAAAATTTCAAACGGCGGCAGTACCGCCTGGTAATACTCATCGATAAAAGCATCCGAATCAATGAAAACATCTGCGGCAGGCAGTGCATACCCTCTTGCCTCGAGCACGATTTTGGCGATCCGATTGCCCTTGAGCGCTGCGTAGCACATCACCTGATCTTTCAGCTTCCCGACGACATCATCTTGAATGCCGAGCAGCTGCGCCAACGTTAGCGTCAAGAAATACTCCCACAGCGCATCCAGCATGACCTGGGTATTCTGCAGCAGCGTATCCGCTTGATCGTCCAGCGCGGCCTTGCCCTCGAGCAAAATCACCTCGCTCTGCTGGTTCAAAATCGTATTTACAACCGCCATATAGGTATCAAGCTTCTCCCTGCTACGTGCAAGAGCCGCTCTTTTCTTCGCCACCGCACCCTGCTCCATATGCGCGGTCACCGTCTCCAGCATATCCTTGTGGCTGGCTGTATACCATTTATGCGTGCTGCTGCTGCCCTTGCCCTGCTCGAAAATCCCTTCGAGCCAGAAGAAAGGCGCTTGCCCGTCCGTATCGACGCCCCATGCGGCAACACTAAGCAGCGGAAAAAGCTTCACTGTTTTTTTATTTCCATCCAGGAATACGATATAATGATTCGTCACGGCAAGCGTCCCCCGCCCGGCTTCAGGGCAGATGGCATCTGCCAAATAAAGCGGCGTTTCTCCCGTTTGCTGCCGGATGAAGAAGGTTGTCTTCGGTCTGTGCACCAATTGAATGCCTTGCAGGAAGAGCCTGCGCGCGTAGTTTAAGGATAAGAAATCATCAGAACGTCCCATTATGATAAAAGTACCCGCCTTTCATTCATATAAGATGCTATTACTATACTCTTTGCATGGTTACACAAAAGTTACACTTGCGGAGAACAGTGAAATGGGATAGCGTCGTTTCTAAGCTTGGGCGAACGTGATATAGTGGAAGGAACATCATCGGGCCGGGACTTATTATCGATAGTTGAAACAGGAGGTCATCACAATGCCCAAAAATCCAGGCAAGCCGCATCAACGCCCTGGCAAGAGCCAGAATCACCATCCGAAACTTAAAATCAGCAAGGTACAATCCCATAAACCCGTCTCTGCCAAAGACGGACAAGAAGCCAATACACGTCAGTATACGGTCAAAGAACCGGGGGAGCTCCTGCCCTTCTTATTGGAAAAGCTGTCCGGCGTCGGCCGGAACTCGGTCAAAGCCATCCTCGCCCGCGGACAAGTCTCCGTGAACGGCAGGGTCGTCACCGCTTACAATCACCCGCTGCAGCCCGAGCAGATAGTGACCATTAACAAAGAGAAGATCGTCGAACAAATACCTCTGGCGGGTATGTCCATCCTGCATGAAGATGCGGATCTTATCGTGATTCAGAAGGATTCAGGCCTGCTTTCGATCGCCACCAATCCGGAAGAACAACAAATAACCGCTTACCGCCAGCTTACGGCGCATGTGCGCAATCATGATCCGAAGGCCCGAATCTTCGTCGTGCACCGGCTCGACCGCGACACCTCGGGCGTCATGATGTTCGCGAAGAGCGAACGGGTTCAGCAGCATCTGCAGAACACCTGGCAGGACAGTGTCAAAGAGCGAACCTACGTCGCTCTCGTGGAAGGCATGGTGAAGAAGCCGGAGGGGACGATCTCCTCTTGGCTCAAGGAACATGCGAAGTCGCTCAAAATGTATTCCACGCCGTATCCGAATGACGGCCAGCATGCCGTAACGCATTACAAAACGTTACAGGCGAACCGGAATTACTCGCTGCTGGAGGTCAATCTGGAAACCGGGCGCAAGAATCAAATCCGCGTTCATATGCAGGACATCGGCCACCCCGTCGTCGGGGATAAGAAATACGGCTCCAAATCGAAGGAAATCGGCCGCCTCGGACTTCACGCGCGCGTACTGGCCTTCGTGCATCCGACCACCGGCGAAACTTTGCGTTTCGAGACGAACATTCCGAAGGTGTTCCTGCAGCCATTTCGCGATGCGCCTTCCAAGAAGTGAAGCCGGTAGGCTGTGAAGCTGAGGATAGTTACAAGAGGACTGGCTGTTGCATAAGGAAATTAAGCAATTTTTAAAAATAAGGGACTAGGAGGTCATTGCACCATGCGAATTGTTGTGCTTGACGGCTATACGTTGAATCCCGGCGACCTGGATTGGGATGGCTTGCATCAACTGGGAGACATCGTGGTCTATGACCGGACTGCCGAAGCCCAAATCACCGATCGGGCGGCCGATGCCGACATCGTGTTAACGAACAAGACGCCGCTCTCTGCCGCAACCATCCGGCAGCTGCCCAAGCTGCGCTATATCGGCGTTCTGGCGACCGGCTACAATATCATCAACCTTGCGGCTGCCAAGGAGCACAATGTCCTCGTAACGAATGTGCCTGCTTACAGCACGCATTCCGTGGCGCAGCTCGTTTTTGCGCTGCTGCTGGAATTTGCCCACCGGGTGCAGCGGCATAGCGACAGCGTCGTAAGCGGGGCGTGGGAACGCTCCGTCGATTTCTGCTATACGGTTGCTCCGCTTACCGAGCTTAGCGGCAAAACGATGGGACTTGTCGGCCTGGGACAGATCGGCAAGCAAACCGCGCTCATCGCCCGGGCGATGGGCATGAACGTCATCGCCACCGGCAGCGGACGGCGGACGCCGGAACCGGTGGAGGGCATTGCCTGGACAGGGCTCGAAGAGCTGCTGCGGCAGGCCGATGTCGTTTCCCTCCACTGTCCGCTGACAGAGGAGACGCAGCAGCTCATTAACGCCGAGCGGCTGGCGCTGATGAAGCCGACAGCCCTGCTGCTGAATACGGCCCGGGGCGGCTTGCTGAACGAGGCCGATGTCGCGCAGGCGCTGAATGACGGGCGGCTGGCGGGTGCCGGGCTGGACGTGTTGACGGTAGAGCCGCCAACGCCGGACAATCCGCTGCTGCATGCGCGCAATGTGCTCATCACGCCGCATATCGCATGGGCCACCAAGGAGGCTCGCGCCCGGCTGATGGCGACGGCGGTGGCGAATGTGCGCGCCTACATCGACGGGCAGCCACAGAACGTGATCGGCTGAGGATCGGCGATCCCCGCCATAGTCTAACGGACACAGGCGCCGCTATTCGCATAACATACGCCGAGCTTCTTCGCTAACGGACACCAGTGACCTTATTTTCCAATTTTCGGGCGAAACGTACCTGAAATAGGCAAAATAGCGGCTCTGGTGTCCGTTACATTTTTGTAGCGGCCTTTTTTCGGTGAATAAGGGCCGCTGTGTCCGTTAGAGAGGTCCGGGGCCAGGCTAGGCCCGCGCCCGGACAAGAACAGGCACCCCTCCCCTGCTCGTGTTCTCCGTCCACATGAACCGGCCGTTCTCCACAATCCCTTTGCTGAATAGCGTATTTCAAGCTACGGATATCGAACTCCAAGCCATGTCAAGGATTCGTAAACGCCAAGCTTCCTTCATCGGGAACCCTCTGCCGGACGAAGGAGATAGCAGATGTGTCGAAGCGGAGGTTAGCGGGTGCCAGGGCGGCTCTTGTCTCCCACGCCAACTCGCCAACTCACGCCAAACTGCATGATCGACCGCGAATTTGGTCTGAGCGGCCTCCCACGCCTGATTCTATATGAAAAATCATCTACATTTTTCGTTGATTGAGTAAAATCGGATAAATCTATATGAAAAATAGGATACATTTTGGATTCGGGTTATCCGCCACTACTATCGATAACAATGAAGGGCATAGGAGATGGCGCAGGCAGCGTCAAGACGGAGTGTTAATGATTCGACTGAGTACAGGAACGTGAATCGGGGCTTGCACCAAGCATGAATAAAAGGGGACCGGCCTTCCATACGGAAGGTCGGTCCCCTTTATTGACGAGAATCCTTGCGTTAATTAGCGGCAATGGCGACGCCAGACGGACAGAACTACGTTCCACCTGCCCGGAACCGTCCGGCCAAGGGGAAAGCAGTTCCCGTCACGGAGCTGCCGCTATTTCAACAGTGCCGCATAATCCATCTGCGGCACGATGCCTGCTTCTGCGGCCCGCTGGAGCAAGGTCAGGACGGCGCCATAGCCGTCATCGCCGAGATCGGCGGTGAACTCGTTCACGTACAGGTCGATATGCGCCTGCGCCACCTGCGGGTCCATCTCCTGCGCGTGCTGCATGACGTAGTCGCGCGAAGCTTCCGGATGCGCCCACGCGTACTTGACCGAGGCGCGGGTCCAGCCCGCAAGCGCCTCAAGATCCATCGAGCGCCGCGCCACAATGGCGCCGAGCGGAATCGGCAGTTGGGTGTCCTCTTCCCACCAGCTGCCAAGATCTTTGAGAAGCGCCAGCCCGTACGACGGGTACGTAAAGCGCGCTTCATGGATCACAAGGCCGGCATCGATGAGGCCGTCCCGCACGGCGGGCATGATCTCGTGGAACGGCATGACCACGATTTCCCCCACGCCGCCGGGCACATGCTGTGCCGCCCAGAGGCGGAACAGCAAATACGCGGTAGAGCGCTCGCTCGGCACGGCGACCCGGCGGCCGCTCAGCTGGGCCGGATCCGGCGAAGCTCCGCCGGACCTGGTCAGCACGAGCGGACCGCAGCCGCGGCCCAGAGCGCCGCCGCACGGCAGCAGGGCATACTCCTGCAGCACCCAAGGCAGGGCGGCGTAGGAGATTTTCAGCACGTCGGGACCGGAGCCCTCGGCGGCCAGCTTGTTCGTGATATCGATGTCGGCATAGAGGACATCCAATTCCGGAGCGCCGGGAATCAGACCGTGCGCCCAGGCGTGGAATACGAATGTATCGTTCGGACAGGGTGAATACGCAATTTTCATCTTAAAGCACCTCCGCTAGGACTGAACTTGCTGCTTCTAAAGCTTTCAATGCATCGCCGATGCGCCAGGCATCGCGGTCGCGCGGACCTACCGCGTTCGAGATTGCGCGGAGCTCCAGCACAGGCACGCCGCGCAGTGCAGCGGCGGTGGCAACGCCGAAGCCTTCCATAGCTTCGGCGGCAGCCCCGGGCACGCGCGCGGCTAGCGCGGCGGCGGTAGCGGCCGTCCCCGTGGCCGTCGCTACCGTGAGCACCGGCGCGAGGCGCGCGGTGAGGCCGGCGGCGGTCAGCGCCGCCGTAAGCCGCTCGGCTGCGCCGGCATCGACGCCGATCCGCGTCGAGCCGAAGCCGAGCTCGTCCAAGGAGCTGAAGCCGTCCAGCAGCTCCACGCCAAGATCGGCGGCGACGATCTCGCTAGCTACCACCAGCGAGCCGATCTCCGCTTCGCCGGGAAATCCGCCGGCAATGCCGGCAACGACCACCAAATCATAATCCGCAGCGGCAAGCGACATCGCGCCGTTAGCAGCGGCTGCAGCGAGCCCGACGCCGGCCAGGGCGAACTCGAACCTGCTGTCGTGGCCAAGCCCCCGCTGCACGGCATCCCTCTCGGGCGCAACTGCGGTCATTATAAGTACACGCATGATAAGGCCAATCTCCTTCATTGTTCATAACGAGAATAAACACATTAGTTATTATTGTACATGACCATCAACAAATAAGAAACTTTTGGGCGCCCGCTCCGCATAAGCCCGTTGACACACACATCTAATTAGAATATTATCTAATTAGATGTATATCTAATCCAATAAAGACAAGGAGGCCTCCGCATGCAGTTGGACAAAATCATCGCCTACCATAAGGCGCTCTCCGATGCGACACGGGTCCGGATGCTCATATTGCTGGGGGAAGGCGAGCTGAGCGGCGGAGTGCTGGCCGAGAAATTGGGGCTCACGCCTGCAACGATCACCCATCATGCCGCCAAGCTCCGCGAAGCGAGTCTTATTCATGAACGCAGGGACAAGAATACGATTTATTTCACTTTGAACGAATATTTTATTCGCAGCAACGCCACCGCGACAGCCGAGCTTATTTTCAGAAACCGGAAAGGAGACACAACCGCCATGCAGGATGCAGACATGAATCTTCTTCTCGCGAAATCCGTTATTCGCAATTTCTTCACGCCGGACGGCAAGCTGAAATCGATGCCCGCCCAGCTTAAGAAGAAACTGATCGTCCTCACCCATCTCGTTGGTCAGCTTGATAAGGGGCGCACCTATACCGAGAAAGAGCTCAATGAGTGGATTAAGAGCTACCATCCCGATTTTGCCACGATTCGCCGGGAATTTATCATGCATCAATTTATGTTCCGGGAGAACGAAATCTATGAACTGAACCCGCCCGAGATGTGGGCCAAATGGGAAGCTCTATCTTGATGAAAATCAGCTATCCGGGGAGAACGAGGGGGGAATTTGTGTGTAATCGGGACATTCATCCATACGCCCTCTAGATGAATGACATATAGTAATTTTGAGAAGGGAGGGATAGACATGAGTTATGGATACGGAAATGCTGTAGCTGTTGTCCTTGTTTTATACATTCTCTTGGTTATCGTTCTCAGTACCTTCGGATTTGGCTGGTAATGACTCATCAAGCGGCCCGAACGACGAAATTCGTTCCGGTCGCTTACTTTTTGGTTAACTTTTACGATATAATGAAAGCCTATAGCCAATTATGTAATCATTACCTACCCTAGGATGGAGACGAGGAATTGTGGCTACTCCCATTTTGACCATTGTGGTCCCTTGTTATAACGAAGAAGAAGTCCTCCCGGAAACGGTATTTCGGCTTAGCGGTGTCCTGGACGCCTTGATCGCCGACCAGCTGGTTGCAAGCACAAGCACGATGTTGTTCGTTGACGACGGCAGCAAAGATGCCACATGGTCGCTCATCGAGCGGTTCCATGCCGCCAATTCCTTCGTTACCGGGCTGAAGCTGGCTCGAAACGCCGGACATCAAAGCGCCCTGCTCGCCGGACTTCTCCATGCCAAGGCTTATTCCGATTGTGTCGTTTCTATAGATGCCGATCTGCAGGATGACACCGATGCCATTCGGGAATTTATCGTCAAGTACCGTGAAGGCTACGATATCGTATACGGCATCCGGCAGGACCGGTCGGCCGATACTTGGTTCAAGCGGGCTACCGCTCAAGGCTTCTATCGCTTCATGACCTCACTGGGGGTCAAAATTCATTATAATCACGCGGATTTCCGCTTAATGAGCAAGCGCACGCTCGATAATTTGGAGAAGTTCAAGGAGGTCAACCTCTTCCTTCGCGGGATGGTGCCCCTGGTCGGATTCCCGTCGACGCAAGTGTATTACGACCGTAAGGAACGGTTCGCCGGAGAATCCAAGTATCCGCTGCGCAAAATGCTCGCTTTTGCATTCGACGGCATTACGTCTTTCAGCGTAACCCCGATCCGGTTCGTAACGTTAATGGGCTTCCTCTTGTTTCTGCTCAGCGTTCTGGCCGGCATCTATGCGATCGTCGGCAAGCTGCTCGGCGCTACCGTGACCGGATGGACTTCGCTTATTTTATCCGTTTGGTTCATCGGGGGCGTACAGCTGTTAGCGCTCGGATTAATCGGCGAATACATAGGCAAAATTTACAAAGAGGTGAAGCAGCGGCCGCTATTCGTCGTGGAGAAAGCGCTGAACGGCAGCGCTCAGGAGCAGGCTGGAAGCCAAGCTCCGTCCGTGCAGGCCCCCGCCGCCGTTTCTGTTCGCCGCTTATGAAGATGAAGTCTTTACGAGTCATCCTGTCCGGCAGCTTCGCGCGCTTCCTGCTCGTCGGGCTGTTCAATACGCTGGTCGGTCTGTCGTCCAGTTTCGCTTTATTTAATTTGCTGCATTTGAACTATTGGGCGTCGACTTTCATCGGCAACACCATCGGCGCCATCGTCAGCTATTTCCTCAATCGTACCTTTACGTTTCGCTCCCGTGCAACGGTTGGCAGTTCCTGGTGGAAGTTCGCCGTTGTGATTATGAGCTGTTACGGCCTGTCCTATGGCGGAAGTCTGCTGCTCGCGGAAGCTGCTGCCGCCATCTGGCCGGGTATACCTGCCGGCTGGCTCCATAATGGAGCTATTCTTGTCGGTAACGGTGTCTACACGATTGGCAATTATTTGGGACACAAATATTTTACATTCCGCACTCATGTACAAGCCGGCAGCAGGGCATCCTAATCACCGAGAGGTGATGCCTAATGGCGCGCAGAAGAAGTAACCGGGCCATCGTGCCCGGATCCGAACATGGCTTGGGAGTGCTCAAAGCCCAAGTGATGCGGGATCAAGGCTATAATGTCAACCCGCAGCGGCCGGATTTGGTCAAATATGAAGTTGCCCGAACGCTTGGCGTCCCCCTTCAGCAGGGCTACAACGGCCAGCTAAGCTCCGAAGATGCCGGCAAGATCGGCGGTCCGATCGGCGGTGCCATGGTGCGGGAACTCATCCGCATGGCGCAGCAGCAGCTGGCGGACCAGCGTCCTCCGCAGCAATGAGAACCGGCGGTAGCCATAATCCGCGGCGATTGCACATAGACTAATAGCATGCTGCTTGCAGCGCTATTTCCTATGTCAAAGTCAGGTGATGATGGCCGTGAATCCACCAGGTAACCGTCCGCCAAAGCCCGATTGGAAAGGGCTGTCGGCTACAGCCGGCGATGTGCTGGGTCCTGAATTTTGGCAGGACATTGCCAGCATCATCCCGCTCACGGGACCAAGAATCGATATGTACGAGACACCGCAGGAGCTTGTCGTTGTCGCTGAGGTTCCCGGCTTGTCCGCCCCTGAGCAGATCCAGCTCTCCTTCCGGGATCAATCCCTGTTAATCCGCGGCATGCTGGCCCGGCCTTATCAAGTGACCGATGAACAGATGAGGCTGTCCGAGCGCTTCTTCGGCGCTTTCGAGCGTGTGCTTCGCCTGCCGGGCAGGGCTTTGACCGACAAGATGCGGGCCCAGTACCACAATGGGCTGTTGATCATTCGAATCCCACTCGCTCCGGAAGGCGGCGAGAAGGTTGTTCCTATTCAGTTCACCTAACGTTCAGCCGCTAAGCAGGCAGGTTGAGCGTTATTTGTTTTTTAAAAAATGAAATGATTCGCTCTTTGTCCCCATATAATGGGGAGAAGAGTTTGTGGGGAGACGTTGTCCGCAGATGCGAAGATGGAGGGGATACCTGTGGTGCGCATTCATTTTCAATCCATTCATATTGACAATCTTGCAGATACATCCAGTGTGAACAAAGGAACGAACCGGATCGTCGGAAGGCGTCATTCTGCGAAGATCAACGGGGGACTTGGGAGCATCGGCGGTGAGCGCAATGTTGTGATTGGCGGTAAACATGCTGTCCGCGATGGCGATAAAGTGGATTATCAGGCCTGGACCAGGAAGAGCTGAGAAACCGTATGTGGTTTCGTAAGAAAAAATCGCCGCCTGCCAATGCTCCTGCCAAACCGCCTGCTCCTGCCGCTGCTGCTCCTGCTCCCGCTCGCGCTGCTGCGGTACCTCCTCCCGCGCCCAAGGCAGCCTCTGTTCGCTCGGAAACTCCCTCTTCCCAGACCATTCAGCAGCTGGAGAGGCGTCTGAAGAAGCTGGAGGAGGAGCTGTCGCAGCTTAGCGCCAAACATCCGCAGATTCATATTGATAACGTACATATTCATCAGCCTGTCCTAGATAACTTGACGTTTCGATTGGACGCCTTGGATATCAAGGAGTTAAGCGGCTCTCTGAATTTGGGGAACAATTTCGGAACGAAGCCGGCTGAGAAATCCGTCCCCGGCCGTGAGGGACTGCGGCGTGAGCCGCGTACAGCGGCAGACGGCGCGCCCTCCACCGCGGAGCATGAGCGGAAGGCTCAGCGGGAGACGGAACCAGGGCTCCGGCACGAAGCTGAACAGGAGACAGATTTGGGGATCCAGCCCGGACCTAGTCGTGAGTACGCGCCCGGACGCCAGCCCGAATCGAGGCCTGACACCGAGCCCGGGCCTCCTGCGGAACGAACCGCGACGGGCTACCGGTTTACGCCACAATCCAAAACGAAATGAGGGATTCGCAGGTGCCATCGTTCATGTCGCCGACTTTCATCATCGGCTCGATCCGCATCGGATCGGTTGAAAGTGCATCTTGTATCAACATGGGCAATAACTGGCCCACCGATTTCCAAAGCAATCAGAAGACTGTACAAGGCTTCGGCGCTGTGGAAGGCGATCACAATCAACTGGTCGGCACCCGCTCCATGCTGAACGATTCCGACTTCCTGGATATGCTCAATGTCGGCGATGGCGAAACGCCCGAATGGCTGCAGGAGATGATTACCATGCAGGCTTCCGCCTATTCGCCCGTACAAACTCCCGTCAAGTCCGAAGAAGCCGGGGAAGCGCCGCAAACGGCAGAGTGAGCTGCCGCTGCACGCAGACTCTATAAGCTAGAGACGGCCAATCACGAAATCACCTTTGGTATAAGGCGCGTCTATAATATCATTATCATAAATCGTATTGAAATTGTTGACCACGTAGTTGTTCTCACCGCTTACTTCACCAAGGCCCATGTTCACCTTCGCGCTCGACGACCAGTTGACTTGCGTATTGGTGCCAATGAAAATACCCGATGCGTCGGATATCGCATTCACATGTATCGCATCGAATTGAATGAGCGGCACTTCATCCAGCGGTACCGGGGGCTTCTGCATGCACATACAAGTCACCTATCCTTCTATCAGGCTTAATTCGTAGCGGCCGGCTTGAAGACAATGAAGCTCGGCACACAGCTCACTTCCATCGTTGGTCGACAAAGTAATGGGATGATTCCTGTACCCTAGCCTATTCAACAGCAGCCGGTTTGGTGTACGAATGGTTTATCGGAGACGTCCCTCTGATATGTAAAAAGAGGCTGTACCGAAAGTCCTCTTTCGATACAACCTCTTGTTTTGCTTTAGAACCAGAATCCTGGACCGCCAAAGCCGCCGCCGAAGCCGCCAAAGCCAAAGCCAGGCCCAAACCCAGGCCCAAAGCCAGGCCCATAGCCACCAAAACCACCGTACGCATAAGGTGCAGTGCCAATTGCCAAGAGATCAAACAACACCAATGGAATGATCGCTTTGACTTGAACCTTTTTCCCTTTTTGTGGAGCAACAATCAACGTGTTACCGCTAATTCTCACCAATTTGCCGGATACTTGGGTTCCGTCTTTTTTCAGAGCCACGATTTGCTTACCGACCAATTTACGAACATCCTCTTTACGAACTGGGGACACGAGCGTCCACCTCCTTAGCCACCAGAGATACATTGCTCTACAGTGTACTCCTGTGTAGGTCACATCGCTTGGATAACTGTCCATCCTCCTCCCAAAAATAGTCGTTTGTCCACATAAAAATGCCGCTATTCCAGGCGTCAGCCTGAAAAAGCGGCACTATTGCTGCGAATTATCCCTTACGAATGTTCCCAAGCTCAGTCGTAATGGCATCAATTTCGCTAATACTGAATCTATCTTTGCTAGCGACCATGTCATACAAATCTTTCAAATCCTCGTACGCTTCCGCACTCACATTCGACGCCTTAATTGAGCCTCCCGTCGCCATGCGCAGCTTCTTCTTAATCTCCTCAAACATAAATTCCACGTTCGCTTCCGACCAGTTGTTCAAATCCATCGTAATCGCTTCATCCTTCCCTGCTTCTCTTTTCCCTATATTAATGCACGCGGGAGCTAATGTAAAATAAAATGGGGATAAAAAAAGAAGAAAGACTCTCATCTCTCTTCCACACCTTCTTTATATGACGTTCGAAATCGGCAGATTCGGCCCCACCATTTTGACAAGCGGGCGCTGCTGCTCATAGGAATCCAAATCCAGACTGACGCAGATCAGACGAACATGCTCCTCGGCGAGCTTCCGGGCTTCTTCGTAGGAAATTTTAAATTGAATGCAATAGGAAATAAGGCCGTGTAATGACATAAACAAATTCCAAGGAAGTGTAAACTTCCGGCTGTCGTAACCTGGCTGGTCCGCAACGACCTGACGAATGACGATGGCGAACATTTCCAGGCATTGCGCTTGCTCGGTTCGGGAATATTGCTGCAGTTCAGGTTCATTCAGCATGAACATCATTTCATAGTGATTCGGATTGGTAAGGCCGAACCAGATGAACTCCATCATTAACTTCTGAAGCAGATTCACGCTAAACCCATGCTCGCGAACGATCATTTCCCGTTGACGCTGCATCAGCATCGAGAAATCATCTTTAATTAACGCGTAAAACAACTCCGCTTTTTCGCTAAAATGATAATATAACGCCCCATGACTGTACCCCATTGCTTTTGCGATGCTGCGCATCGTTAAAGCACGATAGCCAAAAGTAGCGAATAATTCCCGCGCCTCGGAAAGTATTCGTTCTCTGCTAAGCTCTTGCGCGACTGCTTTTCTAGCCATTCCTATCCCTCCGCATCCTTAGCCTATGTAATTTTTCTCTAGTCTCGAACCTGCCTATTCCGGCAGGTTCTTGTGAACGATGTATTCGTTCTCTCCAGTGATAATCAAGCCTTGACCTTGCGTAAAATCTGTTGCCCAGTGAATAAAAGCATCCGCCGCCGCAGCCAATGGGTAGCAGGTGACCGTGACCTTGTCGGTAAAATCGATATTTCCCAGAAGCATGCCTTGGTTCCTGAGCTCGTTCTCGATTTTGCCATACCACGTGTAATCCACTTCGATCATTACTTGCTGATGATTCACTTGGTAAATCGGTTGTGCAGCTTCAATGCCCGCCACGGCTCCATCCGTATAAGCACGAATGAGTCCGCCCGCGCCGAGCATGATACCGCCGAAATAGCGGGTAACGACGACCGCAACATTCTTGAGCCCTTGATGCTTGATCACTTCCAGAATCGGCTTGCCTGCCGTGCCGCTCGGCTCCCCGTCATCAGACTGCTTCTGAATCTGGTCTCTCTCCCCGATGACATAGGCGCTGCAGTTATGCGTTGCCGCCCTGTGCTCCTTCTTGATCGCTTCAATGAACTCTATAGCCTCTTCTTCTGACTCTACGGGCTTGGCATGACCGATGAAACGCGACTTCTTGATGATGATTTCGGACGATCCGTACGATTGGACTGTTTTGAAATGTGCTAGCATAGCCGACCTTTCTTGGTAGAAGGAAACAACTGTTTCATTACATTCTACACACATCTATTGATCTCGACAATATAGAAAGAAAATTTACCACATAAATAATGGAAATTTATAAATTAGAAAAAACGACCCATCCGTAAGGATCGATCGTTTGTCTGTCATTGCTGTTCGTTTTACTTCTGCAGGCGCGCTTCCAGCTCCGCTTTCTCTTTCTCGTAGCCCGGTTTGCCCAGGAGCGCGAACATGTTCTTCTTGTAAGCTTCAACGCCCGGTTGGTCAAAAGGATTCACGCCCATCAGGTAGCCGCTGATGCCGCATGCTTTCTCGAAGAAGTAAACCATGTATCCGAATGTATAAGGCGTCATATCCGGCAGCGTCACGATCAAGTTCGGAACGTTGCCGTCCGTGTGCGCCAGCATAGTGCCTTCGAATGCTTTTTTGTTCACGAAGTCCATCGTTTTCCCGCTTAGGAAATTCAGCCCGTCCAAATCGTCCGCATCCGTGCCGATCGTAATATGATCCTGCACTTGATCCACTTGGATGACCGTTTCAAACAGAATGCGGTTGCCGTCTTGAACGAATTGGCCCATGGAGTGAAGGTCGGTCGAGAAATCGACGGAAGCCGGGTAGATGCCTTTGTAATCTTTGCCTTCGCTTTCGCCGAACAATTGCTTCCACCATTCGGAAACGAAATGCAGGGACGGCTCGTAGTTAACGAGAATTTCGATCGTTTTGCCTTTGCGGTATAGCGCGTTGCGTACTGCTGCGTATTGATACGCCTGGTTCTCGCTAAGCTTCGGATTCGAGTACTCGCGTCGTGCGTCCGCTGCGCCTTTCATCATCGCCTCGATGTTGATGCCTGCTGTCGCAATCGGCAGCAAACCGACAGCCGTCAGCACGGAGTAACGTCCGCCGACATCGTCCGGAATGACGAAGGACTCGTAGCCTTCCGCCGTCGCCAATGTTTTCAGAGCGCCTCTTGCTTGGTCCGTTGTTGCGTAAATACGTTTGCGAGCGGCTTCTTTGCCGTATTTCTTCTCGAGCAATTCACGGAAAATACGGAAAGCAATCGCAGGCTCGGTCGTCGTGCCCGATTTGGAAATGACGTTGACGGAGAAGTCTTTGCCTTCCAGCGCTTGGATCAGGTGAGTTACATATGTAGAAGAGATATTATTTCCTACGAAATAAATCTCAGGTGTTTTTCTTTTATCTTTTGGCAGAACGTTATAGAAAGAATGAGACAGCATCTCCAGCGCAGCACGCGCCCCCAGGTAGGAACCGCCAATTCCGATCACGACAAGCGCCTCGGAGTCGGATTGAATCTGCTTCGCTGCCGCTTGAATGCGTGCGAATTCCTCGCGGTCGTACTTCTCAGGAAGGTCTACCCATCCTAAATAATCAGAACCTGCACCTGTCTTGTTATGGAGTTGATTATGCGCCAACTCTACCTGAGCCGACAAATAGTCAACCTCATGTTGGGATAAAAAGGATAACGCCTTGCTGTAGTCAAATTGTAGCTTAGAGCTCAATATGCTCGCCTCCATCTCTATATTTTTCCTTTTCCTAGCATACTTATTTGCTCCTACAAAAGCAAGTAAAGAAGGCATTCACAGGTTAGATTTCCCATGATAAAATGATTCCAGAGGTGAATGATCATGAAACGTATCGGCTTTATCGGACTTGGCACGATGGGTAAACCCATGGCTGCTAACCTTATTCACAAAGGTTTTATGGTAACTGTATATAATCGGACTGCCGCCAAAACGGACGAGCTGGCCCGGCTCGGAGCGGAAGTCGCTTCCACCCCTGCGGAGGCTGCCCGTCAGTCGGATGTACTTTTCACCATGCTTAGTAATGACACTGCATTGTTGGATGCCTTTTACAACGAGCAGGGCATTCTGAGCGGCATTCATCCGGCTCTGACGATTATCGATTGCAGCACCGTTTCCCCGCAAACCAGCCAAAAGCTGGCCGAGGAGCTCGCGGCGCACTTCGTCGACTTCCTCGATGCACCGGTTACAGGCAGTAAGCCTCATGCCGAAGAAGGCACGCTTACATTCATGGTCGGCGGCAGCCGGGAAGTGTTCGAAGAACATAACCATCTCTTCCTTGCGCTGGGCCGCAAAGCGCTTTATCTCGGACCCTCCGGCTCCGGTTCTTACGCGAAGCTGGCCCACAACACGATGGTGGGCATTAATCTCGCCGGACTTGCCGAAGGCTTATCGATCGCAACGAAAGCAGGGCTTAACCTTGATCAATTCCTGGAGATCGTCCGATCCGGCGGCGCGAACAGCCGCATGGTCGATCTCAAAGGCGATAAAATTCTGAACCGCGATTTCAGCAATCAGTTCTCCCTGAAGCTCATGCTCAAGGATCTCTTAATCGCGCAGGGACTCACCGGAGCGTTCCAACTGCCGGCACCGATGCTGCAAACGACGGCAAGCTTATTCCAGATGGGCCTAAGCAAAGGCTTGGGCGACGAGGATATGAGCTCCCTCATCCAGGTCTATGAAGAGTGGATCGGCCGGCAGGTCGCCAAGCCTGGCGAGCCCGATGTCGAGGCCGAAGAAACACCGGCTCCGCCGTCCCCATTGTCCGGCCGCGAACGCCGCCGGAATACGCGCGTGAAGCTGGACATCAACTTGAAGCTGTCCATCTATCAATGGGAGCAGGAGGGCTCCTTCTCCGGCCAGAACATCGACGGCACCCTCTTCGACCTGTCGGAGAGCGGCCTGCAGATTACGACCGCTGCGCCGCTGGCGCCGGACATGTTCATCGTCATCCACTTCCCGCAGGAAGCGGAGCTCCCGCCGATCACCGGCCGGGTGATCCGGATTGAGACGGATGGCGACAAGTTCCGCTACGGCTGTATGCTTTCAGGTCTGCCGCCTTATGTGCGGATCAAGCTGGAGAATTATATTCAGGCGCATATTGAGCATGCTTTGTAGTGCAAAA
Source organism: Bacillus sp. 3255 (assembly GCF_031456485.1). NCBI lineage: Bacteria > Bacillati > Bacillota > Bacilli > Caryophanales > Bacillaceae > Bacillus > Bacillus sp. 3255. The sequence continues at coordinate 429,509 of NZ_JAVDUS010000001.1, forward strand.
CCCACACTATTCAAATGAATGGTGTGGGTTTTTTGAACATTCAGATGCGACGCCTACTGGGATGGGGCATTTCCAGGCGTCTCGTTGACGCCGATCAATCTAACGGACACCACGGATGTTATTTGGGGCAAAATCGCCCCTTTTGAAATCGAACGGACACAGGAGCCCTTATTTGCCGATTCAAGGCATAAATGTGCTGGAATCGGCGAAATAGCGGCGCTGGTGTCCGTTAGAATCAGAATTTGCTCAAATTCGTCAAATAAGGGCTTCCCTGTCCGTTAGGTATGAAGGACACCGTACCCTCATCAAAACGGATATATCAAGACTTGCCCCGTCCGTACTAACCAGTATGATAAATTCCCGCATATCACCCTGTGCGGCCGCCCCAATCGCTCACAACCCTTCACCCTTGCTGCGCAGCACCTGAATCACCTGCTTCAAAAACGCCGGCATCGGCAGCCCTAACCGTCCGAAGTTTTCCGTGATGGAAATGAACTCATTAGCCAAATAAAAGTAGATGGCTCCGGTCATGACTAGATCCGTATTAAGCAAAAGATCCATCCGGTGCGCCAGCATAATAACGAGCAGCATCAAGCCTTTGCGCGTCAGGCCCCAGAAGCCCGCTTGGCTGCGGAGACCGTGCTGCTCCTTCATCGAAGCGGCAATGCCCGTGATGTAATCGACAGCGATCGCCATCAGAAAGAGGGAGAGCAGCTCGCTCCATCCGCCGAAGCCATAGGACACACAGGCGCCGAGCACAGCTAGGATTGAACTGAACATGATTTGGTTCATACTTTTTGCTCCTTTCATTGGTGATTGGAGGGGTGGTGTTGCCAAATGAATGTCTCCTTCCTATGCATGTGATGATTCCCGGCCGCTCTGTCTATCAAAGGCCCCGCACCCTGCGCAGCCCCGGTCAATGTTACGGTCAACGAAGCCGTAGACAGATCCCCCGAACGCATCGATGCCTCTGCGCTCAGCACCGTCAACCAGCGGCCGCCGGAGCCCGGGCCGCCTAGCGGCAGCTTGACCTGCTCGGACAGCCCGAGCATAAGCAACTGAGCGGCCAACTGCACCTCGTTAGCCGATCTTGCGGCGAGCTGTCCGGCGAACTGCTTGGACAACTGGTAAGCCCCTCTGGAAGCGGCTGCGCTGTGCCAGCCTGTGCACTGCCAGGAAACCGACGGCCGGCAGGTGCCATTGAAGCCGCGATAGACGCGCCACTGCCCGCCAAGCGCACCTTCGGTGAATTGCGACAGAGCTTCCAGCCATGACTCGGCGACAGGCTTGACCTGACTGAGCGTCAGGACGGCTCTCATCGCATACCTGCCGGCGCTGTCCAAAGCTTGCACGGCCGGTAGCGCAGTAATCTGCGACGTGTACGGCCCGCCCTCCCCCTCGATGAGGCCTGTCGCCGGCTCCTGAAGCTTGCCGATGATGCGCCACATACGTGCCTCCGCCTCCCCGGGGGTCGCGCTTCGAACCAACAGGCTCAGCTTGCGCCAGCTGCCCGGCGCATCCAGCCTCCATGCCGAGCTGCCGCCCGCATGGCTGATGAAGACCGCTTCATCGGGTGCCGGCGAATCGCTGTCTACGAACAGATCGTAGCCCGGCATGCCCTCGCCTTCCCTCTGCAAATACATCGCCAATTGGTTGGCCATGTTAATCATTCACTATGCTCACTCCTCTGCATATGGAAGTAATCTCCTCCATGTTGTTTTGAAATTCAAAACATTTTTTTATTGACCACTCCTTCGGTCCCTGCTCCTGGATGGCCTTGCTATCGGATCCTTTAGAGCGATTCACATCCGTCCTGTTAAGCGGCGTCACCCTCTCTCATGGTTCATGTCATGATCTTACCATGGCTGAGCCGAAGCGGACTGCCAACTAACGGCCAATTGATTCCCGCATCACCTCCGCCCGCAGCATGTAGGTCAGCTTGTCCATCGCCCGGGCTTTCACCCTGCGATAGGTGCGCTCGCTCAGATGAAGCTCGTAGCACAGCATGTAATCGAATGTCTGGTTCTTATGCAAATACCTTCCGCGAATGACAGCCTGCTCCTGCTCATCTAACTGTAACAATGCCTGCTCAACCTGCGCGCATACTAGCTCCTCAGAGGCGTCTCCATACCCGCCGGAGCTTTCCGCGATCTTCTCCGCAGACGGGCTCTGACCAAGCCTCACGGCACGAAGAGATTGCGATAACCGAACGGCCTCGAGAAGGCTCTCCACCCGTTTGCGGGTCGCCCGCTTGTCCACTTCATCCTGCCCGATCGCCAGCCATTTTTCCAACATTCTGATCATCTCCCTTATTTTGTTGTTTTGGGATTCTAAACAAATCATACCTGCGATTGTTCAATATTTCAACACAAAAGTTTTGAAGCACAAAAAAATGGCCTTGTTTTTTCTGTGCCGCAAGCTTTAAAATAAGTAACAGGTGATGAATCTATGAAAGATATGGTCCAGTTCGGCCGCCAGATCCGGGAGCTGCGGAAGCAGAACCATTTAACCCTTAGAGAACTTGGAGAACGGTCGGGTGTCAGTTATTCGTTCATTAACTCCATAGAGAACAACCGCTTCAATCCATCGAGGGAAACGGTGATCGCACTCGCCGATGCGCTGAACCGTGCCGACAAGGACGAGCTCTTGCTGCTCGCCGGATTCGCTCCGACCGAAGAAGAAGCGCTGGAGGCTCCGGCAGAGATCAGGTCTGCTGATGCGGATGATCCTGAGGTCAGTTTATTTTTTAAGGATTTCCAAAGCGCCCCCAAAGAGCGGCGGGATGAGATGCTTCGTTTCTGGCATTTTATCAAGAATCAGCAGCAGCATCGTACACCCGATAGTGAACAACAATAACATCAACAATGAAGTCAGGCCCTTAGGGCTTTTCTTTATGGCGTTGTACCGAACATATATTCCCATAATCAAATAGACCGAGGTGTTTGTCATGTTTACACACTATCAAACTACCCCTCTGGAGCAGTGGGTCGAAGATTTATATGAGCAGTATGAAATCACATCCCCCGCTCAGCTTTGCATGTCCCATTTGGCGGCCAAATTGCGTATATGGGTCTACACGCTGGATATGAACAGCATGGCTATCGAGAATAACGGGCAATTCAGCATCAATGTGGACCGAAGGCTGTCCCCAACGGAGCAGTGGGAAGACTTCTTGCATGAGCTGTGTCATGTACTCCGGCACGCCGGCAATCAGATGGTTATGCCGGACCGTTATGTGAACTGGCAGGAGCAGGACGCTACGGCTTTCCAGCTCTACGCGGCGCTTCCTCTCTCCATGCTGAAGAAACTGCCGCTGCCCGAGCAGAAGAATGAAATGATCGCTTACCTCTCCGAGGAGTTCCATGTCACATTCCGTCTGGCCAAGGCGCGAATCGATCAGATTCAGCGGCGTGTGCTGCAGGGCCTACTGGATTATGAATACCAGCAATATGCCCAGAGCCGGACGAGCACCTACAATCCGGCCAATTGGTCGGACGCAACCTGCGCCATTATGGCTAAGCTGGAGCAATTGAAGTCGAAGGGAGCGATGTCCAGTGGCCAAGCTAACCGTCTTCTATGATTATCACGAAGAAGGCATCGCGCCGATGATCCTGTCGCTCCGGTTCCGGCCAGGTGAGCTCGACTTCGGCAAAAGCTCGCTCTACGTGCCTCTTGGCGGCCCCTTTCGGCAGCTGGCCATGGAAGAGGTAGGCGAATTCGATGCCGGCATCACGGTCCTCCTGGAGGACCTGCTCGTGCATCCGGAGCGCCCCCATGCCATCGGCATCTCGCTCGCCCGCATTAAGCAGCGGCATTCCGCTGAGCAGGGTCAGCTCTCCGACATCCAGCAGCTGTGGCTGCGCCTTAGCGATATTGAAGAAGTGCTGCAGATGGACGTACGCGCTTGGTATCGTTGAGCGGAGCCTCCCCAGACGACAAAAAATCCCATACACCGTGAACCAGGTTCACAAGTGTATGGGATTTTTATTTTACTCGCTAATATAAGAACAAATATAATCGCTGACGGTTTTGACATCCAGCTTGAACTTCGCGTTCGCAGGGACCGTGAACTCGCCTTGACCGCTGATGGATATCCACTCCGTGCTGCCTGGCAGCAATACGTTCAGCTCGCCGGCTTGAATTTCCATGATTTCTTTGGTATCCGTACCGAACTCGTACTCGCCCGGAAGCAGGATGCCCAGTGTTTTCTTCGTGCCGTCGGCGAATTGAACCGTGCGGCTCGTGACTTTACCGTCGAAATAAACGTTAGCTTTCGTTAAAACCGTTACATTTTCAAAGCTGGACATGATGAATAATTCCCCCTCTAATATGAATAATGCCAAGCCCGCACGAGGCGGGCTATGGCATGGTTACTAACCTAAACGGAGTGGCTGGATTAAGCCAACAGTGCTTTCACTCTGGCAGCTACGTTCTCAGGCGAGAAGCCGTACTCTTTCAGAACCAGGTCGCCAGGCGCGGACGCACCGAACGTGTTGATCCCCAGAACGGAACCTTCGTCGCCAACATAGCGCTCCCAGCCAAGCGGGAATGCCATCTCAACCGCAAGACGCTTCTTCACGTCAGGCAGAATGACGGAATCTTTGTAAGCTTTGGACTGTTTCTCGAACAGTTCCAAGCTTGGCAAGCTGACAACGCGTACGTTGATGCCTTCGGCTTGCAGCAGCTTTTGCGCCGCGACAGCCAGCTGCACCTCAGAGCCCGTTGCCAGGATTTGCGCATCCGGCTTACCGTTAGCTGCATCGGATACAACGTATCCGCCTTTGCTCAGGTTCGCTTTGGCACCTTCTACGGTTCCTTCGAGGATCGGCAGGTTCTGGCGAGTCAGCACCAGTGCAACCGGTCCTTCGGATTGCGAAATCGCATAGCGCCAAGCTTCGGATGTCTCGTTACCGTCCGCAGGACGAATAACCGTGATGCCCGGAATAACGCGAAGCGCCGGCAATTGCTCGATCGGCTCATGCGTCGGACCGTCTTCGCCGACAGCGATACTGTCATGCGTCAGAACATAGATGACCGGCAGCTTCATCAGCGCTGCCAGACGGATGGAGGCACGCAGGTAGTCGGAGAAGACGAAGAACGTTGCGCCGTATACTTTTACGCCGCTGTGCAAGGCCATACCGTTCATCGCCGTACCCATACCGAACTCGCGAACGCTGAACCAGAGGTTGCGGCCTGCGTAGTTGCTGGCGCTGTAGTTACCTTCGCCTTTGATCATCGTGTTATTGGAGCTCGCAAGGTCAGCGGAACCGCCGATCAGTTGCGGCAGCAGAGGCGCAATCGCATTGATGGCGTTACCGGATGCTACGCGAGTCGCCATTGGCTTGTCCGACGTGCTGTATACCGGCAGGTTGGCATCCCAGCCTGCAGGCAGCTCATTGTTCACAGCTGCGCTGAATTGTTTGCCAAGCTCCGGATAAGCCTTGATGTAGTCGTTCAGCAGGCTGCTCCAAGCTTGTTCTGCCGCAGCGCCTTCTTTGCCGATTTCGTTATAGTGTGCGCGAACTTCGTCAGGTACGAGGAAGTCCGGCTCTTCCGGCCAGCCGTAAGCTTGCTTCGTCAGCTTCACTTCGTCGCCGCCAAGCGGGGAACCGTGAGGACCTGCATGACCGCCTTTACCGCCTTTGTTCGGGCTTCCGAAACCGATCGTCGTTTTCACTTCGATCAGCGTAGGACGCGTCGTGTCTGCTTTCGCTTCGGCAATCGCGGCCGAAATCGCAGCCAGATCGTTCTGCTCTTCTACGCGCAGCACTTGCCAGCCGTAAGCTTCGAAACGCTTCTGCACGTTCTCGGAGAACGCCATGTTCAACTCGCCGTCGAGCGAGATATCGTTGGAATCGTAAAGCATGATCAATTTGCCTAATTTCAGGTGACCGGCCAAAGAAACAGCCTCGGAAGAAACGCCTTCCATCATGTCGCCATCGCCGCAAATTGCATATGTATAATGGTCGATTACCGGGAAGTTCTCTTTGTTGTAAGTCTCTCTCAAGTGAGCCTCAGCCATTGCCATACCGACTGCCATACCGATCCCTTGTCCAAGCGGACCTGTTGTTGCGTCAACGCCCGGGGTGTGACCGTATTCCGGATGTCCTGGCGTCGCACTTCCCCACTGACGGAAGTTCTTGATCTCTTCCAGCGGAAGGTCATAGCCGCACAGGTGGAGCAGGCTGTATAGAAGCATGGAACCATGCCCCGCGGAAAGCACGAAACGGTCGCGATTGACCCACTTCGGATTAGCCGGGTTATGCTTCATATGCTGTTTCCACAATACGTAAGCCATTGGGGCAGCCCCCATGACCATTCCAGGGTGACCGGATTTGGCTTTCTCAACGGCGTCGATTCCTAATGTGCGAATCGTGTCGACCGCTAATTGCTCAATTGTTTTGTTCGTTGCTGTCATTTCGAAATTTCCCTCCTATATATCTTACTAACCTAAGTCTTTAACTTGTACATACAAGTGACTTTTCTCGCTTGCATTATTGTACCATTTGCTTTCAGGCTTTGCCACAATAAACCGCTAAACAATTCGCTTCTTCTACAAAAAAAAGACTGCATCCTAACGGATACAGCCTAGCTTTCCCATCAATTAAAAACTACAGTCTTGTTATTGTGAACAATAATGCGGTCTTCCACATGCCAAGCAACCGCTCTGGCGAGAACGATCCGCTCGATATGACGGCCGATCCGCTTCAGATCCTCCACATTGTCACGGTGGCTGACCCGTTGAACGTCCTGTTCGATAATCGGGCCGCCATCCAGCTCTTCCGTTACGTAGTGAGCCGTTGCGCCGATAATTTTGACGCCGCGGTTATGCGCTTGGGCATACGGCTTGCCGCCTACGAAAGCAGGCAAGAACGAATGGTGAATATTAATGATTCGATTCGTGTAGTGCTTGATGAAGGACGGCGAAACAATCTGCATATAGCGCGCCAAAACAATCGCATCCACCTTATCGCCAACAACTTCCAGCTGCCGGCGCTCAGCTTCAGCCTTCGTATCGGCCGTAACCGGAATATGGTGGTAAGGGATGCCGAACGGCTCCACCAGCGAACGCATATCCGGATGATTGGAAATCACCATCGCAATATCCGCGTTCAAATCGCCTGCCCGCCAGTGCCAGAGCAGCTCCAGCAGCGCATGATCCTCCTTCGAGACGAAGATCGCGATCCGCTTCTTCTGGCTGGCCAGCGACAAGCTCCATTCCATGGAGAACTTGTCCGCAACCGCGGAGAAAGCGGCTTTGAGCTGTTCCACGCGCTCTTCCAGCTGCTCCAGATCAAACTCGATCCGGATGAAGAACATGCCGCCCTCCGGGTCCATCGTATACTGATCGGACTGCACGATATTCGCGCCGTATTCAAACAAAAACTGCGACACCGCCGCCACGATGCCGGGCTGATCCGGGCAAGAGATCAGCATTCTCGCTCTATTCGCCCATTCGCTCTCCCTGCGAGCTGAGCTGTTCGTACTACTCCGTTCCATGTGAATCCCCCTATGTTGTCTTTAAGCTTTCTTGAGTACTTCCTGGCCGGCAAGCCACACAATCAGACGCTGGTTAAGCTGCTCCTCGCTGAGGTCAGCCAGCAATCTCTCTTCATGCAAAATGTCGTACAAGCGCTCGAGCGGCTCGCGGCCGTCGGCTTTTTTCGCTTTCGCGTCGTTCTTCAGGATATCCCAAGTCTTAAGGACATAGTCGCGGAAATGGATATCCTTCTTGCCGAACATGTGGTCTATGCGCTCGACATGATCCAAGAACTCTTCGCCGAACCGGCCTTTGAGGTTGCCGGACAGCAGCGCAATCTCCGCTTCGTACATCGGACGCTGCGTCTTGTCTTCCTTGCCGATCCATGGCGTCTCCAAAATCATCGGCAGATGCTGCAGCTTCTCGTGGCTCGCCACATTGTTCATCGCCTCAAAGCCGATCCAGCCGGAGCCGAGCGGTGCATGGCGGTCTTTGCCCGCGCCGCGGGCGTTCTTGCTGTCGTTCAAATGAATGACGCCAAGCTTCTCGAGGCCGACCACCTTATCGAAATGGTGCAGTACGCCGTCGAGATCGTTCACGATATCATAACCGGCGTCATGCACGTGGCAGGTGTCCAAACATACGGTGAGCTTGTTGTTGAACTCGACCTGCTCCATGATTTCGGCGATTTCCTCGAAGCTGCGGCCGATCTCCGTCCCTTTGCCGGCCATCGTCTCGAGCGCGATGTTCACATCCGTATCTTTGACACCGGCAAGCACTTCGTTCAGACCTTCGGCAATCCGGGCGATGCCGTATTCCGCATCTTTGTCCGTGTAAGCACCCGGATGCAGAACGATATTGCGCACGCCGATGTACGCGGTCCGGCGAATTTCTTCCTGCAGGAAGCGCACGGCGAGTTCGAAGGTATCGTTTTTGTAAGAACCGAGATTAATAATGTAAGGCGCGTGCACGACGATTTCGTTAATGGCATGCTTGTCCATCAAAGCTTTGCCTTCTTCGATGAATTGATCTTCGATCGGTTTGCGGCGTGTATTTTGCGGTGCGCCAGTGTATATCATAAAAGTGGAAGAACCGTATGAAACTGCTTCTTCAGCTGCATTTAACAAGCCTTTATCCGAAAACGAAACGTGTGAACCGATTTTGGGCATGATCTTTAACTCCTTTATGAGTTTCTGTCTACTACCCTCCTATTTTACTCGGATTGTCGCAAGAAATCTAGAAATAAGGTATAATTCTTATCACAGATGACTGGATGCTAGTGAGGTGACCGATATATGTCCAACGATTTTTTCATGTGGTTCATTATTTTCTGGGTGTTCGTCCTGCTTTTCTTCATGAGCGTAGGCGGATACTTCATGTTTCGCAAATTTCTGAAGGTGCTGCCCAAGGAAGACGGCAAGTCCAAGCTCGACTGGCAGAATCATTATGTCGACAGCTCCCGCCATTTATGGACGGAGGAGTCCAAAGCATTTCTCGACCAGCTTGTCTCGCCGGTACCGACGGCTTTCCGGGATATTGCCAAGCATTCCATCGCCGCCCGGATCGGACAGGTTGCGCTGGAGGCTCAAGCGAGCGAAGTCACGCGAGAGCACTGTATCGAGGGCTACATTCTGGCGACGCCGCGCCGCGATTACCGGAGCTTAACAAGCTTCCTGGAGAAAGAACGGATCGATTACAGCGCATATAAGCATTTATTGCAATAAAAATAAAAAGCCGCTCATTTCTTTATTCAAGAAAGAGCGGCTTTATTTGTCGTTATCATGGAGGCTCCCGTATTTCCCATAGTTCCGTTCTAACACTAGCAAGCTAATCCCGCCTTAATCATCAAATCCAACGCTCCGAAGTTATCTCGTCATAACTATGTATGCAGACCGTACGTAATGAATCGCACTTTATACAATGAGCCAGAGGAATTGTCGTTTGGTAGAAGCCTGTTTTAAATATTTTTTTGGCATAGCATTCAGCCATGATGGAATGACACTCGATACAAAACACCTTTTTCAAATTGCCCATAAATTTCACCCCTTAATCATCCATATGCCACGTCACGTTACAATATGTATATATACAAAAGATTATAAGATACATTATGTAACTTATCAAGGAGATGTTTATTTAGCAGCTATAATCAACAAGCATATCATCCTGCAGATGCTCGTAATCGTAGCTTTTGGCCAACTTGCCGAATTCTTTATTTTGTATCGAAGCCAGCCGGTTAATGGCATATAGCATCTCAAATTCTGCATAATTCACAGGTTGAAGATGGGCCGTATAGATGCAGCTGTCATTCACTTGATTTACCTGTCTGATGCAGCCTTCGCTCCGAAACACTCGGCCTATCATCGAAAACTCAAAACCGTAGAGCACTTCACGATCTGTCGGCAGTATCAATGAACTTTCAAAAGTAAATTGCGATTTCTCCAATTCCATAATTTGAATCATCGCTTGTTTCGTATGAATGGGCTTCTGGCGGATTTGAATGATGGTCAGTCTTCCTGGCAGAGGGGTTACCAAACCTAATTTCGTTCTTTTTTGGAAAACCATAGCTTCACGCACCTCATCATACACTTTGTATCTAGTCAAATGAATCACTGCTTTGTTATAATAGTTTTCTGGTATAATTCGTTAAAGCCAATGGATATAATGGTAGAAAAAACTTACAGTGAGGAATGATCATGCTGAAGTACGGAGACCGTATTGCTCTTTTACGTGAAAAAAGAGGACTGACGCAAGAAGAACTATCCATCAAAATCGGAATATCTAGAGCATCTCTTTCTCATTATGAAACAAGCCGCCGTGAACCAGATTACGAAACCATTAACAAGATTGCTAACTTCTTTGACGTTTCTATCGACTATTTGCTTGGGCGTACGAACCAGCAGCAAACCGTTCTCGACCACGATGTCCGGGACTTTGTTGAGAATTTGGATTTAACGGATGAAACGATTTTACAAAAGTTTTCTTTGACGGTGGATGGCCGCAAATTATCGCCTGAAGAAGCCAAACGATTCATTGCTTTTGTAAGGGCTGAGCGTTCTTTGGAGTAGATGGGGTAGAGCCGCTGTGATCTTGAGTTTGAAATTTCTGTATGTCGATTCCCAGATGGGCAAGAATCTCTTCAATATCGACGGAAATCTTCGATTCCTGTTTCATATAACGCACTACTCCTAACGCTCAGCTTTTCTTAAAAAGCACCAGCTTTTTTATCTTTTATGATACATTATGTATCCTGGATGTCAAGTCGACTCACATCATTTCATCACTATTTATTCACGCCAATATACTTTAAGGTCACTGAAGGAGCGGACTGATTGAATAAATCACGGAGCACGGAGACGTTTTTTGTCTTTAAATAATAGTGATACCCATAGGTCTTACGTAGTGTATGCGTGCCGATATCCGTCAACCCCACCTGTTTGGCCGCTTGATTCAAAATACGGTAAACACGGATTCTCTTGATCGGATTGCCCGTACGCTGGGACGGAAATAAGTAATTATCTTCGTCCATGTACTGAATGTATTCTTTGATATAGGTCTTAAGTTGCGGTGAGAGCTGAAATGACTTGATTTTGCCGGTCTTCTCCTCCCGGACGCTGACAACGTTGCGGTCCATCACGTCCTTTACTTTCAAAGAGAGCAGATCGCTAAGATGGAGTCCCGAGTTAATGCCGATCGTGAAGAGCAGCCAGTCCCGAATCGACTGTTCTTTCAAAACCTCTTGTAATTGCTCGATTTTCTCTTGATCTCTAATAGGTTGTACTACTTGCATGAATAGCACCTCACATAACCTTATTCGCGTACCTTGTATGTTACTTATGTATTTATGCTGTAGCTGGACACTATAATGGCTCTATCAATCCTCCCTCCTATTTATGTTACATATTGTATCACAAATTTGATAAATGATCTATGCCTTTTCCTGTTCTCAAATCCCGATCCCTGCGATATAATTCTTAATAAAGAACGCTAGTTTGTGAATAAATCATGAAGGGAGGCCATGTATATTGTTCAGACTGGTAAGACTACTATGCATTGTCATGCTCTTGAGTGTCGTCACATTTCCCGTATCCGCCTATGCCTCAGGCTACAATTCGGGAAGCTCGCAAAATTCTAGCATTCTATCGAAGATTACTTCATTTTTCGATTTAAGCAAGCTATTTGGATCAAGTACCTACAGCAGCAGCAATAATAATAGCAATAGCAACTACAACAATAATAACAGCAATAACCACAACAGCAACGACAACTCCCACAACGGCAATAATAACAACAACAACAACGATGACAAAGACTGGGATTTGGACGATATAGACTGGGAAGACTGTTGGGACGACATCGATTGGGAGGATCTCGATTGCTTCGATTCCTATGATATTTGGAAAAAGTGGTTCTGCTACTAAATAAGGATAAGCTCTTCAGGACAAGCGCATTGAGGCAGGTTCATGCTCAACGAACCGCAGCTCCGGCAGCAACTGCCGGAGTTGTGTGCGTTTATGTCGGCCTCGCCGCCAGTTCGAATACGGTAATTTCAGGCCGGCAATTAAATCGAATCGGGAACAAGGTTGTCCCTAGCCCGCGATTTGTGTAAACGTAAAATTCTCTATTGTCGAAAGCGTAAAGCCCCATAGGGTACTTTTGACCTAGGTCCGGTGTAAAGAGACTGCCGTACAAGGGGATTCGAATCTGGCCGCCATGACTATGTCCCGAGAGCTGAAGATCGACCGGATAGGCCGATGCCATATCGGCAAAATCCGGCTCATGCGCAAGCAGCAGGACGAACTCGTCTTTATGAACGCCTTGGAGTGCGAGACGCAAGTCCGGCTTGCCATGAAAGATTTCATCGATCCCGACCACATGCATGCGTCCATTCCCTCGCTCAATCGTTCGGTTGCCGTTGACCAGGACGGTAAAACCGGATCGTTCGAGTACATCCTTGACCTTGCCGGGCGACAGCCGCATATCATGATTGCCGAGGACCGCGTATTTCCCCAAACCAGCTTGCAGCCGCGACAGGATCGGGATGACATCCTCATTCACTTCGCCGTGATTGGAATCGAACAGATCCCCCGTGAAGCAGATGATATCCGGCTTTTGCTTCTGAATCAGCCCCGCCACTCTTTCCATTTGTCCCAGGCTGTAATAGCTGCCGAGATGGGTATCGCTGAACTGAACGATTCGCACGCCACCCAAAGCTGCCGGATACCGGCGGTATGCTAGTCGCACCGTTTGCAGCTGAATCCAATAACGCTCCCCACAAATGCCGTAGAGACCGCCGATTCCCGCCATAATCCCCAAAGATCCGACGGTTTTCAGACCATATTGGAGAAACTGCCTCCGGCTAAAAGGCTTATCGTTCACGGTATGATCCCCTCCGCTCCTCCATATTTGTGTCCTAATGTCGGATGCTCACGCGGTATTTGTCGAGGGGAAGTCACACAAGCACCGATACATTTTGTATAATTTTAATATTAGCAGGATTGATTTCGCTGAAAAAACGTGCGATAATAAATTACGAGATACGAATTGTATCACACCAGAACGGTTTTGGAGGGGTCGCTTGTGACTAAGATAAATCAGATAAATATCGAAGAGTATGATGTGGAGTGGGTCGATCTTATTATGCGCGCTCGTAAGATGGGTCTTACAACGGAAGATATCCGTGCATTTCTAAGAAGCCCTTTCCAACCGGCACAAAAATTACCAGTGCCAACTGAAAATAATCCTTGTATGTCCCCATAGATCCTCTGGATTCATCTTACTACTCGTCGTTCGGTCGCTTCATTCTCCATTTGTTGAAATCCAAAAACTCCCGAAATTGCTGTTTATCTACCCCAGATGACATCGCTTCTTTGATAATGTCATACCATTCCTGATCAAGCTCAAGCGTATCCTGTGCCGCCGCATCTTGTTCATCGATGAGCCTCTCGACAGGTACCTTCAGAACAGCTGCAATCTTCTCAAGAAACTGAATCGAAGGATTCTTCTGAATATCGCGTTCCAAGCTGCTAATGTAAGACTTGGCTACGCCTGCACGTTCAGCCAGCTCCGTCAATGACAGGCCCTTCTCTTTTCTCAGTTGTTGAACACGTTTTCCAATCATGCGAGATCTTCCCTTATAATAAAATTATGGTTCCTTTTGTTATTATATCAGGATTTCTTTAAAAGAACAAATTTGTTCCATATTAAGAACAACACAAACAACAAGCCCCAAGCGGGGCTTGTTAATCTGACTTGATCAGCTTCTCATTATGCCATTTCATAAATTCAATCAAAATTTTAAGCTCATGGAGTCTTTCCTTATCAATGCCGGATTGCTTCAGATCATCGATGAAATCCATCCATTCTTGATCCAGCTGTTGGTCTGTCTCCGCATCAACGGTAATTTTCAATAACAGCTTGAGATCGACCATGAGGACCTCGGCAATTTTCTCCATCACATGAATGGATGGATTTTGCTTCAGATTTCTTTCGATATTGCTTAGATACGATTTGGAAATCCCCGTCCGTTCGGAGAGCTCGGACAATGTGTATCCCTTTTGCTTGCGGATACTTGAAATATTTTGACCAATCATCGTTATCATCACTCCACAGTGACACTTTTGGCAAGATTCCTTGGCTTGTCAACATCACACCCGCGATACACGGCTGCGTAATACGCAATAAGCTGCAACGGAACGACGGCCACGAGCGGGGTCAGATGCTCATACACCGACGGCAGGACGATCTGATCGTTCATCTCCTCCATGCCTTCCATGCTGATCATACAAACCTGGGCTCCGCGCGCCATAACCTCTTGCACGTTGCTTCTGATATTTCCCTTAATATGAGCTTGTGTCAGCAGCGCTACGACAGGGGTCCCTTCTTCAATCAAAGCGATGGTCCCATGCTTCAATTCCCCGCCGGCAAAGCCTTCCGCCTGAATATATGAAATCTCCTTCAGCTTGAGCGCGCCTTCCAGACACGCGTAATAGTCAACGCCCCGGCCTATAAAGAAGCAGTTGCGTGACGTATTCAGATACTTCCATACGCTCTCTTCCATCATCTCCTTCTTGTTAATCATAATTTCCATCGCATTAGCGGCAATACTGAGTTCGTGAATAGGGTTCACACCCGATACTCTTCCCTTACTGCGGGCACAATCAAAGGCAAGCACCACCAATACGGCAATTTGCGCGGTATAGGCTTTGGTCGATGCTACCGCAATCTCCGGCCCGGCATGTGTGAGCAGCGTGAAGTTCGCTTCACGGGATAACGTCGAACCAGGTACGTTCGTGATGGTCAAGGCTGGATAGCCCAATTGCTTGACAGCCACCAGTACCCCTCGGCTATCCGCCGTCTCCCCGCTCTGGGAAATAAAAATGAAGAGAGGCCGTTCCGACAGAATAGGGCGGTTGTACAGAAATTCGCTCGCAATGTGCGTCTCGACCGGAATGCCGGCAATTCTCTCGATTAACTGTTTGCCGACCAGACCCGCATGATAACTGGTTCCGCAAGCAATGATATAGAGACGATCAGCTTCATTGAGACTGGCGCGAATGTCACTGTCAATCATCAACTCGCCGTAGGCATCCTGATATTTGGAAATGACCTTCCGAATTACGGCAGGCTGTTCATCGATTTCTTTTAACATGTAATGCGGGTAAGGCCCTTTCTCGATATCGCTGGCGTCCAGCTTCACTTGGAAAGGTCTCCGTCTAATGCTCTCCCCGTTCAAATTCTTGATTGTTAACGACGTTTGGCGGAGAATGACCATTTCTTCATCCATCAATTCAACGAACTGATGGGTGAGCTGCAGCATAGCCATGGCATCGCTGGCGACCACATGAAAGTCCGCTCCGAGACCGATGAGCAGCGGACTCTTATTCTTCCCGACATAGATCGTGTCGGTATTCTGCGCATCGAGCAGCGCAACAGCATATGAACCTTTCAAACTCATAAGCAATTGCCGGAAAGCTTCCTCTGCTTGCAGCCCGTCCGCCACCAGCTTCTCCATCAACTGCACGATCACTTCCGTGTCCGTGTCACTTGCGAAGGGGACTCCCTGCAAATCGTGCTGCTTCAATTCTTCGAAGTTCTCAATCACGCCATTATGTACGATCGTGAAGCGGCCGCTGTTGCTTTGATGCGGATGCGCATTGCGTCGGCTCGGTTTGCCATGGGTCGCCCATCGGGTATGCCCGATGCCGATCGCTGCCGTCTCCTTCTCATCGATTACTTCCCGAAGCGCCGAGATACGCCCTTGCTCTTTATATACGTGCACGCCACTCTGGTTCATTACCGCAATTCCGGAGGAATCGTATCCTCTGTATTCCAACTTCTCCAATCCTCTGACCAGGATGTCCTTCGCGTCCTGATTACCGATATAACCTACAATTCCACACACGATAAATCCTCCTCTAATGATTGAAATTCTTAATAAAGAACAATAAGGTAATAATTGGGTGTAGACCGCATACATTTGCTGCTTCGCTCATAAGTTTTTACAAAAGGAGGGATCTTGTCATGTATCCACGTTCGACTTATATATGGAAGAAGACGCAGCGTACTTACCATAAGGTCATGCATGCATACAACTCTATCCTTTATAGGGACTGTCTTGACAATGAAATGAAAGTAGCTTTATTGGCTAAGATCGAGCATCATAAACGGAAAATGTACGATGGAACCAAGTTTCGCATCATTAGGCACTAATGCCTCTGGCCTTCAAGACCAGCTTCTTGATACATTCGATAACCCTCATCTGTTCGTCCTCCGTCATATTGGATCCGGAAGGCAGGCATAGTCCGCTTGCAAATAACTGTTCGGAGATATTCTCGTTATCGCTATGAGGATAATAGGCAATTCCTTGGAACAGAGGCTGCAGATGAAGCGGTTTCCAAACGGGACGAGCTTCGATATTTTCTTCCGCCAAAGCCTCCAGCAGCTCCACGACCGATACACCGGCCTCCTGTTCATCCAGGGTTAGAGCCGTAAGCCAGCGGTTCGAGCGTGTTTCCTTCAGCTCCGGCATCATTCGGATGCCCGGAATTTGTGACAATTCTTGCTCGTATCGTGCCTGAATCGCTCTTCTGGCGCTAACCCGCTCATTCAGCACCTCCAGCTGGGCTCTTCCGATGCCGGCCAGCACATTGCTCATGCGATAGTTGTAGCCCGTCTGGCTATGCTGGTAATGCAAAGCATAGTCGCGTGCCTGCGTAGCCAGGAAGCGCGCTTTATTCAAGCCCTCGACATCATTGGACACGAGCATCCCTCCGCCCGACGTCGAAATGATTTTATTGCCATTGAAAGAGTAAATGCCGTACTTGCCGAAGGAACCGCTCGCTTTCCCTTTGTATGTAGAGCCTAATGACTCTGCCGCATCCTCAATGACAGGGATGTTGAATGCGTTGCACAGTGTCATGATCTCGTCCATTTTGGCGCTCTGGCCATATAGATGAACGACGATAACCGCTTTCGGCAGCTTCCCTTCGCGCGCCGCTTCGTACAATGCACGCTCCAGCGCTTGAGGCGACATGTTCCAAGTATCGGGCTCCGAATCGATAAATACCGGCTTGGCTCCCTGATACACAATCGGGTTAGCGCTCGCCACGAAGGTGAGACTCGAGCAGAAGACGGTATCCCCGGCTTTCACCTCCAGCAGCTGCAGCGCCAAATGGATAGCCGCCGTCCCCGAACTGACCGCAGCCGCGTCGTTCAATCCGACATAGGCGGCGAGCTCTTTCTCGAATGCATCGACATGCGGACCTAACGGAGCTATCCAATTCGTATCGAATGCATTCTGAATATAGGCAAGTTCATTCCCGCTCATGTGCGGAGGGGATAGATATATTCTTTTGTTCGCGTTGAACATGCTTGTCGCCACTTCCTTCTTGGTTATTTATGCACAAAAAAAGCGCCGATGCGCCGTTAAGCAAATTTCTGTTTGGCAATAATTCTTGCAGGTGTTCCCACAGCGGTTGCATAGGGCGGAATATCGCTGATCACTGCGGCACCCGCTCCGATCATAGCCCATTCACCGATGCGCTTCCCTGGAATGACCGTTACTCCCGCTCCGACCATAGTCCCCTCGTTCACGGTGACAGCACCGGTTAATGTCGCTCTCGGAGCAACATGAACATAATTTCCAATGCGATTATCGTGCTCAACGATAGCGCCTGAATTAATAATCACATGGTCGCCGATGTATGTATCGGCGCTAACAATCGTATTCGCCATGATCACCGTTCCAACACCGATCGAAGCGCTTGGACTTATGATCGCAGTAGGGTGAACTAACGAACCATAGGACTCAGCAGGGAGGCCGAGCTTCTTCACGATGGACTTGCGAATCTCGTTATTTCCGATCGCGATCACGAATTTCAAGTCCGAGAATCGGCTTAATAGATGATGCGCGGAAGATGCCGGACCTTTGTGAATGCCTTCGCGAAGCATTAGCTCTTCATACTTGTCGTCCAATATAGCCGTAACTTTCATGTCATTCCTGGCATGAATCAAATCTCTGACGACTTTGCTATGGCCGCCTTCACCGATAATGACCAGATTCAACCTGCATCACAACTTTCAAGAGAGATTGGAGCCCGAAAACTTCTCCATTGTCACGTGGTTACTATGACTAATGCCATCCGACTTGATAACCTTGATAAAAGTTAACAGCAAAATTTTTAAATCCAACAGCATGCTCTGATTTTCCACGTACCAAACATCCAGCCTGAATTTCTCTTCCCAGGAAATGGCATTTCGGCCGTTCACTTGTGCCCAGCCTGTAATGCCAGGCCGTACTTGGTGGCGTTTGGCTTGCTCCTCGGTGTAGAGCGGCAAATAATCCATCAGCAGCGGTCTTGGGCCTACCAAGCTCAAATCGCCTTTGATGACGTTGACCAACTGCAGCAATTCATCCAGACTGTATTTCCGGAGAAGTTCCCCGAAAGGCGTCAACCGGATGGAGTCCGGCAGCAAATTCCCTTCGCTGTCCCTCTCATCGGTCATAGACCGGAATTTATAAATATGTATAGGCTTCGCGTTCAGCCCGGGTCTTTGCTGTCTGAATACAATAGGCGAGCCCAGCTTGAATCTGACCAGTACAGCAACAATCCCGATCACGGGAGATAAAAGCAGCAATAGCGTTATCGACACCAGCAAATCGAAAAGTCGTTTCATTCGCAATCATACTCCTGCAATCTTAATCTATCATTTCACTAGCACAGTTAAAATTTGTTGCTTGATCTCTTCAATTAATTCTTTGACTTCCATGCTTTCTTTCTCCTGGCCAATTTTGTAAGCTTTCAATAGGATCTCTTTCATCTGCTCTTGGGTAAGACCCGATATATCCATATCCGCTACCTCGTATTAGGTATTTTCCTTTAATTTGCGTGTACGATTGGTGCCGCTTCTTGGTATCCGTGCGGGTTTCTCGATTGCCAATGCCAAGCGTCCCGGCACATCTCTTCAATGCCCAACTCCGCGACCCATCCCAGCTCCCGCTGCGCTTTCGTGGCATCGGCGTAACAAACCCCGATATCGCCGACTCTTCGTTCGGTCACTCTGTAGGGGATGCGTTTCCCTGTTACGCCTTCGAATGCAGCGACCATTTCCATCACACTGTATCCGCGTCCTGTTCCCAGGTTGTAAGCTTCCACTCCCGTAGCAGCCATCACCTTCTCCAATGCCTTCAAATGACCGCGTGCCAGATCGACGACGTGAATATAGTCCCTCACGCCCGTACCATCGGGCGTTGCATAATCATTGCCGTAGATTTGCACTTCTTTCAATCTGCCCACGGCCACCTGTGTAATATAGGGCACAAGATTATTCGGCACACCGTTCGGGTCTTCGCCTAATCTGCCGCTGCTATGGGCTCCAATCGGGTTGAAATAGCGCAGAAGCGCAATGCTCCATGATGGATCGGACACGTGCAGGTCCTGCATGATTTCTTCGATGATTTGTTTCGTTCGTCCATAGGCGTTGGTTGCGCCTAACGGCGTATTCTCCGTAATCGGCACTCGTTCGGACAAGCCGTACACGGTAGCCGAGGAACTGAATACGATTCGATGGACTCCGTATTGCTGCATGAGCTCACAGAGGATCAGCGTCCCCGTAATATTCGTATGGTAGTAACGAAGCGGCAAACGCACAGATTCGCCTACGGCTTTGAGCCCAGCAAAATGAATAACCGCTTCAATGCTGTGCTGCCTGAACACGTTCTCCAGATCAGTCCGATTCAGTAAATCCATCTGATAGAACTGAAAATCTTTGCCGGTTAACTCCTTAACCCGCCGTAACGACTCCGCACTGCTGTTGCACAGATTGTCCACAACGACAATTTCATATCCCGCATTTAACAATTCTACGCAGGTGTGGCTGCCGATATAACCGGCTCCGCCTGTTATGAGGATGGGCATCCTTCGAACCTCCCAAATGGTTAATCAAAATTTCAAATAATCACTTCTATAGAAGAGGTGCAGTGTCACTACATTCTCAAAGTAGAAATAAATCAAATAAAAACCCAGGATGGCGTAATACATGAACTTCTGTTCTCTTCGGACGAACAGGCTGATAACCCAGGACATCAAGAGGACATTATACAAGCCAAAATAAATCGTAAACCTTGCGAATATCCAGTTCTGTGTGGCAATGGCCATCACGACGAAATTCAGCAGTGACATATTGACGACGTAGTCACCAAAGGGGAATAACTCCCTCAGCTTGTTTCTGCCCAGATAAGCAAAGATAAGCGGAACAGCCCCAATGGCCACCCTAATGAGGCTGGCGCCACCTTCTTGGAAATTCTGATACTCGCTATAATGCGTATCCGCAATAGCCGTGAAGAAGGCATCCGATAATACGCTATAGCCCATGATCAGAATTACGGCCATAGCTAAGAGGACGATCGTGGATGATGTCCAAGCCTTCCTTCTAACGATGAAGTAGACAGGGATAAGAATTAAGGCACTGCCATGAAATAACGAAGCAAAGGCAACGATCAGAAAATACTTCTTCCAATTTCCTTCGAATAAATACTTGGTAGCCGCGAATACGATGGCTGAAGCAAGGAATTGTCTGACACCGTTCATGGATACGATGTAAAGACCCGATGTGATGTATACGTAAACGCTGAGTTCGAACAATCTCGAATATTTATAAAACACATAGATGATAAGCACATTGGTCACTAAAGCGGTTATAAATATTAGTAACTGAGGATTATCCGTATATGATTTCAATATCATCTGCAGGATGCCGAAACCGATATCTTTCTCGGCTTTCACGGCTTCCCACGTAAAATCCGTGATTCTGTAAGAATGAATGTAGAAGACAGTATCGCCGATATTGTTACGCAGCCCCGCTACCAAGGCGAACGTTGCCATCACAATGACCGTCAGCCATTTGTTAGGCTTAACCATCGGAGGTCCGGAGCCGATTGCCACAGGTTTAGCCAAATATCTTGAAAATAGGGAAGCGACATAGACGACAACCAAATTAGCCCACAAGATGGCCATAAGTGATTTCCTTTCGTTGCTTACGAGATTCTTGTTTTCCGAATAACATACCAGTAGAGCAGGAAACCGAATGGAATGGCGAGGAAGGTGAGCAGCTTCGCCGGCGTTTCCTCCATAAATCTGCGATTGCCGGAAGTCATGCTGGAGGATACATAATGGATCGATTGTCTGAATTTGAACAGCGAGCCGGCAAACGGCAGCTTCATCAGCTCCTTGCGATAAAAAGCAAAGCCCTTTGGGTTCCTGCGGTACTGCTTCAGCATGTTCATGGAGGAACCGTCCGGCAAATATTCGACGCAGCACAGCACTTCATTCATCAGGAGCATTTCGTATTGTTGATCCAGCATGTAGTACTTGTAGGCCAAGCCTACATACTTCTCATTCTCGAAAATCGGATACGGATAGTTCCGGGTTAACTCCGTTCGATAGACAAGCTTTTTATCTCCCGTAACACGATGCTTGTTATACAGTTGAAATAGAGTTGACGTCTTCAAATCTTCAGGCAGCCTTGTGCCGATAATGCGCCCATCGGTATAAGAATCCAGCCCAATGATGCCGCTGACTCGTTCATTCCCGTGTTTCTCCCAGAATGCGTTGATCTGTTCTACGGCACGATCCGGCATGTAATCGTCTGAATCGATACATACATTCAATTCCGTATCGATAAGGCTGTAGGCCGTATTGTGGGCCCCATGCATACCTTGGTTGTCCTGCCGGTGATAACGTATTTCGATCTTGTTCTCGGCCATCCAGCCGGCCACCAATTCCTCTGTCCGATCCGTCGAGCCATCGTCAATAATTAACCAGATGAAATCCTTGGATGTTTGTCTCTTCAGACTTTCATAACATACATGAAGGCAATATGCTCTATTGTAAGTCGGAGTAAACACAGTAAGCTTCTTCATACGATCACCTCAATATGCCTAGATAGAACCCCTCTGTCCAGCCAGCTGTATTCTTAATGTCATAACCTTTGTTGGATAAAGACATCTGCGGAATCTGTCTAGGTGAATTCTTCGTCATAACAGCCTTCATTCGGTCGACCCATAACGACTTATCGCTCAAAGGCAGCCGTTCGACCAAGTGAATGCCCATATCCACTTCTTGGGTAATCTCATCCGAGATGAGGCACGGCAGTCCGGCTCCCTGCGCTTCAATGAGCGTTACAGGCAGGCCTTCGTGCAGAGAAGGAAAGACGAACATATCGAAAGCTTGAAGCAGTCGTGTAATGTCGCTGCGTACACCCAAGAACCTCACTTGATGCTGGAGATCCATCATCATCACTTTCTTCTCCATCTCCGCGCGAAGCGGACCGTCCCCGGCCAAGACCAACACCGTGTTCTTCTTTTCTTGATTCAGCTTTGCGAAGAGTTCAATGAGGAAGGCATGATTTTTCTGATGAGCGAATCGCCCGACATGCCCTACAACATAATGATCTAGAGGAAGGCTCAGCTCCTGCCTTACTTGCTCTCTAACCTCTAGGGAGAACGCAAACTTCTCGCTCTCAATCCCGTTCTTGAGGATCACCGCTTGATTTCCTCGGTTGGCGAACAACCATTGGGCCGCTTTATGGGAACATGCCAAAAAGTGCGTCGCACAAGAACGAATGAATGTCCCCGCAACCCACTTATAAGCCTTGGCCGCCATACTGCCTTCACTGCTCGTATTATGACTATGCGCTATACGGATCGGAGCCCCCGCTTTCTTCGCGGAGCGCAAGACGAATCCGCTCATTTTATCCATATGCGCATGCACGACTTTGTAATGGGAATGAGCCGCGAAGAAATGATCAAGGGCTTGAATGTATTTCGCATGACCGACATCCGATACATACGGAATCCGATGAATCACTCCGCCCATCTCCGTAATCTCCGCATCGAAGACACCGGCTTTGCTGGTCAGGAAGTCGAACTGAACCTTGGTGCGGTCGATATTGCGGTATAAATTCATGAGGAGCGTCTCCGCCCCGCCGCGATTCATATTGACCACTACGTGCAAAATTCTTATTGGATTGCCCACATGACATCCGCCTTTTCATTCATAAATAAAGAATAGATCGTACGCTTCTCATCCAGTACTTGATGAATGGCATACCTTCTTTCGACGATTTCCCGTCCCTGCTTGCCCAGAATCTCCCGCAGCTCCTTGTCGCCGGCCAGTTGTTTGATCCTGGCGGCCATTGCCTCCTGGTCATTAGGCGCGATAAGCCAGCCGTTATGGTCATTGCGGACCAGCTCTCTGTGACCTCTATTGTCGCTAGCGATGATCGGGAGCGCGCAAGCCATTGCTTCCATAAGGTTCACCGGAAGGCCTTCCCGCATACTGGATGCAACCGCCACATCACACATTGGCAGGAGACGGTCGATATCGTCCCGATAGCCAAGGAAATCCACGCGATCCGCCACACCCATTTCTTTGGCGAGCGCTTGGCACTGTTCCTTGAGCGGCCCTTGACCGGCGAGCAATAGCTTGACGTTAGGAGCACTATCCTTCAATGACGCCATAGCATGAAGAATCATTTGCTGATTCTTGTTCGTATTGAATTCCGCTGCATAGAACAGGAGAACATCATCCCGCTTATAGCCCATCATCGTTTTCAGCGCATGTTTATGCTTTTCATTTGTAGGTTGAAATCTATGGGTATCTACGCCAACGCCATGCACATGCTCGATTCGCCCCGCCCGGAACCGGCGATTGATCGCCAGATCATAATCCTCCTGGTTGATCGTGATCAAACAGTCCGTCAATGAGGACATCATTTTCTCAAGCGGATAGTAGACCAACCAATTCAGGAGAGGAGCTCCTTTGCAAAAGTGGAAGCCATGCGCCGTGTACAGCACCCTCGTTCCCTGCTTGCGCGCTTCACGCGCAGCCAACCGCGCCAGGACCCCGCCCATTGGCGTATGACAGTGGACGATATCATACTGATTCTCCGTAATGATGGACTTTAATTGCTTATATGCAAGCAAGTTATTGCGATGGAAAGGCGATCTTTGGATCGGAATATTGAACTTCGCATCTACATAAGGAAGGTCCATATCCCCTTTGGCGGCAATATGGACCTCCCACCCCTGCTCTTTGAACCACTTCATGTAGGGCAAGTGAAACGCTTTGAAATGATAATCGACCGTGGCGCATAACAGCACTTTCTTAGACATCCGCATCCCCTACTTAATCAATTCTTTCTCCAGCACGGAGGAGAGATATTTCAGCAGCTCGAATCTGAGATCGTCCCGCTGCAGGGCGTAATCAATCGTCGTCTGGATAAACCCTAACTTCTCGCCTACATCAAACCGCTCTCCTTCAAATTCATAAGCGTAGACCGACTCGAGCAAGTTCAATTCCTCAATGGCATCCGTAAGCTGAATTTCCCCGCCGGCCCCCGGTTTCTGAATATTCAGGATATCGAAAATTCTCGGCGTCAAAATGTAACGGCCCATGATCGCCAGATTCGACGGTGCCTCTTCCTTCTTAGGTTTTTCAACTAAATGGTTGATGCTGTACAAGCCCTTCTCAATCGTATGACCGTCCACGATTCCGTATCTGGACACATCGCTGTCAGCGACATGCTTCACGCCAATGATGGAGGAATGACGGTAATCGTATTGGTCCATCATCTGCTTCAGACAAGGCTTATTCGCCCGAACGATATCATCGCCGAGCAGCACGGCGAAAGGCTCTTCGCCAATAAACTTGCGCGCACACCAGATGGCATGTCCCAGACCTCTTGGCTCTTTCTGCCGAATGTAATGAATATCGACTTTGGAGGATTTCTGTACTTCCGTTAGCAGATCGAATTTCTGCTTTTCGAATAAATTTTGCTCCAGCTCAAACGAATTATCGAAATGATCCTCGATCGCCCGTTTCCCTTTGCCCGTCACGATAATGATGTCCTCAATCCCTGACTCTACAGCTTCTTCCACGATATATTGAATCGTCGGTTTATCGACAATTGGCAGCATCTCTTTGGGCATGGCCTT
Source organism: Bacillus sp. 3255 (assembly GCF_031456485.1). Taxonomy (NCBI): domain Bacteria; kingdom Bacillati; phylum Bacillota; class Bacilli; order Caryophanales; family Bacillaceae; genus Bacillus; species Bacillus sp. 3255. Next base: position 454,486 of record NZ_JAVDUS010000001.1, read on the forward strand.
CGTTGCGGGAAGGAATCTAGTGCCCAGACCAGCGGCTGGAATGATGGCTTTTCTTACTTTCATGTACTTACAGCCCCTTCTTATACGATTGAGATTAGTTTCTTCGGCATTGGAATGACTTTGCTGTTAGCTAAGTTCAAGATTTGCGTTCTTAAGCTCTCTTTATCGAGCGTGCTGTATGTAGATATCATTTCTTTAATTTCTTCCATATAAAGTTCCGCTGTTCTGCCAATATAGATCTTCGGATATACTTGTTTCTCTTCAATTTCGTCGGCTTTAAGTAATTCTTCGTACAGCTTCTCCCCAGGACGCATTCCGGTAAATTCTATACCGATTTCCTCTAGCGAATTTCCTGAAAGTTTAATGAGATTTTTGGCTAGATCAACGATCTTCACCGGCTCACCCATATCCAGAACGAAGATCTCCCCGCCTCTCGCCAGAGCACCTGCTTGAATGACTAGTCTGGAAGCTTCCGGAATCGTCATAAAGTAGCGGATCATATCCGGATGTGTGACCGATACCGGACCGCCCTTCACAATTTGCTGCTTGAAGCGAGGGATGACGCTGCCGCGACTTCCCAAAACATTGCCGAAACGGACAGCAACGAACTTCGTGCTGCTATTGCGATCCATGTCCTGGATGATCATTTCAGCCATCCTTTTGGTTGCGCCCATCACACTGGTCGGATTAACCGCTTTATCCGTCGAGATCATGACGAAAGTACCGACCTCATATTGACTCGCCGCGATTGCGACATTCATCGTACCGATTACATTGTTCTTAAAGGCTTCCTCCGGATTGCGCTCCATCAACGGCACGTGCTTATGAGCGGCCGCGTGGTAAACGACATTAGGGCGATACTTGTTCATGATCGACATCATTTTCTTAACATCTTGGATATCCGCGATTTCCGTTATGATTTCAATGGAGGTCGTCATTCCGCAGGTATCCCTCAATTCCATCTCAATGGAATAAATGCTGTTCTCCCCGTGTCCCAGCAGAATCAGCTGCTGAGGAGTAAACTTCGCAATCTGGCGGCATATTTCTGAGCCGATTGACCCGCCTGCGCCGGTTACCAAGACAACTTTACCCGTGACATATTCGGAAATGCTCTCAATATCCAGATCGATCGGATCTCTGCCTAACAGATCTTCAACCTGCACGTCCATAAATTGGTTCACCGACAGTTTCCCCGAAATGAGATCTTCCAGCATGGGAAGCGTCTGGGTCTTCGCACTGGTCTTCGAGCACTCCTGGAAAATGTGGTTCAGGTCCCTTTTGCTCAGGGAAGGAATCGCTATGATAATGTTGGCAATATTGAGCTCCTTCACAGCTTTCTCAATATACGAAACCCCGCCGATGACCGGGATGCCAAGGATATCCAAGTTATGTATATTGGCATTGTCATCGATGAATCCAACCGGGACTAGCTCTGCGTCGTTATTCTTCATCAATTGTCTGGCCACCATCGTTCCCGCCGAACCTGCACCGATAATCAGCGTTCTTTTCTTGACCGCAGACTTATTATGGTATGAATTCCTAAGGAGCCTCCAGCAGAAACGGGAACCTCCAATTAACAGCGTATGCAGCATCCATGTCACAGCAAGTAAGCGGAAGTAGACGTCTTGGACAATAAATTGTTGCACACACGCTACGGTAATGATCGAGAACGTAATCGCTTTGACAATGAATAATAACTCCCCGATGCTGGCATGCTCCCAGGCTTTCTTATACAGCTTATACACGAAAGAGAACGCATGATGACTAAGGAGTAAGGTAATTGAGCTAACGACCAGGGGCAGTGTTATGACGTTGAGATTTGCGCTCAGTAAAAAGTGGCTGAAATAAATTGAAGTTAATACAATAAAGGAGTCTATGAAGATTAATAACGATAATCGTTGCCGGTACGACAAATAAATACACCCTCTCTACTTAAAGTTCTTAAGTATAGGGCCTTTGTGATAAAGACCATATAATTAAATCCTTTAACTTTGGTTTGGGGCATCTAACCCCACCTCGCACCACACTTTCGACGACTCGCGTCTAAGGTCGATCAACCCACAGCATGGCCGAGTGCCTCCGTTGATAACGGTTAGGAGGCATCACCGGTGTGATGTTATAAAATTCAAATAATTAACACCACCGGATATCTGAGCTCTCTTTTGTTGTTCATTATAAAGAACAATTCGATAGCAAAAACCCTTATTATTTACCCTTTTATCTCATTTTAGTTCTTTATTAAGAACGAGTCAATAGCATTTTTTGTTGCGTCTTTGCATATCAGCTTTAAAACAAATAATTGGTATTTCCAATATAACCACTCGAACCTTCCATGGATATTACTTTTCCAGGAACTCCAACAACGACAGCATTATCAGGAACGTCCTTTGTAACCACACAATTGGCACCGATAGCAACGTTGTTACCAATTTTCACAGCTCCGACTATTTTGGCACCGGGACCAATATATACATTGTCGCCAATCACGGCTACACCGCGATTTTTACCTCGGTTGGCCATTCCAATGGTAACTCCCTGGCTCATGTTGCAATTCTTCCCTATCTTCGCTAAGCTGTTTACCGTAATTCCGCCAAAATGACCAATATAGAATCCTGTGCCAATCTTTGTTTTTGGGGAAATATCAATACCAAATTTATACTTATAGCGTTGTAGATTTGCCATTGCAATAACGTATAAAGGAGACCAAAGGCGATTTTTATGTTTCAAATACCAGCATAAACGCAACCAAAATGTATATCTAAAGCCTGGTGATATGTATTGTCGGAGAATTAGCTTTTTAAAATCAACCGTTTGTGACTCCTCATAGCGAAATAGATCCGAGTACCAGTACTTCTTTAATTCTTTCATGCTCAAGATTATCACTACCTCACATAATATTGATGTTATAAAATCGTTTAACAAGCCTCTAACTGTATAGTAGTTCTTTATAAAGTCCAAGTCAATCGAAAATGTTCCTTATAAAGAACAATTTTGTGTATTTTTTTAAAATTTGTGCGTATCCCCCTGTATACGTACCCAAATTATTCTAGTTAATTACTCATACTATATTATAAAAGTAGAAAGAGGTGGTTTGTCATGATAAAAGCTAATCTTGAAGACCTTGATAACATTGATCTTTCCACCGTTCCTTCAAACAATGATGTTCTTACTTACAATAGCAGTAACGCAACCTGGATTCCTAAAGCCCCTTCCATTAGTACACCGGATTCTAATCCGTATCTCATTGAATTAAATAAATGGCTGATTAAAAACGACGGCACGGATTCCGCCAATACAACCAAAGGCATTAATGACGCTTTAAATTGGGCAAATTCACAGGGAATAAACCATTGCATTTTACCAAGCGGCACCTACGGTTTAAAGATCAACAGCACCTCCTTCTCTTGTATCGTCATACCAAGTGAAATGCACTTCGAAATGGCGAATGGTTGTATCCTACAATTAGAGTCAAATTCCTCCCCTTGGTATAAAATATTTGATTTAACCGGCGTTACAAATGCAAAAATATCCGGCGGAACCATCATTGGTGATAAGAAATCACATATTTATCAAATCGGTGTAAAGTTCGTAAGAGGCGGAGTCAACGCTGATGGATCGCTGAATAATAACCCTAACTTTATTCGCAGTGAAGTTATAGACCGGTATCAGAATCCTGGGCTATTAAAGACCTTCAGACTATGGAGTATCAATGGGGTAACGACAACAGGCTATAGCTTTTATCAATATAAAGATACTGTTTCGAGTAGCACGTTAGCCGGTTTTAGAACAAATGGACAGTTTGCTCCTGCTGCACCGACAGGGCGAGGCTGGTTCGCAGATATTCAGAACGCCAACAAGATGGTATTTGTTATTGATATTACTTCCTCTCCACTAACTGATGCTCAAATCGCTCAAATCAATGCTAAAGTCGATGCTCAAAATTACACCCATGAATGGGGGTACGGAATTGGACTGGCAGGCTCCAATCATGTTGAAATTAACGATGTCGATATCAGTAATTGCACGGGTGATGCGATCTTTACATCCTGGTTAGAGTATCATACCAACTCTGCTGATTATACGCAGGAACAGATGGGATCTTATATTTATATTCATAACTGCAATCTGCATCACTGTAGAAGGCAAGGAATTTCCGTCGCCGGTTCGACCGATGTAACCATAGTGAACAATAAAATCCATCACATAGGCAAAGCGGATGATGGAGTAACGGAAGACGGGACTGCCCCCATGTTTGGCATAGACGTGGAGTCCATGTGGACAGAGACGAATATCCCTACGTGGCGGCCTGAACTTAATCAAACGGGATTAGAGCTTAATACGAGGATCTACATTAAAGACAATTACATCTACACCAATAGCCGCGGACACTTCGTAAATGCTGATGGCATTAATATTGTTTTGGAAAACAACACCTTCGAGGGCTACAATGTCGGTGGAATTAGCTCCTATCCAAATAACATGTACGTTAGATACCTGAACAATGTCTTGATTGGATGCGAGCTCGTCGTCAAAGGAGATAATTATGTAAACGGAACCGTATGTTATAACGGTAATGTGAAAATCGCCGATATCATGGGAGCTGTGATCACGAACTGTCAAATCAAGAATGGTTTGTTTTACGGTTCGAGTGTATATGGTTATTTCGGCACTCCTAGCGTTGATATCTCTACAGGTACGTTCACTTATAGCTCGCCTCACGGCATGGGAAATGGCGCCAAGATTTCATTTGAACAATGGGTCGGCAAGGTTCCGACCGGCGTCAGTGTTGACAAGTTGTATTATACCGTAAATATTAAACCCAACAGTTTTCAGGTATCTGAAACTTTAAATGGCGCTCCAGTCAAGCTTACAGATGCTGGCGTACCCGGTTTCAACATAAGCCGATTTAACTACGGCAGATGTTATATTTCAGATATTACGGTAGAACGAGATTGGAGAACAGACAATACGTTAGCCCCCAACTTCCAACTGCTTCTAACGGGCGGAGTAATTCGAAATATCACGGTTAAGAACTATGACCTCGATATCCGTCCGCCAGCCAATTACGTGGGTAGGCCAATCACCGTAGACGGTGTAACCCTTATTGAAGGTGGAGCGAACTTTGAAGGGTGTCATTTAAGTAACAGTTCCTTTAACCGGGCTAAGACGGGAATTATTGGAGGAGATCTTGCTCTTGGTTCAAACGATGCACGGTATACAAGGAAGATTATCGCCGATAACTGTTTCTTCCAAAACATGGCGGTTAACTTCAATGGAAACGTTACAAATAATCGCAGCACCTTCATAAACTCAAGTATTGGTAAGGCGGATAGCACCTACATCTCTGTCATTACGAACAGCTATATGGAAGACGTAAAGATTAACCTGCACTGGCTAACAAGGGAGAAATCCATGACTATCGCAAAATGTATTTTCAAAAATGTTACAACCGACGTAAACGCTAACACTCGAATGATTGATAACATAACGATATAGCTGAATGAGTAAAAAGGAAGGCAGGGATTCATCGATTCCCTCCTTCCTTTTTTTAATTAAATGCTAATTATTTGCATTAATATCATTTGCTTTTAATTCATACTTCACCATGTTCAGTGTATTATTGCTAATATTAAAAGCAGGTGCACCGATTCCGGAGTAGATCGTAGAGATGCCTATCGCTTGTGTGTTGGAGGTGATCGTATTACCTTTTATCGTTGCCGACAAAATATCATACGGTTTATCTCTTTGCCAATAATCGTTCATTTTAATAATTTCCGTCTTGTCTGAAGTAATACCTTCTGCGACAATCACATTATTTTCAATGTTTACCTTATTGGCCGAGTCTACGGAGATAGCTGCGGAATTTCCGGTTGTGCGGAATGTTGAGTTAGAAACCATAAGATCCAAAGCCGTATTCCCGGCTTGAATGCCACCGTACCCCGTAAAAGAACATTTATTAAATACATATTTGCCGGTTTGCCCGACACGTGGGACTGCTTTGCCACCGTCATTCGGCCCACTGAATACGCAATTATTATACGTTCCTGGGGGCAAGTCAAGTCCATAGGTAGAATTATAATCGTTAACAATCAAGTTATCGAAAATGTTCCCCTCCACTTGACCTCCTGAAACAGATCGTAAAGACGGCGCCCCATTAATTGTTATGTTAGTCAAATGAACGGGGTTCTTCCATATGGACAGTCCAGCATTTGCAGTTCTTTGGGTAATATTGATCACGACATCGGATGCTGTTACACCAAAAGGCACAGAACTGCTTATCGAAAAATTCGTATTTGTAACCTTCATACCCTTAATACTGATATTGGGCCCTTGGAAATTTGTGAGTGAACCGTTCATTTCATTCTCAATAAATGTTACATCATGAGCTGCGTAGATACTCGTTCCTTCGAAAACATTATTTTTAATCGTTGCCCCATGGAATGGATCTGACACCGCCAGTCCTATTGCCCCGACTGAAGCCAGTTGATTGCCTTCAAGCGTTCCGGTGTATCCATCATAGAAGATAACATCGTATCGGGTATTATTATAAAAATTACTATTTTTTATTGTGATGTTTTCATTGATGTACCCATTCTCTCCAGCGCCACCCTCAACATCAATCCCCGCCATTGGGGGAGTACCGCCTTTGCCGCCAATATCATGGAAACTGCTGTTTTGAACGACAACATTTTTACCGCCACCAATCGTCAATCCTTGTCTGCGATTAAAAGCAGATTCAGAATTTTGAACGACAACATCGGTGGATTGTATTCTGTTCCATATCTCCAAATATTGGCCCTTTTGAATGCTGCCCTTAAAAGCTAGCCGAATGGAATCGCTACCTATAGGAATCGGGATATACTCACCTTGCGTTTGTTGTTTGGCCTTTGAAAGAAAGGAGCCATCTGCCTTGTAGAAATAAATATCAAAATTATTGGATAGCCGCTGCGCGTTATCTATGACAACAGCCTTGGTTAAATCATAAGATGGATGCGTAAGTTTCCAGCTCGTCTTGGTTCTAACTTTCGTCGAATCAGGGACCAACTTCCCGGAATCATCTATAGCTCCGGACTCAAAATCTTTCTCGTATAAGTCCTGCATAGTCCCGGTTCCACCACTGATACAAATGCCGTCTCCCGTGAAATTGAGAGTTTTTACTCCATCAATGATTACATTGGAAGCGCCCTTGGTAAGAATACCATACCCACTCTCATGAGTGCCTCCACTTGAATAATTATGTGTGTCTCGATCGCCGCGGTATGTGCCGCCTTTGATTGTGATATTCTTAACTCCAACATCAATGAACAACGTTGAATAGCTTGCGAAGCCATTCGTTTCCTTTTGAATAACTGCCTTATCGTCAAGCCAGAATGTCATATCACTAACCATATTAATTCGACCGCGTGAATCCCATTGTCCATCGGTACCTTTCGCAATAAGATACGTACCTGCAGGCACTTTGAAAACATTGTATCCTTGGGCATGCGCCCATTGAAGAGCCTTGTTAAACCCATCTGTAGTCTCTGCTGCATGTGAATTATCCTTATAAATCTGCCACCTGTCTAATTCCAATTCATAAACGCGCTGCTCATTAGAAACAGAGAACGTGGTCAGTGCTTCAGAAGCACTAGGCCACGTTAGGAGCATGGATATGACTGCTACGAATAAAATGACCGTAAATCTGTACATGATTTAATATTTCACTCCTTAGATTACTTAAAACATTATAAAATACGCCTAACGATGATTAAACGCTGCGATCTTTATGCCCCCCTTTCTGTCTGAAATGGATTAAAAAGTGAATCCTCATAAGTATGCTGTTTCTGTTATAAATGATTATAGTAGAAACCAAGCATTCTACGAAGGTTAAAACCAAGAACAGCAAATCTTGCGCACCATTCAGATCAGTCGCATCCCAATTTAATACGAAGAGGTTAAGCCTCATCAGAAGAATGTGTCCAACGAAGGTCACCATACTAAACAAATTAATAAATCTATGGTAGGTCTGAATAACTTGACCCTTCATGTGGATCAATCCATAGAAGAGAAGAATGGTATTCGGTATTAGACTGAAAGTAATTTTATATTCCGTACTCCATTGATTGAAAAAGAGCAGATACAGCAACTCCAAAGTTGAGATGGTCAGTGCTCCTATAATTAATGGCCAAACACGCGCACGATAAAACTTCTCTTCATATTTGGCAACCAACATGCCGGTTAGAAAAAAGGTGAAACCTAATCCCAAATAGCGATAGCTGATTAATTTCGTATATGTCATGATTTCGTTATTAGGAGAATATCCCTCCATGTGGAGGAACGATAAGGAACGAAGACTGCCGGATATCAGCAGACTCCATAGAAAACCTATAAGGGCCATAATTACACCGATGTACAGCAAACGTTTCTCGAAAAACCAATAACAAATAAGCATGCTGAACAGAAGCGGCGGAATGAACCACAGCTGTACAGAGGGGCCATTCATTACAACTGCAGCGATAACAATTTTCGCTTGAAGAAGCAAGTTACCCAAGTTCATACCGCCACGAACCAGTTCGGGTATATTGTGTTCCACAATAAATAATAGGCAAAAAGGAAGATACAAGAATATTAGAATCCTCCATAGATTCCTTCTTACATATTGTCGGGGCTCCCTTGCATTTGACCATCCTTGATAAGCCAGAAATCCAGCGACAACATAAAAACACGGAACGATAATCCCCAAAGGAAGGAACAGGAAGCGAAGCTGCTGATTCGATGCATCGCCTATATACTTGTTCAACATCAGATGCGCGAATAAAACGAGCAGGCAGCCAACGAGCTTGAAAATCGTTATTCCCGGATAGTACCTACGCATGGATGACGTCCCCTCTTACCTCATGCAAAGCAAGTAACTTGATGTCATTCAGCGAAATTTTACCAGTTGGTGATAAGGGCAATTCAGGCAGAAATACGATATGCTCCGGTACTTTGAAGGAGGACAAATGAGTGGACAAACTCTCCTTCACCGATTGCGCCGTCATAGCGGATCCTTCCCTCTTTACAATACACGCACATACCCGCTCTCCATAAAGCTCGTCGGGAATACCCAGAACAAAGGCATCTTCCACTTCACTAATCGTTAGAAGTAAGCTCTCAATCTCATGCGGCGAGATCTTCTCACCGCCTCGAGATATTCGACGATGTAGCCTCCCCGTAATCGTTAAGTGGTCATGGTTATCAACATAGCCCAAATCGCCAGTTTTATACCAACCATCCTCTGTAAAAACAGGGTTTCCCTGATTTTCATTCAGATAGCGCATAACCCTGTGACTTCGAACGACAACTTCTCCCAGCTCATGGCTCGGCAAGATTTCTCCGGTTTCCGGGTGTTGAATTCTTATATGAACTCCACGATCCACTTTGCCAGCTAGACTATAACTGTTCTGCTCAAACTTATCAAACTCAATCATTCCGCTTAATAGGTGCGATCGAGTAAGCAGCTTAAATAGAAGAAATAACAGTAGATTCCGGTGCCCTCCTATAAAGCATGTTCCATTAGCCACAGAACCTGACTCCGAAGAACCATAGGTAACCATAAAGAATAATAAACGTAATTTACTGTTTACCTGCTTCAACAACGAACTGCTTACTGCTGCCGAAGTAAAAGAAATGCCTATAAGCGAAGACAAGGAAGAGAGTCTCCCCTGTGCGGAAGACAGCATCCTTTGAACCATATAGGGGGTACCAATCAAAATCCTGCAGGCTTCTTGCTCGATCGCTACTATTGCATTCAAAGGATGGAAGTGACTGATCATCACGATTCGGATATTGCATGATTTTAAGTTCGTAAAAACAACTCCAAAGCCTCCAAGATGATAGAGCGGCAGCAAGTTGATCACGGAGAAATGTCTAGCAATTGTATCCGTCAGCTTCTGAAGTACAGCCGAAATCTTTTTTTGTTTTTTTACGCTTGGCGAAGAAACTAAAAATGATGCTGTAGTACGAAGCACGCCTTTGGGAGAACCCAATGTGCCTGAAGTATATAGTAGAATTAGCGGATCATTTGGAGTGGCCAGGCGACATACATCGAAGAAATCTTTAACGCTTACGCTGGCTCCCTCTCTAATTAAGTCTGTAAAAGGCCGAAATGGTGAGGATATTCCATCCTCCCCATCCATAACAAACATATGCGAGGGTAGCCATGATGTTAAATCTTCGCTAAGCTGACTATCGGTAATAATCTCTGTCAGTATGGAAGGGTAATTCAAGTGATGCCCTTCCTTTCCAAGGATGATGACCATTGGCTTTGCGCTTTGCAGATAAGCCTGAAGTTCATTCTTCTTGGAATACGTATTAAGCGGTACAATAATAGCTCCTACGCAAGCCGTTGCAAACATGGATAGAATCAGTTCCATTCGCCCTGTCATGAGCAGCGCAACCGAATCCCCCTTCTTAACGCCTAGCTGCAGTAATCCTCGGGCAATCAGTTGAACTTCTTCCCAGATCCTGCCCCACGAATAGTGTTGTTGGAGATCCGGATAACTGTAAGCGACATCGTTGGCACAGGTCATGGCTCGCTTGCGCAGGAAGAAGGCGATGGTATCCGGATTTAGACGGCTAAGATCTGTCATAGATTTCTCCTTCGCATGATTCTTTATTGAGAACTACACTGCAGATCATTTCATTGTAGCGTGTATCCTGGATTTAATACGATTCTGATCTGCCTTTTGGCATGATTTTTTGCTGCAAGGTTGAAATAATTCCCTTAAGAATACCTAGCAGATACTTAAACTCATCACTTCTGTGGAATAGAATGATATAGATCAAGTTAGGCACAATCAAACAAACGAGTGCTTTTACTCCAAGCATAATAATATTTTGACCTTCAAACAAACTAGATAGATATGAAGTAATTAGGCAAGCCCCGACTCCTATAATCGCATAGTAAAAATAACTTAAAAAATAACGGGCCACTGACAAGTGAAATACCTTTTTATATACAAAATACGGGGTGGTCCAGAACGGAACCAACATCGCGCTAACCAATGTTCCAATAAACACACCTGCAATCCCGATGGACTTCACAAGAACGATAGAGAAGATCAAATTAACAACGGCTTGGCACAATGGAACATATCGATCCTCATGGAATATGCCTGCAGTTGTCTTCACCGTCGTTATCGAGTTTCTCATGCCTCTTTCATAGAAGGTAACGACTAAGACAATTAATACGAGTTTATCCATTAGAAATTCTGAACCGATCCACAAGGTGATAAATGGTCCAATGGTTACGTATATTCCAATAGCAAACAGTGAATATAGCCAAAAATTTAGAAGCATTGTGACTCTGTATACACGATAAATTTTATCTTTGCTTTCTTTTGCCACTAAATTTCCAATGCTGTGATACATATTATTAAACACTTGATTTATGAATGACCTGCAAATTTCGATCAACATATAGTAATTGGAGTAAAGACCTACAGCCGCCACACTTACATAATAAGAAATAATAATATTATCCGTACCGAAAATTAAATAGGAACCTACGTTTTGCAGGACGATAGCCTTTACATTTTTAATAAGGTTACTCTTTGTAAGAGCATCGATTTTCTTAGCGATTTTTTCTTTCAGAAATGGATACATTTTATTAACTATTACAGACAGAATAACACTGTTTGTGATGGTGATTAAGCTCTCGATGATTAAATACAACAAATAATTACGTGTCGTGTACAGAATCCCTATTTTTAAACAAGCGGAGACAATGGATGAGATTGAAAATAGTCCTGTGATAATGTATCCTTTTTGATTCACATTTAAAAAAGAGTTTTTGTGCTGAAATAAATAAGGCGTTACTGTATTTACTAAAAAAATAAAGTAAATTAGATGGATGTTTTCTACTTTTGTCTCTGTGACAAAATAATTAAGAAAAGGCATCAGGGATAACCCCAGAATCGCCACAATTAGTGCTATAACTAAATATGCCCTTTTGTATAGCTTCATCAGCATTAAAATTTTTTCTCTGTCATTATCCGCAACAGGCTTATAGAGATTGTAAATTATACTTGACCCTATTCCTGCCTCCGCCAGCGATAGCATCGCTAGGATATTTGTAAATAGTCCATTTATCCCCAGATACTCAACCCCGAGCGTATGTATAAAAACGGTTCGTGAAAAAAAACTTAGAAAGGTAATAATTAGTTGATTCCCTACACCTACTGAGATATTAATGACTGAACTTTTCGTTCTCATATTACAAATCCTATCTCTTCCATTAAATCTCGATACATTTTATCCTTATCAAGATCTGATATTTTCCCTTTAATTGTAAAACGTTGATCGTACTTTTTGCTATTCCCAAGCAAAATATCTGTTTTATTAACATAATCTTGCAATGTGGCCACAACCTTTGCAGGATTTCCTACAGCTACGCTATCTGCTGGGATAGATTTAGTTACGATACTTCCCGCTCCAATAATAGAGTTTTTTCCAATTGTAACCCCTGGCATAATAAGAGCTCTTGCTCCAATAAATACGTTGTCTTCGATCGTAATACTGCCCAATTTTGTGTAGTTAATTATACTTTTAGTACTCGCATCATGTGCTAGCAGGTAGGCTTGTGGTGCAATAGTTACATTATTCCCAATTTTTATCAACCAGCAGTGTGAGTAATCAAATACTACACCAGGTTGGATCGCACAATTTCCCCCTACCTTCATTCCCATTTTAATGTAATCATCTAACCATATTTCCTCAAGGATATATTTTCTTATTCTAGCTCTAATGAAATTAGTTACTCTTTGTATCATCGTTTTCACACAACCTTATAGCCGATTTGGGCATTCATCATCCTAATACAAAATCCTTGCGTAAAAGGCAGTATATTAAACAACATGGAATAAACACCAATATCCTTAGTGTCCCCTTGGGAGAAATCAACAGCACCATTTCTTCTGGTAACTTTCATCAAATAGTTGGTTGCTTTATTGGCGCTAGCTAGGCACTCCTCTGAAATCCCCTCTATTTTCGAGGCATTTAACATAAACCACCCTAAGGTCGCAGTAGTAGAGGAATCTGCTCGGCATTCTCTTCTTGTTACTGTCCAATTCCAATTACCCTGTTCTTGCTGGAATAACATAGCGGCCTTTGCAAATCGTTTTACACTTTCTTCAAGTGCAGATTTATACTTATGTCCCTCAGGTAATTCGTTCCATGCATCAATCAAGCCAATTGCATACCATCCTAAACCCCGGCCCCAACCATAAAGTCCGAGTGGCAAGCGGTGATCGACCTGGTAGGCATGACTTGGTATATGATGTCCTTCCAACATGCCTTGCTTTTCGTAGGCTTGAATCTGTTTGACTGCCAGCTCTACGCATTCCTCGAATTGATATCGAATTCCATAACTCACTAGGAATGGACAAATAAAACCTATCGTATCAACATAACGATATCCTTTCATGAACTTTCGATATACGACGGTACCATCGTGACCGATATGCTCCTTAATCATGGACCAGGTACTGTCCAAAGCCGGTCTATATTGGTCAATATCAATATAAGGCAATTTCATCACGGCATAAGCCAAAATTGCTCCGTCGACATCTGTAGGCTTATGAATCCATTGTCCTTGGCTATCAAATTTTATACTTAAAAATTTTGATAACTCACGCTTCACTTCATCGTCCTCATTATGAGCTAAATATTCTGACATTCCTAGAAGTAAGGATGCTTCTTGCCAATGCTGAATAGCGCTTTTGGTATAATTACCTTTCAACATATCAATAACAACTAATCTTGTATGATCCGTAACCTTAATCTTAGGTGTTGTATTTAACCACTTAAGGCCTAATTTAGTAATGGATTGATTCCAAGCTTGTTGATCCTGGTACCTGCCAATATGAATCCGACTTACCCAATCTTTGCATATTGGAACGAGGTCAATTAAAAGTACGATACCAATGACGATAAGCAGCACGAACCCAATTAGTTGAATGATCACTTTATCTGCTCCTTTTTATTACTGAAACATGTCGTAAAGTTTATTAATTTCCGATTCCGTACCTAACTGCTCTTGGGACAGTCGAAGTGAAAATTGCTGTCGCAAGGTTGAATTATCAATTAACGAAGCAATTCCTAGGTATAGAGATTGGGGATTCATGTCAACGATCAAACCATTTTCCTGATCATTGATTTGATCTTTGGCCGTACTAAAATTCGTTAGGACAATCGGTTTGTGAAGGATCTTCGCCTCATCGATAGCAATCGATTTCCCCTCGAATCGGGACGGTTGTACATAAATATCCGCATCCTTAATGTAAGGATAGGGATTCTCGCGGATCCCCATTAGAACAAAGGTTTCTTGGAGGTTATTCTGGGCAATCAATCTCTCCAGCTTCACTCGGTCCTCGCCCTCACCGATGATGTACCATTTTAGTGAATACCCATTTCGAACTAGTTCTTTACAGGTTTCTATTGCTAATTCGAAGCCTTTTTGATGATTTAACCGACCGACGGAAACGATTTTGATTCCATCATCGCCGAGTTCCCCTTGCTCTAATGACATTTTCTTAATTGTTGAAGGGGAAACGATGTTATACATGAGTTTCACCTTATAGGTATACATCGGGAATCTGCTCCTCAAAACATTTCCGCATTCTTCCGAAACAGTTACCAAATTCTCAAGCTCTTCGAAGTAAGGCTGATCCAGTAGCGGATCCATACCTAACTTGTCATAATCATTATGGATAAAACCTATCTTTTTATCAGCGTTAACCTTATCAACACAGAAATAAATAGGTGTTTTCTCGAGATATCCAACTGCTATATCATATTTTTTATGTATAGGTTTTAACGATTTCGATATGTACTTCCAAACTCTCTGTTCACATCGAACTCGGCTTTTTTCTGTTCTAATAATGACACCTGCAAGCAATCTAAATAATGCAATATCTAGTCTCCCTTTCTTGAAGCAATCAAGAAGAGCTGATTTAATTGACATATCAAAGTATTTATACTCGATTGGCTCTTCTAGCAAATTTACCTGACTTGGTATTTTACTGAAGAATAATCCTTCATGTTTCATCAACAACAAATCGACATTATACTTGGAATAATCTAGAGTATCTAATAACGAAATGAGAGCCTTCTCAGCACCGCCACAGTGTAAATTATTCATTACAAACAATACATTTTTCTTCACGCTTGACCACCCTATTGAAATATTTCGTACAGCTTATTAATTTCTTCTTCTGTTCCCAGTTTCTCTGAGGATAAGCTGCTAATAAAAGACTCTCTAAGGCTTGTGTTACTCATGCAGGTTTGAATACCTTCAGCTATGCCCTGCTCCGTCATCTCTACGATAAGACCGTTGACACCATTGGTGATCTGGTCTTTAGCTGTATCATAGTTTGTTACTACAATTGGTTTTTGAAGTATCTTCGCTTCATCAATAGCTATGGATTTACCTTCATATCTAGATGGTTGGACATAAAGGTCCGCCCCTTTGATATAGGGGTACGGATTTTCTTTGATTCCTACCAGCTTGAAATGTTCTTTCAATCCGTAACTATCGATTAGCTTCTCCAAATACATCCTTTCGCTTCCCTCACCTAATACGTACCACTTCAAGTTATAACCCTGTTTAACTAACTTTTCACAGGCCTTAATTGCAAGATCGATCCCCTTCTCTCTGCTTAGCCTGGCAACCGTAATAATATTTGTAAAATCGCTATTATAGCTGAAGTCACGATCGAACTCCCGATTGGAGGCTTGTTTGATAATCTTGGGGGATACGATATTATAGATGACCTTTATTTTATTCTGAAGGTGCTCGAAGTTATCTTGCAGAGACTTTGCACATTCTTCCGATACAGTTACCAGTTGATCTAATTGTTTAAAATACGGCCTATCGAACTGAGAATTCATACCCGACTCGGAATAATTGGTATGAATCCAACCAATCTTCTTCGTCGCCTTTACTTTATCGACAACATAATAGATGGATGATTTTTCTAAATAACCAACAGCTGCATCGTATTTCGTATCTAGGAAGTCAAAGGATGTTCTTTGGTACTTCCATGAGTATTGTTCAGACATGGCATTATTCGTCATCACCCGATTGATCATCGTAAACATGAACCTGGAATAGGCTAGCTTCAATTGGCCCTTAGCGAGAAATACTTTTAGCGATGTTTTTAATTCATTAGCAAATACATTGCGCTGCGGGGACATATCCAGTATGCGAACTTCTTCTGGAATTGCTTGAAGGAAAGCGCCTTGGTGGCTGAATAAAAGCAAATCTACTTCATACAGATTATAATTAATTTGATAAAGTAAATTGACTAAACTTTTCTCCCCTCCACCGGCCGCTAAGCTGGGTATGACAAATAGTATTTTTTTCTTCATCATACTCACCTCAATCCTATTGGACTAATTGATCTAGGTACTCAACAGCCTTGTATGACATTTGTTTGATGCGGGGAATCGACGCCTGAAGGGTCTTCTTAATTTGATCTTCCTCTCTCAGCATCTCATCGAACTTGCTTATTAAGCGTAAGCTATTGGATATTTCTTCAATACCTAGAACCAGCTTCTCCTCATCAAAAATGTCTTTTGCGATCCCTTTAGACTTCACACTGTACCCCAAAACCATTGTCGGTACATAATTGGAGTACGCTGCTATCGTTGCATGCGTCCTAGCTCCAATGAAGAATCTCATCCGAGAAATATACCCCTTATACTGGATAGCATTCAAATTGTTAGGCAGTAGAATCACCCTGCCTGTTTGTTGAAATTCCTCATAGTATTTCAGAAGCACTTCAGAATCATCATTACCATCCTCGATAACATGGGGGGTAAGAGCAATAGTCATATTTGTGGTTTTTAGGATATGGACGATCAGATCTTTGACTGCGGTTTGCGATTTTACATTTTTCTTCCACACTAATGGACTAAAGTTAAGGCCAACCGTATTTCCTTGCTGCCATCCGATAGGCAGTTCCAATTCTTCCTTTTCCATGGTAAAGGCTGCATCAGCACACAACTTAACGTTATTTAATCCCTTACTTCTTAACATTTGGTAGGTCAACGTTTCTCGGGCAAGGATGAGATCAAATAACTTTAAATCTTCTAGTTTTCTTTCGGACATATCCTCTTGGCCGATTGAGCATCCCCACAAAACCAGTTTTTTCCCTTGGGCCTTCACACGCTTATTAATTTCGTACCAGCCTGGCTGCTCACCATAGCAATAGTTATCTCCCCCTATTGATAGACAAACATCCATATTCGAGATATGCTTCACAATATTGCTGTGGATCTTCCCAAGTGCATAGGATTCGTCATTGAAAAGCTTCACTTTCACAGAGGAGAGGAGCCATTCATAGGAATACCGTTTGATGCCGCGGGGAGATCCATCATAGATACCATCCAACTTGGAGATGATACGATCCGTCTCCGGTTTTCCCGAAGCTAGGAACACCTGGGCCCCGTTCATTTTCTCCTTAATAATACTCGTTGAAGAGCGGACAATCGCCTCACACCCTCGATTTAAACTACCATCATGGGCAAACATCATAATTTTCATTCTCTATTCTCCTCAATATGATTTATTTCTTAATTTGCTATATGTCGTCCCGAAATATAATCCAATGGTGGATCTTAGACGAATCATATCAACGATAAATTTCTCATATCTACTCAAAGCTTCGTATACCTCTTGATAAAAATAAGGTAAAGCTTCTCTCACATTGGGGTTATTAATCATGTTGTTCACATATCGCAGCCTGTTACTGAAGCTTAACTCTTTCGATGACGTTAGATAGATATAGATATAGGACATCACACTGTGAATTAGCTTTATCGATTTCAGCTGTTTGCTCTTGTTAGTATCTATATATTTCTCTAACGCACTAGGAGTTGTCCGGCTATAAACCTCTATGGCTCTTTTAAAGTAGTCTTTCTCCCTAATATTTCTGGTTGCGCTTCCCATCACTTCTCGATAATGATAGCCTGAATAATCAATATAGATAGCACTAGCTGCACGGCTAAAATAGATCATATTAAACATCCCATCTTCACCAAGCGCAACTTTCTCCGGAAACGCGACAGCAAACTCTTGGATCAGCTTACGCTTGTAAAGCTTGTTGCATGCAGTATTAAGTTGGTCCGATTTCAAGAAAAAGCATAGGATTTCCCGTTCTATGTAATCTCTGTCCAATCTGGTCTGAACCGGAAAAGGATATTCGGTCTTCACTTTACGTCCGTCAATCTCACTTTCGAAATTGGAGATGACGACATCAATGTCTTCCTCCAGAACAGCACGGTACAAAGTAGCGAACATATCCTTTTCAATATAATCATCCGCATCTACAAACCCTACATAATCACCGACTGCTGACAGCAGCCCTTTATTACGAGCCATACTTACTCCTTGATTCTCTTGGTGGAGCAATTTAATTCTTGAGTCTTTCTTCGTGTAATCTTCAATTATTTTCCCGCTTAGATCCCTTGAACCGTCATTAATGAATATAAACTCACACTCTTGTAATGTCTGAGATAGTAGTGAGTCCAAGCATGGGATTAAGTATTTCTCAGCATTATAAACGGGAACAATTACGCTTACTTTGACAGCCATGACTTAAATCACTCCATATAACTTATCAAGCTCATCCGTGTTACTATAATCCAAATTCTTAATATGATTAATTAGCTGCATTCGCAGTTCATGTTTGACATATAACTTTTCTATTCCAGCCGCGATGCCCTCAACAGTAAGATCACAAATCACTCCATCATACCCATCATCCACTTGACTCTTCGCTGTTGTGTAATTCGTTATTAAAATAGGTTTTCCTAAAATCTTCGCTTCTGTAACCGTTACTGCCTTACCTTCATAGCGTGACGGTTGTACGTATAAATCGCAGGCTTTGATGTAAGGATATGGATTTGTTTTCTTGCCTAGCAGAAAAAATTGATCCTCTAACGCGTTGCTTGAGATCAACTCTTTGATTGCATCTTCATCCCCACCATAACCAACCACGTACCAGGCGATATCTTTATAGCCTTTATCTTTTAAAATTTTCAGCGCTCTTACTGCATTATCAATGCCCTTCGCATGGGATAATCTGGCTACTGTCACTAGTTTAAAGCGGTTGTCATCCACCATGGGAACAGCGGTTTCTTTCTCCGCCATCGTTTTGATAAACGCAGGGGATGTAATGTTCTCGATGACAACCACCTTATCTTCCAGTTCGGCATACTTCTTCAGAAAGGCATCCTTACACGCTTCTGAAACAGCTATAATATGATCGAACTTACTCCACATATCTAGATCTAACTTAATGTTAGTCTCCACGTTGGAGTAATCGGTGTGAATCCAAGCTATTTTCTTCTTCGCTTTTATCTTCTCGGCTATAAAATAATGGGGCCATAAATAACTGATCGCCGCATCATATTCCTTCTCAATAGTAGGCAGATACGGAAGCGCGTACTTCCACATCAGCTGCATTTGATAATAGCCGGGCTCCGCTACTTGCCGTATACGGCCTAGAAGATCCGAATGCACCCTGGATAGTACTCTTGATAGACCGATCGTATATAACCCGTCTTGCATCGTCTGCGCGATTGATTTTCTAAATGTGCTGTACTGGGGGATTTCATTTAATAAATTCGCTTTATTACTAATAAGGTTCATGAAGTCGCCTTGGTGCTTATACAGCATGAGATCAACAGCATACTCTGTATAATTGAATTGATCCAGCATGCTAACCAGACTTCTTTCTACTCCACCGACTTCCATATCGTAGGAAGCAATCAGTACATTCTTCATTGGATCCTCCTGAGTGCCTTCCTCAATCTGGCGATATTATCCCCGCCAATCACCTTCGAAGCTAACAGCTTCATCCGCCCCTTCAACCGCTCCTTCGGCGGCAGCCAGCTTTTATAGAAGTGATGCATCGCATACGTGTTATCCGTTATGAAGTATCTGCAGTTAATATAATCGTAAGGAGAGAAGTACGTTTGCGGGTAAAAAGCGCCGACTCCTTCAATCTCTTGATAGGTGCCGTCCGGAGCAAGCCCCCAGTCGCCTAATAGCTTCGTTATCATCGCCACATTCGTCAGCGAGTCAAAAGATCCATCCGCAAGGATGAAATTCTTCTGCGAATAGGAGTCCATGAAGGTTTTAATCAATTTATTCCCCTTCGCGGCGCCGATCGTGCTCGTTGCAATGAAATTCTCTTGCTCGAACCCCCAGAACGAATCATGGTGCAGCAAATCATCGAACGGCCTGAACACTTCGACATCCGTATCCAAATAAATGCCGCCGAAATGATATAGGGCATATACGCGTACATAATCGCTTACGAACGCAAATTTTCCCGCCTCATATGCCTGCCGTACATAAGCATTCTTGCTGAGATCGAAGTTACGTTCATTCCACTCCATCAGTTGATAGCCGGTTAACTGCTCTTGCCAGCCAGCCAAGCAGCGCTTCACGATATCGGGCTTTTCTTTCCCGCCAAACCAGCAATAGTGAATGATCTTTGGAATTTTTATTTCATTCATTTCATAGCTCCCTTATCCAACAGCTAGCAAAATAGATCTTACGGTTCTTGATAAAGAACACCAGTTAACTTCTATAATAGTTCTTTATAAAGAACATGTCAATAAGGATATACGCAATAGAGAACATTTGCGTAATCTTCACAAAGAACCTGCAGCCGCTATGTGCCGGCTGCAGGTAGCTGAGCTTCTAACAAGTTGGAGAATTGCCCCTCTCGTTCTCTGGCCAGTTGATCGTAGACGCCCTTTTGGATCACTGTCCCTTGATCCAGCACGATTACCTGATCGGCGTTCCGTATCGTCGATAGGCGGTGGGCGATGACGATAAGCGTTATTTTGCCTTTCAGGCGATCCAATGCCGCTTGAATGCCTGCCTCGTTCTCTGTATCGAGCGCGCTTGTCGCCTCGTCCAGGACGAGGATGGAGGGTTGGCGCAGGATCGCCCGGGCTAACACAAGTCGCTGCCGTTCGCCACCAGAGAACCGAATGCCCCGGTCTCCGATGACGGTGTCCAATCCTTGCGGAAGCTTCTTGACGAACTCAGCCGCTGCGGAGAACTCAAGCGCTTCCCATAACTGCTTTTCGGACGCTTCGGGATTCACCATCAAGAGATTCTCTCTAATGCTGGTATGGAACAGGAACGGGTCTTGTGACACATAACTGATCGATTTCCTCAAAGCGATAATCGTTTCGTTCTGCAGCGGCTTGCCGTCGACCAGCACTTGCCCCTTATCGGGCTGCATCAGCCCCATAATAATGTCGACCAACGTGCTTTTGCCCGCGCCGGAGCGACCGACGATCGCCGTCATCTGCAGGGCCGGAATGCGAAAGTTAATATCTATTAATGCGTATGTGTCCTCGTTTCGATGATAACGAAAGAATACATTTCGGCACTCGATTTCTTGATTAACAGCCATCGGCTTAACGTCATGAAAGAGTTGGCTCTCTTCCATCTGAAATTCCTTGGCATGGTGAAATTCTTCTTGTAATTTCCTTAACGATTGAAAAGCGGGAATCGTGGAAGCAATCTGCTCCATATTGGATTGTATGCTGGTGAAGCGCGGCCACAGCCGAGAGAAAATAACGATGATGAGCAGTAATTGCTCCACTTTGCTATGAAACAAGGTGACAGCCAGATAGATGAAGGCTGCAATTAATACCGATGAGGCTATTTTATAAAAAAGCTGAGAAGCTGATCTTAGCTTTATATAATCAACCTGCTCGTTCATTATTTTCTGAGTTAGGGATTGAAACCACCGCAACCTGGAAGCTTCCAGCGTGTTGCTTTTAATATCTTTAATACCACCGAGCTGGTCGGTAATGCCGGCAAGAAAGCCCTGCGACAGTTGGGAGGTTTGCCCGCCCAATGACTGAGCTTTTTTAATAAACTTACGGGAAAACAGAGTCAGCACGAAGCCGAAGGCTAGGACGAACAGCGTCATTGAAGGCGACAGCCAGAAGGCTATGCCCACTTGAATACAAGTAAAAATAACAGCAGCAATCAGTTGAAGGATTAAGGTTGTCCCGAACCCCACTCTGGTTAGCTCTGTGGTTAAAGAGTTGATAAGATCCGATCTCCTTCGTTTGATGAAGAAGTTCCAATTGGCTTGCATCAAAGCGGTATAGGTTTCCATCCGCAAGTGACGAAGAAATCGCTGCTGGATGAGCGCCTCTCTAATGGTCAGTGTGCGCTGCAGCCAATATTGGCCGATCATAATCACGGTAAACAAACCGAGAATGAGGGGCAGCCCTAGCGTCTGAGGGAACTTTTGAAGAAAGGTCAGAACGCCTGCGATCGGGGATACGCCTGCATTGACATTCGCGATGCCGCTAGCGCTTATGATGGGAAGCAAGAGGAATACACCCATCCCCTCAAGCAGACTGATGAGTACCATGCCTAGGACGCTAATAATCAATTTGTTTCCGGAATAAGCATACAGTCTTTTCGTGAAATGGTAGATGTGTTCCATGTATGTTCCCCCTTATTGCAAGGCCTGTTTCCTGGTCTTTCTCCAAGCCCACAAGAAAGGTCTTAGGGGAAAGTACAAGAAGTGGAGGTTTCTTGGCAGCGGCAGTAATTCCACATCCATCGGATACGGATATAGAAAACTTAAGACATGCAGCAGCTTGAGACGGAAAGACATTAAGGAGAATAAGTGACGTTTATGGTATTTCGCCACATCGTCGGGAAGCGGCTCCTTATGCAGATGGATCATCTGCCTGAAATAAAATACCGTATCCTGCGCCAATCGTCTTGGACGTTTGCCCGTCGTTAGAGGAATTAACGCCTTAGGAACGGGTGCACCGAGCATCTCGGAGGCTAAGACTAGGGCTTGACCTCCTACATGCCTCATTTCGTACTTTTTCAATAAGCCGTTTAACGATTGCCAATCTCCATTTCCTCTCACGATTCGATCCATATCCAGCAGCCAGCGAAGCCTGGACCAGCCATGCCGCGCTCCATGCGACACCAGGAACATGAAGAGATCCTCATAGCCCAGCGTATACACCGGAGAGCTTGTTAACGGGCTTAATCTCTTGCGATTCCACAATTCGTGAAAGGATGGCTCGTAAGACGGCCCCGGGCTCAGTCTCCAATGGATTTCAAGTTTAATCTTATGAAGGGAATGGAAGTAGGTAACATGATGATGTCTCCATCTCCAGTCATTCATGACGGTCGAGAAATAGTCTTCCTTCACATAGCCAAGCTGAATTAGAAGATCATGCGTCTTATCCAAATCATCGATAGAAATGAGCACGTCCAGGTCGCTGCACGTTCGCTTCGACAGATCGCCGTACAGATTTGTAGCCAGCGCCGGCCCTTTAAGCAGCAGCACGTTAATCTTATGCTCCGTTAATAAGCTGCAGAAGTGTTCCATTTCACCGCTTAGGCGAAGCATGTGAAAGGTGTTCTGCTGGTAATCTTGACGTAATTGCTGGGTAACAAACGAAGGAATCGAGCCGCTGCCCGCCAGCTTCACCTGATTGAAGACATAGGGATATACACGATGGTGCCGCGTTAGCTCCAGGAAGAGCTTCCAGTCCATTCCAACGAACAGATCTTCCGAATAGGGAAGCTGGCTTCCCTCGCTTTCCCTCTTCATGAACAGGAGCAGCAGCTTCAATTCTTTTGGCAGCTCAACTACATTTAAGTTCCATTCAGTTCCCATCGAAATTCTCCTTTATGACTTGCCGTTGATCACTTTGGCGAATTTCCCAACGACCGTAAATTTCTCCATTCCTTCTTTGCCCGTTACATAAAAAAGGCCGCTTCGCAGCCAAGCGTGTGCAATCATTTTCATGGATTCATCTTTGGCTGTGCCCAGATACAAGGTGCTTTCAATCTGCCGACGGTTGAGCATTTTCATACCGGCTATCGCTCTTACCAAGCATTTGCTGTCCCATAGCGTGTACTTGCTCATAATCTCGATCGCGCTGGCAATTTGCCGGAGGGTCACTCGATTCGTATCCACCTGGATAGCCGATGTCTCATGCATAGGTTTGCCCAAGGTAGGCGCCACCTTCGAGAATGGCATCCATACAAGAATGCGCGCCCAGCCTAGATACAACAAAGCCTCGAGTAATAGCAGTTTCATTTTAAAATCGAGGGAAAGGAGCGTTCTCACCTTACTCACAGCTTTTCACCAACGTGTACGAGCTTCTCATCCATCAAATGCTTCAAGAATGCCCCCACATGCTCCTCACAGACAGCTTGCTCAACGTCGTACTCTTTCATCAAAACTGCTACAATCTCCGGAGCGGAAGCCG
Organism: Bacillus sp. 3255; assembly: GCF_031456485.1. Taxonomy (NCBI): domain Bacteria; kingdom Bacillati; phylum Bacillota; class Bacilli; order Caryophanales; family Bacillaceae; genus Bacillus; species Bacillus sp. 3255. Next base: position 478,798 of record NZ_JAVDUS010000001.1, read on the forward strand.
GCTCTGCGATAAGCTCCCAGATACGGCCGCCGATTTGGCCTAAGTTGTAATACTTGCCGTTATGGATGTTCATCATCACTTTATCGCCATCCATGTCGCTGACGATGTTGCCCTTCTCCTGAACGAATCGGTACTGCAGTGGGATGCTCAAATGGTTCATCAAGGTTATTCCCCTTTATGTATGGTTTTCAATACCAGAGATACAAGGTCAGGCGCGGTGAATCCGGCTTGCGGCCGGCGAAGCTGGTACATGTCGATCGAGCTCGACAGCTTAACCGAGGTTTGGAAATGCCATTCCATCAATTCGAGTCTCTCCAGCAGCGAACTGCGGAACGTTTGGCAGAATAACGTGCTCAGCCTTCCCAAGCCTTCTATCGGTCCGATTTCAACCGTCTCGCCTGAAGCAGAACCAAGCTCGAACACGCCGGCAAGAGGTAAGGGTTCGGCCACGAACTGGTTGGAAACCGGGACCAAATACTTAGTTTCTCTTTGGAAGATCGGCTCGTAGCTGCTCGTTGGCATGCCGAATTCCATCAGACTTTCCTGCCACAGCTTCTGCTGCGGGTAGGACGGCATGACCATGGGCGCTTGATTGGCGGCGAACGTTACCGCTATGACATCATCGCTCAACAGCCGGTATCCCTTGGCAATAAGCGCCGAGGCTAGCGTCGATTTGCCGGCTCCCGACTTGCCGACGAAGGCGTAAGCTTTCCCGTCTATCGCAATGGCGCTGCCGTGGAGAGGAAGTGTTCTCCTCTGCATTAAGAGCGCCCCCATACATGTACCGAGTACGAAGAGACGAATCTTGGAATCCTCAGCGCCGATCATCGGCGAGACAAGAATGGTATCCCCGTTCTGTATGGCGAATATCGCCGTATCAGGCACTTGGAACATAAAGAAGTTTTCTTTAATGACATAGAGGTCATCCTGCTTGATCGATGAATGCCACATCCCGGTAAGGTCGGCTATTCGGACTGAAACATCGATTCCATCATCAGGACTATTCGATTGCAATAATTCGGGCATATGAATGTCGCTCTGCATACATAGGCCAAATGCTTTATACACCACTTTATTTATCGTTTCTATCATTATTCTCACTCCAAAGGTTGGCTTGCGTTATTTTAATAAAAGCCCTTATACCTGTCACAGTATAAGGGCAGTTGGTACTACCTAGTAATCAAAGCAATTAGCTGTAATGTACAGTTTCTGTTGGATCCGGTTGAACCGCATCTGGGAGATGAATTCCTGGTCCTGCCATTGTCATTTTCACATCAAGAACTTCTAATGTAGGAGTAACCCATTCTTTTTTGGAATTTTGCATTTGCTCACCCCCTCTCATGCGAATTTTTTAATAAATCTTGAGAATATGAGACCACGCATCAAAATTCGGAAGCCAAATTGGTACACATATTCCGGCTTGGCTTCCTTAATTTCAGAAAGTGCACGCTTCAACTCATGTATGTTCAAATATTCTGAAATTCGAGGGTCTTGGATATGCTGTTCCATTTCATGGATGAACGCCTGCCAGGATGCAGCCATCCGGTGAACGCCGTCTGCGCCTTGAACACCGCGGGTTCTTTGATTCAGCCTGATCTGGTCAGGCAGATAGCCAGCAGTCGCCCGCCGGATTAACGACCGGTCGACACCATTCTGAACGTACTGATCTTCCGGAACGGATAAGCAGAAACGGGCAACTCGTAAGTCGTTCGTGGGGTCCCGCTCCCACAAGGAGTAGCGTAACGATAATTTCGTCCCGATCGTGCCGTTCAAGCTCCAGTAGTACAGCTGCTCAAACTGGTTTTTCCTGATCGCATACGCACTTTGATTGCCATAATCGGTCCTGTCGAACCCGTGTGCTTGAATTCTCGTTTGCACATTCGTCCTCTGCGCGAAATGCGGATTGATCAGGCTTGGAAATTCAGCCTCTTTGGGCGTAAACAATTGGCCAATGAAGGGGAAGGCCTTCTTCCCTACTAACGATAGGACCCGCTTCCTTCCAGTCCCCATATTCATACTGAACTGAGTCGCTTCGCGGTAGAGCTTGCGCCACTTCAAATTCTTCATCAGCATGACTTGGTAATCCAGCGCCGGCCCCCAGGATATGGTCCAGTTGCCTCTCTGTCCGTTCAGGAGAATACCGATTTCCTTCTGGTTCGCTTGCTCGTAGATTCCCTTCAACCAGTAGGAATTCTCGAAGAACTTGTAAGGCATCTCCATCGTCTCCAGCCAATCATCAATTTCGGTTAACGGGCTGAGTCCCTTAAAGTCCAGATAGTTATCCGAAATGTTGCCTACGTGCTGGACCGTAGACTGAATATATGGGCGTTCGTTCGCGAACCTGCTTTTTGGCGTCCAATCCGCTTTGAAGTCGTCAACGGGCACATAACTGAACGTATGCAGCCGTTTATTATCGCTGCGCAGCGACCTGGCGGCAAAGCTGGCGACGGATCCCGAATCGAGTCCTCCGCTTAGGTGAGCACCGACTTGACGGTGCGTGCGCAGCCTCGCGGTAACGGCTTGTTGAAACACATCGCGAAAAGCTTCTTCGTACTCTTCATTCGATTTGAGCTTTAGAGGCTTCCCGGCAGGTGAATGGCAGTACCTGGTTAAGGTCACTCTTCCATCAGCCGCCACCAACGAATGGGAAGGAGGTATTTGCCTAATGGACTCATACACCGTAACCGAGCCGTCCATCGCATCCACCGTCAGAGGAATGGCGAGGAATTCAGCGATCCATTCCTCGTTCAGCTTTTTCTCCAAGTGCGGCAGCGTGAACAAGGGTTCGATCAAGGTACAGAAAGCAAACCGGTTCCCCGCTTGGTGAAAATACAACGTCCTGCTCCCCGAGAAATCCCGGGCCCCGAACAACCGCCGCTTCCTCTCATCCCAAATCATGTAAGCGAAATCACCGATTAAATACTTCGGGGACTCTTCCCCCCATTTATCGTAGGCCAGCAGGATCAACACATTGTCAGGCATCGTTCGCCGGAGACCGTGTTCAACCTGCAGCAGATCAAACAATTCATTCCTGTTGTCGATAATGGCGTCTGCGGTAATCGCCAGCTGCCTTTCGGAATCATTATAAGGATTCCGCTCGCCGATCGACTCCGGGGTAATCCATTGTCCATGGCAGCCGAGAAAGATGCGCTCCTGGTACCAGACTTGAACGTCATCCGCCGGATACTTTCGCAGGGCTTCCATCAAGCCGGTGCCATGCGCCAAAGCTACTGGTTCTTCATTAAAGTGAATTAGTCCGGTAATGGCACTCATACTTTCCTCCGCAACGCCACAAGATATGGGGGTTTCCCCGCGCAATCGTTCTCGTTAAAGAACGACAGGATTCACTGTTTACATAAATTACGTTTACTTTTGCTTTCTTTAAAGCTTTGAGGTTGTTCTTTATCGAGAACAATATCAGAATACCATCGAAGTTCTTGCCTGTCAACTGTCTATTACAGCTTTTTATTTCTGTCTGCCGCCACCCGATCCGCTGCACGATACGGCCATTCCAACAGCGCTCCGCACGTATGCTGAACCTTGTCATAATCAAAAATATGATAATAAACCCAATTCAAATACCCCTGCAGCGAACGCTTTTTATACCTTAGCGAACTGTACTCCCACCATAGACGCACCTTCCATGCCTCGGGCAGCTCCAGCGTATTCGTCAGATGCGGGAAATAGGCGTACACAATGGCCAAAGTCCGGCCGATCCTCCTCTGTGTCCGGTGAGCAGCGGCGTCCCTCTGCAATCGGTCGAAGCTCAGCTTGCCGTTAAGGTGGTGAATGATCTGAATGATATCGAGAAAATATTTAAGGGAGTTAAGATTATGCCTCCAGCCATGCAAACAAATCATATAGAACGTATGATAGTCCGATAATTCTTTCATGTACCTATAGGCACCCAAAGGCGCAGCCTGCTCCCAGAACTCTTCGATTCTTAAATTCGATGTGTTCTCTTTCAGCAAATCCCAATGCAGCTCAACCGTTAACGGGATCACCGAATCGGGTATCGGTTTGCTGAAGCTCCAATGGAAATGACCGGAGATTCGCTCTTGTTCGATCGTATAGCCCAGCGATTTCACACAAAGAATGGCCTTCTCCAGCTCGGACGGGCGAATCAGGAGATCAATATCCGACGTGCACCTGGCTCCCAGGTGACCGAAATATTTCTCAGCGAACAGCGTCCCCTTGAGCGGAATGGTTTCAATGCACGCTTCTTCAAGCTTTGCCAATAGCAATTGCGTTTGATGCCGGATGAACATGTTTTGATAGACGGCCTTATTAAATTTATGCCGCAGCCGCTCCTGAAAAAACAACGGCGTACGCTCAAGCTGCTCCCGCTGCTTCAATAGCCCGTATATCTGCGGCGATATCTCGAAAAACTCGGCATCCTCCCATGCCTGTTCATAGAACTGCTGATCCTGGGGCATAGGAATTCGCGGATCATACAGCGCTTGTATCAAAGTGATGATCAACGAGCTTATCCCCTTTCTGCAACCCTTTCCGATATAAATTGCGATAAAGGCCATTCTGGCGCATCAAGTCTTGATGGCATCCCTTCTGCACAATACGGCCCTGATCCATGACGAGGATAAGATCCGCGTGCTGCACCGTCGATAGCCGGTGGGCAATCACAAGTGTCGTACGTCCTTCCATCAATCGGTACAAGGCTTCTTGCACCTGCTGTTCGGTCTCATTGTCCAAGGCCGAGGTAGCCTCATCCAGCAGGAGGATCGGAGCATTCTTTAACACGGCCCGCGCAATGGCCATACGCTGTTTCTGGCCGCCGGACAGCCGAATTCCTCTTTCGCCGATGTCGGTGTCATAGCCATGCGGTAGCGTAGCGATGAACGTGTGGATATTGGCAATGGTAGCGGCCCGCATCATTTCCTCATCGGTAATGCCCTCCCGCGCCAATAGCAGGTTCTCCCTGATCGTACTGCCGAATAGAAAGGTTTCTTGCGAAACATGAGCGAATAGACTTCTAAGATTGGATGGCGAGAATTCCTCATAGGAGCTGTCATCCAGGAAGATGGTGCCGGTCTGCGGTCTGTATAAGGCCAACAGCAGGTTGAATAACGTCGTTTTCCCCGCACCGCTCGAGCCGACTATGGCAACGACCTTACCGGCCGGAATCTGCAAATGGAATTGTTCGAAAACGTGGTGTTGTCCGTCATAGCTGAACGTAATGTCGTGAAAACGAATCGATTTCTCCAGCGATTTGGCGGGAACCGCCTCCGGCAGCCCTTTTTGTTCCCGGGGCTCTTCCAGAACTTTGTGGATTCTCTCCAATGCTGCGGCCGATCGTTGGAAACCTGCCCATTGTCCGGCAAGCTCTGTCATCGGATATACCAGATGATTAACCAGGTTAACGAAAGTGAGCAAGGAGCCCACGGTAATTGCACTCAAAGATACGTAGTAGGAACCTACGCAAAGGCTGACAAGGAAGGTGATCGAGGAGATCGCATGGCCCCCTGCATAGAACCAGCCCCGCAGCTTGGCATTGCTCATTTCCAGTTCATACAATTCTTGATTCTTATTGACATATTGAGCGAAAATCGACTTCTCCATAATATACGCCCGAATGACAGGCAGGCCCTGGAAGGTTTCACTAAGCAGCGAGCTGATAGTTCCCATCAAGCTGTACACTAATCTGCCGTTGTTGCGAAGCAGGAAACCGAAGATAACGCCGGTCGCCATCGCTACCGGAGCGATGAGGACGCAGAGAAGCGCAAGGCTCCAACTGATCTGCACCAAGTAAATCAACACGGCGAGATAAATGAACGGGAGCCGCACGAGATCGAGCAGGCTTCTCCCGACTACGCCGTTCATGCTGTGAATGTCATTGGCGAAGTGAGACATCAGCTCGCCGGAGTGATGGGCGGACAAATGCTTCCCCGACAATAACAAAATATGCTTAAACAAATGAACGGAGAAATCCCTTTTCACGGCATTCGTCGCAATGGTTTCGAGAACGGTATTCAGATACGCCGACGCAATGCTGGTAAGCACGAGACCGACCCCGAGGGGCATAATCTGCTTCATCCGCACGAAATCGCTGTGAATCGCCGCGTCCGTCAAATTTCCGAAAAACCACGAGTAGGCTAAGGTGAGCCCGATATCGGTAAACAGTAAAAAAAAGAGACCCGTGTACACCTTCCAGTACCTTAGCATATAAGGGGTTAACAAGGCGTAGGTTCTCCGAATCTCTTTCAACGTTAAATATTCCTTAGCGGCGATTATGCAGTTGCGAATCATGCCTATCATACGGTCACTCCATAGAAAGCTATCCGAGCTTGCTTTCTCTTCGATTTAAGTACATTCTAACGAACAGCGAGAACAGGGGAACCGCAAGAATCGTCCGCCCCCATATCGCAGCGACCAGTCCCGTTGCAGGAATAATTCGCCCGTTCCGTTCCGTCCAGACCATCTTGCCGAGCAGCTGATCCCGCGTAATGGGTTCGTCAGCCGCAAGATTACTATCCCCCTTGCATACGTAGCGATGCTCGCGATCTTGCTTGCCCGTTTCGAGCCGGCAGAACCGATGTGCGACCATGCTTCCATACGGCGTATGATAGAGAAGGATATCGCCCTTCCTGATGTTAGCGGCTTCCGCATCGACGAACCGGCATACATCCCCTTTCTTAATCCAGGGGTACATACTCGTTCCTCGTGCCGGCAGTTCGATCCAGCCCTGCTTGCGAATGACGCGAGCAATAAGCTGAATCGATTCCTTAGGAAACGGCATGTTGAACCAAGCCTCGGGCCACCATGTCGCTGAGGAACGCTTCAATATCCTCTTCCACCGTTGCGTCCGCGCCGGCGTATTCCTGGCGAACGGCTTCGCTCAGCGAGCTGACGGTTTGCGCCGCACCGAGCAGCGACCAGCAGAATCCGCCCACGCCGTTTAACTTGGTTAAGGTATATTCGTCCGTATTCAAAATAATCCATTCCGCATCCAGTTGAATCGATTCATAATCGTTCATCCGCAGGTATCGGGTCATGAGGAAATCAACTCCCAAAATGTATTATTTTTCTGAAAATGCAGATCGTACACGGGAACTGTATTCACAAGATGCTGCATTAATTGCAGGACGTATCCGGTTTCTTCCACATTGTGAGACCAATGGAACACTTTATCCATCAGCTGAAGGAAGCCGTTCGATTTGCTGAAAGGAACAACGCGATTCTGAATCGCCTGATTCAATAAATATATGCCTGCCAGCGGACTGGCTGCGATCGTATCTGAGGTGTCCAACTCACTGCGGAAAGGAGAGTTATGGACGGTGATCCCTTCGGGAGTAATCTGGAGAATCGTCGCTTCATCCGAGAGAAGCTCCCGGGGATGCGACAGCTTAGCGGCGGTAGATTTGCCCGCCCCCGAATGCCCGGCGAACAGGTACGCCTTCCCGTTATCCATCACACAAGACGAATGAATTAATAATCCCCACTGATGACGTACCGCATAAGAGCTGTATAAATTCATGAGGGCATGCTTGAGTGCCAGGTCATTATGTACGGAAACAATGGCGTGGCGATACCTTGCATCAGTCTCGATCAAATAATCAGCCCTGCCGAAACGGATCGTATCCGCCTCCTTGGTGATCGCGACGTGATAATCGGCAAAAGGAGTCCCATATCCGTCATAGAGCTCGATCATGAGATCGGCAGACGCTTTCCCGGGAGGCGTCTCCGGGAAGTTCCTGCTTATCCAATTTGTTAACGCTTCCGAATGGCAATTGATTTGAATGGCCTGCTCGCCAATTGTCGTATATATCGTATCCATGGTGCATCCCCTTGGGCGTTATTCACTTTTTACTGGGAGGGCCAACGGCTCCCGCCATTGACCCTGTGGAGACCACTTACTTCTTCTTGCCGCCTTGATGCGGACCGGTGTACGGAGGGTTCGGGTAATTGATGCCGTCATTCCCCTTACCCGGGTGATCCAGGTTGCCTCGGCCCTTATTCCAGCTTTGAGCCGTTTCAAAACGAACCGGCTGTTGGCTTAGAACCATGGGGCGCGCATATGGCTTGGTTTCCCGCTTCGCGTTGTCCTCCATCGTCTCACTCTCCTAGCGTTTCAAGGTTTGGATAAGGCGTCTTGCTTCCCCGAAGGGTGTATCAATCATTTCGTATATACGAATATATACCGTTGTCTCCAGGCGATCCAAACTGAATTCGACCGTTTGTGTGCCGCTTACCAGCTTGTTCTCGCCTGTAAATGAAAATACTTTGGAGGCCATGATTCTGTTCTTCTCGTCAGCGAACTCTACCCTCATTTTGGAAAAGCTTTGGTCCACAACGATTTCATCCTGCAGCTTGATCGTGAAATCCAAATTCATCTTATAGGCGTAGGGCAGACTTCCTCCGCCCATACTGTAGTTAACTCCTCTTGTCCAATCGTTCAGCGTAGCTTGGAACGGATAGAACGCCGAAGACATATCGTCCGTCTCTTCGATGATCTTCGTTTTGAAGGCGGCCAGTGGAAGATGATATGGCTCCACACTCTTGCCATCCGTAATCTCCATAGCCAGCTGCTCGCTCGCTTCTGCATTCGGAATGATGAAGGAGTAGTAGATGACGTAACTGATATTCGGGATAAGCGTATCTACCTGCGTACTCTGTCTTGTCCCCACATACTTATTCCCGCTAAGGCTTGTCAGAGCGGTCTGGAACTGGGGAACCTGGAGCGGGTTCTCACTGCGGTTGAGCAGCTTGAACTTGGCTACCGCTGCTTTGAAGCCGCCTCCGGCACTTTCGTACATGCGCAGGTCGGTCATCGAAACTTCGATATCAGGTCGAATGAGCTTCGTTAACGGATCGATCTTGATCGGCTTGTTCAATTCGTAGGGCAGCAATTGGTTCATATCGTAACGCGCACTGTTCGTTGCCGGCGGCGTAATCGACAATCTGCCGATCGCATAAGTCGTATGCGTTTTATCCTCGGCCACGAAGTCTTCCGGCGTCAGCACGTACAAGCTTTTCAAATCCGCTCTGTTCCTGATTGGAATGGCGTAGTGGAGATAATTTTTCTCTCCCGGTTCCAGGAAGATCGGATCCTTCTCCAATCTTTTGGCTTCGTACACCTTATTCTCGGATTTTCCGTTCAACCGGAAGTCAGGGATTGCTGTCTTCTTATCTCCGGTATTCACAGCCAGCATGGTGGCAATGGTCACTGCTCCATCGGACGTATTCTGTTCGTTCAGGCTAACCGGCTTAAACTCCAGCGTATCCGACAGAACAGGAATCTTGAAGGAGTCCTCCCACTTCTTCAGTGCCGCAGGATCCGTGAGGACAGCTTTCTCGCCTTTCCATTCTATGGCGGATACAGGCAGAGATATGATTCTCTTCTCCTGCTTCGGATAAACGAATTCATCCACATCATAGAAGGAAAGCTCCGTCAAAGCGAAGACATCGTAACGCTCCACTACATTCATATAGCTGAGCTCGACCGTCTCCTTGGGCTGAATATTTTTGGCGTTCGCCAGACTCGGGCGAAGAATGTATTCCAAGCCGTCCTGCGTCTTGACGCGAACTTCATACTCAGGGACTCCGGTCAAGCGGTCTCCATTGTTGAATAAGCGGACAACTGCGCCGATTCTAGTGCCCTCCGGGGTGGATTCGTTCAATACACTTTTTACTTCCACCTTAATCTCGTCGGTCAATGAATAGCTGGTTACGGATGAGGAATACGTATATTTCTCATCGGCCGCCACATGGAAAGCCGCTGATGGAATCACGAGGGAGGCGGACAAGATGAACATGACCATCGTATGTTTCCATTTTATTTTCAATTCGAGTCACTCCAATTTTATTTATTGCTCTTCCACAGCCGTCATTTGAACCTTCTGTTTGTTGCTGAGCTCATTCGGGCTGGTTTTCACAACCAACTCCCCTTCTTTGAGACCCGACAGCACTTCTTGGTTAGGTTCATTCAATCTTCCCAGCTGAATGCTCCGCTTCTCCACTGTATCTCCCGCAAGCACGAAGACGAAAGCGTCGTCTCCCTCTTTCACGATGCTATAAGTTGGAACGGTCACAACGATCTGATCCTGCTCCTCCGTCAGTTGAAGACGCAGCTTCGAGCCGGGCTTCAAAGCCAGATCTTTGTTCGGTACTTCCAAGTTGATTTCATACGACTTCGTTTCCGGATCGATGACTTTGGACAGGTAGCTGATCGCGCCTTTATACTTGTCTTTCGCACCTGTCACATAATAGGTCAGTTCCTTCTTGTCGCCGATTTGCTTAGCTTCCGTTTCGTTCAACTGGGCTTTGATTTTGATCGGATCCAGCCGTTGAATGACTCCGACGTTAGCGCCTGGCTGCAGTGTCATTCCCGCTTCCAGCGGCATCTCAGTCAATAAACCGCTGACCGTGGCTTTCACTTCGAGATTTTTCATGGACTGATCGATTTGCTGCAGCGCAATCTGTGCGTTCTTGAGCTGCGGCTCCAATTCCGAGGTCGCATCGACCGGCTCCAGCAGGCTCAGCTTCTTCTTCAATTGGTCCAAATCCAAGCGGGCGCTCATCATTTGACTTTCCATCTGGTACAGCTGTGCCTTCGTGACCAGCCCGATATCGTAATCGTTCCTCATTTTATTGTAGTTACGCATTAGACCGGTCATCCCTAACTCCATCTTTTGAATGGAGTTGCTCATTTCCAGCCTCTGGCTTTCCGTTTCTTTGATCGCCCGGGCCTTCGCTTTGGCAATAGCCTCTTGCGCCGTAGCGACGGCACGTTCGGCCGCTTCTCTCTGGCTCACCGCCTCCGCCGACCTCAAGCGGAGGATCACTTCGCCTTCCTGCACCATATCGCCGCGCTTCTTCAGTACTTGCTCAATATCCCCGGCAACCTTGGACGTAACGCCGAATTGCGCGGAGGACTGTACTTCAGCGGCGCGTTCCACCGGATCTCCGATTTTTTGCTTAATCACCTTAAAGACCTTCACGGGCTTCAGCGCTTGATCCGTATACACGGAATTCGCCTCCGGATTTACCACCGTATCGGAACAGCCCGCCAGGATGCCGATGCTCAGCGTGATCAAGCCGACCATTCTCATCGCTTGCCGCTTTGGCTTTCGTCGTTTTCTTCTCATTGGCTATGAATTCGCTCCCCTTGCCATGAATTTTCACATCATCGGTTACATATAGGCCTCGGCACTGTTGTGCTTGATTTCATTCAGTACGACGCCGATCAATTTGACATTGGCCAGCTGCAGTTCTTCTTTCACTTTCTTGGCGACGCTGCGCTTCACTTTGCCATATTCAACAATGAGCAGAACGCCGTCGCTCTTCGTAGCTATAATTTTGGCATCCGTAATATGCAGCACCGACGTCGTATCCACGATGATAATGTCGTACTCTTCCCTGAGCTCCGCCAACAGAGTATCCATCTGCTTCGAAGCAAGCAGCCCGGACGGATTCTGGGGGACAGGTCCCGCAGTCAGGATGGAGAGATGCTCGATGTGCGTTTTCTTCACGAGCTCTCTCGCCGTATAATGCTCAACCAGATAATTGGTTAGCCCTTTGGCGTTGCTCTCGCCGAATGCAAGGTGAACGGACGGATTGCGCAGGTCGGCGTCAAGCAGCAGCACGTTCTTCCCAATCTGGGCATAAGCTACTGCCAAATGCACGGCCGTTGTCGTTTTCCCTTCCCCACGGCTTGAGGATGTGATCGTAATCGTCTTGGCTTCGCGGCCGAAGACCGAGCATTCGATATTGAACCGCAAGGAGCGGTAAGCTTCCGATATCGGAGAATCGAGGTGCATGTGCATCAGGCTTGGCGAATTAGTGGATGGTTTTGGCATAGGCGATTTCCTTTGCTTTTTTTCTGGATTTGGACCTTAGCTTGGCTCTCAGTTCTTTATTCTTCACTTTCGGTATGTAGGCCAATGTCGATAATTCCATAACTTCCCGAATATCTTCATCCGTTTTCAACGTATCGTCCAGCGCATCCACCAGCAGAATGATACCAATTGTAGCAGCCAACGAAACAATGAAGCTTAAGATGATATATTGATTCGACTTTTGATTCACGGGGGTCGGATTGTCCTGCACTTTGGCTCTGTTCAGAATCGTAATATTATCGACTTTCATAATCTTGGGGATTTCGGTTTGGAAGACATCGGATACCGCATTCGCAATTCTAACGGCTCTTTCGTGTGAAACATGCCTTGCAGTTATCGACATGACTTGCGTTTCATTGAGGTTCGACACATTGACAATGGAGATTAATTGATCCGTAGAGACGTTGAGATCGGGGTAGCGTTGAACGACTTTGTCCATAATAGCGGGTGTCTTGATGATTTCTTTGTACGTATTAATGAGCGCCATATTCACGCCGATCGCTCCATAATCGATTTGTTCCGTGCCAAGCTGGTCCTGCTCATAGGTTTTATTGACGATCAGCTTCGTGGATGCCTGGTAAATAGGAACATAATTCGACGTTGTATATAGCGCTGTCAGTACGGTGCATGCTAGCACAATCATTACGATCAGCCACCAGCGCTTCAAGATGATGGTCAGATATCCCTTTAAATTAATTTCCATGTTTCCCCTCCGTGAGAAGTCCTCTTTTCATTTTCGATGATACTATTTGTATCTTCTTGTAATTACTACTTTAAGATACTTTTTGTATCATGTCAATAAGATGTTACGGCAAGAAGTTCCAAATCGTATCGCGCGAAAAAAAAAGAAAAGGCCCGGAAAAGGCCCTTTCTTTGTCCCTAATTTATCGCCATGGAGGTCACGATATTTTTCTCATTTTTCAGTGCCGAAACCATAAGCGCCTGCCGTAGAAGCAAGGCTAACAGCCGCCTCATCGAGCCGATGCCGATTTTGTTCATAATGTTCGCCAGATGAATTTTGACCGTCTTCTCACTGATACAGCAATTCTCGGCAATTTCCTTGTTCGTATACCCGTGGGTGACAATAAGGCTTAAAATTTCCGATTCACGTTGGGTCAAACCATACTTGTTGAAAAATTGTTGCAGCACCTGACTATCTGCGATTGAATTCTGCATTATACAACAACTTCCTTTATGTGAATGTGACGTTCTCGACTAAGGTCTACATAGGCTTCTTCTATCTTCACAAGCGGATTCGTATCATCCGTCGGATTGATGTAAATCACTTCTCCCCAACGACCATCGGTGAGCTTCACTTTCTTGCCAATTAGGTTGCGAATCATATTATCCAGAAAAACAGACACGATATGGGGATCCAATTCACCAAAAAGTCCGCTCCTCATGCGTCTTACCACTTCGTAGAACGGCATCATGGGATGGTAGGGCCTCTTCGAAGACATGGCATGGAACACATCCGCAACAGCGACGATCCGGCTCATTCGATCAACCTGGCTTTCCTTCAATCCCATCGGATACCCGCTGCCGTCCGCCCGCTCGTGATGCTGCAAGGCCACAAGAGCTACCCGAAAGTGGATGCCGGCGGTCTCCCGAAGCAAATTGTACCCGCGAATCGTATGCTGCTTCATCTCCCGGAATTCCTCCGGCGTCAACTTGCCCGGTTTCTGTAAAATGTCCGGCGAGATGGTCACTTTGCCTACGTCATGCAGTGTGGCTGCAAGTGTCAGTAATTCAACTTCTTGCTCGTCCATGTTCAACCATTTGCCGATCAGCGTCGACAGAACTCCTACACCGATATTGTGCTGATGTGTGTACTCATCCTTCGCTCTGACAGCTTGAAACAGCTTAAACAAATTAGGTTGCTCGGCAGCCTGCTGCACAATGGGGAGGAGCTCGCTCTTGATTTCCGTCAGCGGAATCTTCTGCTCAGTCCCGATCCGTTCGAATAATTGCTTGGCATATGCGGAAGCTTGTTGTACTAGAAGCTCGGAGGTGTTAGGGGAGCTGACAACTTCCAAGACCGGCTGATCTTCATCATCCTGTACCGTTGTCGTTATTATGTCCATGAAGTGAATACGATGTTGTCGAAATAAATCCAAGTGCTCTTGGGTGAGTACGGTTTTACTAGGTGCCAATACAAGTCCATAGCTTGTCATTACATCGTATTTCAGCATCTTGCCCAATAGCTCTCTCAATAGCCTTCGCCCCATTATTTCAAAATATAACCATTTTCTATTATATACGACAAAATAAGCTACAACCATGGGATCTTTTTCCCGTCTTTATCCATCCTAACCTAGGATAAAAAACCTAAAACCCATATAAACCCAATGTGATTTAGGACTTTTGGTGCGTATTGGTAAAAGATATCGCTAGACCCCCTTGCAACCGTGACATCCGTCTAGCCCCCTGCATATAGTAAGTATCGACAAATCCGCTTTTACCTAAGGAGGAACAACTGTTTATGACGTCAAGCAAAAAGCTAGAGACCCGGAATAACGAACAAGAACATACGTTTGAACAGCAGCAGCTCGATTCGGAACCGGTCTACGCTGCCGACTATCCGCAATCTCTCCCTTATCCATATGGTTATCCCGTCCCCCAAGCCTATACTTGGGTGCCTGTCTATGACCCGCGCGGCTTAGGCGGCATGTTCGGCTTCCCCGGTATGCCGGGCGGCGGCTTCCCGGGTATTCCCGGAGGCGGCATGACGCCGGGGTTCCCGCAACCGGGCTTCCCAGGACAGCCCGGCTTCCCGGGTGCGCCTGGATTCCCTGGGCAGCCGGGATTTCCCGGTCAGCCCGGATTCCCCGGGCAGCCTGGTTTCCCCGGACCAGGCCCAGGCATGCCGCCTGGAGGCGGCCAAGCGCAAGCTCCGACAACTGCGCCTCCGGCCTTCACACCGCAGAAGCCGCTTAAATCGGGCGGCGGTACCACCTTTGCGGTAGATCCGGGCGGCATTCGGCGCTGCATGTTCCGCTTCACGTATGTGTGGCTGAGCAATGGCCAGCAGTTCTGGTATTATCCGATCTTCGTGGGCCGCAACTCCATCGCAGGCTTCCGTTGGAACGGCTTCTCATGGATGTACTTCGGCATTGACTTGCGCTTCATTGATTCGTTCACTTGTTAATCGGAGAAGAGATGGATACGGGGTTCCCGTATCCATTTTTATTTGGAAGACTCTCTCTAACGGACGCATTATGTAAAGAAATCTGATCTGGACGCTTTGGGACATTTGGCCATTCTAGACTCTTCGGAAATCTCGCTTCCTCCAGTTTACGGCAAGTGGGCCTATGTTTCGGAGACGCAAAATGCCGTCAACATGCAGACCATGCTTGTTGCCGCGGACAACGACAGTGTATGCCCTGCAAAAGTCGTCTTATCTACCGCCGCTGTCTCGGACCAAGAAGTTGCTTCAAGACTGATGATTGAACCGACGTATACATATGTGTTTGACCAATGGTGTATCTCAACTACGCCCAGTACCAGCAATGGGCAGAAGGAGGTACTCGCTTCATGGCTCGCATTAAGTCTAACAGCAAGTGTAAGATCGTGGAAACGAGAAAAGTAACAGGTCAGTCTACCGTCATATTAAATGCCGATGTGGACATTGTGGTACCAACATCGAAGAAAGCTGTTCGCCTACGTCTGGTGGAGTATACGTTTGTCGATCGAAAGAAAAAGCTAGTTCGAATTCGGGCGCTAACGAATCGATGGGATCTGACAGCAATGGAGATTAGTGATATTTACAAGTACCGATGGAAGATTGAAATATTCTTTCGATCTCTGAAGGAAAATGTGAATTTAAAGAAGCTCTACAACACCAAAGCGTCCGCTGTATGGAACCAAATTTACTTGACCCTGATTGCATACCTCTCAAATTATTTCCGATTCGACGGCTATTGGCCTCCGTTATACTGAAACAAGGGCCTGTATTTCCGTTTCGCTCACGCCAGCGGAAATACAGTTCGCTAACACGGCTGAATTAGCGGTTCTGGAAGGTAAAGCGGAAATACAATGCGTTATCCTTGCTGAATTTGGTCGTTTTGCAGCTCAATCAGCATAATAACGCATCTTATTTCCGCTTCGGCGGCTATTGGCCCTCGTTATACTAAAATAAGGGCCTGTATTTCCGTTCCGCTCCCGCGCCGCCAAGCTTCCCAATCGAAGCATGTCTAAGCCGGTTAGATTTGGGAGATTTCCGTACTGGGGTACGAGGCACCTACACACACACACACTATTTAACGAATGTTAGGTTCTATGCAAAGCTATTGCCAAATTCCGGTCCGAACGGCCAAATAACGGCGTTGGTGTCCGCTACAATATCAAACCGGCGCAATTACGCCGAATAAGGTCCGCATTGTCCATTAGCGGAACCTCGGTTCCCAGCCACTAAAAAAGTCCGGCATTCACACGACGTGAACATGCCGGACTTCCTTTTATGGGGCGGTGCAATCAGAACTAGTCGGCAAGCCCGGCGCTTCCAATCGTGCCCCGCCCGCCAAGCCAATCTTTCAGCTTCACAAGCTCAGTTCCTGCAAGCATCATGATCCCAACACCGTGGTTATCATTCGTAACCGTCAGCAGATCCTTCTTATAATAATCAGTTGTAAATGCATAACGCGAACCGCTGCACACGCCGTGCACATTGCCCTGCCCGTCTATGGCGTAACGGGTTAAGCCGTCCCACGCGCGCAGCGCCGCACGGACGAATCTCTCAGGCTCGCGAAGCCAGCCGAACCGGACGCCCCGGGCGTAAGCGTATGCGAACATCGCGGTGCAGGAAGCCTCCTGGTACGCATCGGGATCGTTCAGCACCTGATGCCAGAGCCCGCTATCCGCTTGCACCTCCGCGTAGCCCGCGCACAACTCTTGAAAGAACGCAACGAGCTCTGCGCGATGCACATGGTCCTCCGGCAGAGCCTCCAACACCTCCGTGAGGGAGAACAAGGTCCACCCGTTTCCGCGCCCCCAAGGAATGCGTGTCGGCATTCCATATTTGAAGTCGAAGACGTGGGACATCATGCGCTGCTCCGGCATGTACAGGTAGCTGCGGAATAGAAGAAACTGCCTGGCGGCTTCGTCTAACGCCTCGCTGTTTCCTGTCATACCGGCATACCGGCATAGGAAAGGCGTGCTCATGTAGAGGTCATCGGCCCACATCGTATTCGCCGAATACTCATCCTGGCATACCCGATAGAAGGCTCCGTCCTCCTTCCGTTCCAGCTCCCGCAGCATGAAGTTTCCGATCCGCTGGGCAATAGGCATGTACCCGGCGTTCGCATCATCCTTATGCGATTCCAGCATCGCGGAGCCGAACGAGCCGCAATTATCAAGCATTTTCATCATGACGAGCTGCTGGTTGATGGCCGGAAATCCGTACTGTGCACGATCCCATAACGAGTATTCGTACATGTCGGTACAGCTTTGCACGTGCTCCAGCGCATACGCAATTATATCCGGCCGACCGAGCAAACGCCCTGTTTGAAGCAGGCCATAGATCGTCACGCCGAGCGGATAATCCCAACGGCCGAAATTGGTGGCGTTCCCAACCGTCCATTTGTTGCTCAGCATGGCATTCTCATAATAAGGGCGGATCCACGTCCGCGGACGGTCCAGCCGCCAATATTGGTTATGGAAGACCCGCTTCATCGTAAGCAGCTCGTTGACATCAAGGTCATGCGAAGCATCGAAGGGACCTAGATAAAACCACGCCTCCCCACTGCTCCCGTGCACGTCAGCAGGCGCCCGGAATGGAGCGGGCTCTCCTCCTGCCCATCCTTCCAATGTGAACCCCCACGACTGCGGACCGCAGCTGCTGCATACCAGCACGTCGTGGCGGCCATAAACAAGCTCCACCTCCGCTTGGAAGCTGCCGGCCGCCGGAACATCCGCGACTAGGCGGCCATCCACCCAGACGGTTGCCGGACCCGCGCTCGTTCCCTTCAGCACATAAGGCGCAGCCCCAGGGCGGTCCGAGTGGAGCACGCTCCAGGCATAGGCCGTCCTGCCGGGCTGGACACCGAACATGCGCTCACAATTGAGCAGCGCCAGCTCTTCCTCGCGCCACCGGCCCTCCGGCAGCCAAGCTAAGCCGTGCTCCCGCTCGGAGGAGAAGGGATTCGGCAGCGCGATCCCTTCGAACACATCCGCGTCGACGGGCGCCGAGTACACCCAACCGGCCTGGCCTAACCGCTCTGCGAACGGCGAGCGCACATTCAGGATGCGTACCTTCGCCTCGTCGGAGCCGAACAGACATCCGAAGCCGGCCGCCGTGTGCTTCGCCTTGATCCAGAGACGGTTCCAGCCTTTGGCGAAATCGAGATTCAATTTGACCGTCGCATCCGGCTTCAGCTCATCCATCACGTTAGAACGGTAGGCCAGCTCCCCGTTGAAATAAAACTGGACAGGCCCCAGGCAGCGTAGAAGGACATCCAGATTGCGATCGCTATCGCTCCAGACAAGGCTGTAGGCGTAAGAGATTTGGCCCTGCTTCGCTTCCGGGAACCGGCGTCCCAGGTCCAGGTCGAACAGCCCCTCTTCATTTTGCAGAATGCCATCCCGGTTAAACGCCCGGAACGCGAACGGTACGGGCGGGTTCGCCCCGATATAACGGTCGGCGAGCACTTTGAGCGTACGCACGTCATCCCCGCCCAGCCTGGCCCGGATGCTCTCTTGCTCATGGAAATAAGTCGTCATGGTAGCTCCACAATCCTTTCTATAACAGCCTTACCGTGAACGTACGGTCGAACGGCGTCATCAGGTTAACATGGACATATGTGCAGCCTGCCGGATGCGCATCTTCACGCACGCCTGGCAGGAGATGCTCATAAGCCCCGTCCGATATTTCGATGCGGTCAATCCCCGCCGTATAGACGGCTGAACCGCTTTTCAGGAAATATTTCCCGTCACCTGCATTCTCCAAGCCGCTGCCTTCGAGCTCTCCTTCGCTGCCCAAAATAAAGGTCAGCTGCGCGAACACATCCTCGCGCTGATCCGATTGGACACGAATCTTCCACTCGGACGCGCCTCGCGTAATTTCGGCCTGCAGTTCGAGTGTCTGCAGATGCGTCATCGGTCTATGCTGGTGCGGCAGCAAATACCATGGGCTTACAGGACCTTGGGACGTGAGCGGCAGATGCTGCTGCGGGATAGGCCCGTTATAGCCCTTGCTTAATGTCGCGTCTAATCGGTACACATGATCTTCCGCCGTCAGTTCATCGAACTTCACGATGCCCGGCGAGAAGGAGGTGGACAGCTTTACGCCGAGCAATCTCGCATCTCCGTGGCGCAGCGAGAAGAAAGACGGCGTCCGAGGCATGATCGTTACGCTCTGCGCTTGCTCGCGGATGCGTACGACCGGCGCGCCGAAGGCCAGATGCATGGAGCTATGCTGAATATGCATATGGTGGCCCACCGCATCGATCAGGCTCAGATGCTCTTGTACAGGGTGCGACAGATTCAGAATGCGAACGTACGAATCGGGCAGCTCGGCACGCGGCAGCTCGCGGACCGCGGCTTCCGTTTCCGGATAGAGCAGCATGTGCAGCAGCCCGTTATTGTTCACACCGTCCGGCCCTTTCAGGAAGGTGCCGGCATAATCGCCCATCGCGGCGAATACAGGATCTTGGTCGTAAGCGGCCATCAGCCGGTAAATGGTATAGTACGTCGCCATGTTGTACGTTTGGCCGAAATCCTGCCGGCCCGAGTAATCGGTCACGACCTCGCCTGACGGATGAATGAGATAGACCATCATGCGCAGATTGCGCCGGACGCTATCCAGCAATTCCGGGCGGCCCCATACACGAGCGGTATGATACAGCGCAAGGTCGCTGACCGCATTATAGATGCCGTTGCTTCGCTCGGTCCATTCGCCGTCCGCCGTAATGTCGAGGCCTTCGGCCAGCCATGCCTCGGCTCTTTCCTTCAGCTCGGGCTGCGGGAAGATTTCATGAAGCATCGCAAGAGCGGCTGTAATCACCCAGCGGTGATTCGGCGTATGGCAGCCTCCGCTCAGCATCGCCGGAATCGTGCGCTCCAGGAACAGCTTCAGCTTGGCGGCGGCCGGCTGCACGTCCGCCCATTCCTGACGGGCCAGCAGCTGATAAATCTGCGCAACGCCGCCGATGACGAAGCCCGTATCGGGCGGGGAATGATAATTCGTGGAGCCGAGCGACACCGTCCCGTCCGCATGCTGCCGGTTCAGCATGAAATCCGCCGCCATGTCCAGCGAGGCGGCTAATGCCGGATCCCGGTAATAGCGGGAATCGGGATTTACGAGCGCGGCAGCCCAGGCGGCGATATACACCGGCGTGCTGTGATGGCTGGCTCGGGCGATGCCGGTTTCGTCGATGACGCCGCCGTAATACTTCGATGCGGGGTCCAGTACCTGCTTCTCCAGCGCTGCAGCGGCAAGCTGGTCATTTTGGTCAACTAACTGCTTATAAATAGGGTCCATGCTCCTCACCTCTAACCTTTCATAGCGGCAATTTTACTTGTAATCAGCCGATGGCTTTCTTCGATCTCATCCGGCTGGCACAAGGCTTTCAGCTCATACACTTTGCATGCCGCCGCATCGATAACCTCCAGAAAATGATCGAAGAAATGCAGATCCTTGCTGTGCACATACGGGCACCAATGGTCGGACAGCTCCAGCGTTTCATGAATATGCACGCCATATATATAGCGTTTCACTTCCTGCAGCTCCTTCAAATTGTCATATAAGCCCATCCGGTCCATCATCATGGCGTGTCCGATATCGTACCATAAGCGGACCGGACTGCCCTGCAAATGGTCGCAAATGGATTTAGCCTCCATTAATGTAGGCATTTGGTACGATCTGGAGCGGGTTTCGATGCCGATGGCGATGTTCCAGCCTTGCTTCGCCGCATGCTCGCTGACTTCTTCCAAGCTGTCTTGGATGCGCTTCACATACCGGGGGCTCAGCTGATCTCTCCGCTCCAGCATATTGTGCCATAACCCTTGATACTCCGCCGAATTTCTTCCATAGTCCCGGTACAGCCTCTTGAGATCCAGATCGATATTAGATGCGAAAGGCACTTCCCCCGGATGCACGACCACGGCCTTGGCACCGTAACGGTGCGCGTACTCCATCGACCGGATCAGCAGCTCTACGGAACGCTTGCGCTTCTCTTCATCATCAAAGCCGAGCATAACGGAATCCGTATCGTAATCTGGATCGTTAATGAACGGAAACACGTTGTGCACACTCGAAATGCCGATCTCTCCCCGTTCGATCATCGGTTCGATCGTCGTCATCATCTCTTCGGTCACATTGTAGTTCAGCTCCACGTTACGAAAGCCAAGCGCTTTAATCTCCTCGATCATTTCCCGGCCAATCGAATGCTTCTTAATATTCCAACACGTAGAAAAGGAATACGCCCCTTTGTCGATCATTGAATATATGCCTCCTTATGAATCCCCTATGTCGAATGCTGTGTCAAAATACTGAAAAGACCAGCTCTCCCATACCATCTATGCAGGGGATGAACTGGCCTTATCGCAGGCGGATGCCTCACTCCATCAGGTCTTGCAGCCGAACGGCCGCCCCCGATCTTGCCGATATCGTCGCCGCTTCCATGAAGCGGGTCAAGTCAAGAGCTAGCGCCAAGTTCTCCGATGCCGTCGTTCCATGCTGAATGTGAGAGACCCACTGCTCGAATGGCATCGGGATATCGTCCCTCAGCTCCGTCACGGCTTGCCAGCCTTCGCCGGCCAGCTTGGATTGGCGGACGAACAAGGTGTTATCCGTCCTGCTGTACTTCATGCTGCCTTGCGTTCCCTGCACCTCAATATCGAACTGCGAGTAGGCGTTAACGAAGCCCGCCTCCACAATGCCCAGCGCACCGCCGGGATAGCGAAGAATTGCGACTGCGCTATCCTCGACCTCGCGCTGTGTAATATAACCGAATGAGGCGCTGATGCTTTCCGGCACTCCTAGGAACATGCGGGTCAAATACATCGGATGGCAGCCCAAATCCATCAGCGCGCCTCCGCCGCATTGCGCCAGATTGAAGAAGTGAGCGGGCAGCGCTCCGTTCGGATGCTGCTCCGTCGGAAGCGCGCCGTTATGCGCAAGCCGGATCCGCACGGTCGTCACGGTCCCGAGCTCCTCTTCGCGAATCGCCCGCAAGATGGCATCTGCGAAGCCTGTGTACGCACGGGGCAGTGAAACGGTCAGCTTCACGCCCGCCGTCCGAACGGCTGCCAGGATGTCGTTGCAAGCCCTCACGGTCGTGGCGACAACCTTCTCCGTGAAAATATGCTTGCCCGCTTGAGCAGCAGCGATCATCACCTCGGGATGCATCGCCGTCGGCGTGCACACAATGACGGCATCAATGTTCGGATCCGCCAAGAGCTCGTGCAAATCCTCATAGAGGGTGACGCCGTACTCCTCGGCCTTCTGCCGTCCCCGCTCAGGCTCCTCATCCCAGATTGCGACGATCTGCGTGTGCGGGTTCATTTGCGCCTGGCGGGCATAGTCCTTGGCATGCACATGCCAGAAGCTTAACATCGCGACTCGAATCATGCGGCATAAATCTCCTTCGTGACTTTAATTAAAATAAACGGCTTCCCCTGTCCGATTCGACTCGTAGATCGCCTCGAGAATCTCCGATACGACACAAGATTGCTCAGGGGTTACAATCGGCTGTTTATCATGCAGAATCGCATCGATCCATAAGCGGATTTCTTTGTCCTGCATGCTCTCCTTCTTGCCTTCATAGAAGTCCGCGCCCTTCGCTTCGAATTGCAGCTGGTTCACATAGAGGCGGCTATGCTTCTCACCGTTGATGCGCAGGCCGTCCTGCATATCCGCGCCGCCTTCGGTTCCGCAGAGAGTGGTCTTCGCTTCTTTCGTATCCAGCGTATTGAGCGCCCAGCTGGACTCCAGCATAATGGTTGCGCCATTCTTCATTACGATCATCGCGAAAGCCGAGTCTTCCACCTTGAACTTAGCCGGATCCCACGGTCCCCAGGCATTGGCGGCATTCTCCTTGCGTGACAGCTTATGGTAGGCCGTACCGAGTACCACCTTCGGCTCGTAATTGTTCATCAGCCACAAGGTCAAGTCAAGGGCATGCGTACCGATGTCGATCAGCGGGCCGCCGCCTTGCTTCTCCTCATCGAGGAAGACGCCCCATGTCGGCACACCGCGTCTGCGAACCGCATGCGCCTTGGCGAAATAGATCTCGCCCAAATCGCCTTCCTCAACAACGCGCTTCAGATATTGGCTGTCTGCGCGAAACCGGTTGTTGTAGCCGATCGTCAGCTTCTTCCCGGTGCGCTTCGCCGCCTCCACCATGCGTCTGGCATCGGCCGCCGTTTTGGCCATCGGCTTCTCGCACATGACATGCTTACCGGCTTCCAGCGCCGCAATGGATATTTCCGCATGGGTGTCATTCGGCGTACAGATATGAACCACATCAATCGAAGCGTCGGCGAGCAGCGCCTGATAGCTGTCGTACACTTTCGAATCGGGAGCGCCAAACTTCTCCGCCGCCTGTCTCGCGCTCTCCGGACGGACATCGAAGAATCCCGCGATGTCCACTTGCTCAATTTTACTCAAGCTGGGCAGATGCTTACCTGTCGCAATGCCGCCGCAGCCGATAATGCCAACCTGCAGTTTCCTCATGATGCTTGCCTCCTGAATCCTCTTGAATTACTTCACCATTTCCATTTGCTGCTTGACGATTTCCTTCACGTCTTTCGCCATGAACGCATTGTCTTTATTTTCTTGATACCATTTATTCATGAAGTCCTCGAGCTGTTTGCCGCCTGCTTTATCCCAAGCTGCTTGCGCGTCTTTGATCGCTTGCTCCGGCGTGTACTTGCTGCCGCTGATGATCGCCTTGACGAACAGATCGCCTTTCTCTTTCAGAATCGTCGTATTAATGATGTTGAGATCGGCGCTGTAAACCGGCATATGGTCTCCAAGCGTGATACCCGGATATTCTCTTTGCGGATCAAAATAAAGCTTCTGTACTTCTTTGTACATGTCCATGCCCGCTTTCTGTTCCGGCACATCAGGCGAGAACTGGTTCAGGACGTAGTTGCACTTGTCTGTACCGGAAGAGAAGAACATCGTATAGTCGAGCGCATACCCAACCTCGTTCTTAGACTTAGCAGGGTCGATCGTTTGCGGACAGCCGTTGCTGCCTTTCTTCCAGTGCGTGCCTTCATCCCCGGCGATAATTTTCATCGCGTTCTCCGGCTTCATCATGAACTCGAGGTAACGTCCGACCGCTTCCGGATCCTTGGCTTTCGCATTAATGACCGTCGTCATTTGGACAGGGTTGTCAATCGCACCCGTGAATGTGCCCAGCGGTGATTTCGGATAGCCGAGCGGAGCGATCTCGGCACCGGCGACATTTTTCTTCAGCGTCACCATATCGTTCATCACGAAATCGTACCAACCTCCGGTAAATTTCACATAGATGCCGATCTTGCCGTTCAGGAAGTCCTGCTTCGCTTTGGCTCCGTCTTTATCGTTGATATAGTCTTTATCGACGATTCCATCGTCATAAAGCTTCTTCTTGAAGGTCAGGGAAGCCAGCTCGTTATCCCATTGACGGATCACTTTGCCGTCTTTCAGTCCCCATGCCAGCAGCGTGCTGGACGAGCCTTCGCCGAACATTTCGTTGATCGCCTGCTCGGAATATGTGCTCATATTCATGCCGTACGTATCTTTCTTGCCGTTGCCGTCAGGATCTTGATCGGCGAACGCCTTCGCAACTTGGAACAGCTCCTCGGTCGTCGTCGGCATGGAGAGATTCAGCTTCTTCAACCAGTCCGAACGAATGAGCAGGATATGCGCCGGCACTGCCTCTTTCACTTTCCCGATCTCGTACAGCTTACCGTCCGGCTTCGTGCCCGCTTTCTTAAGCTGCGGATACTGCTCCAGCAATTTGGAGTAGGTCGGCATGTATTTCAAAATATTATCCAGAGGGAGCAGCTGCTTCTGATCGTACAAGCTTCCGCGGAACGGCGTGTTGTACTCGTTCACGATATCCGGTGCTGAGCCTGAAGCGAAAAGCACATTCAATTTCTTCGTCGAATCGCTGCGCAGGATAGGGACGAACTTCACATTGGCCGGACCGTTTTGATTAATCCATTTCGTCCAGCGATTTTCTTCATAGTTGCCTTCCGAA
This sequence comes from Bacillus sp. 3255, assembly GCF_031456485.1. Classification (NCBI taxonomy): domain Bacteria; kingdom Bacillati; phylum Bacillota; class Bacilli; order Caryophanales; family Bacillaceae; genus Bacillus; species Bacillus sp. 3255. Next base: position 503,837 of record NZ_JAVDUS010000001.1, read on the forward strand.
GCCGGAACTCCCCCCCGGTCATACATGGATACGGTTACATCTCCGCGTTTGGCTGGCGTTGTCTCGCCCGGCTTGCCGGTCGCAGCCGTCGTCGCCGTTCCTTCCTTTTTCTCCGTACTGCAACCTGCAAGCGTAGCGCCTACCGCTACCACACTCAAACTTACGCCTAACCATAGCTTCAAGTTTTTCATACTTTTTCCCCCCAAGAGTATATTGTAAAAGTTTGAAATAAACTGAGATGCCTTCTTCAATAACGGTGAACTAACCTTTGACAGAGCCAAGCATAACGCCTTTCACAAAATACTTCTGCAGGAACGGATACACAAGCAGCATCGGCACCACCATCACCACGACGCCAACGGATTTCACCATCTCCGTCACAACCATCTGCTGTTCGCTTGGATTCAAGCTAGGCGAGTTCAACAAATCGTTCTTCTGCAGCATCGCTTGCACGATGACCGTCAGATTCTGCATTTCACTCTTGTTAATGTACATCAGAACACTCATGAAAGCATTCCAGTAATTAATGCCATAAAATAAAGCCAGCGTAGCCAGCATCGGCAGCGACAGCGGCAGGATCACCCGAATCAGCAGCCATGTATCGCTGCAGCCATCGATTCGTGCGGCCTCCTGCACTTCATGCGGGATGTTCTCGAAATAACTTTTCATCAAGAGCATGTTGTATGTGCTAATGAACCCTGTTAACCAAATGGACCAGTAAGAGTCGATGAGCGACAGGTTTTTGACGACCAGATAGGTGGGAATGAGCCCTCCTGAGAATAACATCGTAAATACCATTGCCATCACCAGATACCGGCGGGCGTACAAATATCCCCTCGACAACGGATAAGCGGCCAAAATTGTTCCCAGCATACTGATCACGACACCGATTACCGTAATGATAATGCTATTCTTGAATGCCTCAAGGGCGGGGCTGGCGATGAAAAATATTTTGTAAGCGGTCAGCTGCAAGCCCACCGGCCAGAGGAATACATGACCGGATTCAACCGAGGGACGGTCGCTTAGCGACAGCGCCACGATATGAATGAAGGGCAGCAAGCACGTTAAGGCAATCGCTGACAAGACGACATAGTTGGCAGCATAGAATACTTTTTCTCCCTGACTCGTTTTCATGTCGGTTCCTCCTGCTAGAATAAGGCTTGGTCGAATTTGCGGGCGATCCGGTTCGCGAGAAGCACGAGGCTGCAGCTGATGACCGATTCGAACAGTCCCATCGCAGTCGTAAGGCTGAATTGCGAGCTGCCCAGACCGATTTTGTAAATATAAGTGCTAATGACCTCGGATGAATCGGCAACGGCGCTGTTCTGCAGGTTATACACCTGATCGAAGCCCACTTCCATCACCCTGCCCATCGCCAGGATGAGCAGCAGAATGATGGTATGCCGGATACCGGGCAGTGTAATGTGCCAAATTTGCCGCCATTTGGAGGCGCCATCCATCCCCGCAGACTCGTACAGCGCCGGATCAATGGTCGTTAATGCCGCTAAGTAAATGATCGTGCTGAAGCCCATCTCTTTCCAAATGCCGGAGCCAATGAAAATGGCGATCCATGAATGCGATTCGTACAGGAACGTAACCGGTTCCATCCCAAACAATTTGAGCACCTTGTTGATCGAGCCGTAATCGGTAGCGAACAAGGAGAGCACGATACCGGAGACAATAACCCAAGAGAAGAAGTGCGGTAAGTAGACGATCGTCTGTATCCACTTCTTGAAGCTCGCTTTTCTCACCTCGTTCAGCAATACCGCCAGCACGATCGGAACCGGGAAGCCGAAGATCAGATTCAGGAAGCTGAGCCAGAATGTGTTCCATATAATTTGCACGGTGTTGGAGCTGGAGAACAGCAGCTTGAAATATTTCAAGCCCACCCAAGGGCTGTGCAGAATGCCGTCTGCAAAATTATAGTTTTTGAAAGCGATCACAAGTCCGCCCATCGGCCAATATTTGAACAGAATATAGAAAGCGAAGACGGGGATCAGCATAATGAACAAAGGGATATTTTGTTTCAGCCGTCTGCTTCTCTTTAAAGAAGCGGAGTTCGGCAGTGGCACGGATGACATCGAGACAGGAGGTTCTTCTATCCGGCTGCTCATGATTGCTCACTCCTTTAATCAATTGGTATGTCACTTATCTTATCTTCTTCGTCATTTAAAACCCTTAAAAAATTATAGAACATTCTATAAATTCGTTAGGTAATCGGTGGAAGCGATTTCTATCCCCTTAAAATATTGTATAATGACCTCATCAAGGCCAAACTACACACACCGGGGTATGAAACAATGAGCATTTGGCGGCAGCTGCTTATAGGCATGAATAGAAGCTTTCGGATCAGGCTGATTCTTAGTCTGTCCGCTATCATATTGCTGGCCTTCGGGATTACCGGCTATTTGACGTATCAATACAATTTGAAGCTGTTCGAAGAGGAGATCTCCAAGCAATTCTCCCGCACGAACGAAGAAGCTTTGGCCAAAATCGAAATGAAGGTCCAGGAGATCGTCCGCGTCTCGCAAACGGTCGTCTTCAATCCGCAGATCGAGATGTTAATCCGGCGAATCAATTCGCAAGAAGATGAGGACGCCTTCAATCTTTATTATGATAAGAAACAAATCGAAGAGCAGATCTTCCAGATCAAATCGGACGCGCCTTATATTACGGCCATGTATTTGTATGATTTGAACGGGAATCCATCTTATTTCAAATATACGACATCGGCCATCAACAATTTGGATGCTTCCACCTTTCTGAAGATCCAGACCAAGCTGAGCGACACCTACGGCAATTTGGTTTGGACGAGCATGCCGCTTCCGAGTTCGCTTGAGCCTAGCGGCTTCCGGCAGACGATTATTATTGCCAGGTATATGAAGAACAGCACGCTGAATACTTACGGCGTTCTAGTGATGGCCGTCGATGAATCCTTCTTCGCAGGCTCGCTCAAGGAGCTGACGAAGGACGGCACAGGCGAGGTCTATTTATTTAACGATAATAAAGAATTATTGTTTAGCAATGCCGTGCAAGGAACCTCCGAGAAAGCCCAATTGCTGAAGGATATGAACGAAACCCGCGTGATGGACGATCATCTCTACGTACAAGGCGAGTCCAAAGAGACCTCCTTCAAGCTCGTCAGCTCGACCTCGCTCTCGGACATTCAAGCGAAGAACAAGAATTTGTCCAAGCGTATCATCTATACCGGCTTAAGCAGCATTGCGCTGACGAGCCTGCTCATCGTGATCTTTACGGGCAAGCTGCTCCGGCCGCTGAAGGACTTGCTGCTTGGGCTCCGCAAAGTGCGGTCCGGCGATTTCGACACCCGGATAGAAATTCGCACCAAAGATGAGCTCGCGTATATCGCCGAAAGCTTCAATGCCATGGCGGAGCAGGTCGGCCGGCTTATCAAAGAAGTTTATTTAACCCAGTTAAGTGAGAGAGAGGCTGAGCTTAAAGCGCTTCAGGTACAGCTCAACCCCCATTTTCTGCATAACATGTTTAACGAGATTTATTGGAAGCTGTATTTGCAGGATGAAAAGGACACCGCCGCCTTAATTGCCGCCATATCCGAAATGCTCAAATATTCACTGATGCCGGTGCGGACGCTCACGACGGTCAGGGAAGAATTTCAGCAAATTCGCAATTATGTGAAGCTGCAAACCGAATTGTTCGAGCCCGAACTAGAAACGATCATTCAAGCCGATGAAGGGGCTCTGGACAGTGAAATGATGCGTTTCCTGCTCCAGCCTCTCGTAGAAAATGTATTCGTGCACGGCTTCCGAAATAAGGTGGGGCATAAAGTGCTGATTATCCGGGCACGCCAGCTTCAAGATCATCTGGAGATTGAAGTCACCGATAACGGCTGCGGGATGGATCAGGACGCAATCACGCTGCTGCTCGGACCGAAGGGCACCTCTCTGCCACAGCGTTCGGACGGACGGGAAAGTCTTGGCGTACGCAGTGTCGTCCGACGGCTCGAGCTCGTGCACGGCCGGCCTTACCGGCTTGAGGTGGAGAGCGCAGTAGGCAGCGGAACGACGATGCGCCTTATACTGCCAATTACCGAAAGGAAGGAGCTTAGCGATCATGCTGAAGGGTAATGTAGTCATTGTGGAGGATCAGCCCAACTTCCGTAAAGGCTTGATCAAAATGTTCGAAGACGCGCAGCTCGGCTGGAACGTTATCGGCGAAGCCAGCAACGGCCAGGATGCGCTAGCGCTGGTGGATGAGGTGAAGCCGGATCTCGTGCTTACGGATATACGTATGCCTGTCATGGACGGTATCGAGTTCGTCACCCATTTGAGGAAGCATTATCCCGATCTGCTTGTCATTATTTTGACCGGCTACAAAAACTTTGAGTACGCCCAAGCGGCTGTCCGGCTCGGAGCGCTGGATCTGCTCATTAAGCCCTGTACGGAGCAAGATGTGAAGAACGTGATGAATAAAGCGTCCGAGCGCTTCTACGAAAAATTCGGACAGCGCAGGCAGCTTCTCGCTCAGCGCCACCTGCAGCAGGATCAAGAGCTGCGTGCCGCACTCCTGAACCTGCCCTCTTCTTACGAAGCGATGAAGGGCATGGATGAAGTGCTTGCCGGGAAATCGCTGTGGCTGCTGCAGCTGAACGGCGATGACTTGGCGGCCAAAAAGTATAGCGAAGCTGACCGGAGCTTGGTCCAATTCGCCTTCTCCAATATTGCCGAAGAATTGCTGAAGAGAGACGGCCTCGACGCCAGGCTCGTTCTAGTCGAGCATGACTGCTTCGTCGCCGTAGCCGCCGGAGAACAGGGAATGGACGACGCCTTGCAGCAGGCGCTGTCCGACGCCTCCCGGCAGTATTTGAGCATTCGCGTGGATATTCAGAGCATGGGCGCCGCTCCCTCCTACAAGCAGTTAGCCCAGTGGTACAAACAATTCAAGCATAGCGAATCCCCGGGAGCAGGCTCTGCGCACTTGGATCCGGAAGCGGGCTCGGGCTCCGGGGTCACGCTGTCCCTGAATCAAGCCAAAGTCAATGAGTTGGAAATGCAGCTCATGTCGGCCATTCTGCTTGGCGGAGAACCCGCCCTTGGTCAGCTGCTGCAGCAGGTGTTGAAGGATCTGGCCCTGCAGCCTCCGGAAGAAATGAAAATCCAGGCATTAACGCTTTCCATTGCGATGCTGGGCACAATTCAGAAGGAATTTGAGCCTGAGGGACAGGAAACCGCAGCAATGGCGAGAATCCCGACCGACATGCCGCAAGCCCATTGGACGGCCTCGGATGTAACGCGCTGGGCGGACGGACAAGTGAAGCATTTCCTGAACCTGTTCCATAACTGGCAGGCGTCCAAAAGCGACAATGTCATCGAACGGGCGACAAGATACATTGAAGAGCATTATAGCGAGGAATGTCGATTAACGGACGTGGCAGCCCACCTTCATCTTAATCCGAGTTATTTCAGCGTCCTCTTCAAAAAAGCGACCGGCGAAAGCTTCACCCGCTTCGTAACGCGTCTGCGCATGGATAAGGCGGCTCTGCTGCTGCGCAATACCGACATGAAAATATTCGAAATTGCCTGCGCCATTGGCTTCGATGAGCCCAACTATTTCACCAACGTCTTTAAACAGCAATTCCAGATGTCTCCCAAAGAATATCGGAACCACCGGTAAAAGCGATATGCCTATTGGCGATCTATGATCGTTAATGGGCTTCTAGCCGCTGTGGCAACAAGCTAAAAAAAAACATCAAAATTTAACGATCACCGTGACATAAACCGACATTTATCTAAACCTTCATCGTTTATAATCTAGAATGGTTGCTATTTCGAGCTAATTTTATTAATGAGTCGGGAGTGTTACTGTTGGTCATCAAGGTTATCAAACATGTAGGTATCCCCTTCATATGCTGTTTGACGATAGTTTCATCCATCACCATGGACAAGGCGCCCAGTATGGCCGCCCTTCTATTACTCGGCTGCTCCTTCTACCTCAGCATTGTCTTCGAGCAGAAGATTCCCTATTCCTCCAAAATTCAGTTGGTGCTCCTTGCCCTTTTCCATTGGTCCAGCCATTTGAATTGGTGTTTGATTCTGTATTATGTATTAATCGGTTTCGCCATTCAGAACAGACTAACCAACGCGCATACCTTGCGGACCGCCCTCCTCTATATTTGCCTATATACGGTCATACGCCTACTCTACATGCCCTTTACATTCTACAATCTTACCGTCTCCGTCTACGACATCATGTGCTGCATTATTTTCGTACTCCTTGTTCAATATGTACTTCGTTCCGAATTAGAGAAGAAACGTTTGCGGAAAGAGAACGATTATTTAACCACGCATGATCCGCTGACAGGGCTGCTCAACTATGAAGGCTATGTGATGACCGTCGAAAGCTTAATAATTAAGCGCTTAAATTTCGCTTTGGTTTTATTGGATTTCCAAGATTTCAAATCGGTGAACTACGAAAATATTCATAACGGGAATGAAACGTTAAACCAGATCTCGCTGCTGCTCGACAGCATGTTCGGCGATGCGCACGCCATGTCGCGCTATGCCGGCGACCGGTTCGCTATTATTTTGCCTGCCAAAGAGAACCTCATTGCATCTATTAGCGAGTCCCTGGGCTCCAGTATATTAGGCTTCCAGGTTACGTACAGCTTCGCTCAGTATCCGCTAGAGGCTTCGACGACGGAGGAGCTGATCTCACTGGCCGAGGAACGCATGTTCCAGAGCAAACGGGCCATATGGTTGAAGCGGGAGGAGCATTTGTTCCGTTCCGAGAAAATGAAGATGATCGGTGAGCTGGCGGCCGGCATGGCGCATGAGATTCGCAATCCCCTTACGACCATCAAGGGCTTCATGCAGATTGCGACCAAGAGCGAATACAATATCCGTCCCTGGTTCGATGTCATCATGAGCGAAATCCGCAGGATGAACGAGTTGACGGCGGAGTTCCTGCAATTCTCCAAACCTCATATCAGCAATATGAAGCCGGAATCGGTGTCCGATTGCATGGACCGCGTCTTGTCATTGGCGGAGTCTGACGCTTTATACCGGGGGCATACCATTATTTTTGAAGATACGAAGGAAGCGCTCTATATTTTCATTGACCGGGACAAAGTCGTACAGGTTCTCTTGAACCTCATCCAGAACGCCTTTGAGGCGATGCTTCAGCCCGGCAATGTTCACGTGCGCATAAAACAGGAGGACATGCTTGCGATCATTGAAATTGAGGATAGCGGTGGCGGTATCTCGGAGAGCGATATGGATAAAATCTTCAATCCTTTCTATACGACCAAAGAAAACGGCACAGGTCTGGGCTTGTCCATCTGCCAGAAAATCGCCGTCGACCACGGCGGGTCGCTGGAGGTGAAGAGCGCGCCCGGCCTGGGCTCGGTCTTTAGCTTTAAGCTGCCGGTGGTGCAGGCTTAGAGCTGTGGCGCGGGGCGCGGGCGCGGGGCGCGGGCGCGAGGCGCAGGGCGCGAGGCGCGGGCGCGAGGCGCGGGACCCGGGCGCGGGCGCAGGCGGCTAACGGACACCGCGGCGCTTATTCGGCGAATTATCGCCGAATCGAGAATCTAACGGACACCAGTGACGCTATTTGGCCATTTGGAGCATGATTTTGCTCCAAAACCGGCAAATAAGCTCATCTGTGTCCATTAGATTCCGAACAAGCCGATTCGCCCGGCAATAGCGGCCTCCATGTCCGTTGGAACCGCGGCGGCGGCGAAGCCGGGTGCGGGTCTACGGCCTGGCGCAGGGCCGCCCCACGCTAACGGACACCGCAGCGCTTATTCGGCGAATTATCGCCGAATCGAGAATCTAACGGACACCGGTGACGCTATTTGGCCATTTGGAGCACGATTTTGCTCCAAAACCGGCAAATAAGGTCATCTGTGTCCATTAGATTCCGAACAAGCCGATTCGCCCGGCAATAGCGGCCTCCATGTCCGTTAGAACCGCGGCGGCAGCGAAGCCGGGTGCGGGTCTACGGCCTGGCGCAGGGCCGCCTCACGCTAACGGACACCGCAGCGCTTATTCGGCGAATTATCGCCGAATCGAGAATCTAACGGACACCAGTGACGCTATTTGGCCATTTGGAGCACGATTTTGCTCCAAAACCGGCAAATAAGCTCATCTGTGTCCGTTAGATTCCGAACAAGCCGATTCGCCCGGCAATAGCGGCCTCCATGTCCGTTAGAACCGCGGCGGCGGCGAAGCCGGGTGCGGGTCTACGGCCTGGCGCAGGGCCGCCCCCCGCTAACGGACACCGCAGCGCTTATTCGGCGAATTATCGCCGAATCGAGAATCTAACGGACACCGGTGACGCTATTTGGCCGTTTGGAGCACGATTTTGCTCCAAAACCGGCAAATAAGCTCATCTGTGTCCATTAGATTCCGAACAAGCCGATTCGCCCGGCAATAGCGGCCTCTGTGTCCGTTAGAACCGAGGCGGCGCTTCGGTTCAACTAAAGAAAACCGTCAGGGAAGCCCACTGACGGTTTTCTTTAATCTGCCAAACTATCCAGCACAGCCTGCAAACGCTGGTAGCGAAGCTCCGTGGTCTTGCGAAATTCCGCAATTTTGGCAAGCTTCTGATCCATGAGCTCAAGCTGGTTCTGGACGATTTGCCGCATCTCCAGCAGCTCCTGTCTTTTCAGTTCTTTGTCTTCCGTTTGCAAATAGCCCTGGCGGTGCGCGTTAAGCTTCCTGCTTATGGCCACGAACTCCTGAATCTCTTGGAGCGAGAAGCCCAACACATCGCGGGCGTTCACAATTTGCTTCAATTGTTCAATGTGCTCGCGGGCATATAGACGGGTCCCGCCTTCGCTCCGTTCAGGTGCTTCAAGCAAGCCAAGCTCTTCATAATAACGAATCGTCCGCTTCGTCAACCCAACCTCTTTGGCGACGTCGTCGATCTTATATTTGGTCAAACCGTTCGCCCCCTAGCGAGAAATGCCCAAGCTTTCTCATCTATTGTAGCAGACCTGCGGACGACAATAAAATACAGCCCCTTGCGCTTCCCCCGCCATCACGCACGCTCAAGCCGGCGTAATAAAAACATCCTGCTCCCCGGCCCTGCAGGCGCGTGACATATAAAGCCGCTCGAACTGATCGGCAGGTACGGGAACAGCAAGCCAATAACCTTGGGCATACCGGCACCCGTGCTTTTTCAAATACGCCAATTGCTCGTCCGACTCCACACCTTCAGCTACCGCTTCCAGCTTCAAATTACCGGCAACCGCGATCGCCGCCTCAAGGAAAGAAGGATCAGGCTCCGGATCGGTGAGTCGATGTATGAACGATTTGTCAATCTTGATGGCATGAAACGGCAATTTGCGCAAATAACGGATGGAAGCGTGACCTGTGCCGAAATCGTCGATTGACAGCCTCACCCCCATCCCGGCAAGCGCCTCAAGCTTCTCCAGCATGCCTTCAGAATCGAAGCCCTGATTCTCTTTGATTTCGAGCTCCAGGTAATGAGGCTCCAGCCCGCTTCGCCGCAAAACATCGTGCACGGTCCCAACGAAGTGATCCTGTTCCAGCTGAATCGATGATAGGTTGACCGCAATCGGAATACGCTCCAAGCCAGCGTTATGCCAGATTTTCAATTGCCGAACGGCGGTCTGCAGCACCCAACCACCAATTTCGTTGATTTGCCGGGACTCCTCCGCCACAGGAATGAACTGCAGCGGTGAAACGCGGCCCAGCAGCTTGTTGTCCCACCTTAATAGTGCTTCTATACCCGCAATATCGCCCGTACGGAGATCGAACTTCGGCTGATACACGAGGCTGAACTCCTGTCCCACGAAGGCTTGGCTTAGCTGCCGTACGATCTCGGCGGATTGAGATAATCTTTGCTTAATATCCTGATTGAAAAATTGGTAATTGTTCCGCCCCTGCTCCTTAGCCGCGTACATGGCATAGTCAGCGCTGCGCAGCAGCTGCTCCGGCGATTCCCCGTCAGACGGGTACAAGGAGATGCCGATATTCGTCGATACGAAGTTCTCGCCGCTGCCGATCCGCATGGGAGCTTCCAGCCGACCCACGATTTGTTGGACTTGCTTGGTCACAGCCTCCATCTCTCCCGTCGGTCCCACAGGCAGTAAAATGACAAATTCATCCCCGCTAAGCCTGGAAGCGGACCCTCCGGCCGGCAGGCCATTGGCAATCAGAGCCGAAAACTGCTGCAGAACCTGGTCGCCAGTCTGATGGCCCAAGGAATCGTTGATCCCTTTGAACCTGTAAATATCCAGGAACAGCACGGCCAAGCTCCGATGTTGACTTCTGGCTTGCTCCAAGCCGGCTTCGATGAGCTGATTAAACTGATTGCGGTTCGGAAGTCCCGTCAAATGATCATAATAAGCCAGCCGCTGAATGAGCTCCTCGGACTTTTTCCTTTCGGTCAGATCGCGCAAGTAGGCCGTGTATATCATTTCCCCCTCATTAACGAGGCTCGTTATAATAATCTCTACTGGAAACGGAGTCCTGTCGGCCCGGTAAGCCGTCACTTCAAAGCGTTTGCCGATGATCGTCTCGGCCAGCTGGGTCAGCTGCCTGTATAGAGAAGCGGCTTCCTCCCCGTCTTGGTCAATTAGAAAGAGCAAATCGAAAATCGTACGATGAATCGCCTCGCTGCGCGTATACCCGAAAATAGCTTCCGCCGCGGGATTAAATTCAATGATCCGGCCTTGCGATTTGAACATGAGGATACCGTCAATCGCCGACTCCAGAATCGATGCCTTGAGCGCAATCTGCTCCGCCAACCGCCGATCGGCCGACAAGGAGCTGATGAAGCTCACCGCGAAAATCAGAATCGTACCGAAGGCTACGTACATGGCCACTACAAAGAAATCCATGCTGGTTCCGTGCGCGCCGCCGGAATGATAGCCTTCCGGGAATGTCATGACAGCTGCAGACATCCCCATATAGTGCATCCCGGTAATGGCGACCGCCATAATGAAGCCGCTGAACGCAATGTTCTGGCTCCTCTTGAATAAGGCATGCAGCGAAGTTACAGCCGCCCATACGGCGATGAGAATTGACAAAGCGAGCTGCAGCGGATGATAGCTTATGCTGATCTGCTGCAAAGCGGCCATGCCGATATAATGCATCCCGCTGATCGCCAGCCCCATCGAAGTCCCGCCGATGATAAGCCTGGCGCGGGAATATGTGCCCAGGAACGTCACGGCAAATCCGATGAGCGTACCCGCGATCGCCACTGCAATAGAGGCGCTTACGATCCGGATATCGTAGGTCACCCCAGCAGGCAATTGATACGCCAGCATGGCGATGAAGTGCATCGACCATATACCCACACCCATAACGCCCGCACTGCAGATCAACCAGCTTGTCCGCTGCCATCCGTCGGTAGACAAAACTTTGCGCGCGAGGTTCAACGCCGTGAAGGAGGCGAGCAGCGCTATGCTGAACGAGAGGAGAAAAAAGGACGACATTATAGCTTTCCGTAATCGTATGATGCATAGACAAGCCTCATTTCGTTATTACTGTAAGGAGAATGTGATCTTCGCCGTATGCACGATCTCATTCAATTGATCACTATGCCCCTCGAGTTTGTCGGCCGGCTTCGATGTTCGGTGAATGACATGACCTGATCCTGTTCGTCGGTTCGTTAACTTACATGTTTCACATTGTCGGCTAATTGTACCGAGAGGACGGATATTGTGTGCGAGAGACTCTCTACAATCGACCTCACGGTTTGCTGAAGCTTCAGATTCTGCTGATCTTCGAATAGCGCCGCAGCTTTTCGGTTGGCCATAATTTGATAGATCAAGGCCCCAATAAACAAGATGACGAAAATCAAGTGAATCGCTACCATCGAGAAAGCGTACTTCCCAGAGCCATACACCAGTTCAGGAAATAACACGAATCGCGCGAGATGTTGAACGGCAATAAGAATGGCCAGGACCATGAAAATTGAAAAATGATACTCAAATATCCCCTTGCCTCCGGCGATGATCGACATGCTGCACATGGTTAGCGAAAGCGTATGAATCATCGGAATCCAGGCATTCACCGCGTGCAGACGGGACAATATCAAGCCGATAATGACGAGCAGGATCGGGATGGCGATAAAGAAATCAAGCAGCATGGAAGCGTCGGTTATGACTTCGTGCTGCATAAGCTCTTTCAAACAAAAGCCCCCCTGGATGGATTATCCAATGGTTAATAAAGAAAAGACCACCCCGAATACAGGATGGTCCCTCCCTACCCGGTAACCTGTCAACCATAGCATACAGTGAAATGGTATGCCTTAGGCCACGGCTTTGCGTCTCATTGTTTCCAATGATTTGCCTTTATCAATCTGGTAGTATCTAATTGTTTCCGTCTTCATACAGTCTGTTCTTATTATAGTTCGCAAAAAAATTAACTGTACATAGCAATAATTGTTGCATGGTGTCGAATTCAATAAAATTCCGATAAGAATTGCATAATTTTTATTTATCAGACTTAACTTGTGGTATAATTCCGGGTTCGGCCTCTTCGGTCATTCCCCTATTTCCGTTTCAATCAGCGCAAACTGTGTAACATCTGCGATGCCGCGGTTCGTTATGCGAATTTCCGGGATAACCGGCAGTGCAATCAGCGAGAACGTCATGAACGGAGCATGGAGCGGACAACCCAGCTGCTTCCAGGCCAATTCCAGCTCGGCGACTTCTTGCACAACCTCTTGTAACGATTTATCAGACATCAGGCCTGCGATCGCCATCGGTACTTGAGCCAGCACCTTGCCGTCTTCGACGACGATCATACCGCCCCCGATTCTCACAAGTTCATTGGCTGCGAAAGCCATATCGTTCTCATCCACACCCATCACGATTAAGTTATGGCTGTCATGAGCCACCGTTGAAGCGACCGCACCCGACTTCAGCCCGAAGCCATGCGCGAAGCCAAGCGCAAGCTGACCTGTCCCGCGGTGCCGCTCTATACAGGCAAGCCGAATGATATCTTGGCCGGGGTCCGGCTGGATAATGCCTTGTTCAACCTTTAGCGAAGCCGTCATTTTCGCCGTGCGGGCACTATTCTCGATAGCCCCGATAACATGGACTCGCGTCCGCTCCCCTTGATACCGGCTCGCAAGGCGGAAATCCTCCGCTGCCAGCGCACGCTTCACATGCATTGAATGGAGAATTTGCTCCGGATATGTGTAGACAGGGAACTCGGCTGCAAGCCGGCCGTTCTCATAGATGACGGTCCCATCCGTTATCACTACAGCCGGTTCAACCTTGTACAGATCATCCAACAGCACAATGTCCGCACATTTGCCCGGCGTAATACTGCCTAAATCCTTCTCCAGATTGAAATAGCGCGCCACATTGATCGTTACCATTTGGATCGCGGTCACCGGGTCGACACCCTCCTCGATCGCGCGGCGCACGACGTGGTTGAGATGACCCTGCTCCACAAGTGTCTGCGGGCTTACATCATCCGTCACCAGCGAGATATTGGAGGTGTTCACCTTATCCTCGGTGACGACTTTGATGACTTCCTTGACATCATGCCATGCCGAGCCTTCGCGGATCATCAGATGCATGCCCATGCGCACCTTATGCAGCCCTTGCTCCCGCGTGACCGTTTCATGATCGGAAGTCACGCCCGAAGCGATATAGGCTTGCAGCATGCGGTCATCCTCGCTGGGGAAATGTCCCGTGACCGTCTTGCCGCTAAGGATGGTGGCCTCGATTTCTCCGCACATGGTGGGATCGCCGTACACGACACCCGGGAAATTCATCACTTCGCCAAGTCCGACGACTTGATCCCATTTCAGACCCGCCTCAATATCCGCTACACCCAAGCTTGCTCCGGCATCCTCCAAGTCCGTTGTAGCGGGTACGCAGGACGGGAAGGTCGTAAACACCTTAAGCGGAAGTCCCTGCCCCTCTTCATGCATCAACCGCACTCCTTCTACCCCGCACACATTGGCAATCTCATGCGGATCCATGAAGATGCCCGTCGTTCCCTTGGCGAGCGCCGCTTTGGCGAACTCGGTTACCGAGAGCATCGTGCTTTCGACATGCATATGTCCGTCCAAAAAGCCGGGAACGATGTACTTGCCGCCGGCATCGATCATAACGGTTTGCTCGCCAATCGTATGATCGGCGTTTCCGATATAGGCGATTCGCCCGGCGGCGATCGCAACGTCCATATTCGCCAGCAATTCTCCCGAATACACATTCACGAGCGTTCCGTTCTTGATAACCGTATCCGCGAACGCATGACCCATTGCGACCTTCGCTAGCTGCCGGCTTACATCCACTAATCGACTTCTTCGATTGTATCTCATCATTCGTTATCTCCTTTGAAATATGTCATCTACTATTATAGCCGATCTAGTTAATGATATGGAGCGGGCGCCGCGCGAATGCCGAGCAGGTATACCGCTTACAGATTCAAGACGTTGAATGAAGATAATGGCATTCGGGCAGGTTAAGGCAGCAGGAGGTGTTACTGTCTTGGATGCCGAAGTGACCAAGCCGGACTTATCCCCAGTCCCTATTTGGAGATGCAAGAACAACGAATGTAAGGCATGGATGCGCGAAGAGCTGGCAGCCTCTCCGTCGCCGGAATGTCCGCTGTGCAAAGGCGGCATGCTGAAGAGCATCAAGCATCTGCCTAAGCTGGTCAAAAAGAAACCGCGAAAAAAACCGTGAAGCAGCCCGCTTCACGGTTTTATTACGATACATAAGCAGCTACCCGTTCGAAAAAGTCCACCCCGCCGACCTGACCGCCCTTCAGCACCAGTTCCAGACCGTCAAAACGCGGATTATGGGCATACGCCCGGCAGAGCGGTCCTCCAGGATCCAGCAGCGCCTTGCACTCCAGCGCATAGATGCCGAGCTCTCTCGTCACATACCCCGAGGTGTCTCCCCCCGCGATCAGAACACGGGGCAAGGCGAGCTCCCTGACGAGCTCGTTCGTGAGAGAACCGAGCGCCATACCCAGCAGACGGCTGCTGTCCTCGGAGCGGATTCCCCGGGCAGCGAGCGCTTGGCGAGTATGCGCGATACTTGCATCCTCCGGGCCTGTTGCCGAATAGAGGATGACGCTCCTGCCGCCGGCCAGCTGCTTCGCCGCTTCTTGCCGCAGGGCGGCCATCGCCGCCTCCCGCGATTCCGCGCTCAGCAGTTCCTCCACCGCGACCCGGATGCCTGCGAAGCCCGCCTCCAGGGCGCACGCGATCTGCGCCCCTGTGACCGGCGAGCAGCTGCCCGAGACGACCAGCAGCGGCGCTGTACCGGAAGCGCCTCCCGGGGGCGTCTGAGGCACAGGAAGCCCTAAAGGCCCTGAAGGCCCTGCTGTCGCTGCCGCTTCCTGCTGCCATACCGCCCCCAAGGCGTACTCCACGCCCGACGATCCGATGACGAACAAGCCGTCCTGCCCGGCCGCCTCCTCCCAGATGAGCCGCCCAGCCGTCTCCAAGCGCCGCTCATCCAGCACGTCGAAGAGAACCATATCCGGCGCCTCCTGCGCGATAATGCGCTCCAAGCGCTCGCGCACCTCTTCGGCCACGCCATCCTGCGCCAAAATATCCAGCAGCGCGACCCGCAGCTCTGTCTGCTGAGCCAGATGCCGGCGCAAATCCGCCTCCGCCATCGGCGTGACCGGATGCGCGGACATCGTCGGATGGCGGTCCAGCCGGTGCACGGCGCCACCGGCGCTGCCGACGCCGCCGGCAGCGAAATGATGGCCGAACAGCGTATACCGGCCCAAGTAAGGACTACCGGCCAGCAGCGGAATATAACGGCCGCCGAACACCTCGCGTCCGATCTCCGCCGCTTTGCCGATGCTGCCCGTACCGGGCGAGGAGTCGAAGGTCGAGCATATTTTGTAATGCACAACAGCAGCTCCAGCCGCCTTCAAGGTAGTAAATATAGGGCGCAGCTCCCGCTCCATCTCCTCAGGCGTCAGCGACCGTCCGACACCGGCCACGCCGAAGCAGTCGATCTCTTGAAACCTGGCTTCCAGCAGTTCCTGCGCAGGAGGCTCCAGAAACAGGACCGTTCTAAGCCCTGTCTGAAAAAGCGATTCCAGCACGTCGGTCGAACCCGTGAAGTCGTCCCCATAATAGCAGAGCGGCCGTCTGGCACGCTTCGCTACAGGCTGCCTTTCCCTAAGATCGTCCTCCCCGCTCATCGCCCTCACACCTTCCCATATTTCTCGATCGCCCTCCGCAAGGAAGGATGCTGCGCAGCATACGCCTCGAGCGGAATGCCTTGCACCGCCGCCTCCCAGCCCAGCTTCATGCTCTCGAAGCCGGCCGCCGGCCCGTCGGGGTGAGCCAGCATACCACCGCCGGCCAAGTGCATGACGTCCACCGTTCCCGTTGCCGCATATGTAGCCGGCGCCGTTCCCGCCCACTGGGCGGAGGATACGACCGGCATCGCCTTATAGCCGCCGAACAGAGGCGCCGTACAAGCTTCAATGGACCGCACGACCGATTCATTGCTCTCATAGAATTTACTGTTCAATCCGTTAACGTGCAGCTGATCCGCCCCGGCCAACCGGCAAAGCTTCTGATAAGCCGTAAACTCCATGCCGAGCAGCGGAGAACGGGTCATCATTCCCCATTGATTACGATGTCCGTGAATCGGAACTTCGCTGAACGAATTCAAATAGGACAAACCCGAAAGCCCGATGCTCAGGATGCTCACCATCACGCAAGTACCGCCCGCCCCTACGACCAAGTCGTGATTGCGGCGCAGCTCGTCATAATCGCCTGTGATATTGAACGCATACATCAGCTTCCTGCCGGTGGCGTCCGCCGCCCTTTCGACAGCCGCCATGACGGCTTTCACTTTATCCGCTAGCGGCGCATAGGGAGGATTGGCGTTCAGTTCATCATCCTTGATGAAATCCATTCCCGCCCGAGCCAGCTTCTCCACCAGCGCCGACAGCTCTTCCATCGATAAGCCGACGCTGGGCTTCACGATCGTCCCGAGAATCGGCCTGTCGTAGACGCCCGTCAGCTTCCTCGTCCCTTCAATGCCGAACTTAGGCCCGGGGTAGCGCACGGCGAAAGCTTCCGGCAGCTCCAAATCCAGCAGTCTCAGCCCTGACAATTCCTGCAGCTCATACAGATTGCCGGCGACAGCCGACATCAGATTCGGGATCGACGGCCCGAAGTTGAGCAGCGGGAACGACACGCTCACCCGTCCGCGGCGGTACTTGCCATCGTGATTCGGCGGCGTTTTGGCACCGGGCAGCGATGGCCGGTCAGCCGGCTCCAACGGCTCGATGCGCTCCACTCTTGCCCCATGCCGCTCCTTCAGAGCGTCCGTCTCGCCGGGAACCGCGGTGAACGTCCCGGTGGACTGCTCCCCGGCTATACAAGCGGCAGCCAACTCCAACGAATACGCAGTTTCCACCAAATAAACAGCCGTTACGCGATCTTGATTCATTCCGCTTCTCCTCCTACGAACCCGCCTTAGCCGCTTCCAGCACAGCCTTCACCTGCAGAGCGCCGAATCTCGGCGATGACAGCACCGGCTTGCCAGTTGCCTCAGCCAGCGCCTGCTCCATACGCGCCATCGAGCCTTGCGCCAGGACGAGCACATCGGCGCCGTCCATCACCCGCTTCGCCGTCTCCAGCAGCAGGCGGTCGTGCTCTTCCGGCTTGCCTCCGACCAAGGCGTCGAACGCGCCTTCGGCCAGCCCGCTGACCAGCTGCACGGCAGCACCCGCTTCATCCGCCTTGCGCTGGATCAGCCTTAGGGTCGGCTCGAGGGTGGACGGCAGCGTCGCCAATACGGCAATGCGCTCATAGCCGGCCACCGCTGCGCCCGCCATGGCTTCGTCGATCCGAACAATCGGCACACTCAGCGCCGTCCGCGCCTCGTCTGCAACGTCTCCGACGGAGGAGCATGTATTCAGAATGACATCGGCGCCGATCTCCTCGGCATGCCGGTAATACTGCATCAAATGCTTAGACACGACCTCCGGAATATGCCCGGCACGCACGACATCCCCGATCAGGCTGTCATCGATAATATTGTAGAGCCGCACGTCCGGCAGCAGCTCTTGAAACACCTTTTTCAACGGATCGGCCAACCCTTGGCCCGTATAGATCGCAACGACAGTTTGCATCGGAGTCCCTCCTGACATTTGTTCCAAACTTATCCAGCCCCCTCATTCTCACGCCATCCCGTACCCGCTGGCCCTATCCACTGCAGCCATCGGCCAACCTATTACCAGACGAACTCCTTATCCAAACGCCGGTAATCCCCTTCTCTCAGAGGCGCCTCTTCGTAAACCTGCCGCCCGCTATATAGCGGCTTATTCTTGCCTTTCGGCGTGATGCCTACGACATCGTCTCCGCGCCATTCCGCCTCGAAGGTTTGCCCGACCGCATTCTCCAATGTTTTGCGGAAGCTCAGCGGGAACGTCACGGTAATTCGCTCTCCGGCGCTTGCCGCCCCCAGCATGAGGAAGTGCTTGTTCACCCAACGGCTGGCTTCGTTCCCTCTGCCTTCGATGACCTCTCCGTCCCGCTCGCGGACGAACTTGATTTTGGTAAAGCCCGCCCATTCCGGAATCCGAATCTGCAGACGGGAAATATCGGTATGAATATCGAGGACAACCTTGCCTTCGTGCGGCAAATAGGAGCTGACATCAAGCCACTTGGATCCGCGATTCAAGAGGAAATTGACGCTGACCGTCCCGTTTTTCTCCGTAACGGTATTGCTCCAGCCCATGAAGAGGCCGCGCGTCCCCGAACCGAGACAGCATAGCTGCAAATCGTTCGTATGGCCGCGTCCTTCATTCACATCGCAGACGAAATCGTTCGGCGCCGAATAGCCGGCGAATGAACCGCGCGTGCGCTCTGCGACTTTATAGAAGCTTTTGTTCGCCAGGATGTCATTCGACTTGTCATGAGCCTGCTCCACCCAGTCCAGGTCAAGCAGCTGAGACTCGGCCAAATGGTTGCGCAGGAAGCGCTCCACGGTCCCCCAATATTCCACATAGCCGCTTCTCGCCAGAGTAATGCCGGTTGCGATCAAGTCGACCAGCGAGCACGTCTCATGCTCATACGCCTGCTCATGCAGGTCGCCCGGCGTCCAGCCGAAGGCCGTACATTTGGTCAGCGCCCAATCGTAGCACTTCTTCACCCAGGCGATCATCGCCGCATCGCCCGTGAAGACGCCGAACCTTGCGATGGCGTCCAGCGTGCCGATTCGCGTGTGGAAGTGCCCGCTGCGGTAAGCGAGCGAATCGTTGAAGCTGCCGTCGCTATTGAACACGCCGCTGCGCTCCATAATTAACGCGGTGAAGAATTGGCACAGCTCGAAGGCGTCCTCGTTGCCCGTCAGCTCGTGATACTTCAGGAGCGGCATCACCAGCCGGCCGCAGAACGCTGCCGGATCCGGCGCAAGGCGCAGCTGCACCGCATTGGCGGATGGCCAGCCCGTTTCCTTATACTCGGAAGCCGGATAGTACCAGACATCACGCTCTTTGATCGCGATTCGCTTCAGCGCCGCCACATGGCGGTCCGCCGCTTCTTTGACCTTCTCGTCACGCGATTCCATATACCAAGAAGTCAGCGATAGAATGACAGCCCGCTGATCAATCAGATTCGCATTCGGCTCCCAATCGCGGGTCGGGTTTTTCTGCCGGTAGCTCATCCCGTCTTCTTTGAAGAAGGACAAGAGGTTCTCCCGGTAGCGCGCCTCCACCTCTTGGCCGTAAGTTTCCCCGGACATATGCCGGGCAAGAATGAGTCCGTCGATCATACGCCCGTGAGAGGAGCCGTAATCCCAGTCTCCGTGCGTCACGAAAGCAGGCTTATGCATTAAGTTAGCGGCAAAAAAGGGAATATAGTTATGATCATGGTCCGCCATGCCGATCATCGCATTAATGGCATGTGCAGCGCGTTCCTCCAGCATCAGCGTATCGGGAATAAGTCGTTTCGTCATGCGTGCTTCTCTCCTTATTGGTCCGCCTGGCCGATTGCTTTGCGGTATTCACCGATCGTCATGCCGACTTTCCGTTTGAAAATCTGGCTGAAGTACCGGTAATCCTCATAGCCGACCTTTTGCGCGACTTCATAATTTTTGTATGTGGATACGTTCATAAGCTCTTTGGCTTTATGCATGCGAATATCGGTTAAATAATCGACGAAGTTTTTCCCCGTCATCTTCTTGAACACCCGGCTCAAATAGTCCGGATTCAAATAATAGCTGCTGGCGATTTGATGAAGCGAGACGGATTGGTCGTAATTGTTCTCCATCCACTTCTTCAGCTCGCCGACGACTTTCTCTCCCTGCTTCTCCCCGGATTGCCGGTAGAACGCCAGCACGGCGGGGATCAGCTCCTCTGCGAAAATCTTCTTCACCGCGCTGACATCGCCGCGCCCATAGATCATTTCCGAATAAGCGAGCGTATTCTTGCCGCTGATATCCTCCAGTCTCGCTTCCTTCGCCTGAAGCTGCTTCTCTACGGCATGCAGGAGCAGATCGGCTCGCCATTGCAGTTGTCCGACCGTCGCGGAACCGCCGGCGAACGCGTCGAACAAGCGGTCCAGCTCTTGATTCGCAGCCTCGCCGTTGCCGGTTTGAAGACTCCATAAGAACGTCTTCTCCTTATCCTGCGGATAGCTTCCTGACAGGTGGACGCCGCTGCTCTTCTCGGCGAAGAGCAGTGCGCTCACAGCCGTCAGCTCTTTGCCCGCCAGCGCCTTCCTCGCTTCGCCAAGCGCTTCTCCCAGCTTGGAGGCGCCCTCCTTCCGGATGACCGCGCCGAAGCTGATGCTCGCGCTCCCCGCCTGCTTCAGCGCTGTCTGCACGCTTGTATGCAGCCTGCCGATATCCTTGGCATCCAGGCAAGGTCCGCACAGCGCGATAACCATGTCCCTGGAGCCGTCCTGCAGCGCCGTCACTTCATACGTCCAGCGCCCTCCGAACAGGAAAGGCTGCATCCGGTCCAGCTGCTCCTGCACGGCAGGCAGCAACCGGGCCTGATCGCACGGGGGCTCGAAGGCGTCCGGATGCCCTACCAGCAGCGCAATCTCGCCGGACTGCCAAGCGGACGGCACGAAGCTCGCGCCTGCAGGCGCATGCTCGCCCTCCGCCGCATGCAGCAGCTGCCGCAGCCAATCCTCCCCGTGACCGCCGGATGCTTTGCGCTTCTCGTCTTCGCGCCGGTCCAGCTCCAGCAGCGCCTTCTCCACTACGGCGGCAAGCTCTTCCTTCTTGACCGGCTTGAGCAAATAATCGAAAGCTTTATGGCGAATCGCTTCTTTCGTATATTCGAAATCCGAGTATCCGCTGATCACGATCGTCAGCAGGTCCGGCAGCTCCCGGCTCAGCAGCCCCAGCAGCTGCTTGCCGTCGAAGCCCGGCATGCGCATATCGAGGAAGAGCAGATCCGGCTTTTTCTCCAATGCCATCTCATAGCCGATGCCGCCGTCGCCGGCTTCCCCTGCGAGCTCCAAGCCCCATTCGTTCCAGGAAATGGACTGAATCAATCCTCTGCGTATCCACTTCTCATCGTCCACAATGATGACTCTTCGCATTTCCTTTTCCTCCTTCGGCTCTCGATTCCTATCATTATCCTTTCAACGATCCTGCCGTCAGCCCGTCAATGATATAGCGCTGCAGCAGCAGATACACGATGAGAATCGGTGATACGACCAGCACCATGAAGGCGAACACGACGCCCCAATTCGTGCTGTACATCGTCACAAAGTTGAAAATTTGCAATACAATCGTCCATTTCGTACTGTCCGTCATGAGGTAGAACGGCCCGAAGAAATCGTTCCAGACCGATACCATTACGACAATGGATACGGTCACGAGCACCGTCATCAGCAGCGGCAAGATGATCTGCCCGTATAACCGGAAATAGCCGCAGCCCTCCAGCAAGGCCGCCTCATCGAGCTCCCTCGGAATCGACTTCATGAAGCCGACCAGCAGGAACACCGCAAATGGCAGCAGCACCGCCGTATAATACATGATCAGACTGAAATACGTGCCTTTAATATGCAGGTCGCCCAACAGCTTAATCGTCGGCACGATAGACACCGGAACGATCAGCCCCATAATGAAGGTGTAGTAAGCTCCCCGCAGGAAGCGGTCGTCTCTTCGCTGGATAATGAAGGCCGCCATAGACGCGAACAAGTTTACGCATACCACGACCAGGCCGGAAATCAGAATGCTATTTTTGAACCCCCGCAAAATGTTCGCCTGCTGAAATACTTCCTTATAGTTCGTGAACTGCCATTCAGAAGGCAGCGATAGTCCGAATAAAGCGGATTCCCGAATGCCTTTGAACGAATTGACCAAGATCATCAGGAAAGGGATCAAGATCAGGCATGCCAGGATGACAGCGACAATTTCGAGCATCCATAATCTCCATTTTGGCGCCATCACATCTCGACCTCCCTCTTCTTCATGGCCATGAGCACGGGAACGCCGACGATCGTAACGAGTACGAACAGCACCACATTCACAGCAGTCGCATAACCGAATAAACCCGTACTAAACATGCTTCGAATATAGGTATAGAACACTTCCGTCGTATAGCCGGGGCCGCCTTCCGTCAGCACCATGACCATTTCGAACACTTTCATCGAACCGATCATGGATAGGAGCACATTAACGGTCAGAGCAGGAGCCAGAAGCGGGAACACCACCGAGCGGAAACGCTGCCAGTACCGGGCTCCGTCCATCGACGAGCTTTCGATCAGATCCTTCGGAATGAACTGCAAACCGGCTAAGTAAACGACCATCGAGAACCCGGCCACACGCCATAGATCCGTCACAATAATGGAAAACAAGGCGTACTTGGGATCGTTGAGCCAATCATGCACAAGCGATTGAAGCCCTATCCCGCTTAGCAGCGTGTTCACAATGCCGTGTTCCGGATGATAAATAGCCCGGAAAATATACCCGATGACAATCGGCGCAATCACATACGGCAGAAAGAAAATCGTTCGCAGCAGGTTGCGCAGCTTCAGCGCCTCGTTCAAGATGAGGGCTAGGCCTAAGCCGAGAAAATTTTGCATCAAGGTGACGACAATGGCAAAGATGAGCGTATTGATCAAAGCCGTTTTCAATCTCGGTTCCTGAAACAGCTCGATATAATTCGCGAGCCCCGTGAACTGGATGCTCTCGGCGTTAATATTCCAATCGGTGAAGCTATAGTAGAACCCAATCAATGTCGGCGTAATAAAAAATAAGAGAAAAACGGCGAGAGCCGGGAATGAAAAATATAGCGGGTACGTATGCTTCCCCATCTCGTCCCCCCTCCTTCAGCTTCATGTAATGTTCCGGCCGGAAGCATGGAGTTTCCGGCCGGGTAAAGGCACAGCTTACTTGAAGCCTTCAAGCAGCTTGGACTTGCCGTCTTTCTCATAGTTCGCTGAGAATTCCTTCAACGCTTTGTCGACATCGCCGTCGATGAAGAACGTTTGCAGCGTTTTCTGGAAATCGGCGAATGTCGGTGTCAGGCGGTTCTGCACGTTGATTTTCGCTTTATTCGCGTCGATCAAGTCTTTCACCGTTTGCTGTACGGGATATAAGGAGCTCTTCGCGCCTTGGAAGATCGGAATGCCCGGGCTTGTTTGGTAGTACAGATCGACCATTTCCGGCGTAATCATGAACTTCACCAAATCTGCCGCCACGTCGGCATGCTTCGCCTTCGTCGGAATCATGAGCTGATTCGGCGGGGTGATCATGGCCGTACCCGCATCGGTTGCCGACGGGAACGGGAAGAAGCCGATTTTATTCGTGACGAAATCTTTCCCGAATTTCTTCTCCAGCTGCGGAATAATGCCGTCCAGCATGAACGCCATGCCCACCTTGCCTTCGCCCATCAAGTTTTGCAGCTCGTCGAAGGTGCCCGCCAGCGGGTTGGACTGGATGAGTCCCAGATCTTTCAATTCCTTCTGCTTGGCGAACAGATCCTTCAGTGCCGGAATGTCAGCCAGCTTGAGCGCGTTTTTCTCGAGGTTTTGCACGCCTGCATCGCCGATGGCCGGATCGACGTTCGATACCCAACCTGTGAAGTAGAACACCTGAGGCGGCCAGCCGTCCTTCACTCCCTCGTAGAAAGGGGTGACGCCTGCGGCTTTCATTTTCTTCGCGCCTTCGATCATGTCGGCATAATTTTTGGGCGGCTGAATGCCTGCTTTGGCGAATACATCCTTGTTATAGTAAATTCCCATCATGCCGGTAGCGCCGAAAGGAACACCGTAGATTTTCTTGCCCGCATCCATTTGGAAATCTTTCATCGTCGGAATAATGCGGTCCCATACCGCTTGATCCCCTGACCATTCGCGGAGCGTCTCCGAAGCTCTCAGCTTCACGTACTGCTTAGGGCCAGGCTGCATCAGGAATAGATCCGGGAAGTCGCCGGTGGAGAAGCGCGTCTTCATCATGTTATCGAAGTCGCCGCCTGGCAGCGCCTGCAGCTCGACTTTATTGCCCGTCTTCGCTTCGAACTCCTTGAATATTTTATTGAAAGGCGTGGCGTCAACCGTGTTGGCGATGGCGAATGTGAGCGTGACCGGATCTTTCTTCGCCGGCGCAGGCGTCGATGCGTTCGCCGGTGCCTGGGAGGCTGCCGGTGTAGAGCTGCCCGTGCCTGAGTCCGTGCCGCCGCTTCCGCAAGCCGTTAATGCCATAACTGCCGCAAGGGATGCGGACAGTGTTACCGTTTTCATTTTCCTCATTTTCTGTACCCCTCCTTCAATATTCCTTACATATCTGATTATATTGCAAGCGCTTACCCGTCCCCCATGCACGATAACGACTTTCTATGTTGAATAATCCTACATCTGCGATCCCGGTCAGGTCTGCGTTAATTTTAAGGTTACCTGCGTCCCTATTCCCTTCCTGCTGGCAATGCTGAATTGAAACTGCTCGCCATACCGAATCGTATACCTCGCATACACATTCTGGACGCCGATCCCGCCGCTTGAGGCGGAGAGCTTATACTCTTCCTGGTAGAGGGGCAGCCTTAAGGAAGTGAGAATTTGCTCCAGCCTTGTCTCCGATATGCCCACACCGTCATCATTCACCTGGATATAAACCGAGTCATTATCCTTCCAAGCTTTGAGATGGATCGTCCCTTTGCCGCGTTTGCGCTCAATTCCATGGAAAACGGCATTCTCCACGAGCGGCTGGAGCGTCATTTTCAACATCGGGAATGGGTACAGCTCGTCTTCAATCTCTACGCGATAATCGATTTTCCCTTCGAACCGGATGCTCTGGATATTAATATACGCTTCGATCTGCACGAGCTCATCCTGAAGCGTCACGATTTCATCCGAATTCTTCGTATTGTAACGGAACATATCGGCCAAAGATTGCGCCATTTGTCCGATCTCCTCCACATCATAATAGTCCGCCATCGCCTTGATGCTGTCGAGCGTATTATAGAGGAAGTGCGGGTTAATCTGAGAGTAGAGCATGGCCAGCTCCATCTGCTGCAGCTTGATTTGATACACGTATTTCGTCTCGATCTGCTTCTGCAGCTCGTCCTGCATCGCATTGAAGTTCATCGCGATCCGGCCGATTTCATCCTTCCGTTTAATATCCACTCGGACGGAGAAGTCACCGCGTTTAATGTGGTTAACGGTTTTATACAGATGCAGAATAGGATTCGTGATGCTGCGTCCGAACAAGAGCGAGACGACCGCACTGACCAGGAAAGCGGCGATCGCCGTCCAAATGGCTGCCGTTTTGATAGGGTCCAGCGAGGAAAAAATTTCTTCCTTCGGCATGATCAGCACCGTTTTCCAGTTGGAATACTGGGAGCGTGTGTAGGACACGAGCATGGTGGCGTCTCCGGTCCCTGTCCAAAACTTGCCGTTGTCTCCTTTTATTTGGGCTAGCGTTGGCGCGTCCAAGTCGGGAGCGTGTCCCTCCGCTGAGTCGAAGATGGCATTGTTAATGTCGTTAAGAATGAGAAAACGGCTGTTGGTCGTCAGATCCGCACGCTGCCCGATCCCCGTGAATAGCCCGTAGTTATAGTCGGCGCGAACAACAATGAACCCGATCGGATTGGAGAAATCGCGAATGAGCATCGATGTGGAGTAAGCCGTCGGACTCTCCTGCTGGCCTTCTGCCGGCGGTGAGCTGAAGAAGTTCACCAGCCCGTCCTTGGCCACGGTTTGCTGGAACCATTCGGCATTCAGCACTTGGCTGGGGCTGCCATAGGTTGTATTGTCTGAGGAATTCAACAATTCTCCGTTGCTGTAATAAATTTGGAACCGAACGAAATCCGGGATAGGGGTAATATTGAAACTCTTGAGAAATAAATCGCCCAGCTTCTGGCGGAACAGAAATTTATTTTGGCTGTCCATGGCCGGATAGGCATTAATGTTATCGATATATTCCTGGTTGTAGTAAGGCGCGAGGAGCAGATTTCTTTTGTTATGGAATTCGTTATCCATGTTAAATTCAATCTGTCTGACGATCTGCGCGCTAGCGGTTTCCACGCGGTCCGCCATAGAGTTATAGGAGATATAGAACGAAGCGGTGCCGATCAACGTAATGCAGAAGAGGATGATGATGAAGTAACTCAATAACAGCACGGTACGAATTCTGGGAAATAAAGTGACTAGCTGCTTTCTTATGCTTTCCATCCGGCGCATCCTGATGACCTGCCTCTCTTCTATGCAACAACAGCCGGAGCCGGATTAACGATGGAGCGCCTGCCCCTCCGCCTTCCGGTCCCGGACTGTATCCTGGAATATGCCCTTAGTTTAGCATAGAAACGTTTTCGAACACATAGCTTCCTGCATCAATATGAATCGGAGCGCCTGAAGCATCCGGCAGATGAACGGTTGCCGACGTGTTGGCCGGTACCGTCACTTCGAGCCGGAACGCGCCTTCCCCGGAGCGGCTCCACGCCACTGTGATCGTGCCGTACAACGATTCGTAGCTGGCCTTCACATAGCTCAGATTGCCGCCAGGCTTCGGCTTGATGATCACATGCTTAAAGCCGGGCGCCTCCGGATCCGCTTCGATGCCGGCCATATATCTGAACATCCACTCGCCGACAGACCCCAGGGAATAGTGATTGAACGAATTCATCGACGGCGTCTGGAAGCCCTTCTCTTCCGTCCAACCGTCCCATCGTTCCCAAATCGTCGTAGCCCCGTGCTTGATGGAATACATCCAGGATGGGAAAGCTTCTTGCGTGAGCAGTTGGTAGGCCGTATCCGAACGCCCGTTGTCCGTCAGCGCCGGCAGCAGGTAGCCCACGCCGAGGAAGCCCGTTGACAAGCGGTCGCCCCGCGCCTTGATGTCCGCCACAAGGCGGTCAAGCGCTTGCTTGCGCTGCTCCTCCGTCAGCAAGCCGAACTGCAGAGCCAGCACATAGACCGTCTGCGTATCGCCGTGAATACGGCCGTCTTCACCGACGAAAGCGGTGCAGAAGGCGGCGGCGATGTCGTGGAACAACGCGCTGTACCGGCTTTCGTCGTCGCTTCGGCCCAGCACGCCCGCGATTTGCGCCAGCAGCTTCGTGCTGTAGGCGAAATATGCCGTCGCCAGCACCTCATTGGGCGTATCCGCCCCAATGGACAGCCAGTCGGCGTAATTGGCATAGCCCGGCCTTACCAGGCCGTCGGTCGTGTTCTGCAAGTACTGCACCCA
Source organism: Bacillus sp. 3255 (assembly GCF_031456485.1). Lineage (NCBI taxonomy): Bacteria > Bacillati > Bacillota > Bacilli > Caryophanales > Bacillaceae > Bacillus > Bacillus sp. 3255. The sequence goes on from NZ_JAVDUS010000001.1 coordinate 531,444, forward strand.
TTTCACCATCGCCTCGTAATGGGTTTCCAGCACGCGGGCATCGCCGTACATCAGATAGATCGTCCACGGAATGATGACCCCGGCGTCTCCCCAGCCGGAGTTGTCCGGAGCGAACCAGTTCAGCCGCGTGTTCCAGTTTTTGTGCCGAATCCAACCCGCATCAGGAGCAACGTCCGTGAAAGCGCCCGATGGCTGCTGGCAATCGACCATATCCCACACGTATTTGCTGAAGAAGCGGGAGACATCCATGTTATAGGCGGCAGTACGGGCGAAGATTTGCGCATCCCCCGTCCAGCCCAGCCGCTCGTCCCGCTGCGGGCAGTCTGTCGGCACGGACAGGAAGTTGCCTCGCTGCCCCCACGTGATGTTGGCGTAGAGCCGGTTCACCATAGGGTCCGATGTCTCCAGCGTGCCCGTCACGGGGGTATCCGAATGGACGACTTTCCCCGTGATCGTGTCCAGATCCGGCTCACCCGGGTAGCCGATCAGCTCGACATATCGGAATCCGTGGAACGTGAAGTGAGGCTCATAGCTTTCCAGCCCCTCCCCTTTCAGGATGTAATGATCCTGCTGGCGGGCTTCGCGCAAATTATCCAGGTACAGCGTACCGTCCGGATTCAGCATCTCCGCATGGCTGAGTGTGACCTTCGTCCCGCGTTCGCCCTGGACGCGGACTTCCGTCCAACCGACCATATTTTGACCCATATCATAAATGTAGGTCCCGGCCTCCGTCCGCTGGATGGAGATCGGCCTCATGGTCTGCGTAATGCGGATAGGAGGCTCGATCGCCGCGACCAGCAGGCCATTGTACCCGGCGCGCACATCCGGCGTCTCCCAAGACGAATCCTCATAATCCGGCTCGGTCCACCCGGTTAGTTCTTCCCTTGCGTCATACGTTTCCCCTTTGATCATATCGGAATATTGAATGGGTCCCCGGCTTGTTCGCCAGCTCGAATCCGTTAGGATTCGCTCTCTCGTTCCATCCGCGTAATGAATGCTGACCTGCATGAGGAAAAAGGGCCTTTCGCCATACACTTTACTGCCCAGAAATCCTACCGTCCCCGCATACCAGCCATCGCCTAGAATAACGCCGAACGCATGGTTGCCCTCCGTTAACTTCTCTGTAATATCCATGGCCTGAACCTGTACACGAATGTTATAATCCGTCCAACCCGGGGCTAAATAGTCGCCGAGCCGCTCGCCGTTCAGATGCAGATCATATACGCCTAGTGCCGTTGCATAGACGGTGGCCCGGCGCACTTTTTTGTGAACCGCGAACGTTTTGCGCAAGTAAGGAGAAGGCTGCATCGGCAAGTCCGTCTCAGGCTTCCGGCCGATCCACTTCGCTTTCCAATCGCCCCGCGACAAAATCCCCATCGTCCAGCTGGCCGTATCGCTCCACGCCGACGCTTCGTTCCCGCCGTCCCAGACCCGGACTCTCCAATAATAGTCCTCATCGGCTTGCAGCGGATTGCCCGCATACGGAATGTGCGTCGACTGGCTGGAGCTGACCTTGCCCGTGTCCCACATATCCGCTTCGCCGCGCTCCAGCGCCTCCCGGGAAGAGGCGACCTGGATGTGATAGGCGGTTTGCTTCGCCCCTTGCCGGTCATCCTGCACTTGCCAGAAAAGACGCGGCACCAGAACGTCAAGACCGACAGGATCATGTCTGTATTCGGTTTTACAAGCAGCAACTCGTAATGTCATAAGGAACCCTCCGTTGATGGTGTTATCGAGAGCACGACCGGTTTCAGACGAATCGTAAAGCTCATCGTTTGCGCTTGAATCAGATAAGTCTCCAGCGTAGGCGCATAGCCGCAGCTGTGATTGCCAAGCCCGCTCTGGCGGGCGTCCAGCTTCACAATCGTTGAATCAACCTTCGTCAGACGGTGGACATGCTTGGTCTGTGTCATATCCGCCGTCGTGTAGTGATGAACACTGGTATCGAATAGCGGCTGTCCCGTGAACTGCAGCCCGATCCCCTGCGAATCGGTCAGCGTCGACCAGCGCACATCCGTCTTATTGCCGTTCTCCTGCGGCTTCAAATACGGCACGAACTGCTCCTCCACGGAGCCGCTGTAGATGCCGAGCTTCCCGCTCTCTTTGCGGTCCGCATAGCATTCGTGCGGACCGCGTCCGAACCATCCGAACCGCTCGAAGCTTCCCGGCATGACCAGCTCGACCCCGAACCTGGGCAGCGGCGGCAGCTCTTCCAGCGGGTCAAGCTGCACCGTGAGCGCAATCGCTCCGTCCGGGTCGACGGTATAGACGGCGTTTGCGCGGAAGGCAAGCTTGCCGCCGCGCGGGCCAAGCAAGGACTCGGCGGTTATGCGCCAGCCTCCATCCGCCAGAGAGTCTACCTTCACCTCGCGCACATCGGTAACGAGCCGGTCGTACCCGGCTTTCACCCATTCTTTGGCGAGATGCACATCGTTGTCGACCGGAGCCCGCCACAGATTGATCTTGGGTCCTTCTTCCAGCAAGGCAGCGCCTCGGTACGTCCAGCCCGTCATCGTGCCGCGGGCTAGACTGAACTGCACCTCGAAATCTTCGCCTGCGATCGTGATCTCGTCACCCGCTTGCCGGAGCGTTAGCGGCCTTCCGCCGGTGGCGGAAAGAGCCGCGTCCGCTTCCTCCGCAACGACCGTAAGCGGGATGTCCGCCCACGCGATCTCGTGCCCATCCTGCGCCCACACCTCCGCCTCCCGCAGCGTGAATCGGACGCGCAGCCAGTATTCGCCCTTATGGTTGAAGAGCATCCTCAGCGGGACGACGATGTCCTCCGACTGCCCGGCCGGCGTGTGCAGCTGCGGAAGCTCCCCTTCGTCGATGACGATCCCGTCACGCAGCAAGCTCCACGTGCCGTGCAGATGGGACAGAGCCGCGAAGTCATACCTGTTCCGCACCTTCAACCGGCCCCGCAGCACATCGACGGCTTCGATCTTCACAGGCTCGATGGCTTTCTTGTACTCCAAGATGGAAGCCTTGAGCGACCGGTCCGGGAACAGCAGCCCATCCAGACAAAAGTGGCCGCTGTGCGGCTCTTCGCCGAAATCGCCCCCGTAGGCGTACCAGGTTTCGCCTGTCTCTGTGCGCTGCCGTATGCCTTGATCGGCCCATTCCCAGATCAAGCCTCCGAGCAGCCGGGGATACGTATACACCGCATCCCAATATTCCTGCAGATTGCCGACGGCGTTGCCCATGGCGTGCCCGAACTCGCACATCAAATACGGACGCGGATCGTCCTTGCGTCCCTCCTCGATGATCGTCTCCACCGCAGGATACATCGAGCTGACAATATCAACGACCGGGGCATCGTAGGCCCGTTCATAATGAATGGGCCGCGTAGGGTCGGCTTCCCGCACCCATGCCGCCATAGCATCGTGATTGGGGCCATAGCCGGACTCGTTGCCCAGCGACCAAATAATGACGGAGGGGTGATTCTTGTCTCTCTCCACCATCTTCCTCGCGCGCTGCACGAAGGCTTCTCGCCACTCAGGCTGCTGGGCAAGATAACCTTCATTCCCGTAGAAATGAAACCCGTGCGTCTCGAGATCCGTCTCATCAATCACATACAAACCGTATCGATCGCATAAATCCAACCACCGCGTATCGTTCGGATAGTGAGACAAACGAACGGCATTGATGTTATGCTGCTTCATGAGCGTAATATCCTGCACCATTGACGCCATCGTCGTCACGTAGCCGAGCTCCGAGTCGAACTCGTTGCGATTGACGCCTTTCACAATAATCGGGCTGCCGTTCACGAGCAGGCGCCCTTCCTCGATCCTGACCTCTCGGAAGCCGACGTTGACGCTTGTGACTTCTACGATTTGCTGCTCGTTATCATATAACGTGATTAGCAGCGTGTATAAATAAGGGGTTTCCGCCGTCCAAAGACGGGGCTCCGCCACCTGTTCATCCAGCTCCACGACGCGGTCATCCGGCTGCAGAGTGTGGTAATGATCCCAGCGAATCCGGCGCTCCGCATCCAGCAGCGATATTCGCATCACCGTGGAGTCGGCGGCTTCCGTGCGTGCCGCCCCTTCGCTTAATTGAACGAGCACCTGAAGATTCGCCGCTTTATGCCCGTCATGCAGCTGCGTCCTTACGCGGGCGTCGCGAACTGACACGTGCGGCAAGCTGAGCAAATACACATCGCGAAAAATCCCGCTCATCCGCCATTTATCCTGACTTTCCAGATAGCTGCCGTCACACCACTGATACACCTGAACGGCCATCCAATTCGTCCCCTCACGCAAGTAAGGGCTTACATGAAACTCCGAATGAAAATGGCTCCCTTGGCTGTAGCCGACGAATTGTCCGTTCACCCACAGGTGAAAGGCAGCATCCACCCCCTCGAAAGTCAGATGGACTTTCCGATGCTCCCAGCCTTTGCGGAGCTCAAACTGTGTCCGGTAGCAGCCCACAGCATTCTGATTCGGCACGAGCGGCGGGTTGATCGGAAATGGATACGGACAACTGCTGTAATGCGGTCGTCCATAGCCGTGCAGCTGCCAGTTGGAAGGAACCGGGAGCTTGGCCCAATCTGCCGCTATAAAGCTTGTTGCATGAAAAGCCTGCGGCACCTCAGCAGGAGATGCGTAATAGGAGAAATCCCATTCTCCGTTCAATACATGCACATAGTCCGAGCCTTCCCGCTCGTTTGCCAACGCGCTCTCCCAATCCGCGAACGGGAGCAAATCTGCATGCGGCGGCTCCGTATTTCTTTCCAGCACGTTGAGATCTTGCCAATCCGGAACATGTTCTCTCGGCTTCATCATCTTTCGCCTCCATCGTGATCCCGATGCTACTAAGCATAGCCCACAGTCCATGGCGCGAATAGGGAGAAAACCGACCCGTTATGTTATGAAAACCGTGCTCAAACGCGAAAAACCCTGACTCCGCTTCAAGAGTCAGGGTTATCTGTTGGCCGCTGCAGCCGTTACAGCGCACTGAACGTTTGCTCAACCTGCGCAAGCATCCCTTTGCGGTCCTCATCCGTCGCGACCGAAGTGACGCCGCCGAACAGCAGATGCTCCACAACCTCAATGCCGCAGAATTCGAAAATGCCTGCGCTTGAAGTTTGCTTCAAAGAAGCATTCATGCCAATCGCTTCATAAATCTCGCCGGGAGTGCCGTACGTGTTGATCATGATCCCTTTTTTGCCCGTCAACAGCTTGTCGATTCCGCCTTCGCTATTGTACTGATAGGCAAAGCCATACGAAAATGTACGGTCTACATAGCCTTTCAGAATAGCCGGCAGCCCCGTCCACCAGATCGGATAGATGAACGTGATGACATCGGCCTTAGCCAGATACTCTTGTTCCGTTCGAATGTCGGTTGGGGCATTCCCTTCTCTAAGCGCAGCCGTATCTGCGGGCGAGAGAACAGGATTGAAACCTAATTTGTTCAAATCACGCACCGTAACCTCATGACCTTTGGCTTTCAATGCTCCTGCAGCCGTTTCCAGAATTGCGCTGTTGAAGCTCCCTTCATGCGGATGTGCGTATACGATTAAATGATTCATCGGTAATTCCTCCTAAAAAAATGATTTATGATAAAGCTTACCCCTCTTGGAGCAAGTCACACCACCAACTCGAAGTATCTGTAGCTGCATGTTAAAGTATACCCTGTAAATGTAATGTAACTACTAACATTACATTTAAGTTCAAAAAAAATTAGCTCCGACTCCTGATATCCTGCACGATCTGCTCGACCGTTGTGCCTGCGAGCACACGTTCCATTTGGCTTTGAGCCTCGCGAAGCGGCTTTTCCAGCGCCGACTGTATATTTCTCCCTACTTCACACTGGAGATTCGTGTCTTGGTGCAGGGCGAACAGCTCGTGCTCTTCCGGAAGGTCCACTGCCCGATATACGTCCAAAAAAGTAATTTCCTTAATAGGCTTAATCAGCTTAATGCCGACAACACCTGGACGGGAAGCAATCAGATTGGCTCTGCTTAACATCCCCATAATGCGGCGAATGACAGCGGCATTCGTATTTACACTGCCTGCTATATACTCGGAGGTGATCTTCCCATCATTCATATCGATTAAAGCCAGAATATGAATGGCTACGGAAAAGCGGCTGCTTATCATGGGATACCTCCTTGGCAATGATGTTAATGTAACTATATCAGTTACATTAAAGTTCGTCAAGCTGTGCCTGGAACAGCCAGTTAGCTGCGCCCGGGCGGATGGCTAACGGACACAGCGGCACACAGCGGCTCCTATTCTGGGGAATGTAGCTGTTATGAATGGCTAACGGACACCGGCGCCGTTATTCGCTCTTTTTAGGCATGATTTTGCGCCGTACCGGGCAAATAAGGTCTCTCGTGTCCGTTAACTTTGTAACGGGGCCATAAGTTCGGCATTAACGGCTGTGGTGACCGTTAGCTGGTCCTTACCTTGGCCGCCCGCTTCCCATGCCGCCACTTCGGCCCGCACGCGCGGCGCGACTTCCGTACCGAGCAAGCGGATCGCCTCCATCACATCCTCATGCGGCATCGAGCCCACAGGCACGTGCATCATGAACCGTGTGATGCCTACGTTTTTGCGCAGGTGGATGATCTTCTGCGCAACCGTGTCCGGATCGCCGACGTACAACGCGCCCTCGAAGCTGCGCGCCGCATCGAAACTGGAGCGGTCATAACGTCCCCAGCCGCGTTCACGCGCCAGCACGTTCATAACCTGCTGCGTCGGCGGGAAGAACTTATCCGCGGCGACTTGCGTATCCGCGGCAACAAAGCCATGCGAATGCGAAGCAACCGGCAGCTTGGAGGCATCGTGGCCTGCGCGTTCCGCCGCTTGCCTATACAGTTTCACGAGCGGAGCGAACTGAACCGGACTTCCGCCGATAATAGCCAGAACGAGCGGCAGTCCCAGCAAGCCTGCGCGAATGACCGATTGCGTATTGCCGCCGCTGCCAATCCACACCGGCAATGGATGCTGAACCGGGCGGGGATAAATGCCCAAATTGTTGATGGAAGGACGGTGCTTGCCTTGCCAGGTCACCTTCTCGGACTTCTGCAATTCCAGCAGCAGCTCCAGCTTCTCATCGAATAACTCGTCATAATCGTTCAAATCATAACCGAATAGCGGGAACGATTCGATGAAGGAGCCCCGCCCCGCCATAATTTCCGCACGGCCGTTCGAGAGCCCGTCCAGCGTTGCAAAATCCTGAAAGACACGCACCGGATCATCGGAAGACAGTACCGTTACTGCGCTTGTCAGCCTAATTTTACGCGTCTGGGTCGCTGCGGCCGCCAGCAGCACGGCAGGCGATGACGCCGCAAAATCTTGGCGATGGTGCTCGCCCACCCCGAAGACGTCCAATCCTACTTGGTCTGCTGCAATAATCTCCTCAACCACTTCGCGCAATCGCTGCGCATGACTTATCACTTCGCCTGTTCGAGGGTCCGGCGTTGTCTCTACGAAAGTCGTTATCCCTATTTCCACTCGCAATTCCTCCTAGTGCTTAAGCTCTTGACATTTCTATCTTTTAGCTTTGCTAATTAAGTATATTTTGTACTTTTCCCTCGCCGATTACAAGCTGTTCAGCTGCAGGTCAATAGATGCGCCTCCAAATCCGCGCATTAGGCTCTTTAGCCATCCCCGTAAGGTCCGTAAAAATAACAAAAAACCCTTACCGAAGTAAGAGTTTTCTTGGGATGCGGTCGGAGGGATTTGAACCCTCACGCCTTGTGAGCGCCACCCCCTCAAGATGGTGTGTCTGCCGTTCCACCACGACCGCATAAGAGGATATAAAAGTGACCCGTAGGGGACTCGAACCCCTGTTACCTCCGTGAAAGGGAGGTGTCTTAACCACTTGACCAACGGGCCGCAAATGTCAGTAGCTTGTGCAGCCCTTTTGACGACAATTGTTATTATAAAGGATACTCTTACAATTGACAAGCACAAAATATGGAACGCAATCGGTGTTATATGATATGCTGAAACCAACTTACCCTAACTCGAGGTGTTCGGTTTGTCATCCATGCTTATCTATGATTCCGCCAGCGAAACACTCCGTGAGGATGCTGTACGCCCGCCCGGATCAAACGAAGTCGTCTGGGTCCGGTTGGAACATGCTTCGCCCCATGAAGTGAAACACATTCTAGGCGATATGTTCCACTGCCACCCGCTCCTTGTTGAAGATGCCATCAAATTAAATCAACGGCCCAAGATGGATACTTACAAGGACCATGCTTTCCTGACTTTCTTCGCCGTATCCGAGCGGCTGGAACCGCAGGAGATTGCCATTGTCATCGGTCCGAACTTCGTCATCACGGTCTACCAAGAAAAACTTCCCTTCCTGGACCAGCTCTATCTGACTTGCCAGGAGATCCCTGAGCGGCTGAGCCATCCCGGCACTATTTTGCATGCTATCCTGGATCAATGCGTCGACGATTATACCATCATCGTGGAGCATCTGGACGACCGCCTGGACAGCATGGAGCAGTCCGTCTATATGAATCCGGCGATTCGGATCGCGCAGGACGTGTTCCAGCTGAAACGGACGATGCATCAGCTTCGCCGGGTCATTATGGAGGAACGCGTCACACTCACTGCGATCGCTCATCACTCTTTCCCTTACACCCGGGAGGAAGACGATGTGTATTTTCTGGACATTATCGACCATATTACGCGCATCGTCGATTCGTTGGACATTTTCCGGGAATCGCTAACAGGACTGCTGGAGCTGCAGATGAGCATGAAGTCCGATCGGATGAACGAAATTATGAAGACACTGACCATCTTCAGCACCATTTTCCTGCCGCTAACCTTCATCGTCGGGCTATATGGCATGAACTTCAAAAACATCCCTGAGCTTGGTTGGGAGCACGGCTACCTGTACGTGTGGATCCTGATGATCGGCATGGGGGGCGCGATGTGGTATTTTTTCAAGCGCAAGCATTGGTTCTAAAAAACGAAAAGGCATCCACTGCATCGTGTATCGCAGGGGGTGCCTTTGTATGTTAAATACCTAAACAATTTTGAAGAAAGCTACGGATTCATTCAGCGTATTAACGACCGAGCGCAGCTGCTCGGAAGCGGCAGCGATGTTCTGCATCATCGCCAGCTGCTCCTCCGTTGCCGCGGCAACGGTCTGGGATTTCACCAGCATCTGCGCCGAGCTGGCAGCCGAATGATCCATCGTCGCGGAAATTTGCTGCGAACTTGCCGACATTTGCTCGGTAATCGCCGATGTCTCATGAATTTGCGTAACAATATGAGTGACCGACGCCAGGATCGTTTGGAAGCTTTGATTCACTTCCTGCATCATCGCCGAGCCTGTACCGGCTTCTTGCTTCGTCGTAAGCATGGACTGGGATACGCTGGCGATCTCCGTCCGTGTCTCATGAATCAGCTGGTTGATACCATCGGCGGATGCGATGGACTGCGCAGCCAGCTTGCGGATTTCATTCGCTACCACGTTGAAGCCCTTGCCGTGTTCTCCCGCTCTAGCTGCCTCGATGGAAGCGTTCAGCGACAGCAGGTTCGTCTGATTGGCGAACGTTGTGATGCTGGAAGCGATAAGTCCAATCTCGTCCGATTTTCGCGTCAATGAATGCACCGTCTCTGCAAGCTGGTCTACCGATTTCAAAATACTTACAATTTGCTGCTGAAGCTTGCCAAGCAGATCGTTGCCCAGTGCCGCATGCTCGGAGGTGTGCGAAGAATGATCAGCCATTACGCTGGCATTCTCGGCTACCCGCTGGATGCCGATTGCCATTTCTTCAATGGCTCGGCTCGTTTCTTCACTCCCTCTGACTTGCACCTCGACGTCATGGGACATTTCTTGAATATTGCCGGCCACATGCTCGGCAGCCGTAGCTGATTCCTTCGAGCTATCCGAAAGCTCGACCGATGCGTCCTGAACAAATTGCGCATTAGCGGCAATCGTACCGATCAATCCTTTGATGTTCAGCACCATCGAATCGACGGATTCCGTTATTTTGCCCAGTTCATCCTTGGCATATTTCTTAGCGGGTTCATGGCGGAGATCTCCTGCCGCAACTCGAGAGGTTACCGTCTGAATCGTTGTGACCGTCTTCATAATTTTACTGATTACAAGCCAACCGGACGCTGCAAGCAAAGCAATAATCATTACAACGGAGATGTAAACACCTCGTTCGGTCTGTTTATTCCCAGCCTCGATGTCCTGAATGCTCGATTGGGCGTACGCATCCAAAATTTCTCCGATCTGATTCATGCCTTCCCGGCCTTTTTCGAACTCAGCCATCAATTTCAGATCATTGCCGGCGGCAGCCCCTCTGCCCTGCGTTTGTACCGCTGCATCCGCTTCCTTCGCCCACTGATCAAATGATGCGTGAAAACCGGCAATATTTTGCTCAATTGTCAGCTTCGTTGCCAGATGAACCATTTGGTGCAGACCTTTCGCTTTCATAATATCAGCGGCCTGCTCCACTCTCATATTCGCTTGCTCGATATTCTCCTTCATCACTTTGAGCTGCTCCGTCTTCTCCTCAGCGCCGAGCTTCCCGGAAACGAGCATCTGATAAGCCGTTAACGCCTGGTACATGTCTCTATCGGCATTCAAAATCAATGATGTGCTTTTATCCGTTGTCTCGTAAAGTGACGATGCCAATACTTCAGTATTGGATTTATTTTGTCCCATTAAATAAATGCTTGTGGCTAAATACAACATGGAAGGCACAAGAAGCAGCAAAATCAATCGTACTCGGATGGATAAAAGATGTGCCATACGTTCAACCCCTGTCACTCTATATGTAGTTTTACTCACTATATCTCATAATCGTTTATTAAATATTAGGCAATTGTTAGATAATTCCCGCAAAAAAAATAAGCCCGGACGGCAAAAATGCCATCAGAGCTTATTCTTTAAGCTTCGTACGGAGAGAGAGGGATTCGAACCCTCGCACCGCTTACGCAGTCTAACCCCTTAGCAGAGGGTCCCCTTATAGCCACTTGGGTATCTCTCCAAATATGGCTCCCCGAACAGGACTCGAACCTGTGACAACTCGATTAACAGTCGAGTGCTCTACCAACTGAGCTATCAGGGAATGAAGTATTTTTATTTTATTATGAAGGCGATGGTAAGTCAAGTGTATACGATTTCAATTTTCCCTTACATTTTCCACAGGCATATTTGCGGATGTCCACTTTGCGCTTGCGGTAATACTCCGTGCGGCAATTGACACATTCCAGACGGTACTTATAGGCTGTCTTAGGATGCATCTGCGGCAGCGATTGGCAATACCGGGATCCGCCCACTTGGGCCAGCAGCGTTTTGAAGTCGTTATCGCGGTGCTTATAGCCGCGCTTAAGTATATGCAGATGATAATGGCACAGCTCGTGCTTGATGATTTTCTCAATCTCTTCCCGACCGAACGTTTCCCACTGCGCCCAGGAGATTTCAATATCATGCGATTTGGTAAAATAGCGCCCGCCCGTCGACCTTAATCTCCGGTTAAACCGCGCCTGATGGACAAACGGCCTGCCGAATGAGGCCAAAGAAATTTGTTCGATCCATTCCTGAAGCTCCCGGTCCTCCATCTTCTACGCTCCCTCAATGTGCTCTAGGGAAAACTTGCAACAATTAGCTTGGTTTAGACAAGTTCTCACTTGAATTTGTACCGTATGTACAGCTATACTGTCAAGTATGTATATTAAGAACGTAGGCTTCCCGTAGAAAGGATTGAAACAATTTTATGCCGCAAATGCGCTATGCCATCCTTCAGCTCGACCAGCAACTGGAATTCGTTGCCATGCCATCTTCCTATTCCTATCAATTAACCGCCTTGAACCAGCGCTTGCACAAAGAACTGGATAAACTGACGGCTGACGACGTACCTCAGCTTCCGCGCGTTATTGCCGAGTGTGATGACCTCGAGCTCATCGGAACGTCGCATACCCTTATTCAAGGACTGGACTATTTGAACCGGTTGGAGCAAACTTTTGCCGGCATTCAGGAGAAATCTTATCCTCTGATCTCGCTCTTGACCGAAATCCGCGCTCTGCAAGCGCAGCTGGAACAGTGGTACGAAGAGGAATTTGAAGGTTAAATCCCTTAAGGACCTGCACCCATCTCCCCTCATCTTCATATGATATAAGTACATGGCGAAGAAGGGGATGGGCATATGCCGCAATGGCTCTGTAATCAATTAATGCGGGCCTTCCAGAACAAAAACCGCAGACAAATCCGATTACTGAATGATAGCTGGTACTTTTACCGCACCCGCCGCTCACAAGAGGAGTGGCCTGACACCCAATCGACGGACGGACCGGGCAAACGTAAATTCTAATCAAAGAGCTAGTACTTGTGTAAGACAGGTGCTGGCTTTTTTGCCTTGGTGGTTACATACGAGTAAACATTTTTTCAAAAAATGATTGCATATTTGAAATGAGCCCTCTATACTGTAAATAAATGTCATACTCGTTTGAGTGAAGCACACTCGATCAGCAGAATGTTCTGCGGTCGGTGTGCTTTTTTCTTTTATAACCATGTGAAGGAGGTTTCAGATTTGCGCCGTCGCAAAAGGAGAAATGGGTTGTTGAAAGCGAGGAAATGGGATTGGATGAGTCGGCTGATGAACCGGAAAGATAACGCGGGGGCTTCCGGAACGGTCATCGAGTTATTTCCGCTCATCAGGGACAATGTTCAGCGGAATGTGTATTGGCTTCAGGAAAGGAGAGCTGCTTATCATGCTGCCTCGTCTGCTCCCGGCGGCCACATCTGGGATATGCGCCGGCAAGCTATTCTGCATATCGCCAAGCGCCATAACGGTGTCATTCGCGTTAGCCAGGTGGCATCCGAATGCAATGTCAACATTGGTACCGCCGCCCTGTGGCTGCATCGCATGTTATTGGAGGGGCTTATTACCATTATTGCTTGGCAGCACAACAGAGCCATATACGCTGTGAAGGAGGTGGGGCTTGAGCAGTAGTCTGCCGCTTCCTCGCTGGCCAAGTGCGGTATGCTGCAGCAGATTATACGACGTTGTGGGGATAGGGTTGGCGATAACACTGGGAGAGAATGATGTGGATCTGGGATGGCAAGAACTCGTGGAGAGGATGATGTGGATCTGGGATGACGAGTACATGTGGAGAGGATGATGTGGATCTGGGATGACGAGAACTCGTGGAGAGGATGATGTGGACCTGGGTTGACGAGAACTCGTGGAGAGGATGATGTGGACAAGGGATGGCTAGAACTCGTGGAGAGGATGATGTGGACCTGGGATGGCGAGAACTCGTGGAGAGGATGATGTGGACCTGGGATGACGAGAGCACGAGGAGAGGATGATGTGGACCTGGGATGGCGATAACACAGGGAGAGGATGATGTGGACTAGGGTTGGCGATAACACGAGGAGAGGATGATGTGGATCTGGGATGGCGAGAACACAGGGAGAGGATGATGTGTAGATAGGGATGGCGAGAACTCGTGGAGAGGATGATGTGTAGATAGGGATGGCGAGAACTCGTGGAGAGGATGATGTGGATCAGGGATGGCTAGAACTCGTGGAGAGGATGATGTGGAGATATTGATGACGAGAACACGAGAGACAATAACCTGCTCACTACACGCGCACTCGCCTCTAACCGGGCTATGGCCTCGACATCCTTGCCCCTCAACAGTCTAAGGGAAATCCATTCCGCTATTATACTCAAAAAGTACGAATTCCCTGCCTTAGCGGAACTACACGACCTTATTAGGCCTATTTCACTTTATTTATTAACGAAATTTCGTAAATAGAGCATCCTATTTCCCACTCCTAAGCGAAATAGGCATGATTGGCAGAAATAGCGGTCTGTATTTCCGCATAAGCTGCATACCAACCAAAAAAAACAGCCGGCAGACGAATCTGCCAACTGTTGATTCCAAACCTATTGCTGCGGCTTCTTCATAGTCAAGCCTACACGGCCCTTTTTCTGGTCCACGTTCAGCACCCACACTTGAACGATGTCCCCAACAGACACGACGTCCATTGGGTGCTTGACGAAGCCGTTCTTGAGCTGGGAGATGTGCACCAAGCCGTCGTTCTTGATCCCGATATCGACGAACGCGCCGAAGTCGATTACATTGCGCACTGTGCCGGTGAGTTCCATACCCGGCACCAGATCCTCCAGCTGCAGCACGTCCGTGCGGAAGATCGGCGCAGGGACTTCGTCCCGCGGATCCCGCCCAGGGCGCTGCAGGCTCTCCAGGATGTCCCTCAGCGTCGGGACACCAACGCCCAGCTTCGGAGCCAGCTGCTCCGGCTCCAGCGTCTGCAGCAGCGAGAGCAGCTGCTGCGAGCCGAGCTGCGCCAGTTCCAGGCGCAGCTCCTTGAACAGCCGATCCACGACGTCGTAAGACTCCGGATGGATCGGGGTGTTATCGAGCGGGTTCCGTCCGCCCGGAATCCGCATGAACCCGACACACTGCTCGAAGGTTTTCGCGCCGAGGCGCGGAACCTTCGACAGCTCCTGTCGGGAGCTGAACTTGCCGTTCTCCTCGCGGTACTTGACGATGTTCTTCGCCAATGTCGCGTTCACGCCCGACACATACGAGAGCAAAGACGGGGACGCCGTGTTGAGGTCCACGCCGACATGGTTAACGGCCGATTCTACAACGGCCTTCAAATTCTCATCCAGACGTTTCTGCGAAACGTCATGCTGGTACTGCCCGACGCCGATCGCCTTCGGCTCGATCTTCACCAGCTCCGCGAGCGGGTCCTGCAGCCTCCGCGCGATCGAAATCGCGCTGCGCTCGGCCACGTCGAGATCCGGGAACTCCGTCTGCGCCAGCTTCGACGCGGAGTACACGCTCGCCCCCGCTTCGCTGACGATCAAGTACTTGAGCTTCCGCTCCTTGATCTCCCCGATCAGCTCCGCAACAAACTGCTCCGTTTCACGGGAAGCTGTCCCATTCCCGATGACGATCAGCTCTACGCCGTGCTTGCTGATCAGCTGCTTGAACTTCGCCTTGGCTTCCGCCACCTTATTATTCGGAGGTGTCGGATAAGTCACGGCGATTTCAAGCATTTTACCGGTGTCGTCGATGACGGCCAGCTTGCAGCCTGTCCGGTAAGCGGGATCGACACCGAGCACGACGTGCCCTTTGACGGGTGCCTGGAGCAGCAGATTGCGCAGATTTTCCGCGAAAATCTTAATCGCCTGCTCCTCGCCCATCTCGGTCATTTCTCCGCGCACTTCGCGTTCGATGGACGGGGCAATCAGCCGTTTGTATGCATCCTCTACAACCGCCCGCAAAACATCGCGAACGACAGAGTCGCCTCTCACAATTTGTCTCAGCATATACTCGTGTATTTTATCTGCATTCACGTCCATGCTGACCTTCAAAATCTCCTCCCGCTCCCCGCGGTTAATCGCGAGAATACGGTGAGGTGGCAGACGTTTGACCGGTTCCTGGTACGCGTAGTACATCTCATACACGGATTCTTGCTTCGCATCCTTCGCTTCCGTCCGGATGATGCCTTGATCCTGCGTATATCGGCGCACCCAAGCCCGGATCTTGGCATCGTCCGCGATATTTTCCGCCAGAATGTCCATCGCGCCCTGAATGGCGTCTGCGGCGGTTGCAACCTGCTTGTCCGCGTTCACATAGCGCTCCGCCTCTTGCTCGAGCGAGCCTTGGCGCGGCTGCTTCCAAATCCACTCCGCCAGCGGTTCCAAGCCACGCTCCTTAGCGACGCTTGCTCTCGTCTTCCGCTTCTGACGGTATGGGCGGTATAAGTCTTCGACCTCTTGCAGCTTCGAAGCGCCTTCGATCGATTTGCGCAGATCGTCTGTCAGCTTCCCTTGCTCGTCGATCAAACGAACAACCTCCAGCTTGCGATCCTCGAGGTTGCGCAAATACTGCAGCCGCTCCTCGATATCCCTGAGCTGGTTCTCATCCAGCTCGCCTGTCATTTCCTTCCGGTACCGGGCGATGAAAGGAATCGTGTTGCCCTCGTCGAGCAGCCCCATCGTCGTCTTCACTTTGCCTGCCGGCAGCTGCAGCTCGGCCGAGATTTGCTTGAGGATCCGCTCCTGAATTTCCGCTTTCTTCTCCTCGGAGAGAACGATTTTCACCTTCGGCTCATCGGTCTTTTCCACGGTTTGGCCCGAAGCCTCGCCGGCGGCATTGAACTGTTTGTTCATGATCATATCCAATAAGGTCACTGTCATTCCTCACTTCTATGTATGTATGCAAACCAAAAAACGAGGGAACCACTTACCCTCGTCCGTTCCAGATCTTATTCAAAATTCTATCAGTCCCACACTAATTTGCAAAGCGTCGTCAACCTTCCGCATCGTCTCTTCGTCCAAATGCGTAATTTTGTCCGTAAGCCGTTGCTTATCGATCGTTCTGATTTGTTCAAGCAGAATCACCGAATCACGATCGAAACCGTGCGTTTCCGCATCGATTTCCACATGCGTGGGAAGCTTCGCCTTCTGGATTTGAGCTGTAATCGCTGCTACAATCACGGTTGGGCTAAAGCGGTTGCCGATATCATTTTGGATCACTAGAACAGGACGAACTCCTCCCTGCTCCGACCCTACTACCGGCGAAAGATCTGCGAAAAAAACATCGCCACGTTTCACAATCACTACCCTACACCCCGCTTACTAAGCGATCAAGCGTACCGTCCGCTTCTTCCTCCGCTTGAAAAGCTTCAGATGCCATGCTGAGATTGATTTTCGCCATCTCCATATACCCACGCTGCATGGATTCGCGTAGACTGCGCTTTTTGCGTTCAATTAAATACAGCTTCATTGCCTGGCGAATGAACTCGCTGCGATTGGAGTTCTCCTTCTCGACAATGCCGTCGACTTCCTGCAACAGATTGTCAGGCAAGCTAATCATGATCCTTTTCGTATTATGCGCATTGCTCACACTCTCGCACCCCCAGAAACGATACAAAGACAATATTACCAGTATGTCATTATGAAAACCAAATTATACAATAGATATATGCAACGCGTATATCAAATATGTTACACCTATAGATATAAGATTCTACACTACCTATTCGATAGCTTCCACCGAAATTCCTCTATAGGAAGGATAATTTTTATATGGTAAATTCATGTAGCCAAGCAATTAATACCGATGACGCATCAGCGGATTAATAGCATCCACGCGTTCGCCGCCGCGAACATACACACGAGCAACGCGATGAGAAATCATACAGATCACTTCGTAATTTACGGTGCCCAGCTGGTCTGCAATATCTTCAGCCCGTATACACTGGCCGTCCTGTTCGCCGATAAGCACAACCTCATCTAACGCCTTGACGTCTTCCACTTCGGACACATTGATCATGCACTGATCCATACAAATGCGTCCGACAATCGGGACTCTTTTGCCCCGAACGAGAACTTCCGCTTTGCCCGACAGCATCCGGGAATATCCGTCCGCATAACCGATCGGCAGCGTCCCGATTCGTTCTTCGCCCTTCGTATGATAAATCGTGCCGTAGCTGATTCCTGAGCCCGGAGGGAGCGTTTTGAGATGAACGATTCCTGTTTTGAGGCTAAGTACAGGCTTCAGATCGATTTTCGCCTGATCGACATCCGCGGAAGGATACAGGCCGTACATCGAGATGCCCAGACGCACCATCGAATAGGTTAACCCCGGCAGATCGATCGCCGCCGCGCTGTTGCCGGCATGTATATAAGGAAACGATACGCCTTTGTCCGTAAAATAGCTCACAATCCGCTCAAAGCGGCGATATTGCTCCAGCGTATAGCTTTTATCCACTTCATCCGCATTCGCATAGTGCGTGAACAGACCCTCCACTTCCACATTCGGAATCGTAAGCGCCTGTTCAATGAAAGGAATCGCATCCGCTTCCGTATGCAAGCCTAGCCGCCCCATGCCTGTATCCAGCTTAATGTGGATTTTCAGCTTCTTGCGATGCTGCTGCGCTTGCAGCTCTTCCAGGACATCCCGGCTGTAGACGGCAATCGTCACATCCAGCTCACGGGCCCTCTCCACCCCTTCAGGAGGCGTGTAGCCGAGAACTAGAATGGGCGCCGTAATACCCGCATTTCTAAGCTCCAGCGCTTCGTCGAAGAATGCTACGCCCAAATAATCCACACCAGCGGCTAGAGCCTCTTTGGATACTTCCACAGCCCCGTGTCCGTACGCATCCGCTTTTACGACTGCCATCTGTTTCATACCGGCCGGCAGTATCTTCTGAAAACCTTCAATGTTGCTTCGCAGAGCATCTAACGAAATTTCAACCCACGTGGGACGATAAAAAGCATCCACCAGCGTTCACCTCTTTTTCCAAATGCAAAGGACAAGGGAAGACCCGCTCTACGTGCAAGCAGGACTCCCCTTCCAATAATGTCAACCTAATGCCGAACCCGTTCGGACCAATAAATCTATGTTAATCCGAATGACGAAAAGCTGTCAACCTACCTTTCTCCCATAAATAAGGCAAAATCGCGTCATCTTCCTAAGCCCTACAGCATGTGCCTGTCCGTTCGCATCACCGAGATACGCTGATAAACTGCCGGATGCTCCTCTCCTCGCACATTTGCGGCATCTTCCTCCGTCAACCTCATCACTTATCCATGGTTTGCCGCCTGGCTGTCTCCCCACATTTTGGTACATTAAATTTCTCTGATAAATGGTGCAATACCGCTCATTTCGCGGCTCAGATGTGCGAAAAAAAGGACCTGCTCCTAATAGCAGATCCTTTCATCATTCAATTATTTACCGGATTGTCCTTCCGTCGCCATTGCCACTTTAATCATCTCCGAGGCCGGGAGATCAGCCGTTGTCATACGGAACTCGACACCGTCATTCGTCCATGTCAACGTCTTTTGGTCTTCTCCGGTAAGTACCCCGATCGTGAATCCAAGATCCACAATATCACCTGGCTGCAAGGAGACCGACTTCGACTGAGGTCTGACCTCAACGATACTGAAGTTGTACTTCCCTTTGTATCTGAGAAGAACGGCCGCATCTTCGCCCAGCTTCATATCCGTAATGTCCTGCTTCACGACATCCTTAGGCAGGTAATTCGGCTCGATGATGCCGATGCTTTGCGGTTTGCTTGCCGCGGCGTTCGGCTTCGTTGCATCCGTTTTCGTGCCTGTGGCAGCTTGGTCGGATTGGCCGCCTGTTGCCGTCAAGTTCTTGTCTGTAACACCCGCTGCAGGGTGATTGGCATCCGTCACAGCAACATTGGACATCGTCGGCAGAGTTTGCATGTTCCAGCTGGTCATGTTGCGCTCCATTTGGAAGAAATCCTTATCGAACTTCGCATCAAACTCAAACTTCGTGAAATTGACCTGCACCATCACGTTTTGGTTCGCATCGGATACCTGTACCTGCGCAGGCGCGAGGGTCTTCTTATTCAGCCAAATTTTTTGGCGGGACAGCTGTTCATTCTGATAATTCGCCGCGACATCGAACACATAATGATCGTTGTCCGTTGTGAACTGGCGATCCTTGTCCGCAATAATACTTTTGGCTAGAGATTGGAACAAGTACACTTGTCCTTGATTCTCCGGCCAGTCGCTTTGGAAACGGAAGCTCTTCTTCAGGTGAGGCGTCAGTACGAACACGCCCTCTTCATTGCGAAGCACGATCTGCGTAACATCCTTCGTCGCGTTCGTCAGCGAGATCCGGTAGAAATGCTCCGGCGAGAACGCCACCTCCACCTGATACTCCTGCGGCTGCTGGCCCGTGTGCAAAATCATGCTTCCCGAAGCCTGATAGCTATCCGCTTTGCTGATCACATGATCCAAATCCTTTACGATAGATCCTGCATCCTTCTTACCCATCCCGCACCCTGCGAGAACCAATGCTAAGCACATCATCACTGTTACCACCCATGTGACCCGGCGCATTCGATCATCCCCTCACTCATGATTAACATCAACATAGTACATGCATATGAGGGGACTTGGCCGATTATGCAGCCAAGCTACCAGCTTGGACCGATTTGGTCAAAAAAATAAGACTAGCTCTGTTGGAGTTAAATCTTAGAGCGGTTTATTTACTTTCAGCATTCTTTCAGCTCGTATACATCAATTTTTCATATTGATCTGGCATGATGAACTTTAGATCAACTCGCATCATACCCAATCGGAGGCGTATAAATTGAGTCATAACCAAAAAATCGGGCTACAAGCCTCAAGAGGAGCGGCGGCATTCTTCGTCATGCTGTTCCATATCTCAGCCATGTCTTATAAGTATTATCAATACGACTTCCTGGGTGTCAGCGCCATTGGACGATCGGGCGGCGTCGATTTCTTTTTCATACTTACAGGCTTTCTTCTCTTTCATACATACGGCCACAAAATCGGTTCGAAAATGAACATCATTCCCTATTTAACCAACCGTATCATTCGAATTTATCCTTTTTATTGGTTAATGACGTTTATTGTTCTTCCTGTGTATTTTCTTGTTCCAAGCTTCGGTTATGGGTATGAGACCCACAAAGATACGATAGTCAAGTCGTTTGTACTGCTCCCTCAAACGCACGGGCCAGTTCTGCCGGTTGCTTGGTCGTTAAGTTATTTTATCCTTTTTTACGTCGCGTTCGGTATGCTGATGGCACTTAGGAAGAAGTCCGCTTATATTCTCGCATCCATTTGGATTGTTCTGACCCTGTGTCATGTTCTACAAGTGCCGTTCATTAGTACGGATATTGACCGTCATTTTTATTTGAACTTTCTGTTTAGCGATGTGAATCTGGAGTTCCTTCTGGGCTGCTTAGTGGCGAAATGCGTGGCCTATGTTAAACCTGTGCGCTTTAAGCCATGGATTGTTTTGGGCTTTCTTGGCTTTGTGTTCATCTGGATCAATAATAGATTTCAGTTCGTTCCCTACCATAGCTACCTGTTATATATGATTCCGTCTGTATGTATTCTGATCGGTGCCTCATCGATCCCTGAAGACTTTCGTTTACCTGCTTGGGGCATAATGCTCAGCAAGCTAGGAGATGCTTCGTATACGATTTTGTTAACACATCTCTTATTCATTTCTGTTTTGATGAAGCTGAGTGTTGTTTCTCATTTGGCCGGTCGCTTGGGGTATTGGTTCACCGATCTGATCATTGTGGTAGTAGTCATTCCGCTGTGCTTATTAGCTTACAAACTTGCTGAGAAACCGCTCGTCTCCTTGTTAAAGGCCGTTCTCGCATCGTCTTCATATACCCTGAACACCAAAAGACTGCCTAAGGCTTAAATAGCCTGGCAGTCTTTGTCATATCTTTGCTTTCACCACATATACACAATCCCGGTAATGATACCTGCCCACAGCAGGGAACCGAACACCACACCCACAATTAAACCTTTGCCAATCGACAAGCGTTCATCCTGGTAGGCATCATCATGATCGATCATACGCAAACCTCCCCGCACTACATAGTATATGCTTAGTATGGGGAAGATGTTGACGAATCATGCGGTTAAAGTGAAAAATTTATTAGTATGCGTTTTTATTGATAAATCCATTAATAATCGTTCGCCAAATAATTTTAATGTCAAAAAGAAAAGTCCAATTTTCAATATAGAAAATATCGTGCTTAATGCGTTCTTCGATCGAGGTATCCCCCCGCAAGCCATTGCTCTGCGCCCAACCGGTAATTCCCGGCCGAATATGGTGCTTAACCATGTACTTCGGAACCTCTTCCTTGAACTGTTCCACGAAATAAGGCCTTTCCGGCCGTGGTCCAACGACGCTCATATGCCCGAAGAGCACATTAAAAAACTGCGGCAGCTCGTCGAGACTCGTCTTTCGCAGGAATGTCCCCACCTTCGTTCGCCGCGGATCGTTCTCCACCGTCCACTCCGTATTCGAGGCATTCTCCGGCAGCACATTCATACTGCGAAACTTATACATCATAAATGTTCTGCGATTCAGCCCCACGCGCTCCTGCTTAAAGATAACCGGCCCTGGGGACGTTAGCTTGATCGCTATGACGGATGCCAGCATAACCGGCGCTGTAATCACAATAGCTGCAAGTGAAAACACGATATCGAAAGCCCGTTTGAAAATCCGGTTCCGGAACTCATCCAGTGGAATATCTCGCACGTTGATAAGCGGCATCTCCGCAAAATTATCGAAGTATGGTCGAGACGGCAGGAAATCATAGAAATCGGGAATAATTAACGTTTTGACACCAATTTTCTCACAAACATTAATGATGTGGCCGAATTTCCGGTGAGCATCCAACGGCAGCGCGATGATGACTTCATCGATAATAACTTCATTCAAAACGGACTCCAGATCGTCGATTTTGCCAATAATCGGCTTATAGTTGTGATGCGGAATTTCATGCTTTTCTTGATAATCATCGAGAAATCCTACGACCTCATACCCTAGTTCGGGATGCTGCCGAAGCTTATTATAAAACTGCCGTCCCAATGAGCCCGCACCAAGGATCAGGATGAACTGCTTATTGTATCCCTTTTGCCTCACACGTTTGAGTGAAATCTTGATCAGATAGCGGTAAAAGCTAATGAACAGAATATTGTTTACAAGAAAGAGCAAAAGATAAGACCGAGATACATCGAGTTCTTTTAAAATAAACAAAAGGCTGAGAAGCAGCAGCAAACTGAAAATATGCACCTGGATAATTTTAAAAACCTCGTACGAGAACTGCTTTTTCCTCTTCGGCGTATAGAAATTCGTCATGTAACTTAAGAAGACGGCGATGAGGGCATAACTGACACTCCACATCAAATAATGCTTAATCGGCAGCGGAGAATCGAACGGAATCCAGCCGCTTTTGAATTTCAGCCACCAGGAAAACAGAAATACGAGCTGGATACATATGAAGTCGGCCAGTGCGTAAAGTTGGGTTAGGAAACCTTGACTCTGTCGAATCAATGTGCATCACCTCGCTGGTCTTAATTTATTTCGTGCTAACGAAAGTAAAAATTTCACGCCGACCCCTGCATAAACGATCGAGTTCGTCACCCAGGAATACTTTTTACGGTAATGCTTCTTATGGAACAAGATCATGGCACGATGAAACTCATATATAATTTTGAAAGGCTTCCTTCGACTGCTGGCGCCTTTGTAGTGTACGATTTGAGTGCGGGGATAATAGTAATTCACCCAGCCTGCTTCCTTAATTCTATAACACCAATCTATATCCTCACCATACATAAAAAATTCCTCATCCAGCATACCGACCTGATCAATAGCTTCGCGGCGGATTAACATGAAGGCCCCAACAAGGCAGTCGATGGGATATTCGTGATCCGGATTCAAATAACCCAGCTGGTATTGATTGAACCGCGGTACTTTGGGAAAAAGCTTCGAGAAACCGAAAGCATAGTAAAAGGACGCTGACGGCGTCGGAAAGCCGCGTTTGCAGGCCTTATCGAGTGACCCGTCGGGCAGAACGATTTTGCAGCCGCTGGCTCCCACTGTCGGATTCTCGTCCATGAAACGAAGCATGGTGTCTAATGTATCGGCCTGCACAATCGTATCGGAGTTGAGTAACAATATGTAACGGCCTTGTGCGACGCGAATACCCTGATTATTCGCTCTTGAGAAGCCGACGTTCTCCTTATTCGCAATGCAGGTCACCTGCGGAAACAGATCATTAGCGGAATCGATGATACCGTCATTTGAGGCATTATCGACTAAAATAACCTCATATTTGTAAGATGTAACTGACGTGAAAACTGACCTTGTACAGGCGATGGTTAGATCGTGCGTTTTGTAGTTGACGATAATAATTGATAAATCCAAGGGAAAACCTCACTGATTTTGACTTCGTTACTTTTATTATAACATGCGAATATTAAAATAAGCCTAAAAAAATAAGACTAGCTTGTGGCTAATCTTATGAGCGAAACCATTTATTTAATTCTGCTGCATTAACTTTGGTCTTGTTGTGGATCCAACTTCGTTTCTGTTTAAGCTCGGAATACTTGCGAAAGAAATCAGCCCATGCCCCCAGAAGCTTAGGTTCTCTTAGGATCGCGTAGGCAAGACTAAGGCATTCATATGTGAACAGCGGAAAAAAACTTTTCAGCACCAAAGAAACGCGGTCGTTTTTCACCATCATTTTATAACGGTTAATATAGGATAATCTCCGAACAAACAGAGACTTGCTGCTTCTGCCGCCCTCTTTCCATCCTCTTTCGTGAAACGCGACAGCCGATGGTTCGTATAGCGCCTTCCAGCCAAGCAACCGCGCCCGCCATGCTACATCTACATCTTCTTTATATGCAAAAAAATCCTCGTCAAAAAACTCGTCATTCAAACTAATGTCGTTAATCATCTCACGGGAATACATTGCAGCAGCCCCTGAAACTCCAAACACTTCCTCAGGCTGCTGAAATTGCTCGCTGGACTGATGAGCGCCGCGGTCAAAAGCTCTACGCGCTTTATTAATAACAAGCCCTGTGCTGTCGATGTGAGTTGGATCAGTCTTGAATAACAGCTTCCCGGTGGCACTTCCTGCCCGCGGTGTGTTCTTCATAGCTTTAATTGTATTAAGCACGTAATCTTTCTCAAGAACCACATCGGGGTTTAAAATCAAGCAATAATCCGTTTCCGTCATTCGTATCGCTTGGTTATGTCCACCTGCAAAACCATTGTTCTTCGTATTCTTAACAAGATTAATCTTATTTGACCATTTTCGGAGCTTCTCTAGCGTCTCATCTTTCGAGGCATTGTCGATAATAACTATCTGCTCAATGGGATAGGATTGTTTTAGAACGGCTTCCAGGCAGTCATCGATGTGCTCGGAGCTATTGTAGGTTACGATGTGGATGCTAGCGGAGTCCATTGCTCACGCCTAATTCCTCTAAGAAAGCCTTAAGTCCTTCGCGCCATGGTCTCAAATCCTCAAACCCGTTCGTACGAATCGCCAGATGCTCCATTGCCGAATACTTAGGTCTTGGCGCAGGCCGCGGGAATTCTTCCGTGGAACAAGGTAGAACCTTGACCTGTTTCCCGCTTTCTTCAAAAATAGCGCTGGCAAAATCGAACCAAGAGCAGACTCCAGAGTTTGAAGCGTGATAAATACCGTAACTCTCCGTTTGCACAAGCTCATCTAAGAAGTTCGCAAGATCAACTGTATAAGTAGGTGACCCAAACTGATCATTTACTACCTTCAAATTATCACGATCTTGTGCTAATTTGAGCATGGTTTTCACGAAATTCGCCCCGTTTACACCATAAACCCACGATGTTCTAACTATAAAATATTTCGTCGAAAGCGACTGAACCAACAGTTCTCCCGCTCTTTTCGATTTCCCATAAATACTTTGAGGATTCGTATTGTCGTATTCTCTATATGGTATAGCCGCAGTCCCATCGAAAACATAATCCGTACTGATGTAGCAAAGCTTTGCCCCTACCCTCTCAGCAGCAACAGTAAGATTTCTTGTCCCCATTGCATTAATCTTATAGGCCATGTCCTCTTCTGTCTCGGCTAAGTCTACAGCTGTATAAGCAGCGCTATGGATAATAACATCTGGTTGTAAAGACTCTATAACCTCTAGACATTGGAGCTCATTCGTTATATCCAACTGTTCTCTTCCAAGACCATGAACAACATGATGTTGACCTAAAATTTTAACGACATCTTGTCCTAATTGGCCATTAGCCCCAGTCACTATAATTTTCATCACTACACACCTAGACGATCGCCATACTGTTTAGCAAAATATTGTTGGTATTCACCGGTCTGAATTCTTTTCCACCAGTCCTGATAATCCAGGTACCAGCGAATCGTTTCGTGAATTCCAGTCTCAAAATTATGTTTAGGTGCCCAACCTAATTCTCTCGTAATCTTCGTTGCATCAATCCCATATCGACGATCATGTCCAGGACGATCTTTAACGTACTGAATGAGTGATTCCGGTTTTCCTAATTCGCGCAGAATAGTTTGGACGATCTGGATATTCGTTCTCTCATTATTTCCACCAATATTATATACTTCACCATCAATACCCTTATGTAAAACTAGGTCAATCGCACTGCAGTGATCCTCGACATATAGCCAATCACGGATGTTAAGACCATCCCCATACACTGGAAGAGACTTGTTGCCCAAGGCATTTGCAATCATTAACGGGATTAACTTTTCAGGGAATTGATACGGTCCATAGTTATTTGAACAACGGGTAATGTTAACTGGAAGCCCGAAAGTTTCATGATAAGAACGAACTAGAAGATCGGAGCCAGCTTTACTAGCCGAGTACGGGCTGTTTGGTGATAATGGTGTTTCTTCCGTGAAAAGACCTGTTTCACCAAGTGTTCCGTAAACTTCATCTGTAGAAACATGGACAAATTTCTTGATGTTAAATTTCCGTGCAGCCTCAAGCAGTACTTGGGTACCAAGTACGTTTGTTTTCACGAATACATCAGGTTCCAAGATGCTACGATCCACATGTGACTCCGCGGCGAAATGAACAACAGTATCGATACCTTGTTCAAAAAGCGAGTTAACCAACCCTGCATCTGTGATATCGCCTTTTACGAACGTATAATTGCTGTTATCTTGGATTGATGTAAGGTTCTCTAAATTTCCTGCATAAGTCAATGCATCTAAATTAATAATTTTATAATTAGAATAACGATCAAGCATATAATGAACAAAGTTGCTGCCGATGAACCCGGCTCCGCCTGTTACTAGGATTTTCATGTCAGATTAACTCCTACTTTTATTTTGTACCAACAATCTTCTTTAGATAATCCATTAATTCACCTTTCAACTCAGGACGCTCTAACGCAAAATCTATTGTAGTCTTAATAAACCCCAACTTTTCTCCTACATCATATCTTGTCCCAACAAAATCGTAAGCATATACACTTTCTGATTGGCTTAATTCAGATATGGCATCGGTTAACTGGATTTCTCCACCACGACCAATTTGAGTATTTTCTAAAATGTCGAAGATATTTGGAGTAAGAATATACCGCCCCATAATTGCTAGATTAGATTGGCTAATATCGCTAGTTGGTTTTTCAAATAATTTCATTGCTTTGTAGACACGTTCACTCACTTCCATTGCCTCAACTATACCATATCTCGAACGTTCCTTTTCACTAACTTGTTTAACACCAATGATTGATGAGTTATAATCTTCAAAAAGTCCAATCATTTGTTTTAGGCAAGGTGTTTCTGATACAACGATGTCATCACCAAGTAAAACTGCAAATGCTTCATCACCAATAAACTTGCGAGCACACCAAATGGCATGACCAAGCCCTTTAGGTTCCTTTTGTCTTATATAATGGATATCCACTAGTTTTGAGGGTTTTTGAACTTCATCCAAAAGATCGAATTTACCTTTATCAAGTAAATTTTGTTCTAATTCAAAATAATTATCAAAGTGATCCTCTATTGCTCTCTTGCCTCTGCCAGTGACTATAATAATGTCTTCGATTCCAGAAGCAACAGCCTCTTCTACAATGTATTGGATAGTTGGCTTATCTACAATTGGGAGCATTTCTTTTGGCATTGCTTTAGTTGCTGGGAGGAATCTTGTTCCTAGACCAGCTGCTGGAATAATAGCTTTTTTTATCAACATTAATGCTTCCCTACTTTAGAAATTTATTTCTGCATCTTTAAATAAAGGGTGTTTCTGATCTTTATCAGAAAGAATAGGCTTTGAAGTTGGCCAATCAATACCTAGCGATGGGTCATTCCAAAGTATACCCCTATCATGTTCAGGTGAGTAGTACTCATCAACTTTATACAGTACTTGCGTATTCGGAACAATCGTACAAAAACCATGTGCAAAACCTTGAGGAACTAGCAACTGACGCTTATTATCCTCACTTAAAATTATCCCTATCCACTGACCGAATGTAGAAGAATCTTTACGAATATCTACCACGACATCATAAATGGCTCCCGCAGCTACACGAACAAGTTTTGTCTGTGCTTTCGGATTTAATTGATAGTGAAGTCCCCTTAAAACACCAGTTTCCACTGACAAGGAATGATTGTCTTGAACAAAATTAAAGTCTATACCTAACACTTTAAATTTTTCAATATTATAACTCTCCATAAAAAAGCCCCGACTGTCTCCATGGACATCGGGTTCAATTATATATAAACCTTCTAACTTTGTTGTTTTGATATTCATTGTTTTGGCACCTCTTATAATTTAAGTTTCCCAAACTCTTCTCCGAAATACAAGTCTCTAGCTAATTCATTGGCCTTAGCTAAGGAAAAATGTGTCCCAGCATCTGTCCACCAACCTCGAAGAATATCATAGGTAAGTTCGTTTCTTTCAATGTATGCATTATTAACATCCGTAATCTCAAGCTCACCGCGGCCTGATGGCTTTAGAGTTTTTACAATATTAAAAACAGAATTATCAAACATGTAAATTCCTGTTACCGCGTAATTACTCTTAGGCCATTTAGGCTTTTCTTCGATAGAAACAATTTTCTCACCTTGAAGTTCAGGAACTCCATATCTTTGAGGATCTTGAACCTCTTGAATAAGAATTTTTGCACCATTTTTTTGAGCCTTGAAGTTATTTACAAATGGAACTATTTTCTCTTCAAAAACATTATCACCTAAAATAACAACCATCTGACTATTCCCTACAAAGTTTTCAGCGAGACCAAGGGCCTGAGCAATTCCTCCAGCCTCATCTTGAACTTTATAAGTAAAGTTTACCCCCATTTCTCGTCCGCTACCAAGGAGATTCACTACATCACCCATATGATCTTTACCGGTTACAATAAGAATATCATTAATATCTGCTTCCTTTAACTTTGCCACCGAGTGAAAAATCATTGGATACTTCCCAACTGGAAGTAAATGTTTATTTGTTACTTTCGTTAGCGGATACAATCTAGATCCAGTTCCACCTGCAAGAATAATTCCTTTCACTTTATCACGTCCCTTAATATTTGTTCATTCCTATTAACTTTCAACCATCATTTCATTATTAATTCCATAATAATAATTCATGCGAACAATTTCTATACAAAATCATATATCTATTGGAATTATTTATAAATTAGATAATTAATGTCACTAACTAGACATGTTTTCTATAAATTCTTTTTATTTAAGAAGTTGTTTATCACTTATTAACTTACCTATCTCAGACGAGGTAATTTCTTTAGCTGGTTGGTTCCAATGTGTATCATCTTTTAAATAAAGATCATCATTTCCCTTGGCAAGATATTCCTTAAACGCTGGAAGTACATTAATAGTATTAACATCATTTAAATTCAACTGATTAACCAATTCCTCAAGGTACCTATTATCATAAGGATCTTGATATTGAGTTTGCAAAAAATCATGATACGCATCATACTTATCTGGAACAACATAAAAAACTAATTCAATTCCATATTGGTTCAACACTTCTTTTACTTTTTTAACAAATTCGACATTCTTTTGTACGTTCTGTATGCTATTTCTATACGAAGAAATATCATCATGATAGTATAAAATAGATTGGCCCGTCTTTAAAAAAGCCAGATCTACAGATGTAATTTTTGGTATAGTTTTATTAAATATAAAATAAGATATGTTATTAGCAAGAAACTTTAAATTCGTAGTGGTTAGGAAATTATATTTTTGAATATATTGTGTTGCAGTTTTTTTAGGATTATTCATCTCTAAGGATATCTTAGGTTGTAATTCTTTCTTGTAAAATCCATTATTTTCAAAGGATAGATTTAAATTCGTCTTGCGATCCTGAGCTTCTTTCATTAGCCTATCCCAATTATTTAAGTCAAACATTCCTGAAGCACCAGCGTTTCTTTCTACACTTTCCCAGATAACAACTTTAGGTCTCTTCTCAGAAGTTATTATGTCACTCACTAAGAAATCAAACATACCATAACATACTTGGTTTGTTATATTGAAAATATTTTCATGTAATTGATCTGATAAAATATTTGCAATTCTACTGTGATAATCCCTATAATCTGTGAAAGAGTCCCCTATAGTGACAATAGAAAAATTCGGGTTATTTTTGTTTTTTATATAAGCACGTGAGTCCATTAGGTCAATTGTATCGTATTTCCTTAGAGTATTAAGAAAAGAGAGACGAGCCATATCACCATATACAATAGCTTTATTATTTGCGACCTCTTTACCAGGAGTAAGGGTGTCAGCAGTAAAAAAAATAAAAATAACAAGATTGGTAAGCATAAAAATGAATATAGTGGAAAGAAAGCCCCAGAAAAATAACCGGTATTTCTTCATTTATTCGTCTCCTAATTTAAAATTGGAAATATAAGAACTGCGATGGATTATTAAGGGAATAAAGACTTAAAATCATCAAAACCATAATAAATACAAACCATCTAAAATTAGGTTTAAACTTATCTAGAATTTGATTTGAGTTTGGAAGCAAAACAATAATAACTGCGAAAATAATCAAAATTACTTCCTGCTTATTTATATAAGTTAAATTATGGAATTTAACTCCATTTAATCCAAGAAATCCTGAAAGGACCTTGTTAGCATCAGATAAATTATTCGCTCTAAAGAAAATCCATGCTAATGTAACAAAAAATAATGTCATAATTCTAGCAGGAATTGCACTCATTTTAAAACCAAGATCTCGGAAAGCATGATTAGTTAATAGATATAGCCCATGTAATATTCCCCAAATTACATAAGTCCAACCGGCACCATGCCAAATTCCTCCCAAAACCATTGTAATAAATAAATTTAAATACTTTCGGAACTTTCCCTTGCGGCTTCCCCCCAAACTAATATATAAATAATCTCTTAAGAATGAGGATAGTGTAATGTGCCATCTTCGCCAAAAATCAATTATATTTAATGATTTATATGGTGAATCGAAATTAATAGGAAGCTTAATATTGAATATTAAAGCCAACCCAATAGCCATATCTGAATATCCTGAGAAATCAAAATAAAGTTGCAAAGTGTAACTCAACGCCCCCCCCCATGCTTCTAATAGCGTAAGTCCTTCTGATTTATCAAAGACAGTATTTGCTAAAGGAGCAAGAGAATCTGCTAATAAAAGTTTTTTGGATAAACCTATTGTAAATAAAAAAATACCTCTTGTGATATTTTCGTAGTTAAAATTAAATATTGATGTATCAGAAAATTGAGGAACTAATTTGGAATGATGAACAATCGGCCCTGCTATTAATTGCGGGAAAAAGACAACGAAGAGTAAATATGATGAAAACTTATAATGAGATGTCTTTTGTTTGTAAGAATCTACTAAATACCCAACCTTTTGAAATGTAAAGAATGATATACCTATAGGTAACGTAATGCTTAAAGCTTGAAGTGAAAGATGAGTAAAGGAGTTAATATTTTGTATAAAAAAGTTATAATACTTAAAATAACCTAGTAACAATAAATTAAAGCTGATTCCTAATGTTAAAATAACTTTTGAAGGAATTCTGTTTAATATAGTTCCAAAAGCATAGTTAAATAAAATACTAAATAGTAATACCAATAAATTAAATGGGTACCAATATGAATAATATATTAAGGACATCAAAATCAACACATAAAGTGCCAATCTTATATACTTTATCCGAGCTAAAGAGTAGTATAAAATAAAAGTAATTGGAAGAAAAATAAAAATAAACTCAACGCTATTAAATAGCATACTTATCCCCTTTTTCAGCTCTTCTTTTAGTGAAAGCAAATATAAAGAAAATAAATAATAAGGTAATTCCTCCTAAGAAAGAATAATGTCTTTTATTTATCAAAGTAGATTTGCCTACTAGTTTTAGTTGAAACGCTGAGTCTATAGTGTATACTGCTACTTGATGAGTTCCCCGATTAAGTTTGGATACGTCCAAATGGTATAGAAATCCTGAATTTAACGAGTTCCTTAATTGTTTATACTCTTTATTAACATCTAACCTTTCTAAGCCCCACTCAGCATTTCCCTGAAAAACATTATCAACAAAAACAACTACGTTCTTGACATCAGCTGATATAACCCAACCTTGAATGTCATAATTCGAAACAGCTGGTAGAATATTTTGATATTTGGATGGATATTCTAAATTCGAGATAATTTGGGAGCTTACTATCAAATCTTTCTTTAAGTCTACCTTTGCTCCAGAGTTTGAAATAATTTCAATTCTAACAGCGTGATTACCATCCGCTATCTCATTAATAGTAAATGAAAAGCCACTTTTGTCAGAATCTTTTATATCAGGATATGCTTTTCTAACATCAGGTCTTGAAATTCCATGTATTGCATTCCCAACCAATTGTTCATCCAAATAAACATTTAATTTATTTATTCCATCTTTATCAATAGCCCAACCAATTACTTCTACTTGGAGTTTATTTCCTGATATAACAGTGACGCTCTCTAAATTTCCGACTGGAGGTTGATTATCAGCAAGAGCAGCTAAAGGGAGAATCATAAAAAAGATAACGCTAAATATTGTTACGCGTGATAGCAAAACCTTCCCCCCTTTATATCATCTACCAATTGCTGCATATTGAAATCCAGCTGTTCTTATTAAGTCTTCATTCAAAAGATTTCTTCCGTCAAGAATAACAGGGAGCTCCATAAATTCCTTAACGGTAACCCAGTCGAGAGTACTATATTCATTCCAATCAGTTACCAGTATCAAAGCATGACTATTTTCAACTGATTTAAGAGTATCTATTTCAAATTCAATATCTTTTGATTCCGCAACATACATTTTCTTGAAATTTTCAATGCCAATTGGATCAGTTGCTGTAATTTTAGCTCCTTCAGCTTTTAATGCTGCAATTAGTCCTGCTGCTGGTGATTCTCTTACATCATCTGTATTGGGTTTAAATGTCAAACCGAGTATGGTAATTCTCTTTCCTTCAAGTACCCATAACATCTCCTTCAGAAGAGCAACAACTCGTTCTGGTCGACTTTGATTAATTTTAATTACTTCCTTAAGTAAACCAAAATTTAGATTATACGATTCTCCAATATGGAGGAATGCACGAAGATCCTTTGGAAAACAGGAACCCCCAAAACCAATACCAGCCTTCAAAAAATCTTTGCCTATTCGGTTATCGTAACCCATTCCCTCTGCCACTTGAGAAATATCCCCACCAACAGATTCACAAAGATCAGCTACCATGTTGATAAACGATATCTTAGTTGCCAAAAAAGAATTTGCAGCATATTTAATAATTTCTGCTGTATTTGAGTCCGTAACAATTTTGGGACAAATGAAGGGCTCGTATACTTTTGATAACAATTCCCTGGCTCTATCCGTGGTGCAACCAAGAACGATGCGATCCGGTTCCTTAAAATCTTTAATGGCTACCCCTTCTCGCAAGAATTCAGGATTGGAGGCAAGGTCAACCAGGTGTTGGGAGCCTTTCGCGTACATCGTAGCTATTTTTCTCATCCATGCTGATGTACCTACTGGAACTGTACTTTTGACAACAACTAGACGGTATTGTCCAAGGCTTACGCTTTGTTCCACGATCTCTTTCATGGCTGCTTCAATCTGTGACATATCAGCACTCCCATCAGGTCTAGAAGGGGTACCTACACAAAGGAAGATGATTTCACAATTCTCAACCACAGATTTTCCTTCCTCTGTAAATTGAATACGACCTAACTGAATATTTTTTTGCAATAGTTCAGTTAAACCTGGTTCATATATTGTATTTATTCCTATCTTCAGTTTTTCTAATTTCTCTTTGTCTTTTTCAACTACCCATAGTTTATACCCCATGTCAGATAAACACACTGCTGTAACCAACCCAACATACCCTGCTCCAAAAACACCTATATTCATCGGTATTCCTCCTAGATTCTATTTCGGTATATTTTGTAAGATCTTTTGCGCTATTTGTTTCTGGTCTTTAATATTCTCATCTTGGAAAGCAATCCGATAAAAGCGCAGTGTTACCATCTTATCGGGTTCTAGATTCATAACTGGAAACGCAACAAACCTTATCTTATAATCTCCATCACTTTTTTTACTTTCTTCCTCGATGAGTGACACTGTCTCATTGATGTCTCTTGGAGTTGAATCTACAAATTTCCGTTCAATTGTTGTATCATTCTCTAATTCATTAAATAACAAATAATTAGATGATATACCTGTTAATGCATATGGGTTATCTGTATATATTCCGCCATACACCTTTTTTTCTTTATGATACGTTCCGACTACTACTTTTTCAGAAGTAGGAATTGATTCAAATTGATTACTAATCATCGTATTATTTGCATTTACAATCAACGTTTCAACTTTAGATTGATTTTGATCTGGCAACCACATGAAAGCAGCATCTTGGTAAATATAAAGCAGATCCGCGGGTTCTGGGTATTTGTTGGTAATTGTTACTGTCGTTTCAACCCATGGTTTACCCGAAACTAATGTATGATCCTCTCGTATATCAAGCTTTGGAGAACTAACACTCTTAGTAACCTCAGGCGACAAGTTGGTTCTTAAACCTTCAGCAGCATTGAATCTAAAAGACTGTCGAGCTAATAGTTTATCATCACTCAAATACCTGTCTTTTTCCCAATTCAAATAGGATCCATAAACAATATTGTAGGATGATTTTGTTTTTGCCAAAATCATCGTATCAGGATCACAAAAATACTCTCCACCACTCCAAGGTTGGGGATTATTCATATCAATCGGATGAATTTTCGGACCATATTTTGATAAGAAACCATCTTTCGCAACACCAATTCCTATGCTTGTTTTTGGATCTACAAACCAATCCCATCCGGAAAAAGCATCATACGCATCGCTTGTATATCGTACAATTCCGTTAGCTATAGAATTTTGAACAGGAGTAGCTTGGTTTCCCCTCGCTGCTCCTGTATAGTAATCCGTTGTAATAATTACTAGAACAACTACATAAATGGCAATTAACCACTTATATCTCGACTTTCTCATGATGAACTATTACCTTTCTTACTCAATATGTTGATTCCATTCCCACTGTCTCTCTAATCCTTCTTTTAATTTCACTTGTGGGATATAACCAAGATCATTATTTGCTTTGGAAATGTCCGCAGACGTATCCCTTGCATCACCTTTTTGCTTATCACCAAATTTTAGTTTCAATTTTTTCCCTGTTATTAGCTCTACTTGATTTATAACATCGAGCATAGAAACTCTAGTACCTCCTCCTAAGTTATAAACCTCTCCAGGCACGCCATGGAGAGCGGCAAGATAATTTCCCTGAACAATATCTTCTACAAAAGTGAAATCTCGTGTTTGCTTACCATCTCCATAAATCGTGAATTCTCGGTCACTTTTTAATGCAGAGAATATTAACTGAAATGCCATATCGGGTCTTTGTCCCGGCCCATAGACTGTAAAGAATCGGAGAGCCACCGTCGGAATATTAAAATTACGATAGTAAAGATAACACAAATTTTCAGCAGCAAGCTTAGTTACTCCATACGGTGAAACTGGTTTTGGTATCATTTTTTCGTTAGTAGGGAATTGTTCTGCATCCCCGTAAATTGATGAAGTTGAAGCAAACACAAATTTTTTTAAACGATCAGCTCCAATTGCTTGCTGAAGCATATATTGTGTAGCTTCAATATTATTTTTAGTATAAACGGTGAAGGTAGTGCCCCAGCTTGCTCTCACACCAGGTTGTCCAGCCAAGTGGAAAACATAATCATGTTTTTCGTACAATTCTTTCCAATTCAATTCTAAAATGCATTTATCAATAAAATTAAAATTGGGATGTCCAACATTTTTCAATAAGTTTCTCGTCTTAATTTCTGCAGAATAGTAATCAGTGATTGAATCAATTCCCGTCACGGAATATCCTTCTGATAATAACTTCTGTGCAAGTGTAGATCCGATGAACCCTGCAACTCCAGTAACAATAGCCTTCATTATGAAATCATCCTTATTGATATTTTAGATAAGTCGATCGAACTTCGTTCTTTCGCCTTAAGAAAGATTCGTACCATTCAACTAACATAATAAGTGCAAATAATAATCTTTCTCTTTGAATGCCATGACCCATATCCTCTTCAACGATCCGAATTACCTCATCCACATTTAAGCCCGGTATTCTTTTATGCCTGAAATAGTATTCATAACTTCCATTCGCTTCAAACCACTGCGTAATCCATTTTCTCATTGGAAGAACGAATCCTTGTTTGGGTCTCTCAAGAATTTCTGGAGGCAAAATTTTTGCTGCAACTCTTCGTAGAGCAACCTTACTCGATTCCTTCGTAATCCTTTGTGAATCAGATAAATAAAGCCCTGCCTCTACTACGCTTGGTGCCAGGAAAGGAGCACGACCTTCCAAGCTATGCGACATTGCCATTCTATCGAACTTGACAAGAAGGTCATCAGGAAGCCAAGTGTATAAATCAGCTAATGAGGCTCTCTGTAACTTATTATCAGTTTTCGCCAATAACGACATTAAATTTTGCTCCCACCGATCTGGATCATTAATGGGAATGCCAGGAATTAATCGCTTACGACCTTCCATATCCGTTAAAAGTGGAAACCCCGAAGGTGTAATTGGCACAGGATTAGATATAATCCTTTGCAACATTTCTTCTTTGTCGGTCGAACGTCCAAGCCACATCTTTAATTTGTCTTTCAATGTTTTGTTTTGCAAAAAACTTCGATAGTAGCCATACCCTGCAAAGATCTCATCAGCACCTTCACCAGCCAAAGCTACAGTAACATGATTTTTTGCTTCCTGACATAACCAATATAAAGGAAGTAGTGCTTGGTCCCCTATTGGTTCATCAAGAGAACCTGCTACTTTAGGAAGTAAATCTATAAAAGAATTTTCATTAAATTTAAAGCTAAAATGTGTGCTTCCAATTGTCTTGGCTACTAGGGTAGCATACTCACTCTCATCATGGCTTTGAGAGTCAAACCCCATTGAAAAGGTACAAATATTGGGTTGATGCTTTGCCGCTATAGCCGCGACTATTGAACTATCCAGACCACCTGATAAAAAAACACCCACAGGAACATCAGAAACCAGTCTAGATTCAACAGCCTCGTGAAGTAATTGCAATAATTGCTCGTCTGATTTACCTTGTATCTTTCGGCCTTGTAAAGAAAAATATTGTTCAATTTGCGGAATTGGATTATTGACCGTTATTTCGGCATAATGCCCAGGAAGAATTTTATTAATATCTTGGAATAATGTAGCTTCCCCAGGTACATAATGAAGTGCCACATATCTAGACAAAGAAGTATAATTGAATTCATCGTTCACCCATGGCAAAGCAGCTAGAGAAACCATGTCAGATCCATATGCAAACTTGCCTTTTTTATAACAGTAGTATAATGGTTTTTCACCGAATCTGTCCCTAGCAATATACAACTTTCTTTTAGGTCTATCGAAGATAGCTATGGCAAACATGCCATCCAAACGCTCCAATAAACCTTTTATTCCCCATTGCGTAAATCCATGAGCTAAAACTTCTGTATCACTATGACTTTTGAATTCAAATCCAGCTGACTCCAATTCCCTTTGTAGTGCTTTATGATTGTATATTTCTCCATTTTGAAAAGCAACGACTTCGTCATTTCTACTGTAAAATGGCTGCCATCCTCCGGTTAAATCAATAATAGATAATCTCCTCATAGCCATCGCAATGTTCTTCTCAAAAAAATGGCCCTCACCATCAGGGCCACGGTTATACATGACTTGATTCATTGCTTCAAGGAAATCAGACGATATGAATTCTCTTTCCAGATCAATGATGCCTACAATTCCGCACATCTATCTTGACCTCCCACTCAACCAAGCTTCTCTAAATATTTGTCCGTAAGATTTAGCCATTGAGTCATAATCATTTAGTAAATTCAGTACATGTTTACTATTGTGTGCTAATTTCAAACGAAAATCAGGTAATTCGATAAAACGTCCAATGTGCCTAGCTAAATCCTGAACATCTCCCGGTTGGTAAAATACACCATTTACGTCTTGTTGTACTTGCTCCGTAATACCGAACGCAGGCGTTGTAATAATTGGCAAACCACTTGCCATTGCTTCCAAAATAACTCTTGGGAAACTCTCAATTCTTGAACTGCAAACAAAAATATCTGCTGCTGAATAGTACAACGCTGTTTCAGATGTCTCTGGAACTACAATAATTTTCTTTCGGAAATCCTCGGACAAGCCTTCAATGAACATATGCATTTGTTTACTATAATCGCTCGGTCTGTCACCAACAATGAAACATTTAATTGCTTTAACCTGATCCTGCTCAAGTAAAGCTACTGCTTTTACCAGATCCATCTGACCTTTTCTATCGCAAACTGTTCCTAACAAAAGAACCATCAATTCATCTGAATCAACATTTAAGTGCTCTCTTGCTTTTGTGCGCGGCCATTTATCCATTTGCTTATATAAACGTTCTCTGTCTAATCCGTTATGAATTGTCGTAAAATTATGATGAGCATTCAATGGTAGACAACCATTTCTTGTAGCATTTGCCACAAAAATAATTTTATACGGATAATTGAAACAATTTAGTGCCCTTGCAGCAATATCATCACCAAAGTGATTAAAATAAGTTTGCCATGGTTCACTTTCTCTTGGATTCCAGATGCTTGGCAAGTCACTAAGCTTCGCTGCGTCTATAGCATAGAACGTCTGCAAAGTATTCCCATAAACAAGTTCAACATTCCATCCTTGAATTTTCTGTTTAAACTGATTAATGGCATTGTCATATGCATATAAATTCGATACACCTGTTAGAGGATGGTTAAATACTTCGACAGTAATTCCTTGATCCTCATAAGCTTTTCGTAGTGGACCATCATAAGGAGAATATACGATTGGATCAATAATACCACTGTTCTTTAAATGTACCGTCATTTCATACTGACTATAAGGAGCTCCCTCCCAGTTCAGGTTAAATGCACACATTAAAGTTCGAATCGGCCTGACATTCTCGTTTACAATGACTACTTTTGATGCGATGTCAAATTGCTCATTATCCAGTAATAAATTTGGATTATAGTAGGGATCGACCCATTCTCCATATGCTTCTCTGAAAGCAGCGCCCTCAGCCGGATTATCTGCAAATCCACGAGAATATCCTTCATAGTGCCTTAGTTCAGCGTCAGGGCAATACACCACTCTATATCCTGACATATGAAGTCGATAACAATAGTCTACATCATTATAAGCAACAGCAAATCTTTGTTCATCGAAACTACCTTGTTCCAAAAACAATTGACGTGGAGTCAGCATACAAGCTGCTGTAACAGCCAAAGAATTACGTAACACTTTCGCATAGCTAAGATAACCGTTATTCCATTCAGGCATTAGTTTAAACGATGGCCCAGCCATCCCATTATAGTATCCGTGAGTTATTCCCGCATGTTGCAATCGACCATCCGGGAATAGAAGTCTAGCACCTACTGCACCAACTCCTTTTATCGATAGATAACCAACCATTTGACTAAGCCATCTCGGATTTATTACCTCGGTATCATTATTCAAAAATAGCACGTAATCTTCTTTAACTGATTTAACTGCTTGATTGTTTATATACGCGTAACTGAACTTACCGTTAGGATTTGATATTTTCAAAACCGTATGTGGCATTGATGCTAAATATTCTAAGGTTTCTTGATCATCACTATCATTGTCAATAATGTATACTTGGTAATTCTGGTAGGTCGTTTTCCTAATAGAATCAATACATGCTTTAAGTATCTTATATTGATTTTTTGTTGGGATAATAATTGCTACACTGGGTCCATAATCATAAAATTCATGAGAATATATACCGCAAGCTGCTTTCAGAGCCCATTCAGGTTGATA
Organism: Bacillus sp. 3255; assembly: GCF_031456485.1. Taxonomy (NCBI): domain Bacteria; kingdom Bacillati; phylum Bacillota; class Bacilli; order Caryophanales; family Bacillaceae; genus Bacillus; species Bacillus sp. 3255. The sequence continues at coordinate 571,134 of NZ_JAVDUS010000001.1, forward strand.
TACTTTAGCGTTAATTCCACGGCGCTCCAATGCTTCTTGAACAGCCTTCCTACCCGCCTCAAAACTTTCTGGTTTAGCTGCTCCAGATGATGCAGTCGAATTCGGAAGAACCCTCCAATGATAGAGTACCATAGGAATATGGCCAACATGTCTTGCTTTCTCGGTTACTCGAAGTGCAAGATCGTAATCTTGAGATCCTTCAAACCCTCTTCTAAAACCTCCTACTTGTTTAAACAGTGAGGTTCTTATTACAAGTATATGACTAAAGTACATATACGAAAGAAGGAGCTCAGGTGACCAGTCAGGTTTGAATTGAGGAGCAAATCTGCTTCCCCTAGTATCGATTTTATCATCATCTGAATATAACACATCAGTCTTTGGATTAGCCGCGACATATAAAGCAACCTCTGCCAGAGCATCTGGGGTCAGTTCATCGTCATTATCCATTAAGATGATGTAATCACCGGTTGCTAATTCTGCTGCTGCATTTGAAGAAACACTAATATTACCGTTAGACTCCAGATATCTAACTTTGATTCTATCGTCTTTTTCAGCCCATTTTTCCAAAGCAGGTCTAATGTTAGGATCAGGACTGGCATCGTCAGCAATTAGCAATTCCCAATTGGAATACCGCTGCTGAAGAACACTTTCAATAGCTTGATCTAGATACTCAATAGGTGGATTATAAACAGGCATAACAATGCTTAATTTTGGCATATGTGCCATTTGATTTAGTTTTGAATTGAGCAAACTTTCCCTACGATTATTCCATTCATTGACCTCTAACCAAGCTTGATAACTTTCTAATGTTTGACTTAATACAAAACCAGAAGGTGGGAGAATCTGATCATTAAGAATATGATGTTGGTTTGTTCTCCATTTGTGAATTGCTTTTCTAGCCAAGTCAGGTATTTCATTCAGATTCGGATATCTGCCTCTTTGCGTTCTCCAGTCACGTGCTTTGGTGATAGCATATTTGGAAAAGCCAAACCATTTACGAATCTTTGTCTTAAAATGATTAAAAGTATTATCTAATATAATTTCAAGTCTAGAAACCCGAGTTAATCTAACCCCAGAAAGTGTAAATTCCCCTTCGGATTCTATAGGGTCAAATCTCAAATTAAATAAATTAGCATCAAAATGAATATAGTGTTTATTTTTGGCACCTATATTACCCATTCCATAACTATCTGCCTCATTAAATGAACGGCCTTTATCGAGATATAACCTCATTTTCCCTTGAGTGGAACCAATAGGAGTAATATCTAATGTTAACTTTGACCAACCCACTGGATATCTCCCAACAAGATGAAATTGAGGATCTGTCCCCGTAGATTTCCATTCCGATTCTTTAGTTTTTTCAAGCTCTGCTACAACCTTTAGCTTTAAATCATAACTTTTCCGAATAAATAAATCAGTTAAACTGCGTGTGTAAGCTTTCGGATTCCTTATTACTTTGCCTAAAGTACGAAAAGGCTTTGTTATCTTCCAAGAAAATGATAAATAGATATTATCAATCAATGTTACTTTATCGTGAAGTTCTGTCTCTAACTGTTTTAACGAAACTGTTGCAGAATCCAATCTCTTTTGTATCTTGAAATTATTAACATGAAACTTTTCATTTTCGTCTTTCAGATTTTCGATTTTTGAAATCAAAATTATATGTTCTGCCTGAATTTCATTTAGTTTTTTAACCTTAAAATCAAATTTTGTTTGGAGCTCATCAATTTCACTCTTTATTTTAGCAAACCGTTTTTTTTCTTCGGATAACTGATCAGATGTTATCTTAAGTTGATAGTTTTGATCTTGAAGTTCTTCAAACAAATGGTGCGGTGAATCTTCACTATATTTTATTGCAACTTTGAGTCTTGCTGCTTCATCTTCTATTCTTACATATATTTGTGGATCCTTACTGGTCGCGAGCAACTTAATCTGACTACTTTTTTCACTTATCTTTATTATATCTTCTGAGAAGTTAATCTCTTGAGATTGAAAAGTTTTTAGTTCGATCAAATTTGAATCATATATTCTTATGGAATCTATTTGTATAAAAGCTGGGATGTTCGTTGGATCAATCCGCAAATCCCCTGAATATCCTTTTGGCAATTCTATTTGAAAATATTCCATTTCGTTTTCAGTATTAAATTGGACAATAGCCGAACTTCTTTCATTAAACTGCCCATTTTCTTGCCAATATACTTGAAAGAAAACTGGTGAAGTAGAAATCTCAGTTTCTGCAATTAAATCAATACAGTTATCTTCCGATGTTATATTATCTTTTTTCTTACAAGTGAAAATAAACTGGTATACATGGCCGTCTCTAGATGATAATAAATAATCACGTACCTGTTTTGGATAATCTATATATGATTGTTTAAACTCGGTCAACTCAGGTGTACTTATAGTTGCATTTAGAATTACAGGAGCCAGATCAGCAGAGTCGATCAATTGGAGGAGACTTTTTCTGGTAAAGAATCGCAAGTGTGTTTCATCTAACAGTCCAAGCTTTTTATATTCAAATTCCCCGTGCATTAAACTCATAACAATAGCATTATGCCCAACATTCGGAACTGAAATTATTATACGACCGGTATCGCTAAGCAATTTACTTGCAGCATTAAGTACTTTCCAAGGATTCTTCAAGTGCTCTAACACATCCGCAAATATAAGAAAGTCATATCTTTGATCATGTAATTTATCCAACCACAACATCTCATCCAAATCTGCAACTATCATATCATCGCAAAATTGGGCAGATATTTCCGCAGAATTGGGATCAACTTCAATACATGAAATATAACAATTTAATATCTCCTTCAAATATCGAGTCATATAACCAGTAGCTGGCCCGAACTCTAAAACCCGGCTATTAGGAGTAATCTGACGCAAAATAATTGAAGGAGAATTCTCTTCTGTAAGATTTAATTCGTGATCATACTTAAGCATCTCTTACAAGCCCTCACATTTCCATTGATGTGGTAAATATGCAATCCCTTCAGCAAAATATTCCCCAGAATCAATTCTAAATGAATCGTACCTGGATTTGTAATCCAGAATAACAACAGCTGAGCTTTCAAAAAAACCTATATCGACATAGTATGAACCAGGTAATAAATTCATTTGTTCATATGAGAGCACCAGTTTATAATTCCCAGGATTACTAGGTATTTGATAGGAATCTAACTTTGTATTCAGTCCACAAATATAATTACTTTGCTTATCATAAAGTGCTATGCCACCAACTATACCTGCCATTTCTGTATGAAGTGTATACTCTACTGATACATTCACACGCTCACCAAAGCGAAAACTCTTCTGTTCTAACCCTGCTTCATCAATAAAACACACTTTATCAATAGTTAATATTACTGAATTGGAAGTACCTTGCTCCAGATGTACATCTTCTCTAACGCTTTCGAATTTCATATAATCCTGATATTGTTCAGTTACAGCCTTGACATCACCACGTAGATGTATTTCGCCATCCATCATCCAAATTGCTTGGTCACAAAAATTTCGTACAGAATAAGAATCATGGCTGACAAAAAGAATAGTCTTACCTTCTTTTTTAAAAGACTTCATTTTATCAATGCATTTAAGCTGAAATCGCATATCACCTACTGCCAATGCTTCATCGACAATCAGTATATCCGGATTAACATGCACGGCACAAGCAAAAGCTAACCGAACAAACATCCCAGATGAATAAGTTTTCACCGGTTGATCAATAAATTCCCCTATTTCAGCAAAATCTTCAATCATTGGCATTCTCTCAATCATTTCAGCTTGTGAGAGTCCCATGATCGCCCCATTCATAATTGCATTTTCTCTTCCAGTAAACTCTGGATTGAATCCACTACCTAGTTCTAATAATGCAGACACTTTTCCATTAAGATTAACTTCTCCACTACTTGGTTTAAGTGTACCTGTTATAATTTGAAGAATTGTACTCTTCCCTGATCCATTTTTACCAATTATTCCAATTGTTTCGCCTTTTCTTACATCAAAAGAGACATTATTCAATGCCCGAAACTCTTTGAAATATTGTTTTCTAGAACCTACAAAGAATTGCTTAAGACGGTGCTGAGGAGTGGGGTACATTCGAAATGACTTAGAAATATTTTTCACTGAAATTGCAATATCAGATAACATCCGCAAACCCCCCTCTCAGTTTCTGAAAGCAATAATAACCAATCAAAAGCACTACAATTCCAATCAATGTATTAAATCCCAGTCCCGTCCAATTTGGAAGCATACCAAAAATAAAAATATTTCTTATATCTTCAACTATATAAGTAAACGGGTTAATTGCATAAAAAGGCTTTAAATAATCAGGGATACTTGTAACAGGATAAAATATAGGACTTAACATCTGTAAAGCTTGGACAGCAATTCCTACAATTTGGCCTATATCTCTTAAATAGACGCCGATAGCAGCAAGAAACCATCCTAACCCTGTTGCATAGAGAAGTAAAGGTATGGTTACTATAGGAAAATATATTATAGTCCAATGAAATTCACCAAGAAACAAAAAAACACCAGAGATCAGTATAAATATACTGATCATGGCATGTATTATCGAGGAGCCTAAAATGCTGATCGGTAATATCTCCAGAGGGAACACTACTTTTTTCACATAATTAGAATTACTAACAATTAACGAAGGTGAACGTGTTGTAACTTCAGAAAAAATACTAAATACAGACAAACCTGCAAAGATAATTAGTGCAAACTCCATTTTACTACCACTTCCGGTATTCCACTTTGATTTAAAAATTTCACTGAATACAAAGGTATACACAGTAAGCATTAATAGAGGGTTCAGAAAGGACCAAAATATCCCTAAATAAGACCCTTTATATCTACTAATAACATCTCTTACTGTAAATTGTTTTATTAATTCTCGATGATGCCAAAAGTTCTTAAACATAATAGAAAACTCCTGTTTTTATATTTGTTATTAAATCAGCTTTGTTTACTGCATTCAAAAAAGTCGAGTAAGTCATTTTATTAACCATTTGGATACCATCTTCTATTTTTATTCAATAAAATTGAAAATTTCAAAGTAGTGTTTTTTTAATACAAGTAACGGCCGACAAACTTTATTTAGGAAAAGCTAATTCTGACGCAGGATCAAGATGTGATTTGAAGTTTAACGCCTTACACATTTCCATTTGGAAACTCCCTTCCATCTATGCTAAAATAAAGTCGAACTTTAGCGAAGAAGGAGACTATTTTCTCATGAGTGCAAGGAAAAATGCCTACGCGGCATCACGTGCAAAAGCGAATGGAACGATGACGACAGAGAAAAGCTCTGTTATTTTTTGGATCTTGGTTGTATTTACGGGCCTGTTCATGTTCTGGGCACCGTTTCAGCGGGCGTTGTTTAATGGGGGAACTTTCGATTTCGAGCGCTCCATCTACTCGGGTTCAGTATGGTCCTCCATCATCCTGCTGCTGATTGCCATCTTAGCTTTCTTTGTTTTTAAGCTTAAAGAGCACAAAGATGTTTTAACGATTCTGGTACTCATCATACCTCTTACCTATGTCATTTCTTTGTCGAATGCCGCCTCGCACTATTTGGCAACCAATATGGTGTACATCCAAATGCTGTATGCAACCTTCTTCATTTTAGGCGTATTTCTGACAAAAAACAAGCTTGGAACGTCGATTGTTGCCAGTTTGTTGATGATCTCGGGATATTTTATTGTCGTGTTCGGACTCTTCTACTGGCTGGGCAACGGCAATTTCGCCGGAACCGTCGTTGGTTGGTTTGCTTTTATGGATGGTACGAACCCAACCTTGTACCGTGATGCGGTTATGGTGGACTCGAACGGTTACCGATTAACTTCCGTGTTCCAATATGCGAATACGTATGCGGCGTTCCTCATCATGTTGTCGCTTGCTGCACTATTTTACATAGTGAAGTCTCGCAAATGGTTATCGATACTCCCACACGCGTTCCTGATCGTGCCGGTGCTCGTTTCATTCTGGCTAACGCTCTCCCGCGGCGCGATTGTGGTGATTCCGGTTATTTTCCTGATCATGCTGTTCTTCTTCTCAATCAGCAGACAGATTCTAGCTCTCCTTCAGTTCGGACTGGCTTTCATAACGTCTCTTCTCATTCTGCAAAAAGTGACAGACATCGGGATCGGCTTACAGAAGCAGCCTAGTGCTTCAGAATCATGGCACGGCTGGTCAATTCTACTGATTGCCTCTGTAGTTTTCACAGTGGTAGCTATCGTTATACAATTGTTCGTTGCACCGTGGTTGGAGCGCATTACGGCTCGACTGGAAGCTAAGAAGTATGCTACTTTCATTCTCCCGGTCGCTGCGATTGTCGTAGGCGTGATTGGAGCTATTCTTATCCTGAGCGATACAGGCTTTAAAAATATTCTTCCTGAGAACGTGAAAACACGGATCGAAAATATTAACTTCCAGCAGCACAGTGTGTTGGAGCGCGGTACGTTTTATGTAGATGCCGTGAAGCTGTGGTCGGATTATCCAATAATCGGTGCCGGCGGTGGCGCATGGGCTTCCCTATATGAGAAATATCAGAATAACCCTTATACGAGCCGCCAAGCTCACAACTTCTTCCTGCAGTATTTGGTTGAGGTCGGAGCGCTTGGGTTCCTTATTTTTGTCGGTTTTGTGCTTGCTGTCTTCATTTACTACATTCGAAGCTATATCCGTAACAAGGAGTCGAGGGATCTTCACTTCCTGTTCTTCATTGTGACGATTTCACTCTTGATTCACAGTATGATTGACTTTGATTTGAGCTATGTGTATTTAGGCGCTATTCTGTTCCTTGCGCTTGGTGGAATGCTGAGTAATGCGTCTTCAGCTCCGCTGCGTTTGAAGTCGGAATCTATGGCTGTTCATAAATCATTCCCTGCCCTATTGGCCGTCTTATCGATCGTGATGTTCTACATCTCCGCTCAACTCGTTTCGGCTAACAGCTCTTATAAACAAACGTTGCAGGTTATCAAAACAAGTCAGGACTACAACACGATTGTGAAGCCTCTGGACGAAGCCATTTCGCTGCATCCTGCTCATCCGGACTATGTGTTGACAGGGCAAGTGAGCCGAATCGGCATTTTGCTTCAGGTGTATAATCAAATGCAGAAAGAAGATCCTGCGAAAGCAGAACCGTTTTTCACTCAAGCCCAAGATCTTCTGAACCAGCTTCTGGCGAAGGAACCGCATAACCGCATAGCGGCGATGCAGCAGCTTAACATGTATCTCATCAAAGGAAAGCACCAAGAGGCGCTGGACTGGTCGAACGCCCAGATTCCTAACTATCCTTGGTATACGGAAATGTATGAGAAAAGTATTTCTTTGAACATTGATCTGGCTAACCAAGCAAGCGCCAAGAACAATATCCAAGAGTATAAGTCAAGATTGGATAGCGCATTAGCCACGTATCAGCAAGTGCTCGACAGAGTGGAATCACTGAAAAATCTGCCTAAAGAACAGGCCCAAGGCCGTGAATTTGCGGTCACGCCGAATATGGCGCTGTACGTCGGACAAATCAACTACATGCGCGGAGACTATGCCGCTGCTGCAGCTACGATTCAACCACATATCAAAGATAATCTCGATGATCAAACGAATCGCGGTTTGATCCGCTGGTATCTGGCCGCTCTGCAGAAGGATGGCAAACAGGACCAAGCTTTGCTTAACAATCTGATTGCCAAAGATCCTGCCGAGAAGCAAAACATCGAGGCCATTGTGGCTACGAATTTCCCAAAATAATGCCCTAACCGAAGCCGGGCAACGAAATAAAAGAAGAAGCGTCGCATCATCGCGGCGCTTCTTCTTTTATTTCTCCACCCACTCGCGCCGCAAGGCAAACAGCTCACGCAGCTCGCCCGTCGATAGCTCCGTGACCCAGCTCTCGCCCGTGCCGACGATGTGGTCGCTTAAGCCTTGCTTGCGCCCGAGCATTTCGTCGATGCGCTCTTCGAGCGTGCCAAGTGCAATGAATTTGTGCACTTGCACGTCGCGCGACTGACCGATGCGGAATGCCCGGTCCGTCGCCTGGTTCTCCACGGCGGGGTTCCACCAACGGTCATAGTGGAACACATGGTTCGCCGCCGTGAGGTTCAACCCCGTCCCTCCCGCTTTCAGCGAGAGGACGAAGATCCGGCAGCGCTCGCCCTCCGGGAGCGCCTCGTCCTGGAAGCGCGCGACCATCTCATCGCGCTTCGCCGCAGGTACGCCCCCGTGCAAGAACTGCACGGGCTCGCCCCGCTCCTGCGCGATAACGCGCTGCAGGAGCTGCCCCATCTCGACGAACTGCGTGAAGATGAGGCAGCTGCCTCCATCGCTTCTGAGTTCGTCGATCATTTCCAGCAGGCGCTCCAGCTTCGCTGAGCGCCCGGCCGCCGCGGAGCCGCCGGCACCGGCTTCGACCGCCTTTGCCCTTGCTCCCGCCCTGGCTCCTCCGGGCCCGACCGCCTTCGCCACCTCTGCGCCACTCGCTCCTCTGGATCCGACCACGGCCTCTGCTGCCTCCGCTCCTCCAGCCTCGCTCTTCGCCTCCGCTGCCGCACCTGCGCCCACACCCCCATCATCCTTCAAAATCAACGAAGGATGATCGCATATCTGCTTCAGCCTCATAAGCGAAGCCAGGATCAATCCCTTCTTCTCCATCACGGAGACGCTGTCGATCCGCTCCATCATGCGCTGCACGACGTTCTCGTACAGTGCCGCCTGCTCAGGCGTTAAGCTCACATACGTCTTGGACTCGATTTTCTCCGGCAAATCCAGCTGGATGGCCGGGTCTTTCTTCACGCGCCTCAGCAGGAAGGGCTGAATCAGCCGCTGTACCCTTGCCGTAATTTCCGGCGCGCCATCGGTGCTTTTCTCAATCGGCCCTACATAGTGATGAGTGAAATGCCGCAAGGTCCCAAGATACCCAGGGTTGATGAAGTCAAAGATCGACCAAAGCTCGGTCAGCCGGTTCTCAAGCGGGGTCCCCGTCATCGCAATGCGTTGACGGGCTTTCAGTCCGCGTATAGCTTGAGACTGCTTGGTGTAGGCGTTTTTGATATTTTGCGCCTCATCCAGACAAAGAGCGTTCCATGTTACGCCGGATAGCTCCTCTGCATCGAGCAGAGCCGTGCTATAGGAGCTGAGCACCAGATCCGCTCCGGCAATAGAGCCTTCGAAAGCATCCCCTTTGGCACGCTGAGCCCCATAGTGCAGATGTATGTTAAGAGATGGCGCGAACCGGGTAAGCTCTTTCTGCCAGTTGCCAAGCACGGACGTCGGACAAATCAGCAGGGAAGGAGGTATACTCGCTGATCTGGACGGAGTCTCTCGCATATGTCCTTTGAAGTTTGCAGCTGGATTAACGGACATATTCTCATTCTTCACCGCCAGCAAGTACGCAATAAATTGCAGCGTCTTCCCAAGCCCCATATCATCGGCCAAACAGCCGCCCAGACCAATCTCACGTAGAAAAAGGAGCCAGGACACCCCTTCCGTCTGATAAGGCCGCAGATTCGCTTCCAAGCCGTCGATCCGCTCAACGAGGGGAATGGATTTCCGCAGGTTCAATTTCTTCAGCAGCGCTCGCAGGGAGGCATTCAGCTCAATCTGAGCCTTAAACGCGCCTTCGCCTTCCCCTTGGCCGGAGCTGGAAGCTTGAAGACGCTTCGTCTCCGTCACAGGAGGTTCCGTTAATTGGGCATCCAACACATCCCGAAACGTCAGCCGCTCCTTTTTCATCATCAATGCTTTAAGCTTCTCAAAATCCGCTGGATGCAGCTGCACCCATTTGCCGCGGATATAAGTCAGCCGCTTCTTCTGAAGGGCGATTTCATAGAACTCCTCTTGAGACAGCACCACCCCGCCCAGGGCAATCCGCCAATCATACTGGACGATGTGATCCATGCCGAACATCGGTCTGCGCGAACCGCCGACGGAGCTCCGCACTTTGGCCCGCAGCTGCGGCCGGGCACGGCTGACCTCCCCCCACCAGGAGGGAAGGAATACGGAAATACCTGCCGCCACCAACGCTAGGCTCGACTCCGTCAGGAACTCCCACGCCTCGTCGTCGGACAGCTGCTCCACGATTTTGCCCTTCTGAAACTCGCTCTCCAGACTCGGCAGTATCCGCAGGATCCTTTGACTCTGCTCTTGTATTCTCGCGGCTATGCCATCCTGCCAAGCCTCAGGCACTCTCCCCACCAGACAATTCCCCGTCGTGCTGAACTCCACGATCCGGTTCGCATCCTTGCGGTCCTGCGCAATGAATCGCAGCCGCCAATCGGCGCCATTATCTTGGGCCGAAGTCGTGCCGTCCACGTAAGTCTCGGCATAGGGCTCCAGCAGCTGCACACAAATCCTGTACGGCATACCGTCCTGCTTCCAGCCGATCGCCAGCAGCCAATCGTCCTCCCGCATCCAGTTCACATTCGGAGACGGCCCTTGGGTCACCAGCGGGCTGCTTTCCGCCAATCGCCGCCAAGCCAAGCCAATCGCCGACTCAGGCTCTTCTCGAACCAATTCCAATGCCGCAATGCTAAACCAGTCCAGCCAGAACGATTCATCCAGCGAACCGCCGCAAAGCCTTTCGAACTCTCCCAGCTTCGCACCCGGGAACTGCGGCTTCCAGCCCGCACTCCCACGAAGCCAATGCTCGAAAGACGGCTTGTACCAGCCGGACGCCAGCGCCTCCTTGAACAGTGCCGCTCCCTTTTTCAGCCTCAGCGCAGCCTCATCCCAAGATAATTTCCCATGCAATAAAATACCCGGTGCTGCCAAGTAATCCAACGCCATATACGGCGAAAGCTCCAAGCCTATCCGGTACCCGACCTGAACGTCTTGGATCCCGGTCCCATAGAACGACCGCTCATGCCAGGCAAAAAGCAGCTTTCGCAGCTCCGTCCCGTGCACCTGGTTCGCCTCCTCCGTTTCACCGAAGAAGACGAAGCTCCTTCCGGGCAGCTTATCGACCCGGATATGGATCTGTGACAAAGAGATCATCGCAGCAGACCTCCTTTGTGCAATTCGGCTTGAAACGCCCGGTAACGCGAGCTTTTCTTCACCAGCTCAGCCAGATAACTTTCGAAGCGCGGCGCCATCCTCAGCTTTTTGTAAACAGCCTCCAGCTTTTTCAGAAGCTTAACCGCTTCTTTATAGCCCAGCCGGGTCTTCTCCCCCATCCACATCTCCACCGCATAGTGATAGATCGGAAGAAGGACAGGAGGATCCGCTTTCTCCACTTTTTTTAACTGGGCGGACTCGATCGAAGCAGGCGTATACCCCAGCAGCAGATGCAGATCGGCCCATGCCCGGTACTCCTCTTTGTCCAGCAGGAACCGGGAATAGTGCCCATAGCTGGAAGGCAGCAAACTCACCATCGCCTCTCTGAAAGCTCCCTCCACCTCTACGTCATTCACCGCTTCCTGCCACAAATCAAGGTAAGCCATCGTGAAGTCCTGCGCCTTATCGCGGATGACAGGTCTCAGCCACTCCAGCCACTTCAACAACCGATTCCACTGCTGCTCCCGGACATAATCCTCCATATAGCCCAACCAATCCCTAGGATCGATCTCCTTCAGCATAGCTGCTATCCGGTCCCAAGCGTTCTCATCATCGCCAGCCATCAAATCAAAATGAGCCAGCGACTTGACCGCCGCATCCCTTGCCTGCCCGGGGCCCGAATTCGCCGCCGCTTGCCGCAGCCGAACCAGCTCGTCCGCAATCAGACTTTTCTCGTTAAGCAATCCGGACCAGAGAAGCTTATGGATCTTGAACCAAGACCAGTCACGATACACGGTCTCCACGGTCTCCTTGGCAAACTGTTCCGCCGCATAAGCCGCAAGCTCCTGCAAACGCGCCCTGTACGCCCTCTGAGCCTTACCGTTATCGATTTTCTCAAGAACAGAGGTCAGCTGATCCTGACCGTGCTTCGCAATTTTGGCGAAATAGTACCCTGCCTGATAAAAGAAATCCGGAGCACCGCTGCCGCTGTCCCTCTTCGAATCAACCAAGGCATCGACCAGCTGCTTAAGGTAAAGCGCGACCAGAATATCATAAATCCCCCGAATCGTCGGCTCCCAATCATCCGCCAACTGATTCAGCTGCCTCCAGGCGCGATTATAAAGCTCTTCTACGCTGTAAGCGTTATATACCTTCGACTTGCCATACTGTTTATCAAAATAAGCCATCCAGTCCGCGCACGTTCCTGCCGGCTTCGGCAGCTTAATCCCGCCCCGGTGCTCAAAATACTCCATTTCCAACATTCCACGGTCCTCCATCGACATCTGCCTGTCCCTCCATTATACAGGAAAAGGCAAAGGCATTCCTTCCCGGCCGATAAGAAAAAACCGGCAGGAATCGTCGCCGATTCTTGCCGGGGCCAGGGCCGCAGCTATTATTTGTCGCGCAGCATGCCTTGATGCGGATGCGGGTGAGTGCCGCAATACTCATCCGTTTCCTCACATGTGTATACATGCTCATAAACAGGAACACAGTGATGTCTGTTTACGATTTGGATCGGATGGATAACTTGCACTTTTTGCGGGTGATAGAAGTCTCTAACCACTCTTTCCGGACTTGTCATTATCGGGTCAGCTGGGGGGCACTGGAATTGTTTTCCTGTTGGTTGATTCGGTTGATAAGCCATTCGTAAAGTCAACTCCTCATTAGGTTTGTGTTAGTATACGTTTATCCCTAGTCCTAGGAATGTACCAATGCCTATATTTCCAATAATTAGGCGGGTTCAGACGGGCCAAGCAGGTATCTGTCCACACAGGCGCCAATAAGCCAGGCACCAAACATGAATTTCCAACTATCTGCCTGCCATTTACCTATTTTTTTTGTTACAATTGGAGGATCGGACTTATTGGGATTTGGATTATCTTCCATACGGAACACTGTACACATTTGAAGGAGAGAGAGTAAGATGAATCATACAACTTCTACCACTTATTCGGATACTCGTCATCTAACTTACTCTCAACCCTGTGACTATTCGGAAATGCGCATCCACCATAACCTGTGGCAATACTTTCACTATAAACAAATTGAAAACCGCTTGCATGCCTGGACGGACGCCGCCCAAGGCAACTATTTCCGCCGGCCGCTCAGCTGGGATTCGTACGAAGGGAATCTGCGAATTCAGCTTCCTGCGCTGCCGGAGGGATACGTCCCGCTATCGCAATTGACGATGGATTCCCTGACGGATGAAGCCAAAGGGAAGCTGCTCCTATCGCTGTGTAACGCACTTACCGGTTTACATGCCGGCAAGTTTTACTTGGGCTTCCTGCTCCCGGAACACTGCTTTGTTCATTCGAGAACGTGGGCTGTCCTCCTGGATGTGCAACCGTTTCCTTCAGCTATAGAGTTCGTTAATCACCTGGTGCCGGACTATCCATACACCTTATTCCCGCGCTATGCGCGAAGATATCTTCTCTCGCAAGTCGCCGATTTCGAATGCGTCCATCGGATGATGAAATGGCTCTTCGGTGAAGCCGTTCCTTCCACCCTGCGGCCTGTATGTGATCGGTTGCGCGACAAACCGGAAACCTTCCTGTCTGCAAGCGAAATTGCAGAGCTTATACAGGACGCCCTGGCTTTGTCTGCAGAACGGCGTCCGGCTGACCTACAGCTCGCGAAGGAGCTGTATCCGGCCGTTGCGCCAATTTCACAGGAACAGCAGGAGCTTTTTCGCGCTTTCCTGAAATCGCAGGACGACCGTCTCTTAGGTCTAATCTGTGAGGATGAAGCTGTTCGTTTCGATTTATACGCCCAATATATCAATGAGGTCGTAGAGGAAGGCTTTTTCTTCAAAATCGTCTCCCAGGAGCTTCCGTATTCCACCCTGCGCGAGGTTGTCTCGAGAACGCTGCACAAAGCCTACGATACGCTGCCTGAAGCGATTACGATGCTGCGCAATCTAGCCCGGAAATTCGATCAGCTGCTCAAAAAGCACTATGAAGGGGACGATATCCTCTATTTGCTGACGGAATGGCTGCATCAATTTTTCAACTCGATCATCCCGCTCTTCCCGGTGCATAATTTTGTCTTCACCTTCGAGAATTGCGAAAGCTTCGATACCGATTCGCAGCTCATCCTGTTGAACTTCTGGCGGGAGCACGGTCATGAGATGAAATGTTTACATTTCATTTTTAGCGGCAGCCGGATGCCCGTCCATTTCGCTAGCGTAACGTCCCAAGTGCTGGAGATCCGTCACTGCGATCCGGCGATTTATGAGCGGATGCTCTCCTCGCAGCTCGGCCGGGCTGATTCAGCGCTCGTTCGCGAGCTGACCGATTGGCTCCAAGCCCACGACATCAATGTGTGCCACTGCCGAATCGTTCTGGAGGAGCTGATCCGGGCCGGCTATTTGGAGCTGACGCGCAACGGCTGGCATCCAACCGCCAAGTTCCGGCTTCATGCCGACGAACTGAATCCGGGCCGGCTGTTCGCGGCTCGCATCGCGCTGCTGGATACCAAGGAGCTCGAGCTGCTCAGACTGCTTAGCTGTCTGCCCATGCCTGTGAACATGGTTTCACTGTTCACGGCCAATGGGGTCGATGTCGGCACCATGTTGCTGTCGGTCACAAAGCTTGCGGCGCAAGGCTTGATCCATGTCAGCCGCAATGACAGCTTGTTCATTGCAAACGACATCGCCCATTTGGTGCTGGATCAGCTGGCGGAAGATCAGCTGGCATCTTACTACCGGACGGCGCTCGTTTACATGCATGGCTTTCGCCCGTTTGCGCTGCCTCAGCTCATAACGCTCGCTAGTCAGGCGGGGGAATATAAGGTCGAATACTATTTGCTGCTCCAATATTACAAGCAAATTCGCTCCCTGCTCTCCTACAGCCAGAAGGTCGAGCTGTTGGAACGCATCAAATATTTGCATCAGAAGCTGGAAAGACCCTATCTCATCTTCCTGGACCGGCTGCTAAGCCGCATCTATCATCTGCTCAACCAATTCGCGCTGTCCGAACAGCTTGCTCTCACCGTCTACGAGCAAACCGGCCGAACATCCGACAGATTCGGGTGGATTTATATCCGGACGCTTCAAAATAAAGTAGACGTCCATCGCCTGCGCGAGACGCTGTTTCCTTTCATCGCTGACGAAGATCAGCCTTTGGAGGATCGGGTTCGGGCGGCCTTCCTGCTGAATACGAGCAACCTGTGCTTTCCCCTGCAGGATGAGGACATGCATGCGCTGCACCTCTTCTACAAGGAGGTTATCTATCCGAATCGGCACCGGCTCTCGCTGCGTCATTTCGGAGAGATTACGTACTATTACACGATTAATATGCTTATTCATTTCCCTGAAACGGAAGAATGGGCCTTGTCGATTGCCGCCAAGCTGGAGCCGCTCTTGGACACATCACCGCATACGGATCTGATGCTTCGGCTCTACGACGTTTATTCTTATCAGAGCAATAACAAGCTCATTAATACGTACGTCTATCGGGGCATTGAAGGTGCCAAAAGGTCGGGCTATACGATCAAAGAGCAGGTCGGTCATCTGAACGCAATGGAGTTCACGCTGAATCAAGGCGATATCGCCAGTTTTCAGTATCATCAAGAACGGGTCCTTCAGATCGACGAACTCAGGCGCAAAGATTTGGCCGAGAATTATCAAATCATTCAGCTCTTGTACGCTTTGGAGTGGCAGGACTGGTCTCTGTACCGGCAGGTGGAAGAGGAGCTGCTCGAGCAGCATATGACGGAATCGGGCTCGGCTTTGCTTCATTTCTATCAAGGCTATGCCGCATTTCGCCTGCATCAGCCTGTGCCAGAGCTCCAGTACCTCGACAACGAGAATCATGGCGTATTCTTGGAGGCTCTGCGCCAGATCCAGTTGAGAAACAAACGGAGCGCTTGCGAGCTTTTTGAACAGTTCATTGCGAGAAATAATTCCGGCCTCTATGCCGGCTGGGCTTACCGGGAATTGCTGACCCTGCAGCTTGAGCTTCGTTCGGAACGGTTGAACGATTCGTTCGAACAGTTCGCAGAATATTTGAAGCGCTGCTCGTATGATGTTTTCTGGCCTGATTACTATCGGCTTTCAGCGGAAAGAGCCCTGTACGAAGGGGAAATCCAGCAAGCGCTGCTGTACTTGCGAAGAGCCCTGAACGGCTATCAGATTATTAAAAAGGAAGCTTGGCAGCCTTACTTGAAGGCTTGTATCGAGATGGCTATCAAGCCTGCCTACGAGCCGGCATCATCATATATCCTAGAAGACGACTACGTTCGAAAGATGGCCGCCGAACGCGAACAATGGCTGCTCCTGTCTCTGGATCTGCAAATCATCATTGAGCTCAGCGAGCAGGTGACGGAAACGTTGGATTTGGCGACTACCATGCAGCGGCTGACGAAAGCGCTGTTCGATTATTTCCCGGTCCTCCAACTCGCCATCACCTACAAGCTGCTGCATTATAAACAGAAGGTTTTCGTCACGGCCTCCGGGCTGCGGGATCATGACGAATTGACACCCTACGCCTCCCGAGGCGAAGAGAGCAGTGCGCTCGCCTTCACGCTGTTCCAGCGCGGCGATCAAGAGATCACCTTGAAGGTGCATGTCGATGGCATGACCCGCACGAAGCAGCAGCATATGGAGCATTTCCTGTCGTTCATCAAGCCGCACATCATCAACGTGCTCCTGCATCGGGAAATGGTCATCGATAACTTGACAGGCTTCTATTTGCGAGGCTATTACATGGACAAGCTGCGGGAAGAATTCGCGCTGTCCGGCCGCTACGGACTCGATCTGTCGGTGATCATGATCGACGTCGACAACTTCCGTAAGGTCAACGAATTCGGTCATCCCGAGGGCGACCGCGTCCTGCGGGAAATCGCCGACATCTTCCGCTTTAATTTGCGGAAGAGCGACATCGCCGGCCGTTATGGCGGCGAGGAGCTCATTCTCATTCTGCCGAAGACAGACGGCAAGGAAGCTCTGCGCATCGCCCATCAGCTGCGGGAGGAGATCGAGAAGGAGTTCGCCTATGGGCGGCCTTACAAGATCACCGTCAGCATCGGCGTCTCCTCCCTGGAGCTGTGCCGGCCTTGCTCCGTCGAGAAGCTCATCGAGCAGGCCGATTCGGCCGAGATTATGGCGAAGCGGACGGGGAAGAACAAGGTCGTGGCGGCTTGGGAGTTAGATTAGGGGATTTTGAACAATGGCCAATAACCTAAAATAACGGCGGCTGAGTCCGTTAGCATTGGGGCTGACGCTATTACACAAGACAAAGTCCCATAGCCGGTTCGGATCCTTTCATCCGACGGCATGACACAAGCAAAAAAAGGCCTCCCGGATTCCTTAGAATTCGAGAGGCCTTTTCGAGCTGCATGATGATGCCGCCCATTTAACAGCTGGGTTTATAGTCGAACGTATGGCTTCATTTCCTTATTACTTTAAAGGAAAATACCTAGATTACGAATTCGATTGTCCATATTAATTCATATTAAAACGGAGCTTCCGTGATTTTTTTGTGATTATTTTATTAGAGATTCAATAAGTTATCGTATTCGAACGATATAGGTAACCTCCTCCCTGCCGTTTGATTGCACATCAAGTATTTAGTAACCACCGTCGATAATCGGTGGGATGAGCAACAGATCGTCGCCTTTTCCATTTTTATGACGCTGAACCATCTCATTTAAACGGTCTACATCCACCTTATTGAAATGGTGAAGGATAATAAGGGAATGTCCTCAAGTTCTTGTCATCAGACATTTGTCAGTTGATGTCGGATGACAAGAACATTATCTGACTATTAGCCCCCGCGCTTAAGACCCCCTAAAAATTTCATATTTTTCCACTGATGATAGTGTTTGTTTGTCTTTTCCAAATTTGTTTTACTAGAATATATTATTCTATGAACCTAGCGATTGGTTCAAATAAGCGAATGAGAGGGGGGATTCAAATGCCACATCCTTTAAGCCATCCGAAAATGTTAACGACTGGTGTCTTAAACACAGTCGTTGGTCAAACAGCAGCACATATTGAAGTTGTAAACCTAGAAGCTCATAGAAGTGCTAATGTGACAATTTTAGTTATTGATTGGAATACGGGTTCGCCGGTTATTCTCTTCAACCAGTCTCTAACTATGCTGCCTAATACGTTCATGTCTTTTAGCCAAGCTTTAGCACAATTTCATTATGAAATTCGTCTTATTCTTCCGGCTCACTTAAATGTGACAGCAAATACCTTTGCGATCAATGCAAGCGCTTCTACGCTTCCAGGCTTGACTATGACCGAAAAGGACATGAAACATCTTCATTAATCAATGAGTAAGCAGGAAAATGTAAGCAAGGAACGGAAGCAAAAATCCGGACGTTGGGATATCCCATGTTCGGATTTTTCTCATTTTTGATATTGTTCTTTTCACTCGACTATCCGCGAAAGCTCCATTTTCACACTAAATTGTGCCGCTTGTATTTCCTGCAACGCCAGGAAGGCTTGAGACATGTTATCTTGAATGCCGATCGACTGATATGTTTCCGTAATCCACTTTTCTAAATCTGTAGGTTTGCAATGGGTAAAATCCATGCTGTTTCTCCTAATTCGCCGGTATTAATAATAGAATATATGTTCGTATTTTATTTAGAAATAAAAGCCCTGTTGGGGCTGGTATTTTCAGTGCTATCTAAATTGCAAGAAATGTGATTTTTAAAATAATAACGGGCTCCCGAAGGAGCCCGTCATTCCTGCATTTATAAGGTTTTTTTCAAACCTCTTACATCATGCCGCCCATACCGCCCATGCCGCCCATATCAGGCATGCTTGGTTTGTCTTTCTCAGGCTTATCAGCGATAACCGCTTCAGTTGTCAAGAACATAGCCGCAACGGAAGCTGCGTTTTGAAGAGCGGAACGCGTAACTTTCGCAGGGTCAACGATACCTGCTTCGAACATGTTCACCCATTGGCCGGATGCTGCGTTGTAACCAATGCCAACTTGCTCGTTTTTCAAGCGCTCAACGATAACGGAGCCTTCTTGACCAGCGTTAGCTGCGATCGTACGAACCGGCTCTTCCAGGGAACGAAGAACGATGTTCACACCTGTTTGCTCGTCGCCAGTTGCAGCCACTTTCGCTACTGCGTTGTAGACGTTCACAAGGGCAGTACCACCACCGGATACGATACCTTCTTCAACCGCTGCGCGAGTTGCATTCAGAGCGTCTTCGATGCGAAGCTTGCGCTCTTTCAGCTCAGTTTCTGTAGCTGCGCCGACTTTGATAACCGCTACGCCGCCGGAAAGCTTAGCCAAACGCTCTTGCAGTTTCTCTTTATCGAAATCGGAAGTTGTTTCTTCCAGTTGGGAACGAATTTGTGTAACGCGTGCAGCGATATCTTTCGCGTCGCCGGCACCGTCAACGATGATTGTGTTCTCTTTGGTTACGCGGATTTGACGCGCGCTACCCAATTGCTCAGGACGCGTGGATTTCAGATCCAATCCAAGCTCTTCTGTAATCACTTGTCCGCCAGTCAGGGCAGCGATATCGCCCAGCATAGCTTTACGACGGTCGCCGAAGCCAGGAGCTTTAACCGCTACGCAAGTGAATGTTCCACGAAGTCTGTTCACAACAAGCGTTGCTTGTGCTTCACCTTCAACATCTTCAGCAATGATCAGAAGTTGTTTACCGGATTGAACGACTTTCTCCAGAACAGGCAAGATTTCTTGGATGTTGGAGATCTTTTTGTCAGTGATCAGGATGTATGGGTTGTCAAGGACAGCTTCCATTTTATCCGTATCAGTGATCATGTATGGGGATGTGTAACCACGGTCGAATTGCATACCTTCTACGACTTCAAGCTCAGTCAAGAAGCCTTTGGACTCTTCAACTGTGATAACACCGTCTTTGCCTACCTTCTCCATAGCTTCAGCAATCAGTTCGCCTACTTCTTCGTCAGCAGCGGAGATAGCTGCAACTTGTGCGATGGATTGTTTGCCTTCGATCGGCTTCGCGATGGATTGAAGCTCTTCCACAGCTGCTTTAACAGCTTTCTCGATACCTTTGCGGATAACCATTGGGTTAGCGCCAGCCGTTACGTTTTTCAGACCTTCACGGATCATCGCTTGTGCAAGAACCGTTGCAGTTGTTGTACCGTCACCGGCAACATCGTTCGTTTTGGTAGCTACTTCTTTAACAAGTTGAGCGCCCATGTTTTCGAAAGCATCTTCCAGCTCGATTTCTTTCGCGATTGTCACACCGTCATTCGTGATCAGCGGGCTGCCGAATTTTTTCTCAAGAACAACGTTACGGCCTTTAGGACCCAAAGTTACTTTAACGGCATTCGCCAAAGCGTCTACCCCGCGAAGCATCGCGCGGCGTGCGTCTTCACTGAACTTAATATCTTTTGCCATGATTAGGAAACCTCCTCTTATTAAAAACGGTACATAGTAAGTAGTAAAACGGAAAACCTAAGTAAACCGTCGTGTTGCCGATCTATTCGATCTATATCCTGCTAAATTAGGCTAATACAGCGAGAATGTCGCTTTCGCGCAAGATCAACAGTTCGCGGCCTTCGTATTTCACTTCAGTTCCTGCGTATTTGGAGAAAATGATACGGTCGCCTTCGCTTACTTCAAGCGGAACACGAACGCCATCTTTCAACGCGCCAGCGCCAACGGCTACAACTTTACCTTCTTGCGGTTTTTCTTTCGCTGTATCTGGCAGCACGATGCCACTTGCTGTAGTCTCCTCTTTCGCAACGGCTTCAATGATAACTCGATCACCTAACGGTCTGATCATGGAAAAATAGCCTCCTTTAGAAAATTGGAAATGGTGTTTTTCAGGGGTTATTAGCACTCGAATGTGTTTAGTGCTAACAACAATTCTTATGATACTCATTCTGGGAGTAATTTGCAAGTCCTTTTACACAATTTTCGTACTTTCGAGCACCCCCCTCATTCTACCCAAATGATAAACAAATATTCCCTGCCCTCAAAAGAAAACAGCCTGCACGTCATGAGCAGACTGTTCTTTTATTTGGCGCCGAATTCCCGCTCCCAAGCGGCATCCTGCACCAGCTGTTTGCTGTAAATAATGCGCGACATCCAGACGCTGAATTCATACAAAATGATAAGCGGCACGGCCACGAGAATAGCCGAAATCGCATCCGGCGGCGTGATAACGGTAGACAAAATGACAAGCAGCATATACGCATATCTTCTGAACTTGTGCAGACGAGCGGGGTTCAGCAGCCTGATTTTCGTCAAAAACATCACCACGATCGGCATCTCAAACACTATCGACAGCGGTATGAGAATATTGAACATGAACGTAAAATACTGCGCCGCCCCATACATCTCTGTAATTTCCAGACTGTGGCTGATGGAGGACGTAAAATAAAAGGCCATCGGAAAAACGACCCAGTACCCGAACGATAATCCGGCCAGAAACAGCAGAAACGCATAAGGAATATAAATAATCGAAGCTCTTTGCTCCGCTTCCCGGAGTCCCGGCTTCACGAAAGCCCATATATGATAGAGAATGACCGGCAGCGTGATCAAAATCCCTACGGCCAGTCCAAAATTCATATATAAGCGTAAAGCGTCCCAAGGGGAGAAAACATTCCATCCGATCGTATCGGCCGGCGGAATATTTTTGAGATACCGGATGATCGGCTTGGCTGAAACCAGTCCCGCTACCATCCCGATAACGAGCACGGCCAAAATCCATATGATCCGTCTGCGGAGCTCGCTCAAGTGCTCCACGAGCGACATTTCATCGTTTGCTGACATATTTCACCAACCTGATTCCCGTAGCGCAGACTTTGTCGGAAGGCTGAGCTACTCTTCTTGATATGCTAAAAAAAGAAACGGCTAGTCCGGCAGACGCCGTGACTGTGCCGACTTCGCAGCTGATGGCGCAGCCGCTGGAGCAGAGACCGGCGCCGCTTCGGTTTCCGGCAGCTCCGGCGCATTCGAAGCGAACGTCACCGCAGGCCTGACGGCCGCAGCTCCGGTTACCGTCTCGCTGTCCGGCTCTGCCTTGGCAGCCTGTGGCGCGCTCGACACGAAGGTCACCGCAGGCTTCGCTTCGGCCTGTGCCGGCTCCGCCTCCACAGACGGCTGGGCTTCCGGCTGCACAGGTACTGGCGCAGACACAGCAGCTTGTGCCGTTACAGCAGCGCTCGGCGCCTGCTCAATCACCGGCGCAGGCGCTTTCCGCGGCTCATCGTTCATCAGCTCGCTCGTCGCCTTCTTGAAATCCCGCAGCGTGCGTCCAAGCACGCGGCCAATCTCGGGAAGCTTCTGCGGCCCGAATAAAACAAGCGCAATAATTGCAATTAATAATATTTCGGTGAACCCGATATTCTGGAACATGTCTTTCATCTCCATCAAGTATGGCAATATCCATATAACCTGCAGCTACTGCAGGTTATATCCCACAATTCTCTAACACTGATAAAACCCGCCATACCCCATCTCCGTAATGTCGCTGCGCACAATCGTGTCACCTGCGCATATGCGCGGCAGCAGCACATCGAAGGACGTGTACGGGTCATGCATGACACACCCCGGCAAGCCCATAATCGGCACATCGCCCAGATAGGCGATCATCAGCATCGAACCCGGCAGCATCGGCGTGCCGTAGCTGACCACCCGGGCGCCGGCCATCTTGATCGCGCCCGGCGTGCGGTCGTCCGGGTCCACGGACATGCCGCCCGTGACCAGGACCAGATCCACGTTCTGCGCCAGCAGCGCGCGGATCTCGCCTACAATCGCTTCGCTGTCGTCCAGCGCGAAGCGTTGGTCCACCACCTCGGAGCCGAGCTGCGCGACCTTCTCCTTGACGACAGGGCCGAACTTGTCCTTGATTCGGCCCTTGTACACCTCGCTGCCCGTCGTCACGACGCCTACGCGCAGCTTGCGAAACGGCTTCACCGCCAGCAGGGTGAAGCCCTCGGCCCGGCGAGCGGCGGCGATCCGCTCCACCTCCAGCACCTTCGCTTCGTCCACTATAAGCGGGATCACCCGCGTCCCGATGAGCGAAGCGCCTTCCTTCACCACCGTGTTCGTCCGAATCGTGGACATCACGACCTCATCGATGGCGTTCACGCTGTCGACGAACGTCTTATCGATGTGGACCAAGCCGTGAATCGGCGATTTCACGTTCACTTTGCCCTCATGCGGCTCGGTGAGCATCAGCTCGTCGCCCGCGACCGCCTTGGCCATGCGCAGCGCCGCCTCATCCTCATGGAGATAGCCGGGCTGAAGCTCCATTGCGTAGATATGCTCTTTGCCGATGCTGAGCAGCGCCGGAATATCCGCCTCCGTCACTTGATGCCCTTTGCGAAACAAGCGTCCCTTGAATTCGCCGGGCAGAATCTGCGTCAGATCGTGTGGCAGAATCATGCCGATCGCCTCTTCCACCTTGACTTCGCGCAGCATGGAACCGACTTTGCTCTCACTCACCCATGGTCACCTTCTTTGCCTGTCAGAATGCCCAGCGCATGAGGAAGCTGATCGATAATCGCCATCAGATTCTCCTGCACGCCTTTCGGGCTGCCCGGCAAATTAATGATCAGGGTGCGGCCGCGAATGCCGGATACCGCTCTGGAGAGCATCGCTTTCTTCGTCTTCTGCATCGAGATCATGCGCATCGCTTCCGCAAAGCCAGGTGCAACCCGGTCGATCACGTTCAGCGTCGCCTCCGGCGTCACATCCCGGGGAGCGAGCCCCGTACCGCCCGTCGTCAGAATCAGATCGGCCTGATAATAATCCGTCATTTCGATTAATGAAGCCATAATTTCGTCCATCTCGTCCGGAACCACCCGGTACTCGATGATCTCACCTTGAATTTCCTCTTCAATGAGCTCGCGGATTACCTGAGCGCTAGTGTCTTCTCGTTCTCCTCGGTAACCGCGGTCACTGGCTGTCAAAATCCCAACTTTCCAGTGCATCCTTCGTCACCTCTCCCTTGTTAACTGAATGAGATAACCCCTTACCTCTTAAGCATCGCCCGACGCTATCAAACCGTCAAGCTTCGTTTCGGTGAAAATCCCCGTTTTTGCCGCCTGTTTTGGTAACCAGCATCGTGGAAGAGATGATCATGCCCTTCTCGGCGGCTTTGCACATGTCATAGACGGTCAGCGCTGCCGCGGATACCGCCGTCAGGGCTTCCATCTCCACGCCTGTAGGCCCCGTCGTACGCACAGTAGCTTCTATGTAGAGTTCATTGTTGCCATTATCGGCAAACTGAATATCGACGCCCGATAGTGCAATAGGATGGCACATCGGGATCCAGTCTGACGTGTTCTTGGCAGCCATGATACCGGCCACCTGCGCGACGGCCAGCACGTCGCCTTTTTTCATTTTACCCAGCTTAATCAAGGCAAGCGTCTCGCTTTGCATGACTAGGGTAGAGCGGGCCGTCGCCGTGCGCTTCGTTTCCGCTTTATCGGAAATATCAACCATGCGGGCTCGTCCCTGGTCGTTAAAATGCGTTAATGGAGAATCCGGCAACTGTTTCACCTCTTCAGGATTGGGATTTGAACACCATTTTACTCTCCGTGACAATGCCGTCAACCCGGAAATCATGCCAGGAAGAAGGAACCGCGGGAATCAGCTGCTTGTCGAAGGCTGCCGCGACCGCGAAAGGACGCTTCAACCCGCGCGCAGCGAACAGCTGCATGAACCTGTCGTAAAAGCCGCCGCCATAGCCCAGTCTGCCGAAGTCCATATCGAAGGCTAGACCCGGCACCACAATCATGGAAATCGTGGACAGGTCATCCTCTACAGGAACATCGCTGCGCGGCTCTCGGATTCCCCAAGCTCCGCTTTCCAAATCATCGTAAGTATGGATGATATGCAAATTCATTGTCTTCGTATCTACTACAACCTTCGGCACAAGCACACGAATTCCCTGCTGCCAGCACCATTCCATGAGCGGGGCAACGTCAGGCTCGGACCGAAATGGCATATAAGTCATAATCGTTGAAGGAACGGACGCCTCTTCATGCCGAGCCCCCAGAAGCCTCTCGGTACAAAGCTTGGTCATTCGTTCATGTATGCGAAGCTGCTTCTCTTCCCGTTCTTCGGGCGTAATCGAGGAGCGGATTTGTTCCATGTCCTTACGCAATTCAATTTTTCTTTCACGAATATTCATAACAGGCTCAGCCCTTCCTAACGAAGAGTGTTTCCCCCATTTTAACATAAACAAGGAAAAAAACTATACTCGCGCTGCGGACCCCAGTTCGACGCGCGCAATGACCGGATCATGATCCGAGACATTCGTCCGAATCGTCCATGCGGAACCGGCATTCGGCAGATTGGTGAAAATGTAATCGATCGTTGCACCGTCTGCGAAAGTGCCGTGCTCCGTTTGGCCGAGCGGAACGCTCATTATGTTTATTCTGTTCATTTTTAGCGGAAAAGCATCCTCTTCCATATTAAAATCGCCGGCGACGACAAGCAAACCTTCCGTGGAGGTTAACACGTCCGCAATTCGGGAAAGCTGGAGCTTCCGGTCCTCTTGCGAAAGACCCAGATGGGTCGTCGCGACATGAACCTCCTCCGAACCGATCTTAACCGTTGCCGTGAGCAGGCTTCGCCTTTCCTTGCTGCCCGGAAGCAGCGTCCAGGAGCTGTCCAGAATCGGATAACGGCTCAGAATGGCATTGCCATATTGCCCAACGGTGTAGGTTAGACTTGGAGCAAAGCGCATATCCATCCCCAGCATCTTCGCAAGCTCCTCGGCCTGGTCCACGAACCCGCTGCGCAGCCGGAATCGGTCAACTTCCTGCAGGGCGATGACGTCGGCGCGGGATTCGCGGATAAGATCCGCAATTCGACTTAATTCGACTTTATCATCCATCCCCTGGCCGTGGCGCATATTAAATGTCATAATTGTGAGAGAAGAGGCCTGGGCTAGAGCAGCCGGCTTACTCAGCGCAGAAGAATAGCCTCGTCCGATGTCTGCATTCGGCGCACTAATTATGTAGAAAAGAACGAACAAACCGGCAAATCTGGCAAGCCGCGTCCTGGAAACCGCCATTCCCCATCCCCCCAACATCTATGCAAAATTAAGCATACGATGTCTTCACGCATGGTGTATACTAGTGAATTGATGGGATTATCAGCCGCCAGACGGCGGGCTCACACAGATTCCTTCATTAATAAGCAGGAGGCAGCAGCAGATGCTATTACAAGTTTCGAACATTTCCAAAAGCTATGGAGTACGTTCCGTACTCTCCAATATAACGCTTCAAATCGAAGATAAAGAACGCATTGGTCTCGTCGGCGTGAACGGCGCCGGGAAGTCTACGTTGCTACAGATTATTGCCGGTGAGATGTCCTATGACAGCGGCGACATTTTCAAAGCCAAAGAAACGAAGATCGGTTATCTCAAACAAAATAGCGGACTCCAAACGGACAAAACGATTTGGAACGAGCTGCTCAGCGTGTTCAGTACCCTGCTGGAGACCGAGAAGGAGCTGCGTGACCTGGAGGCGCAGATGTCCGACCCTGCTCTGATCAACGACGAGAAGAAATACGAGACCACCATGAACCGGTACGCCCAGCGCTCCGATTGGTTCCGCGAGCAGGGCGGCTACGAAATCGAAGCGAAAATTCGCGGCATTCTTCACGGGATGGGCTTCGGCGAATTCTCGCCGGATACCCTCGTGCAAACGTTGAGCGGCGGGCAGAAAACAAGGCTGGCCCTAGCCAAAATGCTGCTCGAAGAGCCCGACCTGCTCATGCTCGATGAGCCGACGAACCATCTGGACATTCAAACCTTAACCTGGTTGGAGGGATATCTCCGTGGATATCCGGGTGCGATTCTCGTCGTATCCCATGACCGGTTCTTCCTGGATGCGCTGGTCACTTCCATCTACGAAATCGAGCGTCATGCCGCCAAGCGGTATACCGGGAACTACACCCGGTTCATCGAAATTAAAGAAGCGAATTACGAAATCGAACTAAAGCAGTTCGAGAAGCAGCAGGAGGAGATCGCGAAGCTGGAAGATTTCGTGCAGCGCAACATCGTGCGTGCTTCGACAACCAAGAGAGCTCAGAGCCGCCGCAAGCAGCTGGAGAAGATGGACCGGCTCGACAAGCCGATGGGCGATTTGAAGCGCGCCTCGTTCTCTTTCGAAATCGAGCATACATCAGGCAAAGAAGTGCTGCAGGTCGATCGTCTGGCGATTTCCTATGACGGGATAAACCGGCTGCTCGACGGGGTCTCCTTCCAGCTTCGCCGCTCGGAGACGGCCGCGCTCATCGGACCCAACGGGGTCGGCAAATCGACGCTGCTCAAAACTTTAATCGGCCAACACCAACCCGATGCCGGCACGTTCAAGTGGGGCACAGGCGTCACGATCGGCTACTACGATCAGGAGCAGACAGGGCTGAACCCGGCGAACAGCGTCCTGGAGGAAGTATGGAACGCGTACCCTCATCTGGAGGAGGCGCGCATTCGCACCGTGCTGGGGAATTTCCTGTTCAGCGGCGAGGAAGTGTTCAAGAAGGTCGCTGCGCTGAGCGGCGGCGAGAAGGCCCGGGTCGCTCTGGCCAAGCTCATGCTGCAGAAAGCGAACGTCCTCATCCTCGATGAGCCTACCAACCATCTTGATCTGTACAGCAAAGAAGTGCTGGAGTCGGCTTTGATCGACTATGAGGGAACGCTTCTGTTCATCTCCCATGACCGCTACTTCCTGAATAAAATGGCGGAGAGCATGCTCGATCTGCAAAAAGACGGGCTCACCGCTTATCTCGGCAACTACGACGATTATGTGGAAAAGAAAGCCGAGCTGGCGGAGATTGAAGCCAAGCGCTTGGCCAAAGAGGCGGAGAAGAAGGCGGCCGGCGGAGCGGCGGCCAAGAATGAACCCGCCGCCGCCGGCGGGTACGAGGCGGACAAAGCGGCCAAGCGCGAGGAACGCAGCCGCCAGCGCAAGCTGGAGCAGCTAGAGCTCGACATCGCCCGGCTGGAAGACGAAGTCTCCGCGCTGGAGGCGGAGCTTGCCGATCCGGACGTGTACAACAACTACGTCCTCGTGCAGGAGAAGCAGGCCGAGGTGGATAAGCGCAAGAGTATGCTAGCAGGCTGCTATGAGGAGTGGGAGGCGCTGCTCGTCTAAGAAGACGGCGCCAGCTCCCGCAGCCGCAGCAGCAGCATCGGCACGGCGACGAAGACGATCATCGTCGCTGCGGCCACAATACCGGAGTCATTGAGCAGCAGCGCTGCGATGGCTCCGATCATATTGGCTGAGAACCCGTACATCCAGTACGGGTTTTCGTGCTGCCACACGCGGAGCCTGCCGCGCGGGCGAAGCACCAGCACCGCCATCACGAAGAGACTCGTGAGGAGGACCTTGCTCCAAGCGGATGCCCGAAGCAGGTGCACATTCATCCGCAGCTTGCGCACGATCAGATGCCCGATCTGATCGAACCGCCCTTCGCGCAGCGCGTGGAACGCGCGCCCGACATGGCTCTCCCGCGCGAACGCCGCGGGAGAATCGGCGCTGTTGAGCAGCCACAGCGCCCCGACCCCGAGCGCGAGCAGCACCGTCAGCAGGGCCGTGCCCCTGCCTAGGTTCAGCTCGCGCCAGCGGCTGTCGGCGAAGCACTGCACGCCGGCGATGCCGAAGGCGACCGCAGCGCTCAGGGCGCCGCCCGCGTTCGCTCCGAGTGACGGTGCCGCCAAGGCGGCCGTCACGAGCAGGAACGCGGTGCCGGCAGCCGCGCCGGCCCCACGCCTTACAGCGCCGCCTGCGGCATGACGGCGCTGCAAGGCGGCGGTCACGCCGAGCACCAGCGCACCGATGAGGACGCCCATGTATTCGTTGCCGATGCCGTAATAACGGGCGCCGATCATCGGGTCGTAGCCTAGCACGGAATATTTCATAGCCTGCGCCCCTGTGAACGTATCGAGCGTAATGATTCCGGCAAGCCCGAGACCGATGCCCATCATGGCCTTAGTTTCCGTGCAGTTTTGGAGCAAAAGGGCAAGCGCCAAGCTCCCCAGCACGAAACCGGTCACAAGCATAGCCATTGCCGCGGGTATCCCCGCTATTGCCGTCAGAGGAGCGGCGGCCCAGCCCAGGACCAGCATGACGGCCGGCGCCGTCAGCAGCGATAACAGCAGCGTGCGGATCAGTCCATACCCGCTGAATTGCCCCAGGCTTTCCCCGCGCCTTCTCAGCCAAAGCGCATAAAGCAAACTTCCCAGCAAAACGAACATCTCATAAGTTGCGAATGGATACAGCAAATACGGACGGCTGCGGTAAATCATTCGCATGCTGTTCTGATCAAGCAGCAGCTCGGCGAGCCCCCCGGTTGCGGAGGAAGCTGCCAGCGGGATGCCGCTCAATCCTGGCGGCTGCGGAATTTTGAACTCGTCCAGCAGTGAGCTTGTCCAATCTTGAAAGGTCACAACGCCTTTGCGGCGGGTAGATTCCGATACGAGCATGCCGCTCTCCCCCGTATAATGAATAAGCGGCGATAGATAAGCCTTTTCCCTTGCCGCTTCCGAGCTCACCTCCGGCGAGAATACCCACAAGCTGTCCTGATCTGTCTGCACTTCCTCCATTAGCTGGCCCAGAAAGGCATCTATCTCTTGCAGCACCTTACCTTTCAGTTCCTCCCAGCGGTCCGTGTCATAATGACTTTTGTCAGCGTTCAGCCTGTACAGATCGCCTAATTCAATGAGCGTGAAGCTGGATGGCATTCTTTTTTTCCACCACTGAAGAAGCTGTGCATAATCGGTACGCATCCCGTAGGGTCTATCCACAGCCGCAGCCATCGCTTCATCCCCCAGAGTCCCGTTATCCACAATCCCATTGGAATCTATCAGCATGAGAGGCGCATAGCGGCGCAGCTGTTTGAATTCAACATGGGCGCCTTGGTCCAAATCGCTGCTGCCGAGGACGGTGCGCCGAATCCCATATCCTTTCAGCAAATCCCCCAGCATCCCCGCCCCATACAGTTGATCTTGATTCAGCCTCTTCAGTTTGGGCAGATCGGGAACTAGCAGTGCCCCTGCTGCTGCGGCGCCAAGCACATCCTCTTGCGCCGGGCCCATATACCGTTCCCTAAGCTCTGTAGCACGGACGCCAAGCCTCATATCCTCAGCTTCCAAAGCTTGCAGCTCCGGAAGTCCGGTGAGCGCTTCCCCAGCCCCAAGCGAGCTGTAGACATCCCGCATTGAACGAGCAGCCGTTCGAATATTCATCCCGCCGATAGCTCCGACCTCTGTCAGCTTCCGAATATGCGGCATAGCTCCCAACCGCTCGGGTCTCAGCTCCAGGAACGAAAAGCAGGGAATGGCAATGACCGTCACTTTCTTGAATCTTTCATTAGGGCTGAAAGACACTTGGGCTTCGGCCGCTACTCCCTGTGCACGTTGAATCGTTGAAGTCGCCTCGGCGCCGGCAGCTATCCCGTATGTGGACAACTCCGGTACGAAACTCAAGATACCCACAAGACAAATCATTATTTTTAATTTCATACGAATTCTCCCGCCCGTTTTTTGGTTATAGCTTTTTCCTCAAGCGGTGAAAGTATCCAATGCCGAATTGTTCCGATAATTTAGGAGACGATTTGTCACCCCCAATTCTTACACACATGGTTATCCACATGAAAAAAGGGAGGCTAAACCCGCCTCCCCCTGCGATTTTTTGCATTTTTCCACAAACTTATCCACATTATCCCCAAAAACCTGTTCAAAAGTTATCCGATTTTTTTCCCCCTTAAAATCGTTGATCTATGGGGATTTCTTATAGTTGTTCACATTGTACACAGGGTATGTGGATAACTTTGCTCACAAGTTGTGTATATAACTAAGTTTTCTCACAATTCAAGTGAATCTGTCCCCTTAAGAAGCCGTTGTGACCTCGGATGTCGATTCCGGAGCGCCCTGCCCCTGCATGCGAATGGCTTGGTTGCAGGCCGAGATGAATGCTTTCGCCACTGCAACGAGCACATCTTGGTCGATACCGGTGTTCTTATACGTCTGGCCATCGACGGAAATGGTCACTTCCGCTTCACCGGTTGCTTTCTCCCCTGTGGATAGCGAATGCAGCTCCAGATCGGAGAACTCCACGGTCATCGGCACCGCTTGACGAAGACTTTGCACGATCGCTTCGATCGGTCCTTCGCCTGTGCCCGAGTAGACGCTCTCGACTCCCGTCTGGTTGTTCCTGACGGCCACGGAAGCGACCCGGTTGCGGTCACTGCTGGATACGACCTGCACATGCGTCAGCGTGAACGGCTCCATCTGGCCTTCAACCGTTGTACCTACAAGCTCCAGCAGCTGATCGTCGGTAACCATCTTCTGCTCGTCGGCTTTTTCCTTGAACTTCGTATACAGCGTATCCAGCTCTTCACCGGTCAGCTCGATACCGAATTGACCTACGCGGTGCTTCAGCGCATGGCGGCCGGAGTGCTTGCCCAGAATGATCATCGAGCGTGGAATGCCCAGCTTCTCCGGATCCATGATTTCGTACGTGCTGCGGTTTTTCAGCAAACCGTCTTGATGAATGCCCGCTTCGTGCTGGAACGCATTCCGGCCGACGATCGGTTTATTGTAGGCGATCGGGAAGCCCATGATGCGGGAAACCATCTTAGACGTGTTGAAAATTTCGCTGCTCACAATGCCCGTCTCGACGCCCATCGTTTGCTTACGGGTCTCAATCGCCATGACCAGTTCTTCCAGCGAACAGTTCCCCGCACGCTCACCGACGCCGTTGACCGTAACCTCCACATGGGTAACGCCGGCGGCAATAGCAGCCAAAGAGTTCGCAACGGCAAGCCCCAGATCGTTGTGACAATGAGCGCTGTATTCGACCGTATCGCCGCCTCTTACACTCTGGCGTACTCGGCGGAACATCGCTCCGTATTCTTCCGGCAGCGCGTATCCGACGGTGTCCGGGATGTTGAGAATCGTGGCGCCCTCCGCGATAACGGCCTCCAGAACTTCGAACAAGAATTCATCCCCTGTCCGCGTAGCGTCCATCGGCGAGAATTCGATGTTATTCACGAATTGCTTGGCATACGCAACCATCGTGCGCGCCATCTCCACGACCTGCTGGCGCGATTTGCGCAGTTGGAAATCCAGGTGGATGTCCGACGAAGACAGAAACATGTGAATCCGGCGCGATGCGGCATCCTGCGTTGCTTTGACCGCTGCGTCGATGTCGGCTTTCATCGCGCGGGCGAATCCGCAAATCTCGACGCCGTGCAGCTCGCGGGATATTTGCTGCACCGCATGGAAGTCGCCGGGGCTCGAGATCGGGAAGCCGGGCTCGATCGTATCGACACCCATTTTGGCCAGCTGTCTGGCGATGCGAATCTTTTCCTCCGGATACAGCGAAGCGCCCGGCGCTTGCTCTCCATCACGCAGTGTTGTATCGAAAATACGAATGCGGCGGTTAGTTTGATGTTCCATGGTTATATTCCTCCTCGAATGTGAGCCAGACGCTGCTGGCGATGATGAATGTCGGAGCAGCCTTATGGACAAGTCCAACAGGTCGACAGGCGCTCTCGCTTTTGTACTTTACAACAACAAAAAGACCCGCCATCTCCATATAAGAGACGACGGGTCTTCACCCAGCGCGGTACCACTCTTGTTGACTCCGCGTGCGGAGCCCACCTCAGACATTGCCGGCCAAGATGCAGCCGGTCATGTCACCCGATCACGGAGGTCATCCGTTCGTGCCTAACAGCATTAGCTATGCCGCTCAGCATGACCGCTTCCAAGCGAGTTCGGGGCATTCCCGGTCTGCGTCGCATCGACCCGCAGCTTTCTGTACCGTGGAGGTGAGCCCTTACTACTCTTGTTCATTGCGTTTATTCTATGTTCAGATGGTTGATATGTGGTGTGATTGACGAATAGCTGCGATTCGGTAGAGTTCCCTGTATTTCCTGCAGTAAATACGGGCTCCCGCGTTCAATTTCAAGAAAATTCGGTAAATTCGCCGTATGTTGCGGCTGACTAGTCTCAATCGGCGGAACTGCACGGAAAGAGATGCAGCTAAGGCAGAGGTGCATGGCGGTGGGGCAGCCGTCTAGAACGACCAAAAAGACCTGCCATCTCTATAAAAGAGACGACAGGCCTGAACCTTCCGCGGTACCACTCTCATTGATCCGAGCTGTTAGCTCGAAACCACTCGTGTACCCGATCACGGGGGTCAACCGTCAAGACCTACTTGGTGCCGGATCCTTGGCATCCTGATCAGCCTTACCGCTCCCGGGCGAGTTCTGGTCACGTTTCGTCTGTGCTTTCACCAAGCGCACAGCTCTCTGAGCGAAACTGAGGGTCCGTACTATTCCCGTTCTTAGCGTTTCAAAAGTATTGATTGTGATTATAATATGCGTTCACGGCAAAGTCAATACAGTTATCTGAAAATTGTTAAATTTTGCTGAGCAGCGTGGAACTTACCACTCTTCCAGCTTCAGCTGTGCCTCCGCTTTAAGCTCTATCGTATCGAATTCCTGCTTGTCCCACTTGAGGAACGCAGCGGCGGCAATCATCGCCGCATTGTCCGTGCAGAGGCTGTGCGGCGGCACCAGCAGCGGCACGTCCAGCTGCGCGCAGCGCTCGGCCAGCGCGGTGCGCAAGCCTCTGTTCGCGGCGACGCCGCCCGCGAGCAGCAGCTGCTTCGCGCCGAACTCCCGCACGGCGCGGGCCGCTTTCTCGACAAGCACGTCGATGACGGAGGCTTGGAAGCCTTTGGCGATTTGCGCGGTTTGGACGGTTTCGCCGCGCATTTTGCTTTGGTTGACGACGTTCAGCACAGCGGATTTGAGACCGCTGAAGCTGAAGTCGTAGGAATCCGCCTCCAGCCACGAACGAGGCAGCTTCACTTCGGAATCGGCCTCATGCGCGAGCCGATCCACGTGCGGGCCGCCCGGATAAGGCAGGCCCATCGCACGGGCGATCTTGTCGTACGCTTCGCCTGCCGCGTCGTCGCGTGTGCGCCCGATGATCCGGAATCGGCCCGGCTCCTCCAGAAGTACCAGCTCCGTATGTCCGCCGGACACGACGAGCGAGAGGAGCGGATATTCCAGCTCATGCACGAGTTGATTCGCATAGATATGACCGGCAATATGGTGCACGCCGATCAAGGGCAGCCCCAAGGCGCAGGCGAGCGCTTTACCCGCGACGACACCGACCAGCAGCGCCCCGATCAGGCCGGGGCCCTCTGTTACGGCAATCGCGGACAGCTGCTGCAGCGACACGCCCGCCTTCTCCACGGCTTCCTCCAGCATCCAGGTGATCGACTCCACATGCTTCCGGGAAGCCACCTCCGGCACAACGCCGCCGAAGCGCTGATGCGTTTCGATTTGGCTCGAGACGACGTTCGAGCGGATGATTTTGCCATTTTCGACAATCGCTACTGAAGTTTCGTCACAGCTCGTTTCTATGGCCAAAATATAGACAGGCTCCTGACCTGCCTGATTCATCTGTTGTTCATTCTGTATAGTCACAATGGTTCACCTGCCGAAGCCTCATTATCCGAGACTATCCTTCCTTCTCTTGGGCAAATCCGCCCACATGATGACGGCGTCCTCCCGGTTGTCCGTATAATAACCCCTGCGCACACCGACGGAGCGGAAGCCGACTTTCTCATACAAATTCTGCGCGACATAGTTCGATGCCCGCACTTCCAGCGTCATCCGGATCGCTCCCAGGAAGGCTGCCGTTTTCATCAATTCCCGCAGCAGACGCTCCCCGAGCTTGCGCCCTCTATACGTGTTCCTGACGGCAATGTTCGTCACATGCGCTTCCTCCATGATGAGCCACATGCCGCCGTAACCGGCAACCTCGCCGCCGGCATCCATAATCATATAATGAGCGAACTGATTGTTCGTCAATTCGTTCTCGAAAGCCCCTCTAGTCCATGGGGTTGTAAAAGCCTCTTGTTCGATTTCACAAATGTAGGGGATGTCCTCCAATTGCATGGAGCGAAAAACCAACGTTTCTTCCGTCATATGCGGTTGATGTTGTTCCACGAATCAACTCTCCCCTTTCTTCATTTGGACGCCAGCCAGTAAGTTCGCCTCTGCTTCCGGGAGTCTGGTGTAGTTCGGCACCAAGGTGTGCACGTCCGCACGCTCCCCGCGAGCCAAGCGCGGATTAGCCAGCTTGCCGATATATTGGGCTTCGATTCCGTAGCTAAGCTGTTCGCAATTCCCTGGCCAGTCTTGCGCGAATTGCTCAAGCTCCGCCTCGAAGCCTTCTGTTTCGCCTACGAACAGGATGCTGCGGGGCGCTTGTCCCGGCCCCGCCTGCGCTGCCGCCGAGCGCAGCTGTGCCAGCCACGGCCCGATGACGCGAATGCCGTCCGGCAGCACTTCGCGCCATGATGCATCGGGATCTCCCTCTGCAGCAAGCGGAGAAGCGCCTTCGTACGCATACACGGCTGTAAACGCCTGCTTGCGCCGTCCGTCCAGGAGCGGGACGACCCATGTGAGACCGTCCGCAGGAACTTCAAGCCGATTGTCGGCTCCGCCCAGCGCCATCGCTTCCAAACTGGATATGCCTATGAGAGTAAGACCCAGCGACCAGGCGAATGTTTTGGCCACGGAGACGGCGATCCGGACGCCGGTATAGGAGCCTGGGCCTACGCCGGCAGCGACAGCTTGCAGATCTTTCGGTTTCAGCTGCCGGGAGGCCAGCAGCTCCTCGATATGGGGCAAGAGCCCGATGGAATGGTTTCGTTCGGCGTGCGAACTGACCTCGCCCAGCAGGTTGCCGTCTTCTAATAGGGCTACCGTCATTGCCGAGGAGGATGTGTCGATGGCTAAGCATCGGCCTGTATGCTTTGTCCGTTCTGTCATTGTAGTTGTCCGTTCTCCTTCATCTGTACACACCAACTGCCGTACGGCTCCCCGTATGGCGTCAGGTGAAACACTCTGGTTTGATCCTCTTGCAAAGAAATCGTAATCGCAAGCCGTTCTGCCGGGAGCAGATCTTCGATAAGGCTCGACCATTCGATCAGCGTAACGCCTGCCCCGTAGAAATAATCTTCGAGCCCCAGCTCGTCCGCCTCCTCTTGGGAAATGCGGTACATATCCATATGATAGAAAGGAAGCTGCGCTCCCTCGTATTCTTTGATAATCGTAAACGTCGGCGAATTCACCGTTTCCTGAATGCCTATCGCTCTAGCGAATCCTTGCGAGAACCTCGTTTTCCCTGCTCCCAGATCGCCGTCCAGCGTAAGAACAGCCCCGGGATGCAGGCGGCCGGCCAGCAGCTGCCCCAGCTTGTCGGTATCTGCCTCCTGCCGGGAATAGTACGTATATGCGGTTTGAGCCAGTGATCTCATCCCTTTCTTTCCGAATGCGCGTGCTGCTCCTATTATAGCCTTCGTCTTACTGCGATAGCAATGGCGGTTTCCCGGCCGGTACAAGCTCGCCATGCTCCGGGTTGGGTTGGGCCGGGCCGGGTTGGGCCGGGCCCCGGGGATCAACCAAGGGAACAGCGACTCTGACCGAGCCCCGGTTGTAACGGACACAGAGGCCGCTAATCAAGCTTGAAGCGCCTTGTTTCCGTGCTAACGGACACCAAAGACCTTATATGCCGATATATCGGACATCATCAAGCTCATAGGCGTATATAACGTCATCTGTGTCCGTTACATTGTCCAAGCGGCCGATTTTCAGCGAACAACGGCACCTGTGTCCGTTAGCCCCCACGAACGTCAGGAAGCCCGCTCCCCACATAGGGAACGGGCTTCCTGACGCCTTAGCGGACCTCTTCGAGCTCCTGCACGGCTACCAGCTTAGCATCGGCCGGATTCTCTTCGGCATGAACTTTGGCCAGCGCTTTGCCGGCATCGACACTATCGATCCATACCGGAACGCCGTTCAGTTCAACCGTAATCTTCTCGTCGGCAGCTAAAATTTCTTGAGCGCGATGAAGGTTCATGGCTCGTCCAATACGGATTCCGGATGATCCATCGTATCCGTGGTCGTGGATTCGATCAATCCGTTATGCATGGTAACGTTGCCTCCGCCCAAGCCTTCGTTAATCATCCGATCGATGTCCATGAAATGCTCATCTTTTCCTTGATCGCTTGTATCTTGGGTTGCATTTGAATCTTGTGCCATCCGTAAATCCCTCCTTAAGCGTACTTTGACAAGCCCTATGGCAATCAACTTGCATCTTTAACGTGCCCACGCCGCCCGAAATCCATTCTCTTATTCACTGCCGTATAAAGGCAGAAAATCAAGAGAATACTAGTACAATAACGAATATCATTGGGGAGGAATTACGCGATGCATACGGTTTGGAAAGGCGCCATTTCTTTCGGGCTCGTCCATGTACCAGTGAAAATGTTTTCGGCTACTGAAGATAAAGACATCTCCATGAGATACATTCATAAAACTTGCATTACCCCTCTAGCTTATGTGCGCAAATGCCAGACTTGCGAGAAAGAAGTAGAATGGGACGAAATTACGAAAGGCTACGAGTACGAGCCCGGGCGTTTTGTCCTTTTCGAGAAGGATGAATTGGAAAGCATCTCCGGAGAGGCGAACAAAGAGATCAAGATTCTGGATTTCGTCAACTTGACGGATATCGATCCGGTTTATTTTCAAAAAACCTATTATCTAGGCCCCGGGGATACGGGAGCAGGCGCTTATAATCTGCTGCTGGACTCTATGCGCCAAACCGGCAAAATCGGCGTCGCCAAAGTATCCATTCGCTCCAAAAGCTCACTGGCTGCGATCCGCGTCATCGAGAACTGCCTGGCCTTGGAGACCATCTTCTATCCCGATGAAATCAGGCCAATCTCGCAGGTTCCCAATCT
Source organism: Bacillus sp. 3255 (assembly GCF_031456485.1). Lineage (NCBI taxonomy): Bacteria > Bacillati > Bacillota > Bacilli > Caryophanales > Bacillaceae > Bacillus > Bacillus sp. 3255. The sequence continues at coordinate 608,884 of NZ_JAVDUS010000001.1, forward strand.
GCCTGAGAAGGTGACCGTCAACGAACGCGAGCTGGAAATGGCCAAGATGCTGATCAGCCAGCTGTCCTCCCCTTTTGAACCGGAGAAATATAAGGACGAATACCGGGGACGCTTGCTCGAGGCCATCGAGCACAAAATCGCCGGCGAAGAAGTGCAAGCCGCGCCTGCTCTGCAGAAAACGAGCGTCATCGATCTCATGGCCGCGCTGCAAGCGAGCCTCGATGCCACGAAATCGGCGGATGACGACGGCAAGGTGACGCTAGCCCCGGATGCAACCGTTCAAGAAGAGAAGAAACCGAAGAAGTCGCGGGCCAAAAAGGTGAAAGAACCTGTCTCATAACGATCAATAAGCGCTTATCCATGGAGCCGGGGCGGCCCCTGGACAGGCGCTTATTCTTTGTTAGAGCTGGTTGAAGCTGCATTCCTCCGGAGAGGCGGTCACGATTGCCTGTATGCTCGGCTGACGCAAGTTCCTGTCCCGCGTCCATTCCATGTAGTTGATTTTCACCGTGATGCGCGGTTCGATCCAGATGGCATCTTTGGATCTCTCCGGCGCGTTGACGAACGGCTTGCTGCCAATCGTCATCCCGTTCACGACGTCCGTCAGCGATCGCCAATCCTGCTGCGTCAGCTTGCCCGTCCCGGCGTGTCCGATGTACCACAGCTGGCCGGAAGCGTCATAGAGCCCCAGCATCAGCGCATTGACCAATTGGCCTCGCTTGGTTACCCCGCCTACGACGGCGATGAGATCGTGAACGATCTTCTTTTTCATCCAGCGCTTGTCCTTGCCCCCGATTAAGTATTTGCTCTGCAAATCCTTGATCACGACACCCTCCATATCATGCTGCTTCATGACGGCGAATAAGGCATCGGCATCCGGGTAATTCGGAACGAGCTGGATGGTTTCGTTCGTATGAATCACTTCCGACAATATTCGCTGCCGCTCCTGCAGCTCTTCATCCACAAGCCATTTGCCATTAAGGAACAAAATATCGTAGATCATATACACGACGGAAACCGATTTGATCGCCAGGGGCAAATTTTTGGCGTTGCGGACGCCGTCCCGGCGCATAATTTCATGGAAAGACGGCCTGCCGTCTTTGAGCGCTATCAATTCCCCGTCCAGAATGACGGAGCTCGCCTTGCAATACGACCGTGTACTCGCGATCTCGGGATATTGGAGCGTCCGGTCGTTCAATCTTCGATTCACCAGACGAACGTTGTGCCCGTCATCATAAGTCAGCATCCGGACCCCGTCCCATTTGATTTGGGCGATCCACTGCTTGCCTTCCGGTATCGTTTCCGTGCTGACCGGCTCGAACGGGATGACCGGGTTGAGTGAGAGTTCCATATGCGTCTCCATCTGTTGCAGGATACTTCTCATTATTACCATCGGCGGCAAAAGAAAAACCATCAACGCCACGTTGATGGTCAGATGTCCGTGTTCGGCATATCGTTAAGCGGCTGCCGCCGCCATGCCGCCAAGCACATACAGACTTTGGCTCAGAGCGCCCTTGCCGCCGAAGTACATGAGGCTGCGTCAATGTGGCCCTCAAGGCAAACCGGAAGCTGGTCACCGCCCAGTCCCAGAGCAGACGACTCCTCCCGCCGAAATAGCAATAACCCTCCGGTCTATATGCGCCTGGACGGGCAGCCGGAGGGTTTATTTATTCGGCTTTGCGGCTGACGAACAGCACAAGTCCGAAGGAGATGACGATAATGGCTCCGGCCCAGAGCCAGGCCAGCGTCTGATTGCCGGATTCTACGGCAATATAGATGGCTGTCGGCAGCGTCTGCGTCTTATGCGGGATGTTGCCAGCGATCATGAGCGTCGCGCCGAATTCGCCGAGTCCCCGGGCGAAGCCCAGAATGTACGCAGACGTAATCGAGCGACGGGCCAAGGGAAGCGTAATATAGCGCAGCACCTGCCATTCGTTCGCGCCGTTCGACCGACCGGAGTCTTCCAGGTCTTTGCTGACGGCCGAGAACCCTGTTTTCATCGTTTGGTACACGAGCGGGAAGGCCACCACAACCGAGGCGACAACGGCGGCTCCCCAGGTAAAAATGATAGGGAGACCCAACAACCGTTCAAATAAGGAGCCGATCCAGCTTTTCTTGCCCAGAAGCACAAGCAGGATGAAGCCGACAACGGTAGGCGGCAGCACCAAGGGCAGCAGAATTGCCGTTTCGACGAAGGCTTTCCCGCGGAATTTACGCCGCGACATTCGCCAAGCCGCCAAGCCGCCGAGCAGGAGGACGAATAGGCTGGACACCGCGGCCACTTTGAGTGAAAGCACAATGGGAGCGGCGAATTCCCCCCAGGTGATGTCTTCCATCATTTCGCCGGGATGGTGAAGCCGTATTTCACGAAAACGTCCTGCGCTTCTTTGGTTTGCAGATAGGCATGGAAATCAGCGGCTTCTTGGCTGTGCTTCGTCGCTTTCACGACCCCTGCCGGGTATTCGACCGGCGTGTAGCTCTTGGGATCGACGCTAAGCGCAACCTTCACACTTTTGGAGCTTAACGCATCGGTCTTGTAGACGAAACCCGCTTCGGCATTGCCGGACTCCACATAGGTCAATACTTGACGCACGTCTTTCCCTTGCACAATTTTGCCTTGAAGAGTGTCCCATAGCTTCGCTTGCGTCAGCGCTTCTTTGGCATAACCGCCTGCGGGAACGGTTTGCGGTTCACCGACCGCTATGTGTTTGATCGCGTCGCCCGTCAAATCTTCCACCTTCTGCACGGCCGCTTTGCCGTCCGCAGGAACGACCAGCACCAATTCATTGAGGAGCAAATTGCTTTGCTTGGAGGCGTCGATGAGTCCTTTATCCACGAGTGCTTTCATATTTTTGGCCGCTGCCGACAGGAACATGTCCGCCGGAGCCCCTTGCTCGATTTGCTGCTGTAGCGCACCCGAGGCGCCGAAGTTGTAGTTGAGCTTGATGCCCGTATGTTTGCTTTCGTAGTTGGTTTGAATTTCTTTCAGTGCGTCGGTCAAGCTGGCGGCTGCGGAAATGGTCAGCTCCACTTTCTCCTTGGACGCCGATGTTGCTGGAGCCGATGGCGCCGCAGATGGCGCCATGGATGCCGCTGCCGGAGTCGCGCCCGCGCTTTCATTGGTTTTCGCTGCACATCCCGTGAAAAGCATGGAGGAAGCAATGAATAATAACGAAACATGATTAAACAGTCTTCTTTTGAGCATGGTAACCCCTCCACTTTCATTTATGTATCTATTTAGATATAAATAGAATAATCTTGTTATATTCTATTACATAAACCGTACATTTTCTAGGAAAATATTCAGATTGTCATACTCGTTATATCAGCTTATCATAGGAGTTATTGAAACCGCCTACGGAGGATACCATGACAGCTGACATTTCCTATACAACCGAAGAGATCGCCAAGCTCCTCAAAATCTCCAAACTGACCGTGTATGACCTCATCAAAAAAGGAGACCTGCCCGCCTACCGGGTAGGCAAGCAAATGCGTGTAGACGCTTCAGATCTCGAAGCGTATAAAGTCCGCGCCAAAGGCGGGATGACGAGCTCCTCACGTGTCGTCGATCCGCCTGTCCTCGATCCGCCAGCGGGACCTGCGGTTGCCGTTTCACCGCCCGGTGCCGCACCTTCCGGCAAAAGCGCTCTCGTCATCACCGGCCAGGATATTTCGCTGGACATTCTGGCCAAACATATCGAACGCAAGGTGCCTGGCAGCAGACCGCTGCGTTCCTATGTAGGAAGTTTGGACAGCCTGATCGCGATGTACCGGGGGGAAACGGATATTGTCTCCACCCATCTGCTGGACGGCGATACAGGCGAGTACAACATTCCTTATGTTCGCAAAATTTTGATCGGTTCTTCTTATATCGTCATCCGGCTTGTTTCCAGATCGGCCGGTCTCTATGTGCAGCGTGGCAACCCGAAAGGACTTCACGGATGGGCCGATCTGGGCAAGAAGGGACTGCGTCTCATTAACCGGGAGAAAGGTTCCGGCGCCCGCGTCCTGCTGGACGAACAGCTGCGCCTGCATGGCATTTCGTACAGGGAACTGCTCGGATACGATCAGGAGGAATCGAATCATATGGGCGTGGCCGGGAAAGTCGCTACCGGCGAAGGTGATTTCGGGGTAGGCATAGAGAAGGCGGCTTCGATGGTCGGAGGCGTTGACTTCGTTCCGCTCATCCAGGAGCGTGTCGACCTTGTCATGCTGAAGAAGCCGGAAAACCTGGCTTGGATCGAGCGCGTCAAGGACGTGCTGCAATCGGAAGCGTTTCATAACGAGCTGCGCCCAATCCAAGGATATGATCTATCCCAGACGGGGCGTGTGATGTTTGAGACTTAAGAAGTGAGCCCCCTCCTGCGGCTAACGGACACAGCGGTCCCTATTTCTCGAATTCGGGCCGTGGCGGAATTCTAACGGACACCAGCGCCGTTATTTGCCTGCTTCAGCGCCAATTCGCGCCGAAATCGGCAAAATAGGCGCCCCTGTGTCCGTTGGAATCGCGACGGGCTGTTTTTCGCGCCAATAGCGGCCGTGGTGTCCGTTAGTGCGGGCGGCGGCGGTGACGCCAGCGCCTCCCCCGTTGGGCTAACGGACACAGCGGTCCTTATTTCGCGAATTCTGGCCGTGGCGGAATTCTAACGGACACCAGCGCCGTTATTTGCCTGTTTCAGCGCCAATTCGCGCTGAAATCGGCAAAATAGGCGCCCCTGTGTCCGTTTGAATCGTGACGGGCTGTTTTTCGCGCCAATAGCGGCCGTGGTGTCCGTTAGTGCGGGCGGCGGTGGTGAACGCCGGCGCCTCCCCCGTTGGGCTAACGGACACAGCGGTCCTTATTCCGCGTATTTGGGCCGTGGCGGAATTCTAACGGACACCAGCGCCGTTACTTGCATGTTTCAGCGCCAATTCGCGCCGAAATCGGCAAAATAGGCGCCCCTGTGTCCGTTAGAATCGCATCGGGCTGTTTTTCGCGCCAATAGCGGCCGTGGTGTCCGTTAGTGCGGGCGGCGGTGGTGAACGCCAGCGCCTCCCCCGTTGGGCTAACGGACACAGCGGTCCTTATTCCGCGTATTCGGGCCGTGGCGGAATTCTAACGGACACCAGCGCCGTTACTTGCATGTTTCAGCGCCAATTCGCGCCGAAATCGGCAAAATAGGCGCCCCTGTGTC